>NZ_JAGJBZ010000002.1:0-658370 GCF_020010925.1 Streptomyces griseiscabiei | reverse complement strand
AGGCGAGAGGCGCGCGTCTGTCTCTACAAGTAGTCGGACTTCCTACTATCTGAGACGGCGGGTTGCGTCACATGTCGGGTGCGGGTCCGGTGGGGGCTTCTCGCGCACCCGCAGCCGCCCACGCACCGGACCCCCCGAGCCGGAACGCGCTCAGGGGGTCACGGAAGAGGGGCGTGGCCGATCTCAGCCCATGTGCGGGTACGTGTAGTCCGTCGGCGCCACCAGGGTCTCCTTGATCGCGCGGGTCAGGGTCCAGCGCATCAGGTTCTGCGGGGCCCCGGCCTTGTCGTTGGTGCCGGAGGCCCGCCCGCCGCCGAAGGGCTGCTGCCCGACGACCGCACCGGTGGACTTGTCGTTGATGTAGAAGTTGCCGGCCGCGTAGCGCAGCTTCTCCATCGTGTACGCCGCCGCCGCGCGGTCCCCGGAGATGACCGCGCCGGTCAGGGCGTAGTCGGAGACCGACTCCATCTGGGCCAGCATGGCGTCGTACTCGTCGTCCTCGTACACGTGCACGGCGAGGAACGGGCCGAAGTACTCGGTGGTGAAGACCTCGTTGGCCGGGTCGGTGCACTCCACGACGGTCGGGCGGACGAAGTAGCCGACCGAGTCGTCGTAGGAGCCGCCCGCGACGATCGTGCAGGTCGGGTCGGCCTTGGCGCGGTCGATGGCCGCCTTGTTCTTGGCGAAGGCGCGCTCGTCGATGACGGCGCCGACGAAGTTGGCGAGGTCGGTGACATCGCCCATGGTCAGGTAGTCGACCTCGGCGGCGAACTCCTCCTTGAAGCCGGAGTTCCAGATCGACGCCGGGATGTACGCCCGGGAGGTCGCGCTGCACTTCTGGCCCTGGTACTCGAAGGCGCCCCGGGTGAGCGCGGTCTTGAGCACCGCGCGGTCGGCGCTCGGGTGGGCGACCACGAAGTCCTTGCCGCCGGTCTCGCCGACCAGGCGCGGGTAGGAGCGGTACTTCTCGATGTTCGCGCCGACCGTCTTCCACAGGTACTGGAAGGTCTTGGTCGAGCCGGTGAAGTGGATGCCGGCGAGGTCACGGTGTTCGAGGGCGACCTCGGAGACCTCGATGCCGTCGCCGGTGACGAGGTTGATGACGCCCTTGGGCAGCCCCGCCTCCTCCAGCAGCCGCATCAGCAGCACGGCGGCGTGGGTCTGGGTCGGCGACGGCTTCCAGACGACGACATTGCCCATCAGGGCCGGGGCGGTCGGCAGATTGCCCGCGATCGCGCTGAAGTTGAAGGGCGTGATCGCGTAGACGAAGCCTTCGAGGGGGCGGTGGTCGAGGCGGTTCCAGACGCCCGGGGAGTTCGCCGGCGGCTGCTCGGCGAGCAGGTCACGGGCGTACTTGACGTTGAAGCGCCAGAAGTCGACCAGTTCGCAGGGGCAGTCGATCTCGGCCTGCTGGGCGGTCTTCGACTGGCCCAGCATGGTGGAGGCGGCCAGCGTCTCGCGCCAGGGGCCGGCGAGCAGTTCGGCGGCGCGCAGGATGATCGCGGCGCGGTCGTCGAAGGACATCGCGCGCCAGGCGGGCGCGGCGGCGAGGGCCGCGTCGATGGCGTCCCGGGCGTCCTGCCGGGTGGCGTTGGCGTAGGTGCCGAGGCGGGCCTTGTGGTTGTGCGGCTGGACGACGTCGAAGCGGTCGCCGCCGCCCATCCGCTTCTCCCCGCCGATGGTCATCGGCAGCTCGACCGGGTTCTCGGCCAGCTCCTTCAGCCTGGCCTCCAGCCGGGCCCGCTCGGGCGAGCCGGGGGCGTAGCCGTGCACCGGCTCGTTGACGGGGGTGGGGACCTGGGTCACAGCGTCCATGGTTTCCATGTCTCCTTGACGTGAGCGGTGTCGTGAGCGGTGTCGTGTGCCGGGTGGTGTCCTCGGCGAGCGGCGGCTCAGCCCTTGCTGACCATCGAGCGGGCGAAGAAGCGCAGGTTCGCCGGCTTCTCCGCGAGGCGGCGCATGAAATAGCCGTACCAGTCGGTGCCGTACGCGGTGTAGACCCGCATCCGGTGTCCCTCGGCGGCGAGCCGCAGATGCTCGTCGCCGCGGATGCCGTACAGCATCTGGAACTCGTACTCGTCGGGCTTGCGCCCGGCCCGGCGGGCGAGTTCCTGGGCGATGGAGATCAGGCGCGGGTCGTGGGACCCGATCATCGGGTACCCCTCCCCGTCCATCAGGATCTTCAGGACGCGGACGTACGCCTTGTCGATCTCGGCCTTCTGCTGGAAGGCGACGGAGACGGGCTCCTTGTAGGCGCCCTTGACCAGCCGCACCCGGCTGCCGTTCTCGGCGAGGCGGCGGGCGTCGGCCTCGGTGCGGAACAGGTAGGCCTGGATGACGCACCCCGTCTGCGGGAAGTCCCGGCGCAGCTCGTCGTGGATGGCGAACATCGAGTCGAGGGTGGTGTGGTCCTCGGCGTCGAGCGTGACCGTGGTCCCGATCGCCGCGGCGGCCTCGACGACCGGGCGGACGTTGGCGAGGGCCAGCTCGTGACCGCGCTCCAGCGCCTGGCCGAAGAGGGAGAGCTTGACCGACATCTCGGCGCGCTCGCCCAGCTCCAGTTCCTTCAGCCGGTCGATCAGCTCCAGATAGGCGTCACGGGCGGCGGCGGCCTGCTCCGGACGGGTGATGTCCTCGCCGACGACGTCCAGCGTCACCTCCAGGCCCCTGCCCGTGAGGTCCCGGACGACCGGGACGATGTCGTCGACCCGTTCACCGGGGATGAAGCGGTCGACGACCTGCTTGGTGACGGGCGCCGCCGAGATCAGGCGTCGCATCCGGTCGCTGCGCGACGCGGCGAGAATCACGGGACCCAGCACGGGGCACCTCCACAGACCAGCAGATAGAACCACCGTGAAACCTAAGGATCCCCCCGTACGGCGGCCATCGACAGCTGTCACGTATCCGTGCCGCAGATCTCAGACAGATGTATGAAGGATCCCCGGGAGTACGCGACAATGCCCGGGTGACGCCCGAAAGCCCCTCGCCCCACCCCGTGGGTGCCTACCAGGACCTCGTCGACGAGATCTCCGGGCTGCTCGGCGCCCCGGCGACGCTGGAGAACCGCGACTTCGAGCTGATCGCCTTCGGCGCGTACGACAGCGAGGGCGATCTCGATCCGTCGGCCCTGGACCCGGTCCGCACCCGCTCGATCCTGACCCGCCGCTCGACGGCGGCGGTCCGGGAGTGGTTCGAGGGCTTCGGCATCACCCGGGCGACGGCCCCGGTCCGTATCCCGCCGACCCCGGAGGCCGGGGTGCTCCGGGGCCGCGTCTGCCTCCCCGTACGCCACCGGGGTGTCGTCCTCGGCTACGTCTGGCTCCTGGACGGCGACCCGGGCCCGACCCACGCCCAGCTGGAAGCCGCGATGGCGGTCGCCTCCCGGATCGGCGCCCTCCTCGCGGACGAGGCCCAGGCCGGCGCGGACCTCACCCGCGAGCTGCGCGCGGTGCTCACCGCGGAGCGCGACTGGGAGCACGACATGGCGGTGGCGGAGCTGCGCGCGGCCCTCGGCCCCCGCGCCGACGGCGTCCACACGATGGTGTGCGTCGCCCCCTGGCCGTCCGCCGACCCGGACGACGCCCCGTCGTTCCGTACGGTGCCGGGGGCGACCGCGCTGTGCACGGTGCCGTGGGGTGCGGCGGGCCAGGGCCTGGCCCTGCTGGTGCGGCTCCGCTCGGCGGACGTTCCTGCCCCGGCGCTCACGGCGGCGGCCCGGCTCCTGGAGCGCGCGGGCGCGCACGCGGCGGCGGGTGTCTCGGGCGCTCGCGCCGGGCTCTCCGAACTGGGCACCGACTGGCGGGAGGCCTCGGCGGCGGCCCGCGCGGCGCTGGCGGAGCCACGGCTCGGCCCGGTCGCCCAGTGGCGTTCCATCGGCCCGTACCGCCTGCTCACCGCGCTCCCCCGCGACACCCCGCAGGACCCGTCCGTCCGCGCCCTCCTGGCCCCCGCCCACCGCGAACTCGCCCGCACCGCCGAGGCGTTCCTCGACCACGCGGGCCGGGCGGGGCACACCGCCGCCGAGCTGGGTATCCACCGTCAGACGCTCTACTACCGCCTCTCCCGCGTCGAAGCGCTCACCGGGCTGCGCCTGACGGACGGCGAGGACCGGCTGCTGCTGCACATGGCGCTCAAGGGAGCGCGGCTCTGACGTCCGGTCGGGCCGGCCTCGGTCCCCTTCCGACGCAACTCGGATCAGCGTGCACACAACAACCTTTAGGCTGCTCCTGTCGGTCGGATCATCGGACCGATGCTTCGGGGGAGATCAGGACAGCAGGGGGACGTACACCGTTGAACAACGCGACCGAGGTGTTCCAGCCGCTCCAGTCGGACGACCCGTCACAGGTGGCGGGCTACCGTCTCGCCGCCCGGCTCGGGGCGGGTGGCATGGGCCGGGTCTATCTGTCGCACACACAGGGCGGCAGACCGGTGGCGATCAAGGTGGTCCGCCCGGAGCTGGCCGACGATCCGGCCTTCCGGCGGCGGTTCGGCCGGGAGATCAAGGCGGCCCGGCGGGTCCGGGGCGCGTACACCGCCGAGCTGATCGACGCCGACGCGGACGGCGTACCGCCCTGGCTGGCCACGCTCTACGTGCCCGGCCCCTCCCTGGCGGAGGCCGTCGGCAGACGCGGCCCGCTGCCGGTGCCCGCCGTGCTCTGGCTGATGGCGGGGGTGGCCGAGGCGCTGCAGGCCATCCACGACGAGGGCATCGTGCACCGCGACCTGAAGCCGTCGAACGTGCTGCTGGCCGCCGACGGGCCCCGGGTGATCGACTTCGGTATCTCGGTGGCCGCCGACCTCACCTCGCACACGGCCACCGGCACCGCGGTCGGCACCCCCCAGTTCATGGCCCCCGAACAGGCGACCGGGGGTGACGTCACGACGGCGACCGATGTCTTCGCGCTGGGGCAGACGGCGGCGTTCGCGGCGCTCGGCGAACCGCTGTACGGCGACGGGCCCTCGGTCGGCGTGCTGTACCGGATCGTGCACTCGGCCCCCGACCTCTCCCTGCTGCCGGAGCGGCTCCGCCCGATGATGGCCCGGTGTCTCGCCGTCGACCCGGCGCGGCGGCCCGGCCCGGCGGAGATCGTCGCGTGGTGCCGTGACCAGCTGGGCCCGGACACCGGGACGGGCGGCGGCCCGGCCGTCTGGCGTGAGGTCACGGGCCCGGAGGTCCCGGTACCGCCCCCGGCGGCGTCCCAACGGCCCACCGTCGCCCACCCGGTGCCGCCGCTGTCGCCGACCCGGTCCTTCGGTCCGCACGGGCCGCTGGTGCTGCACGGGCCCATGACGGTGACGGGTCCGCACGGGCCCGCGAGACCGGAGGGGCCTCAGCAGCGGCGCGCCCGACGCCGCCGGACCGCGCTGATCACGGCCGTGGCCGTCGTCGGCGGCTCCCTGCTGCTGTCGGGCCTGGTCTGGACGGTCGCGCAGGGGGTGGACCGGATCCGCGACCGGGTGACGACCTCCTCGTCGTCCTCGTCCTCGTCCTCGTCGGCCAAGGAAACCGAGGAATCCCGAGGAACCAAGGAATCCGAGGGGACCACGGGATCTCAGGGGGCCGACAGCGGCACGTCCGAGGCGTCCGGCTCCTCCCCGACCGGGTCCGCCGAGCCCCGCGGCATCGCCAACCCTCTGGTGTTCCTGAACCAGAAGAACTCCCTCGACATCAGGGCACCGCTCTACAAGAACGTCCGTGACGACCGCAAGGGCGACATCCGCTTCACCTGCGCGCAGGACAGCTGCGCTCTGGAGAGCGAGAAGAGCGTGCTCACCATGCTGTACGCCGAGCCGGGCGCCACGCTCGAATCGTGCCGCATCGCCCTCACCGGGGCCACGAGCCACCGCTTCCCGCTGGCCGCGGCGGCGGCCGGCAGCGAGCTGTGCTTCAAGACCCCCGCCGGGGACATCGCCCTGTTCGTGGTCCAGGTGAAGTCCACCGCGCTGCCGGACAGCGGCGTCAGCTTCGTCAACGGCGACATGACGGTCTGGCCGACGGACTAGGACCAGGACCCGCAAGGGCCCCAGGGCCGGCCCGCCGTGATCAGCCCGCCGTGATCAGCCCCTCCCGGTACGCGATGGCCACCGCCTCCGTACGGCTCGCCGCCCCGAGCTTGGCCAGGATGTTGGACACGTGGACGCTCGCCGTCTTCCCGGTGATGAACAGTTCGTCGCCGATCTGCCGGTTGGTGCGCCCGAGGGCGAGCAGCCGCAGGACATCGCTCTCCC
The DNA here is from genome assembly GCF_020010925.1 of Streptomyces griseiscabiei. Classification (NCBI taxonomy): domain Bacteria; kingdom Bacillati; phylum Actinomycetota; class Actinomycetes; order Kitasatosporales; family Streptomycetaceae; genus Streptomyces; species Streptomyces griseiscabiei. The sequence continues at coordinate 652,142 of NZ_JAGJBZ010000002.1, read as the reverse complement.
GCGCGGTGAGCGCGGGCAGGTCCCCGGCCGCCGACGCCTCCGCGAGCCGTCCCCGACGGACCAGCGCGTCCAGGTCGGCGCGCAGCGCCACCGCCCCCAGCCGGTCGGCGGCCTCCCCCACCGCCCGCGCCTCGGCCCCGGCCTCCTCCCGCGCGCCCGCGCCCAGCAGCGCCTCCGCCAGTCGCAGCCGGCACCGCGCCCGCTCGTACGGATCACCGAACGCGAACGCGTCCACCGCCCTGCGCCAGGCCCGCACATCGGGGCCGGTCGTCATCCGCGTCCACTCGGCCTCGGCCCGCGCCAGCCAGGCCAGCCCCTCCGGACCCTGCCGGCCCCCGTCCTCCCCCTCGGCCGCGGTGATCCGCGCGGCCTCCACCAGCTCCTCGCCCGTGGGGACCCAGTGCCGTACCCCCGTCTCGTCCCCGGCCGACCGCCGCTCCGCCACCGCGTCCGCGACGGCCCCGAGGGTGAGCGCGGCGAGCCGTACGGTCGCGTCGGGCCGCGCCCCGGCCTGCTCGGTGAGGACGGCGACACTCGTACGGAACTGTGCGACGGCGCCCTCCGGGTCGTGCCGCAGGACGGCCGCCTCGGTGAGGGTGATCCCCGCGACGAGGGCGGCCATGAAGTCGTACGGCCCGTCCAGGAGCGCCCGCGCCCTCTCCACCGCGCTCTCGTCGCCGCGTGCGAGGGCGACGTACAGGGCGGGGCCGACCGCGTAACCGGCGGTCGCGGGCAGCCGGTCGGCGTCGGCGGCCGAACGGACGCACTCGTCCCAGCGGCCCAGCGTGTACAGGCACAGGGAGTGGAGGTAGCGCATCTCCACCGGGTACGGGGAGGAGAGCAGCCCGGTGCTGCCCGCCCGCTCCAGCCCCTCGGAGAGCCAGCCGAGGCAGTCGTCCAGGTCGCCGGACTCGAAGCAGCCGACGGCGAGGTTGAACAGGGCGCGCATCTCCACCGGGACGTTGCCCGCCCGCCGGGCCAGTTCCCGGGCGTCCTTCAGCCGGGCCCGGCCCTCCCGGGAGCGCCGGTTGCTCCCGGGGTCGAGACCGACGACGGAGATGGTCAGGTCGGCCTCCGCGTCGGCCAGCGCGAGCCGCCCGGCGACGCCCAGCGCCTGTCGCGCGACCCGCCCGGCCTCCTCGTCCTCCCCCACGTACCGCGCCGCCATCACATGGGTCGCCGCCGCCCACACCCAGGTACGGGACGGGGGTTCGGCGGGGATCATCGCCAGCGCCTCGCTGCTGTACCGGAACGCGGCCTGCAGGCTGTCCACGCGCATCAGGTCACCGGCGAGGGTGTAGCGCACCCGGGCGGCGAGTTCGGAGTCGGCGTCCGGGCTCGCTCCGGCGAGCGCCGAGCGGGAGAGCGAGACCGCGCGGTGGTTCTCCCCGGCGCGCGCGGCGGCGGACGAGGCCCGCAGGGTGAGGGTGACCGTGTCGAGGTCCCGGGGCCGGGCCCCGCACTCCACGGACGACCACAGATCGAGGGCGCCCTCCAGATGCCGCAACTCCTCGGCGGGCGCGCCGATCCCGTGCGCGTGGTCGGCGGCCTCCACGGACGCGGTCAGCGCGTCGGCGAGGTCATGGCTCTCACGCGAGTGGTGCGCCCGCTCGGCGCTCTCCGCCGCCCGGCCCCGGCGGGCCAGCAGCTTCGCGAACACCCCGTGCAGGCGCACCCGTTCGCCCGGCAGCAGATCCGCGTAGACCGCTTCCCGGGTGAGGGCGTGCCGGAACTCGTACGTCGACTCCCGGCCCGGCACCAGCAGTTGGCGGCCGACCGCCTCCCGCAGCGCGGACTCCAGCTCGTCGTCGGAGAGTTGCACGGCCTCCCGCAGCAGGTCGTGCCCGACCCGGCGGCCCGCCACGGCCGCCGTGCGCAGCACCTGCTGGGCGGCGGGGGGCAGTTGCTCGATCCGGATCAGCAGGACGTCGGCCAGCCCGCTCGGCAGGACCGCCTCCGGCTCGTCCGCGGTCGCCGCCAGCAGTTCCTCCGCGTAGAAGGCGTTGCCCTCGGCCCGTTCGACGATCCGGCCGACCGTGGCCTCGGGCAGCGGCTCGGCACGCAGCGAACGCACCAGCCGGGCGACCTCCTGGTCCGGCATCGGCCGCAGCTCCAGCCGTTCCACGGCGGGCAGCCGCACCAGCTCGGCGAGCAGGGGGCGCAGGGGGTGGCGGCGGTGCAGGTCGTCGGCGCGGTACGAGGCGAAGACGGCGAGGCGGTGGACGGGGGTGCCGGGGGTGGGGCGCTGGAGGACGCCCCGGCTGAGCAGGAAACGCAGCAGGTCCCGTGAGGACTGGTCGGCCCAGTGCAGGTCCTCCAGCACGAGCAGGGCGGGAGTCGTCGCGGTGAGGTCGGTCAGCAGCGCGGCGACGCCCTCGAAGAGCTGGAGCCGGTCGCCGCCGTCGGCTCCGCCGCCGAGGAGGCGGGCCGCGGCGGGGTGGGCCTCCAGCAGCGGTGCGAACCGGTCGTCCGCGGCGAGGGCGCCGAGGATCTCGGTGAACGGGAGATAGGGCAGACCTACGTCGCCTAGGTCCACGCAGTGCCCGGTGAAGACGACGGTCCCCCTGGCGGTCGCGTACGCCGCGGCCTCCGTCAGCGTGCGGCTCTTTCCGACCCCCGCGTCGCCTGCCACCAGTACGGCCCGCGGTTCTCCGCGGCCTGCCCGGTCCACCACGTCTCTCAGCCGAGCCATCTCGGCATTTCGCCCGACGAACGGCGCGTAAACGATGTTCTGAGCCACCCGGCCATCCTGGCACGCACCGGGTTTTCCTCGCCCCCGCCGCCCCTACCCGTCCCATGCCCCAGGGGCTGCGCCCCTTCGCCCCCCCATTTTCGCGCTCCGCGCGGGGGTGGGTGGGTACGCGCGCGTCCGGTGGGGGCTGGTCGCGCAGTTCCCCGCGCCCCTGAAAAGCAGGGGCTACGCCCCGTGCCTTTCAGCCCCGCCACCGGTCACCTTTCAGACCCGCCGCCGGTCACTTTCCAGGCCCCCGCCGACCGCCTTTCAGTCCAGCCGCCGGTCGCCTTCAGCCCTGCCACCGCTCGCCTTTCAGCCCCGTCACCGCTCGCCTTTCGGCCCCGCCGCCGGTCACTTTTCAGGCCCGCCACCGACCGCCTTTCAGCCCAGCCGCCGGTCGCCTTCAGCCCTGCCACCGCTCGCCTTTCAGCCCCGCCACCGCTCGCCTTTCGGCCCCGCCACCGCTCGCCTTTCAGGCCGTGGAGGGCTGGTCTTTTCAGGCCCGCAGGGGCCTGAAGCTTTTAGGGGCGCGGGGAACTGCGCGAGAAGCCCCACCGGACCCGCGCCCGACAACGCACCCCGTCCGCGCAGCGAAAAGGAAGGGGCCCGGTCGCCCCCGGCGACCAGGCCCCACCCGAAAACGACAGACCGAACCTCAGACCAGGTTCACCGACCGCGCGGACGTCGCGCCGATCTCCTCCGCGACCTCCACGAGCACCGGCTGCGGCACCGTGTCGTCGACGGTCAGCACGGCCAGCGCCTCCCCGCCCGCCGCGGACCGCGCCACCTGCATTCCGGCGATGTTGATCCCGGCCTCGCCGAAGATCCGCCCCACCGTGCCGACGACGCCGGGCCGGTCGACGTACCGGAAGACGACCATGTGATCGGCGAGCGCCAGATCCACGTCGTACTCACCGACCGCGACGATCTTCTGGTGGTGCTTCGGCCCGGCAAGCGTGCCGGAGACCGACACCTCCTCGCCGCTGCCGAGCGTGCCGCGCACGGTGACGACATTGCGGTGGTCGGGCGACTCGGACGAGGTCGTCAGCCGCACCTCGACACCCCGCTCCTGCGCGAACAGCGGAGCGTTGACGTACGACACCGTCTCGTCGACGACGTCCTCGAAGACACCCTTGAGCGCGGACAGCTCCAGCACCTTCACATCGTGCTGGGTGATCTCGCCGTACACCTCGACGTCGAGGCGGACCGCGACCTCACCGGCGAGCGCGGTGAAGATCCGGCCGAGGCGCTCGGCGAGCGGCAGGCCCGGCTTGACGTCCTCGGCGATGACACCGCCCTGGACGTTCACCGCGTCCGGGACCAGCTCACCGGCGAGGGCGAGACGCACGGAACGGGCGACCGCGATACCGGCCTTCTCCTGCGCCTCGTCGGTGGACGCGCCCAGGTGCGGGGTGCAGACGACCTCGTCCAGCTCGAAGAGCGGCGAGTCGGTGCAGGGCTCCTTCGCGTACACGTCGAGGCCGGCGCCGGCGACCCGGCCCTCCTTGAGCGCCGAGTACAGCGCGGCCTCGTCGACGATCCCGCCACGCGCGGCGTTGACGATCCGCACCGACGGCTTGACCTTCTGCAGCGCCTCGGAGCCGATCAGACCGACCGTCTCGGGGGTCTTCGGCAGGTGGACGGTGATGAAGTCGGAGACCTCCAGCAGCTCGTCCAGCGAGAGGACCTTCACGCCCATCTGCGCGGCCCGCGCGGGCTGCACATAGGGGTCGTAGGCGACGACCTTCATGCCGAACGCGGACATGCGCTGGGCGACCAGCGCGCCGATGCGGCCGAGACCCACGACACCGAGGGTCTTCTCGGCCAGCTCCACGCCCGTGTACTTGCTGCGCTTCCACTCGCCGTTCTTCAGCGCCGTGTTCGCCTGCGGGATGTGGCGGGCGGTGGCGAGCAGCAGACCGCAGGCCAGCTCGGCGGCGGTCACGATGTTCGAGGTGGGGGCGTTGACGACCATCACGCCGGCCTTGGTGGCGGCGGAGACGTCCACGTTGTCCAGGCCGACGCCGGCACGCGCGACGACCTTCAGCTTCTTCGCGGCGGCGATCGCCTCGGCGTCGACCTTGGTGGCCGAGCGGATCAGGATCGCGTCGACGTCGGCGATGGCCGGAAGCAGTTCGGCTCGGTCCGCTCCGTTGACGTTCCGGATCTCGAAGTCCGGGCCCAGCGCGTCGACGGTGGCGGGCGACAGCTCTTCAGCGATCAGTACGACTGGTTTCGAGCTCACGTGAGTCCTCACAAGTCCAATGCTGCGGACGGCCGTCCCGACGGCCGCAGGCGGTGGAGGGTGGTGTCCGCGTGGAAGACGCACGACGCTGTGGGCCCGACGCGTATGTAGTGCAGCAGTGTAGTGGCGCCGGGGGCGTCGCCTCACGCCACTGCGGAAGGATCACCCGGACGTGAAACAAGGCCGGCCGTGGCACCGGGTGAACCCCGCCACGGCCGGCCTCACAGGATCAGGCCTCTTCGTCGTTGACCCACGACATGAGCTTGCGCAGCTCCTTGCCCGTGGTCTCCAGCAGGTGCTCGGAGTCCTGGGTCTTGTACTCGTTGTACTTCTTCAGACCGCCGTGGTACTCGTCCATCCACTGCTGGGCGAACGTGCCGTCCTGGATCTCGGCGAGGATCTTCTTCATCTCGGCCTTGGTGGCGTCGGTGATGATCCGCGGGCCGGTGACGTAGTCGCCCCACTCGGCGGTCTCGGAGATCGACCAGCGCATCTTCTCCAGGCCGCCCTCGTACATGAGGTCGACGATCAGCTTCAGCTCGTGCAGGCACTCGAAGTACGCGATCTCCGGCTGGTAGCCGGCCTCGGTCAGCGTCTCGAAGCCGGCCTTGACCAGCGCGGCCGTACCACCGCAGAGGACGGCCTGCTCACCGAAGAGGTCGGTCTCGGTCTCCTCGGTGAAGGTGGTCTTGATGACGCCGGCGCGGGTGCCGCCGATGCCCTTGGCGTACGAGAGCGCCAGCGCGAAGGCGTTGCCGGTCGCGTCCTGCTCGACGGCGGCGATACACGGAACGCCGCGGCCCTCCTCGTACTGGCGGCGGACCAGGTGGCCGGGGCCCTTGGGGGCGACCATGCAGACGTCGACGCCGGCCGGGGGCTTGATGAAGCCGAAGCGGATGTTCAGGCCGTGGCCGAAGAACAGCGCGTCGCCGTCCTTCAGGTTGTCCTTGATGTGGTCCTCGTAGACCTGGGCCTGGATCGGGTCCGGGACGAGGATCATGATGACGTCGGCCTCGGCGGCGGCCTCCGACGGGGTCACCACGCGCAGGCCCTGCTCCTCGGCCTTCGCCTTGGACTTGGAGCCCTCGTGCAGACCGACGCGGACGTCCGCGCCCGAGTCGCGCAGGGACAGCGCGTGGGCGTGGCCCTGGCTGCCGTAGCCGATGACCGCGACCTTGCGGCCCTGGATGATGGACAGGTCGGCGTCGGCGTCGTAGAACAGCTCGGCCACTTTGGGTTCTCTCCTTGAGTGCAGGTGTTGCGTCCCACCGTATGACGGCGGGCGGAATGAAAGTCTGCGGGTCTCGGCATACGGGCGGCCGAGTCGATGGTCGACGGCCGGCCGCCCGTGTTCAAGTGTTCAGGCCGAGCGGTCGAGCGCGCGCAGCGAGCGGTCCGTGATGGAACGGGCGCCGCGGCCGATCGCGATCGTGCCGGACTGGACCAGCTCCTTGATGCCGAAGGGCTCCAGCATCTTGAGCATGGCGGTCAGCTTGTCGTTGGAGCCGGTCGCCTCGATGGTGACGGCCTCCGGGGAGACGTCGACGGTCTTCGCGCGGAACAGCTGGACGATCTCGACGATCTGGGAGCGCGTCTCGTTGTCGGCGCGCACCTTCACCAGAACGAGTTCCCGCTGAACGGCGGAGCCCGGCTCCAGTTCGACGATCTTCAGGACGTTGACGAGCTTGTTGAGCTGCTTCGTCACCTGCTCCAGCGGCAGTTCCTCGACCACCGTCACCACGATGGTGATCCGGGAGATCTCGGGGTGCTCGGTGACACCGACCGCGAGGGAGTCGATGTTGAAGCCGCGACGGGAGAACAGGGCGGCGATCCGGGCCAGGATGCCGGGGGTGTTCTCCACCAGGACGGAGAGCGTGTGCTTGGACATGGTCGGTTCCTTTACCTACGGCTCTCAGTCGTCTTCGTTGTCGCCGAAGTCGGGGCGGACGTCCCGGGCGGCCATGATCGTGTCGTTGGAGGTGCCGGCGGCGACCATCGGCCACACCATCGCGTCCTCGTGGACGACGAAGTCGATGACGACCGGGCGGTCGTTGACCGAGTTCGCCTCCTCGATGACCTTGTCGAGGTCGTCCGGGGACTCGCAGCGGATCGCGTAACAGCCCATGGCCTCCGACAGCTTCACGAAGTCGGGGACGCGGGTGCCGCGGGCGTTGGGGTTCACGTCGTCCGGGCCGCTGTGCAGGACGGTGTTGGAGTAGCGCTGGTTGTAGAACAGCGTCTGCCACTGGCGGACCATGCCGAGGGCGCCGTTGTTGATGATGGCGACCTTGATCGGGATGTTGTTCAGGGCGCAGGTGGTCAGTTCCTGGTTGGTCATCTGGAAGCAGCCGTCGCCGTCGACCGCCCAGACGGTCCGGTCCGGGGCACCGGCCTTGGCGCCCATGGCGGCCGGGACCGCGTAGCCCATCGTTCCGGCGCCGCCCGAGTTCAGCCAGGTGGCGGGCTTCTCGTACTGGATGAAGTGGGCGGCCCACATCTGGTGCTGGCCGACGCCCGCCGTGAAGATCGTGCCCTCGGGGGCGAGCTGTCCGATGCGCTCGATGACCGCCTGCGGGGAGAGCGAGCCGTCGGCCGGCTGGTCGTAGCCGAGGGGGTAGGTCTCGCGCCAGCGGTCGAGGTCCTTCCACCAGGCGCTGTAGTCGCCCCGGACGCCCTCGCTGTGCTCCTTCTGCACGGCCTGGATCAGATCGGCGATGACCTCGCGGGCGTCACCGACGATCGGCACGTCCGCGGCGCGGTTCTTGCCGATCTCCGCCGGGTCGATGTCCGCGTGGACGATCTTGGCGAACGGCGCGAAGCTGTCCAGCTTGCCGGTGACCCGGTCGTCGAAGCGGGCGCCGAGGGCGACGATCAGGTCGGCCTTCTGCAGTCCGGTGACGGCGGCCACCGAGCCGTGCATGCCCGGCATGCCCAGGTGCTGCGGGTGGCTGTCGGGGAACGCGCCGAGCGCCATCAGCGTGGTGGTGACGGGCGCGCCGGTCAGCTCGGCCAGCACCTTCAGCTCGGCGGTCGCGTGCGCCTTGAGGACGCCGCCGCCGACGTACAGGACGGGCCGCTTGGCGGCGGTGATCAGCTTGGCGGCCTCGCGGATCTGCTTGGCGTGCGGCTTGGTGACGGGCCGGTAGCCGGGCAGGTCCATGGCGGGCGGCCAGCTGAAGGTGGTCTTGGCCTGGAGGATGTCCTTGGGGATGTCCACCAGGACCGGGCCGGGGCGGCCGGTGGAGGCGATGTGGAACGCCTGCGCGATGGCCTTGGGGATGTCCTCCGGCTTGGTGACCAGGAAGCTGTGCTTGGTGATCGGCATGGTGATGCCGACGATGTCCGCCTCCTGGAAGGCGTCCGTACCGATCGCCTTGGACACGACTTGACCGGTGATCGCGACGAGCGGCACGGAGTCCATGTGCGCGTCCGCGATCGGGGTGACCAGGTTGGTGGCGCCCGGCCCGGACGTCGCCATGCACACCCCGACCTTGCCGGTGGCCTGCGCGTAGCCGGTGGCCGCGTGGCCGGCGCCCTGCTCGTGGCGGACCAGCACGTGGCGCACCCGCTTGGAGTCCATCATCGGGTCGTACGCCGGCAGGATGGTGCCCCCGGGGATGCCGAATACGGTGTCGGCCCCGACCTCCTCAAGCGAGCGGATGAGGGACTGCGCACCCGTGACGTGCTCGACAGGGGTGGACGGTCCTCCGGATCGGGGCCGCGGCTGCGGATGGTGGGCCCCGGTGGCCTGCTCGGTCATCGGCATTCTCTTCTCGATGCTGAGGGTGTTTTGCGAGGTTCGTGCGGTGTGCGGCTCACGCCGACTGGTGCCCGTGCAACAAAAAACCCCTCCTTGCCACGAGGCAAGCGAGGGGAGCGCGCCGGGTACGGTCGCCGGGGATTCCGGAACATGGTCCGGTGGGTCCCAGCTTCAGCCGACGCGCTTTCCAAGTACGAGGATTCGGGTGCGCATGGCACTGACCCTCCCCCCGGCGCGCACCGCGTGTCAAGCGCGTGGGACGGGAGTCTCAATATGTGAGCGATGGGCACGTCTGCCTCCGTCGACAGCGAATACCCCCCTTGTGTACACCCCCGAGCCCGTCGATGCCCGCTCACCTCCGAGGTGTCAGGGGTGGCGACGCCACGACCGCGCTCAGCGCCTCGGACCTCCGCACTCCGCCGCTCTCGGCGCCGACGCGTCCTTCGGGCTCGCGCGCGCCGCCCGCGAAGGCGGGTTCCGCCGGTCCGCTGGGCACCGGGTAGTGCCCGAGGGACAGGGCCCGGCGGAGCCGGTACTCGTCCAGCGGTCCGGAGAAGGCGGCGCCCTGGCCGTGGGTGCAGCCCATCGCGCGCAGGGCGACGACCTGCTCGGGCAGATCCACCCCGTCGGCCACGGACTGCAGCCCGAGGTCGTCGGCGATCCGCAGCAGCCCTCGGGTGATCTTCTGCAGCCGGGTCGACTCCACGACCCCCTCGATCAGGCCGCGGTCCAGCTTCAGGACGTCGACGGGGAGCCGGCGCAGCGCCGTGATGGCCGCGTGGCCGCTGCCGAGGCCGTCCAGGGCGATCCGGACACCGAGGCGCCGCAGTTGGTTCAGCCGGCGCTCCAACTCGTCCAGGGGGCACTTCAGCTCGGTGTCGGACAGCTCGACGACCAGCGAACCGGAGGGCAGCCCGTGGCGGGTCAGAAGCGTCTCGATCGAGCCCGGGGGCAGGGAGCGGTCCAGCAGACGCCGGGCGCTCATCCGGACCGAGACCGGGACGTTCAGGCCGCCGGTGAGGCGGTCGGCGGCCTGCTCGACGGCCTGTTCCAGCATCCAGCGGCCCAGCTCGGCGGTCTTCTCGCTGTCCTCGGAGACCCGCAGGAACTCGGCGGGCGTGAACAGCACCCCCTGGGACGAGCGCCAGCGGGCCGCGGTGGCGACCGATGAGATCCGGCCGGTCTCCAGCTCCACCACGGGCTGGTTCAGCAGCATGAACTCGCCGTCGTGCAGCGCGGCCCGCAGCCGGGTGGCCAGCTCGGCCTTGCGTACGACGTCCTGCTGCATCTGCGGCTTGTACAGCTCGACGCGGCCCTTGCCGGACGCCTTCGCCCGGTACATGGCCAGGTCGGCGTTGCGCAGCAGCTCGCCCGCGCCGAGACCGGGCTCGGCGAAGGAGACCCCGATGGAGGCGGCGACCCGGACATCGTTGCCGTCGATGGTGTACGGCTGGGACAGGGCGATCCGGAGCCGGTCGGCCAGCTCCAGGATGTGCTGCTCCCGGGCCGTGCGGTCGCGGGAGCCGTCCCCGACGATGAGGGCCGCGAACTCGTCGCCGCCGAGACGGGAGGCGGTGTCCCCCTGCCGGACGGCGTCCTGGAGTCTGCGGGCGGCCTGGACGAGCAGTTCGTCCCCGGCCTGGTGCCCGATGGTGTCGTTGACGGCCTTGAAGCCGTCGAGGTCGATGAAGAGGACCGCCGTGTTGCGCAGGGCGACGCCCCGGTCGGAGGAGCGGCGGCCGGAGAGCGCCTGCTGGACCCGCTTGGTGAACAGGGCACGGTTGGGCAGGTCGGTGAGCGGGTCGTGCTCGGCGTTGTGCTGGAGCTGGGCCTGCAGGCGCACTCTCTCGGTGACGTCCCGGCTGTTGAAGATGAGGCCGCCGTGGTGGCGGTTGACCGTGGACTCGACGTTCAGCCAGCCTCCCCCGCCGCCGGACTTGAAGCGGCACTCGATGCGGGTGGTGGGCTCGTCGGCGGGGCTGGCGGCGAGGAAGCGGCGCACCTCGTGGACGACGCAGCCGAGGTCCTCGGGGTGGATGATCGAGGCCAGCTCCTTGCCGACGAGGTCCTCCGCGGGGCGTCCGTAGACCCCGGCGGCGGCCGGGCTGACGTAGCGGAGGATGCCGTTCGGTGCGGCGATCATGATGACGTCGCTGGAGCTCTGCACCAGGGAGCGGAAGTGGTTCTCCTTCTGGGCCAGTTCCTGGGTGAGGGTGATGTTGTCGAGGAGCATGATGCCCTGGCGGACGACGAGGGCGAGCACTACCGTGCAGGCGGTGATGAGCACCACGCGGTCGACGCTGCGGCCGTTGAGCACGTTGTAGAGGATGCCCAGGGTGCAGACGGCGGCGGCCAGGTAGGGGGTGAGCGCGGCCAGGGATCCGGCGATCGGGCGGGTGGCCGGATACCGACTGTGACCTCCTCCCTGGAGGAGCACATGCACGTGTCCTGCCTGGGGGCCGTCGTGCCGGTGGCCGGGCTGGACCTCGTGGCGGCGGCCCGGCTTCAGGTCGTGCCGCTGGCCCGGGATGTGTTCGTGCACCACGCGTGCGTGCCCGCCCTCGTCCGGCTGTCCGTGCCGCTGGCCGGCCCAGGGGGCGTAGGCGAGGAGCAGGGATCCCGCGAACCAGCCGGCGTCGAGGAGCTGACCGGACTGGTAGCTGGTGTGCAGCAGGGGCGAGGTGAACAGGGCGTCGCACATCACGGTGAGCGCGAGGGCCCCGATCGCGGTGTTGACCGCGGAGCGGTGCATCGAGGAGCGGCGGAAGTGCAGGGCGAGCACCATGCTGACCAGGGCGATGTCGAGCAGCGGATACGCCAGGGAGAGCGCGGTGTGCGCGGTGTCGGAGTCGTCGAGCTGGGCGTTCTGCGCCAGGGCGAGGCTCCAGGAGAGGGTGACCAGGGAGCCGCCGATGAGCCAGGAGTCCAGCGCGAGGCAGATCCAGCCGGCCTTGGTCACGGGCCTCTTGGCCAGCACCAGCAGACCGACGATGGCGGGTGGCGCGAAGCAGAGGAAGAACAGGTCCGCGTAGCTCGGCTCGGGCACGGGCCGCTCCAGGACGACCTCGTACCACCCCCAGACGCCGTTGCCCAGGGCCGCCATGGCGGAGGAGAGGGCGAACAGCAGCCAGGCGGGTCGAAAGCGGCTGCGGCGGCTGCGCGCGTAGCGGAAGCAGGAGACGGCGGCCGCGGCGGCGGCCGCGCTGAGCCCGAAGTCGCCCATGACGAGCGCGACTTGCTCATTGCCCCAGCCGAGCGCGGCACCGACGGCGTAGGCCGCGCAGAGCAGGGCGAGGACGAGCTGGGCCCGTAGGCTCGCGCCCCCTCGGTCGGGCGCCTGCCCGCCGGGCGTCAGCGGCCCGGCCGACGGCTTGGCGGCCCGGAGCGTGGGGCTCAGCGTGGAGGCGGCGGACGGGCGGGCACTCACCGGATCTCCCCGGTGAGCGCCGCCGCGGTGTCCCGCCGGTCGCGGTGCGTCGGGTGGGTGTGCTTTCTGCGGTTGCTGTGCCTGCGGTGATGACCGTGACCGCCGGGGCCGCCGTGACTCCCGTGCGGGTGCCTCGGCGTCGCGGCGCGCCAGGGCCGCCGTCGGCGGCTCCGCCGCGTCGGATCGTTCGTCCATAGGCCGTGCATCGCCCGTCGCCCCCCTCGCTGTCTCAAGTCCCGTCCCCGGCGCCGAACGGTGCGCGGCGCAGCCCCTGTCGGGACGATACACCAGTCTCGTCACTCAGGGACATAGTTCCTCTACGCTCAGTGACCACCTCTGGCAACACGAGCACGGTCCGCTTCCGAAGGAACGCGGAGGGTGCCCGAAGTGGATTACGCGTCGTCCGTCTCGCCCGTCGTAAGGACCACGTTGCGCAGGGGCTCCCGGTTCACGAATCGCCCCAACTGGTCCACCAGCAGCCTTTTGGCACGCGGCAGGAAGGCCGACGTGGGGCCGCCGACGTGAGGGCTGATGAGCACGCCGGGCGCGCGCCAGAGCGGGTGCCCCGGCGGCAGCGGCTCGGGGTCGGTGACGTCGAGTGCGGCGGTGATGCGCCCGGCGTCCAGTTCCGCCAGCAGCGCCTTGGTGTCGACGACGCCTCCGCGGGCAACATTCACCAAGAGGGCGCCGTCCTTCATATGGGCCAGGAAATCGGCGCCGACCAGGCCTTTCGTCTGTTCTGTGAGCGGAGTGGACAGGATCACGACGTCGGCCTGCGGCAGCAGGGAGGGCAGTTCGGTGAACGAATGCACCGGTCCGCGCGCCGTGGTGCGCTCAGAGCGCGCGACGCGCGCCACCCGCGCCACCTCGAAGGGCACGAGCCGGTCCTCGATGGCGGCGCCGATCGCGCCGTAGCCGACGATCAGGACGGACCTGTCGGCGAGCGCGGGCCGGAAGTCGCCCTGCCAGTGCTCCTGTTGCTGGGCCCGTACGAAGTCGGGGACGCCGCGCAGCGAGGCGAGGGTCAGGGTGAGCGCGAGTTCGGCGGTGCTGGCCTCGTGCACTCCGCGCGCGTTGCACAGCCGCACCCCGGGGGCGAGTGCGGACAGCCGGCCCAGGACGTCGTCGACGCCCGCCGTGAGGGTCTGGACGACTTGCAGGCTGCGCATGGACTCCAGCGGGGCCACGGTCATCGACCGGCTCTTCATGTAGGGGACCACGTACAGGACACAGTCCGCGGGATCACCGGGATAGGGCTGGGTGCCGTCCTCGCCCCCGTCCCAGAAGAGGTAGGTGGGGCCCTGCGGGAGCCCCTCGATCTCGTCCGGCGGGATGGAGAGCCACACCTCACCGGTCACGTCCGCGGTCGGGTCGCCAGTCGCGTCAGCAGTCATGCTCCGGAGGCTATGTCAGGTACGCGGTACGGCAGAGGTTAGGTTGGGGGTTCGGGAGAGGGAGGGTCACGACCAGGTGGAGCGCAGGACGATCGGCGCGGCGACGCTCGAGGTGGGGGCCGTAGGACTCGGGTGCATGCCGATGAGCTGGGCGTACACCGGGTCGCGGCAACGGGGCGACGAGTCGATGCGGACCGTGCACCGGGCGCTCGATCTCGGCACCACGCTGCTGGACACGGCCGACATGTACGGCCCCTTCACCAACGAGCTGCTGGTGGGCCGGGTGCTGAAGGAGCGGCGCGCGGAGGCCTTCGTCTCCACCAAGGTGGGGCTGCTGGTGGGCGAGCAGCACATCGTGGCCAACGGCCGCCCCGGCTATGTACGGCGGGCCTGTGACGCCTCGCTGCGCCGGCTCCAGACCGATGTCATCGACCTCTACCAGCTGCACCGGGCGGATCCCGAGGTCCCCGTCGAGGAGACGTGGGGCGCGATGGCGGAGCTGGTGCAGGCCGGGAAGGTACGGGCGTTGGGCCTCTGCGCGGTGGGCGCGCGGGCCGGGCGACGGCCGGGCGCGGGCATGTACGACACCACGCTCCGCCAGCTCCAGCGGGTCCAGCAGGTCTTCCCGGTGAGCGCCGTGCAGGCCGAGCTGTCGGTCTGGTCGCGGGAGGCGCTGGGCTCCCTCCTCCCCTGGTGTGTGGCCCGCGGAATCGGTTTTCTCGCCGCCATGCCCCTGGGGAACGGTTTCCTCACCGGGACCCTGACTCCGGGCGGGGGCTTCGAGCCCGACGACCTCCGCGCCCGTCATCCCCGTTTCACCTCCGAGATGATGGCCGCCAACCAGCCCCTCGTCGTCGGGCTGCGCCGGATCGCCGCCCGGCACGGGGCTGCGGTGACCCCGGCCCAGGTCGCCCTGGCCTGGATCCTGTCCCTCGGCCCGCAGGTGGTCCCGGTGCCGGGCGCCAAGCAGGCGCGGTGGGTGACGGAGAACGCGGCGGCCCACGCGCTACGGCTCACGGCCGGGGATCTGGCGGAGGTGGCGGGGCTGCCGCCGGCGCGGGGATCCTGGGACTGAGGGCGGTCCCGGACCGAGGGGACGGCGGCCGGCGGCATCGACGGCGGGCCGCCTCTTCGGCGGAAATTCCTCGTGATCGGGCGGAGGCGGAACTTGTGGGGCACCCGCGGTGTAAGACAAGGAGAAGTTCCACGCCGAAGGGATCGTGATGGTGCAACGTCGAGTGGTGACGGCCGTGTTGGCCGCAGCCGTGCTTCTGGTGACGACCGGCTGCTCCTCCGACGACGGGGAGGGTACGGACGCGGCCGGCAGCTCACCCCCGAGCAGCAGCAGTGCCGGGTCGTCCCCGCCCGACCGGGGGACGGCGGACCCGGTGCCCCCCGCGAAGGGCTCGGTGAAGGTGGTCCGCACCGTCGCCGAGGGCCTCGACACCCCCTGGGGCCTCGCGGCCCTCCCCGAGGGCGGACTGCTGGTGTCGTCCCGTGACGGGGCCACGATCAGCAGAATCGACGAGGAGTCCGGCAAGAAGACCGTGCTCGGTGAGGTCCCCGGTGTCGCCCCGGCGGGCGAGGGCGGACTGATGGGTATCGCGGTCTCCCCGGAGTACGCCTCGGACCACATGATCTACGCGTACTTCACCTCGGAGTCCGACAACCGGATCGTACGGATGCTGTACGACCCCGAGAAGCCCGCGGGCGAGCAGCTCGGCGCCCCCGACACCGTCCTGCGGGGCATCCCCAAGGGCACCAACCACAACGGCGGCCGTCTCGCCTTCGGCCCCGACAAGATGCTGTACGCGAGCACGGGCGAGCGGTACGAAGGCCCCCTCGCCCAGGACAAGGACTCCCTCGGCGGCAAGATCCTCCGGATGACCCCGGACGGCGAGCCGGCCCCGGGCAACCCCTTCGACGACTCCGTCGTGTACTCGTACGGCCACCGCAACGTCCAGGGTCTGGCCTGGGACGGCAAACAGCGGCTGTGGGCCTCGGAGTTCGGCCAGAACACCTGGGACGAGCTGAACCTCATCGAGCCCGGCGGGAACTACGGCTGGCCCGAGGTCGAGGGCAAGGAGGGCAGGTCCGGTTTCATCGACCCGGTGGCCGTCTGGACCACGGACGAGGCCTCCCCCAGTGGCATCGCCATCGCGGAGGGCTCGGTGTGGATGGCGGGCCTCAGGGGGCAGCGCCTGTGGCGCGTCCCGCTCGACGGCACCGAAACCGCAGCCGACCCCGAGGCCTTCCTGGAGGGCGACCACGGCCGCCTCCGTACGGTCCTCTCCGCCGGCGGTGACAAGCTCTGGCTGGTCACCAGCGAGACGGACGGCCGGGGCAGCCCGGAGAAGGGCGACGACAAGATCCTGGAGCTGAGGGTGACGTAGCCGGCCGGGTCACTCGTCGTCGATCAGCGACCGGTCGAGGATCGCCACCGACACCAGGATCAGGAACGCTCGGTGGATCATGTAGCCGACGGTCAGTCCTGGGGCCACGGACACCACGCGGATGTCCTCACCGCTCACGGCCTGGGACACCGGAGTGAAGGGGTCCTCGGCCAGCTTGTGAAGCCCCCGCTCCAAAAGCTTGCGCCTGTCCTCGGGCAGCGCGTCCCTCTGTGCGGCAGCCCGCTCCGTGAACTCGATCTGGTACGACACGGCTCCTCCGGGATTCATGGCCCTGCCTCCACTATCCCGCGACGAGCCGTTCCCCCTCCCCCGCCGGAGACAGGCCGACCCGATGCGCCACCGCCGCCGCCTCGCCCCGGCCGGAGACGCCGAGCTTGGCGAGGATGTTGGAGACGTGCACGCTGGCGGTCTTGGGGGAGATGAAGAGTGCCTCGGCTATCTGGCGGTTGGTGCGGCCGGCGGCGACCAGGCGGAGCACGTCGTGTTCGCGGTCGGTGAGGCCGAGTGCGGCGACCGGGTCGGCCGGGGCGAGGGCGGGCTCGGGGGCGCGGTTCAGCCCGAGGCGGGCGCGGCGGGCGAGCTGGGTGACCTCGTCGGCGAGCGGGCGGGCGCCGAGGTGGTCGGCGACGGCGGCGGCCAGCCGCAGCAGCTCGGTCGCGCGGTCCCGGGCCTCGTCGTCGGGGCCGCCCGACAGCAGTGCCTCGGCGAGGCGGTGCCGGACGCGGGCGAGGTCGTAGGGCCGGTCCAGGGGCTCGAAGGCGGTGACGACGTCGGACCAGGTGTCCGGGGCCATCACGCCCTCGGCGCGCTGGAGTTCGGCGCGGACCCAGTGTTCGTGGGCGAGCCAGATCGGTGCGCCGGTGGTGAGGCTCTTGGCCACGGTGAGGATCCGGTCGAGGATCTCGGCGCGACCGGGCCCGGCGATCGGCAGGGCGCGGGCGTCGGCCTCGGCGGTGACGGCGGCGAGCAGCAGGGGCCAGGCGTAGCGCTGGGTGCCGACGGGGAAGCCGGTGTCGAGGACGTGGGCCAGTTCGGCGCGGGCGTCGGGGAGGCGGCCGTCGGCGGCGGCGACGCCGATGGTGAGGGTGGACAGGGGCAGGTCGTTCTGCGGCATGGGGTTGTGGCGGCCGTAGAGGTCGCGGGCGGTGGCGAGCTGGTGCCGGGCCTCGGCGAGGTCGCCCCGGGCGAGCGCGACGGTGCCGGTGCACAGGGCGCTGAGGCCGCCCGGCTTGGGGCTCGGTCCGGTGGCCCGGCCCTGCCTGGCGGCTTCCCTCGCCTCGTCCCAGCGGCCCAGGGAGATCAGCGACTCGGCGAGGTTGCACCAGATCCAGGACTCGGACGTCGACAGGCCCCTGCTCCGGATGACCTCGACGCCCTCGCGCAGCATCTGCACCGCTTCCTGCGAGCGGCCGACGCTCTCCAGACAGGATGGGACGTTCACATAGGCGCGTCCCGTGACGGCGGCGGGGCCGCGCTCCAGGGTGCGGCGGCGGGCGTCCTCCATCTCCGCGATGCCCGCCTCGACGTCACCGGCTTCGACGAGCAGACCGCCGAGGGTGATGCGGGCGTTCAGTTCGATGTCCTCGGCGCCCACCATGCGCGCGTACTCGACGGCGCGCTGGGCGTCACTGAGCGCGTCGGGGCCGGGGGCGTGGAGCATGGACCAGCAGGCGACGCGGGAGAGGACCTCGGCGTGCACCTCGGAGGGCGGCAGGCCGCGGACGAGTTCCTGGGCGGTGGCGAGTTCCTTCCAGCCGTCGCCCCGGGACAGGCCTTCGGTCAGCAGGGAGCGCTGGACCCAGAACCAGGCGGCGCGCAGCGGGCTGCTGCCGTCGGCGAGCCGGTCGAGGGCCCGGCGGGTGATCCTGAGGGCCCGCTCCCGCTCCCCGCACAGCCGTCCCGCGACCGCCGCCTCGGCCATCAGGTCGAGATAGCGCAGCGGATGGGTGCCGGGGGCGCAGCCGCAGGGCGGGTAGACCTCGGTGTAGTCGACGGGGCGCAGCGTGGCGCGGACGGCGTCGGGGACGGCGTCCCACAGCTCCATCGCCCGCTCCAGGAGGCGTAGTTGCTCGGCGTGGGCGTGCCGGGAGCGGGCCTCGGCGGAGGCGACGAGGACGGCGGGCAGGGCCTTGGCGGCGTCATGGGCGTGGTACCAGTAGCTGGCCAGTCGGGTGGCTCGGCCGTCGGCGGGGACGAGGGTGGGCTCGGCCTCCAGGGCCTCGGCGTAGCGGCGGTTGAGGCGGGAGCGTTCGCCGGGGAGCAGGTCGTCGCCGACGGCCTCGCGGACCAGGGAGTGACGGAAGCGGTAGCCGTCGCCGCTGGGTGCGGCGAGCAGGATGTTGGCGCCGACGGCGGCCCGCAGGGCGGCGATGAGGTCGTCCTCGGGGAGCCGGGCCACGGCCGCGAGCAGGGCGTACTCCACGGTGGAGCCGCCCTCGGCGACGATGCGGACGACCCGCTGGGCGTCCTCGGAGAGCCGCTCGACCCGGACGAGGAGCAGATCGCGCAGGGTGTCGGTGAGGCCGGGGCAGCCGCCGTCATGGGCGGCCACGGCGAGTTCCTCGACGAAGAAGGCGTTGCCGTCGGAGCGGTCGAAGATCTCGTCCACGCGCTCCGGCGCGGGTTCGGCGGCGAGGATGCCGGCGAGCTGGCGGCCGACCTCGGCGTGGTTGAAGCGGGGCAGTTCGACGCGGCGGACCGTGCGGAGCCGGTCGAGTTCGGCGAGGAGGGGGCGCAGCGGGTGGCGGCGGTGGATGTCGTCGGAGCGGTAGGTGGCGAGGACGACGAGGCGGCCGGTGCGCAGCGTGCGCAGGAGGTAGGAGAGGAGGTGGCGGGTGGAGGCGTCGGCCCAGTGCAGATCCTCCAGGACGAGGACGATCGTGCGGTCGGCGGCGAGGCGCTCCAGCAGGCGGGCGGTGAGTTCGAAGAGGCGGGCGGTGCCCTCCTCGTCGTGGCGTCCGGTCTCGGCCTGGCCCAACTCGGGGAGCAGCCGGGCCAGTTCCTGTTCCTGTCCGGCGGACGCGGCGGCCAGTTCGTCGGGCAGCCGGCGGCGCAGGGCGCGCAGCGCGGTGGAGAAGGGGGCGAAGGGCAGGCCGTCGGCGCCGATCTCGACGCAGCCGCCGAGGGCGACGACCGCGCCCCCGCGCGCGGCCTCACCGGTGAACTCCTCGACCAGACGGGTCTTGCCGACCCCGGCCTCCCCGCCGAGCAGCAGCGCCTGCGGCCCGTCGGCCGCTCCCCCGTTCTCCGTCCCGCGCGCGGTGCCTCCGCCGGCGCGGGTCAACGCCTCACGCAACACCTCCAGTTCGCCGACTCGACCGACGAACACCGGACTGACGGACCTGGTCTCCACATCGCCGAGCATCGCACGACCCTCGGACACCGCGGCACCGATTATCCGCAGTGCCCGGGGAGCCGGACCCGTCGCCGGCCCCGCGCTCACGCGGCGCGGGGGAAGCGGAGGCGGCGCAGGCGTTCGCCGAGGACCCGCCCCTCGGCGTCCTTGTCGCCCCCTCCCGACGCGGACCTCCGTGCGGTCCTGGAGTCGTGTGCGGCCTCGCGGCGGGCGCGGCGGGCCTCGCGGACCTGACGGTAGTGCTCCGCCTCACGGATCAGTTCGGCGGAACGGATCTGGTGCAGCTCGTGCTCGAACATCTCGTAACCCCTGGTGAAGAGTCGGTCTCGGATCGCGTTGTCGCGATGCCTCAACCTTCGTCCGCCAGGGGGGTCCGCCACATCGGGAGAGTTCCGCATCTTCACACGTGGGAGGGGCCTTAGGCCCGCCGTAGGGATGCCCACGGCGGGCCTAAGGCCCCTCAGAAGCCGCGTCCGCCGCCCTGTCCGGGGCGGGGCGGGTGCGTCAGGTGCTCGGCAGTGCCAGCAGGAGGTCGGAGTACTTCAGGGCGGCGAGCACCAGCCCGATGAAGCCGACCGCGACACCCGCCCAGGCCACCGACTTGATCCACGGTGCCTGCACCTGGTCGGGGTCGCCGAACGCGGGCCGCACCAGCACGGCGACACCGACGAGCAGGCCGACGAGCGCGAAGACGCCGCCCCAGAGCGCGTTGGCCTGCCAGGCGTCGCCGTAGACGGCCTGGAGCTGGGTGGCGACGGTCGCGTTCGTCGCGGCCTGCATCTCGATCTGGCCGGTGATCTCCTGGCGCGCGGAGGCGACCGTGCCGACCCAGCCGCCGGTCAGCGAGACCAGGCCCAGCACCACGGACACGATGCCGGCGGCACCCTGCCCCACACCCGGCGTCGCCTTCGCGGCGGCCGGCGGGAACTCCTCGTCGAACTCCCCGGCCTCGCCGGGGTCGTCGGCGGCGTCACCGGAGCCGTCGGCCTCGGCCGCGCCACCGGCGTCCGCCACGGCTTCCGTCGTGGCGCCCTCCTCGGCGGCGTCCCCCTTGGTGAGGTCGGTGCCCTTCACCGACTCGTCGTCGTTCCTGGCCTCGGCGCCCGTGTCGGCCCCGGTCTCGTCAGCTGTCTTGGTTCCCATACCTCGCACCGTACGAATGTTGTCTGAGAGGTTTCTTAACGCTCGCTGTGACCGCCGCGAGCGCGTGCCGCACGCCATTCGGGCGCCAGGACGGACCATATCTCCACGTCGTGCCGGACACCCCGGTGGGGATATCTCTCGCGCTGCACACCGTCCCTGACCATGCCGAGCCGCCGGGCCACGTCGAGGCTCGGTGTGTTGCCGGAGGCCGCGATCCACTCGACGCGGTGGACGGCGCGGACGTCGACGGCCCAGTCGATGAGGATCCGCATCGCGCGGGTGACGAGCCCCCGTCCGGTGGCGGCGGGCTCCAGCCAGCAGCCGACCTCGCAGTTGGCGTTCTCCGCGTCGAAGTTGAGGAAGAGGACCCCGCCGACGAGCTTGCCGTCGAGCCAGATGCCGTGCAGGGAGCCGGTGTCGGCGGCGCGCATGTCGGCGTACCGCTGGAGGACCGCGCGGGCCCCGTCGGCGTCCGTGGCGGACTGGCCGAAGGGGACGTACTGGTTGATGAAGTCCCGCCCCCGCTCCAGGTGCGCGAGGAACTCCTCGGCGTACCAGGGTTCCAGCGGCCGCAGTTCGGCCCCGTCGTCACCCAGGGATATCGCGTACATCCTTCGGCCGCTCCTGTTCCCGTTCCAGCTCTTCCACCACGACGTCCGCGAGCCTCTCATGGGCGGCGCGGGACTCGGGCGGTTCGATGCTGATCCGGGGCATCCGGCGGTCGAGCCAGCGGGGCAGCCACCAGTTGGCGCCGCCGAGCAGATGCATCAGGGCGGGGACGAGGAGCGTACGCAGGACGAAGGCGTCCAGGGCGACGGCGGCGGCCAGCGCGATGCCGAACATGGCGATCACCCGGTCGCCGCTGAGCACGAAGGCGAGGAAGACGGAGATCATGATGACCGCCGCGGAGTTGATCACCCGGCTGGTCTCGGCGAGGCCGACGCGGACCGCGCGCCGGTTGTCGCCGGTCTCCAGCCACTCCTCGTACATCCGGCTGACCAGGAAGACCTGGTAGTCCATGGAGAGGCCGAAGAGGACCGAGACCATGATCACGGGGAGGAAGGGTTCGATCGGCCCGGCGCGGCCGAGGCCCAGCAGCTCGCTCCCCCAGCCCCACTGGAAGATCGCGACGACGACACCGAACGCGGCGGCGACGGCGGCCACGTTCATCGCGGCGGCCTTGAGCGGTATCCCGATGGACCGGAAGGCGAGCAGGAGCAGCAGACAGCCGAGCCCGATGACGACGCCGACGAACAGCGGCAGCTTGCCGACGATGACGTCCGCGAAGTCGTCGTAACCGGCGGTCACGCCACCGACGTGCAGATCGAGCGAGGTGTCCGTCTCGGCGCGCGGCAGTACCTCGTCGCGCAGCCGTTCGACCAGCTCGCTGGTCCTCGCGGACTGCGGGGAGGAGTCGGGTACGACGGTGAGGTAGGCGGTGTCGCCGCCGGTGTTGTACGTCACCGGGGTCACCGTCGAGACGCCCTCGGTGGTCCGGAGCGTGGTGTCGAGGTTGTCGAGGGCGAGCTTGTCTGCGGCGCCGTCGACCTTGGTGACGAGGGTGAGGGGGCCGTTCACCCCGGGCCCGAAGCCCTCCGCGAGGAGGTCGTAGGCCTGGCGGGTGGTCGTCGCCCTGGGGTCGTTGCCCTGGTCGGAGGTGCCGAGGCGCAGTCCGAGGGTGGGCAGGGCGAGCAGGGTCATGACGACGAGGGCGATCGCGCCGAGCTTCTTGGGGTGCCGCTCCACGAAGGCGGACCAGCGGGCGGCGAAGCCGGTGGGCAGCTCGGGTTCGGGGCCGTGCTCGGCGAGACGGCGGCGTTCGCGGCGGCTCAGCGCGCGCATGCCGATGAACGACAGCAGGGCGGGCAGCAGCGTCACGGACGCGGCGACGGTGAGGACCACGGTGAGCGAGGCGGCTATCGCGACGCCGTTGAGGAAGCCGAGCCGCAGGATCAGCATGCCGAGCAGGGCTATGCAGACCGTGGCACCGGCGAAGACGACGGCCCGTCCGGTGGTCGCGACGGCGCCCCGCGCGGCCTCCTCGACGGACAGGCCCCGTTTCAGACCGCGCCGGTGCCGGGTCACGATGAACAGCGCGTAGTCGATGCCGACACCGAGACCGATCAGGGTGCCCAGCATCGGCGCGAAGTCGGCGACCGTCATGGCGTGCCCGAGCAGGGTGATCCCCGCGTAGGCGGTGCCCACGCTGACCAGGGCGGTCGCGATCGGCAGCAGGCTGGCGGCGAGCGAGCCGAACGCCAGGAAGAGGACCACGGCGGCGACGAGCACGCCGACGATCTCGGCGAGATGCCCGCCGGAGGACTCGGTGAGCCCGATCGAGGTGCCGCCCAGCTCCACCTGGAGCGCCTTGCTCCCGGCGGCCTTCGCGGTGTCGACGACGGCCTCGGCCTGCGCCTTGTCGACGTCCTCGGCCGGCCGGTCGAAGGTGACGGTGGCGTACGCGGTACGGCCGTCCTGGCTGATCCGGCCGCCGTCGGCGCCGTCGTACGGGTCGGTCACGGCGGCGACGCCCGGCAGGTCGGCGATCTCGTCGAGGGTCCGGGTCATCGTCTGCTCGACGGCGGCGGCCCGGACGGACCCGTCGTCGGTGTGCCAGACGACGGTGGCGCTGTCGCCGCCGACGCCGGGGAAGCCCTCGTTCAGGAGGTCGGTGGCGCGGCTGGACTCGGTTCCGGGGGTCTTGTAGTCGTTCGAGTACGCGGCTCCCGCGACGGTCGCGCCGGCAGCCGTGCCGGCGAAGGCGAGAAGCCACAGAAGGACGGCGACAAGACGGTGCCGGACACACCAGCGCGCGAGGGCTGCCACGGATCGTGCTCCTGGGGAGGGGAGACATGAACAATTCCCGGCAACTGTTGCACCACAATGTGATCGTTTGGCCCCTTTGAGGGTCTCCTCACATGGGATGGGAGGCACCTCACAGGACAAACGGCGGCACTCTGTCGCCCCGTGTCACCGCGGTGACACGCCTGAGGGCGGCTCATCGCGGGGATGTGCCGCCCTCAGGGGTACGCGGGAAGCCGCTGTCGCGTTCAGCCCTCGCCGACGCCCAGCTTCTCCAGGATCAGCTCCTTGACGCGGGCCGCGTCCGCCTGACCGCGCGTGGCCTTCATGACCGCGCCGACCAGGGCACCGGCCGCGGCGACCTTGCCGCCGCGGATCTTGTCGGCGATGCCCGGGTTGCCGGCGATCGCCTCCTCGACGGCCGTGGTCAGGGCGCCCTCGTCGGAGACGACCTTCAGACCGCGCTTGTCGACGACCTCGTCCGGGGTGCCCTCGCCCGCGAGGACGCCCTCGATGACCTGACGGGCCAGCTTGTCGTTCAGATCGCCGTTCGTCACCAGCGCGGTGACCCGGGCGACCTGCTCCGGCGTGATCGCCAGCTCGTCGAGCGCCTTGCCCGACTCGTTGGCGCTGCGGGCCAGCTCGCCCATCCACCACTTGCGGGCGGAGGCGGCGTCCGCCCCGGCCTCGATGGTGGCGACGATGAGGTCCAGCGCGCCGGCGTTGGTGATCGACTGCATGTCGGTGGCGCCGATGCCCCACTCGTCGAGCAGCCGGTTGCGGCGGACCCGCGGCAGCTCCGGAAGCCCTGCCCGCAGTTCCTCGACCCACTCGCGGGAGGGGGCCACCGGCACGAGGTCCGGCTCGGGGAAGTACCGGTAGTCCTCGGCCTCCTCCTTCACGCGGCCCGAGGTCGTGGACCCCGTGTCCTCGTGGAAGTGCCGGGTCTCCTGGATGATCGTCCCGCCGCCGTCGAGAACGGCCGCGTGCCGCTGGATCTCGAAGCGGGCGGCGCGCTCGACGCTGCGCAGCGAGTTCACGTTCTTGGTCTCGGAGCGCGTGCCGAACTTCTCACGGCCGTGCGGGCGCAGCGACAGGTTCACGTCGCAGCGCATCTGGCCCATCTCCATGCGGGCCTCCGAGACGCCGAGCGCCTTGATGACCTCGCGCAGCTCACGGACGTACGCCTTGGCGACCTCGGGAGCGCGCTCGCCCGCGCCCTCGATCGGCTTGGTGACGATCTCGATGAGGGGGATGCCCGCGCGGTTGTAGTCGAGCAGCGAGTGCGAGGCACCGTGGATTCGGCCCGTCGCACCGCCGACGTGCGTCGACTTGCCGGTGTCCTCCTCCATGTGGGCGCGCTCGATCTCCACACGGAAGATCTCGCCGTCCTCCAGTTGGACGTCGAGGTAGCCGTTGAAGGCGATCGGCTCGTCGTACTGGGAGGTCTGGAAGTTCTTCGGCATGTCCGGATAGAAGTAGTTCTTCCGGGCGAAGCGGCACCACTCGGCGATCTCGCAGTTGAGCGCGAGACCGATCTTGATCGCCGACTCGACGCCGATCGCGTTGACGACCGGGAGCGCGCCGGGCAGGCCGAGGCAGGTGGGGCAGGTCTGCGTGTTGGCGCCCTGACCGAGTTCGGTCGAGCAGCCGCAGAACATCTTGGTCCTGGTGCCGAGTTCGACATGGACCTCGAGGCCCATGACGGGGTCGTACGACGCCAGCGCGTCCTCGTACGACACCAGGTCGGTCGTGGTGGTCACGGTGGAAACTTCCCTCTCAGCCCAGCAGGACGTCGTCGTCGCCCAGCCGCTTCAGTTCGCGGTACAGGATGGCGAGACCGGTGACGATGCCGACGGCGGCCACGGACGCGTCGATCAGCCGGAGCGTGTCCTGTTCGGCGCGGGCCTTCTTGATCCGCTTGGCGATGCCCCACGCGCCGAAGGCGGTGGAGGCGATGGACACGTACGTACCGGACTTGGACTTCTGGAAGTCCTTGGCCTTGGACAGCGCGTTGCTCACAGCGACGGAGCCTCCTCGAGAAGCGGGTGGCCCCACTTTTCCACGAAGGCGGCCTCGACGGCGGCGCCGACCTTGTAAAGACGGTCGTCCTTGAGCGCCGGGGCGATGATCTGCAGTCCGACGGGCAGCCCGTCCTCCGGCGCGAGGCCGCAGGGCAGGGACATCGCGGCGTTGCCCGCGAGGTTGGTCGGGATGGTGCAGAGGTCCGCCAGGTACATCGCCATCGGGTCGTCGGCGCGCTCGCCGATCGGGAAGGCGGTGGTGGGCGTGGTCGGCGACACGATGACGTCGACCTGCTCGAACGACTTCTCGAAGTCCCGGGTGATGAGCGTCCGGACCTTCTGGGCGCTGCCGTAGTACGCGTCGTAGTAGCCGGAGCTGAGCGCGTACGTGCCGAGCATGATGCGGCGCTTGACCTCGGGGCCGAAGCCCTCCTCACGGGTGAGGGAGGTGACGGCCTCGGCGGAGTTGGTGCCGTCGTCGCCGGTCCGCAGGCCGTAGCGCAGTCCGTCGAAGCGGGCGAGGTTGCTCGAACACTCGCTCGGCGCGATCAGGTAGTACGCGGCCAGCGCCAGGTCGAACGACGGGCAGTCCAGCTCGACGATCTCGGCGCCCAGTTCCTTGAGGAGGGCCACGGACTCGTCGAACCGCTGGACGACACCGGCCTGGTAGCCCTCGCCGCGGAACTGCTTGACCACACCGACGCGCATCCCGGCGACGCTGCCGTTGCGCGCGGCCTCGACGACCGGCGGGACCGGCGCGTCGATGGAGGTGGAGTCGAGCGGGTCGTGCCCGGCGATCACCTCGTGCAGCAGCGCCGCGTCCAGGACCGTACGGGCGCAGGGCCCGCCCTGGTCGAGGGAGGAGGAGAAGGCGACCATGCCGTAGCGGGAGACCGCGCCGTACGTCGGCTTGACGCCGACCGTGCCGGTGACGGCGGCCGGCTGGCGGATGGAGCCGCCGGTGTCGGTGCCGATGGCCAGCGGCGCCTGGTAGGAGGCGAGCGAGGCGGAGGAACCGCCGCCGGAGCCGCCGGGGATACGGGTGAGGTCCCACGGGTTGCCGGTCGGGCCGTACGCGCTGTTCTCCGTCGACGACCCCATGGCGAACTCGTCCATGTTGGTCTTGCCGAGGATGACGACGTCCGCGTCCTTCAGCCGCTTGGTGAGGGTGGCGTCGTACGGCGGGATCCAGCCCTCCAGGATCTTCGAGCCCACGGTGGTCGGAATGCCGACCGTGGTGAAGATGTCCTTGAGCGCGAGCGGGACACCGGCGAGCGGGCCGAGCTTCTCGCCCCTGGCCTTCTTCTCGTCGACGGCACGGGCCTGGGCGAGGGCGCCCTCGCGGTCGACGTGCAGGAAGGCGTGCACCTTCTCGTCGACGGCCTCGATCCGGGCCAGGTGGGCCTCGGTGACCTGGACGGCGGTGAGTTCGCCGGCGGCGATCTTCGCGGCGATCTCGGCCGCGGTGAGCTTGATGATGCTGTCGGTCATGACGTGATCAGTCCTCCCCCAGGATCTGCGGCACCTTGAAACGCTGCTGCTCCTGGGCCGGGGCGGCGGAAAGCGCCTGCTCGGGGGTGAGCGAGGGACGGACCTCGTCCGCGCGCATGACGTTGGTCAGCGGCAGCGGGTGCGAGGTCGGCGGTACATCTTGGTCGGCGACCTCGCTGACGCGGGCGACCGCGCCGATGATGTCGTCCAGCTGGCCCGCGAAGTGCTCTAGCTCTTCGGGCTTCAGCTCCAGACGCGCCAGCCGGGCGAGGTGGGCGACCTCCTCGCGCGTAATGCCAGGCATGCAGCGATCCTCTGGGGTGAGTGTGTGTGGTTTGGCGCCAATCCTATGGGGCGCGCGGCGTCGGCCGCGCCGCTGGGCCGGGCGCCTGATGGCTCGGGGTGCACTGTAGTCGGGCGGGTGCGGGTGCATGGGGCTTCTCGCGCAGTTCCCCGCGCCCCTGAAAAGCAGAGGCTGCGCCCCGTGCTTCTCAGGCCCGCGCCACCGGTCGCCTTTCAGGGCCGCGGGGCCCTGGTGCTTCCAGGGGCGCGGGGAACTGCGCGAGAAGCCCCCACCGGACCCGCACCCGCAAGCGAACCCGCACCCCCCGAACCACTAGGCGCCCGGCTGCACATCCGCGGCGGCGGGCGGCAGCGCGGCGGTGGGCCGCTGCCACCCCCGTGACCCCCGAGCCCGCAGCCAGGCGGTCGCCTCCTCGGGAGGCATCGCCGCGGCGACGAGCCAGCCCTGGACGGCGTCGCACCCGAGGTCCCGCAGCCGCTCCCAGGTCTCGTCGTCCTCGACGCCCTCCGCGACGACGAGCAGCCCGAGCGAGTGCGCGAGATCGACCGTGCAGCGCACGATCTCCGCGTCCTCGTTGTCGATGGCGAGCCGGGCCACGAAGGACCGGTCGATCTTCAGCTCGCTGACCGGCAGTCGCCGCAGGTGGACCAGCGAGGAGTAACCGGTCCCGAAGTCGTCGAGGGACATCTTCACGCCGTGCCCGGTCAGTCCGGCGAGCGTGTCCGCGGCCCGCTGGGGGTCCTCCAGGAGCACGTGTTCCGTTATCTCCAGCTGGAGCGCCCCCGCCGGGACCCCGTGCCGGGCGAGCCGCGCGGCCACCGCGCCGGCGAAGCCGGGGGTGTGGACATCGCGCGGGGAGACATTGACGGCGACCGGGACGTGCAGCCCCTGTGCCCGCCAGCGCGCCACCTGTCCGAGCGCGGTCTCCAGGACGTACTCCGTGAGATGCGGCATCAGCCCGGAGGACTCGGCGATCGCTATGAACTCGTCCGGCGGCACCTTCCCCCGCTCGGGGTGCACCCAGCGCACCAGCGCCTCCAGACCGGCGACCTGGCCGTCGAAGCGGACCTTCGGCTGGTAGTGCAGCTCGACCTCGTGCGCGTCGAGCGCGCGCCGCAGATCGCCCAGCAGTCCGAGCCGGTCGGGGGTGTTGGAGTCCCGCTTGGACTCGTAGACCTCGACGCCCGTGCGGTCGCGCTTGGCCTGGTACATCGCCACGTCCGCCCGTCGCAGCAGCCCCTCCGCGTCGAGCGCGTGGTCGGGGAAGACGGCGAGCCCGGCGCTGGCCTCCAGGACGAGGGTGAGTCCGTCGAGGTCGAGCGGTGAGCCGAGGGCGGCGACGAGGTTGCGGGCGACCCGGGACGCGGACGTGGTGGAGTCGGCGACGGGCAGCAGGACGGCGAACTCGTCACCGCCGAGCCGCGCGGCCTCCGCTCCGCGCGGCAGGGCGACCCGCAGGCGATCGGCTATCTGCAACAGCAGCCGGTCGCCCGCGAGATGCCCCAGCGTGTCATTGACGGACCGGAAACGGTCGAGGTCGATCAGCATCAGTGCCGACCTCGCTCCGATGCGTTCGGCGTCGTCCAGGGCGGTCCAGGTGCGTTCCAGCAGCCACTGACGGTTCGGCAGTCCGGTGAGCGGGTCGCGCAGCTGCTCCTCGGCACGGGCGCGGGCTATCCACAGGGTGGAGTCGAGCGCGATGAGGGGGATGGCGAAGAGCGGCAGCAGCAGTGGCTGGGCGAGGGCGACGACGCAGACGAGCGGGGCGATGCCCAGCAGCGCGACGGCGACGAGGCCCTGTCTGACCAGGGCGGTGCGCGCGACCGTGGGCAGTCCGCCGCGCGGCGCCGCCAGGTACCACAGCAGGACGCGGCTGACCACGAGGTAGGCGATGGCGACCAGGGCCACCTGGGGCGCCGAGTAGAAGGTCCAGCTGTCGGGGTCCCAGGGCCGCTCCACCGAGGGGACGCGGCCGAACACCCTGAGGACGAGCGCGGCGGCGCCGATGCCGAGGATGTCGACCGCGCCGTGCAGCACGCCCTGCCGCCAGCGGCCCCGGCGGGCGACGCCGACGAGGACGACGACGGTGAGGCTGACCATCCCGGCGGCGACCCAGCCGTACAGCAGCAGGACGGCGAGGGTCAGGGCGGCGCCGGAGCCGGTGCCGCCCCACCAGCGGGCGCGGCCCATGGCGACGAGATGGCCGACGATGATGCCGGTGAGCAGGGCGAGGGACCAGCCGACCGCGCCGGCCGGGAAGAGCGCGTGCTGTCCGGTGAAGCCCCGGTAGAAGCCGGCGCCGAGGATGGCGCCGGCAAGGCCCACGATCACGGCGGGCAGTGCCGGCCAGGACATCTGCCGGTCTCCGTCGTGGCCGGGCAGTTCATGACCGCGGCTCGCGCCGAGCGCGCCGGTGAGGGAGGGAGCCCCGCCGGTGCCGGTCGCGGTGCCGGCGGTGAGCTGTGCCGGGCCGGGTACATGGGCGCCGTGCGCGCCGGCACGGCCCGGCGGCCGGGCCGCCCCGATCCTGGACTCCGCCTCCGTCGTCCGCCCGGGACCGCCCTCCCGGCCGGTCTGCTCCGGGCTTCCCTCGAACGGGCGTCCTCCCATGAGCAGGGAGCGTCCCCAGCGCCAGGCCCCGGCGACCCGGCGCAGGCGCAGCCGTGAGTCCGGGGCGACGCTCTCGGTCGGTTCCATTCCCGTCCCTCTCACAGCCGGCGGTGCCCACGCCACGCGGCCCGTTGCTCCCGACAACCCTCAACGGCACCGCGTCCGAGAACCCACCACGCGTCCGGGCACGGCAGGCGCACAACCTCAACAGTAGGCCGCACAGGGCTTCCACGGGCAGCGGTCGACGGCGGTTGCCCGAATGCGACCAGCCACCCGTATGCATCTGGTATGCGCCGAACGGGTGACCTTCAACCCCTACTCCTCGGCCGGCAGCGCGGCCTCCGCCGCCGCGTCCGGCCCCTGTTCGAGCAGTACGGCGAAGCCGTCCTCGTCCAGCACGGGCACCTTGAGCTGCATCGCCTTGTCGTACTTGGAGCCCGGGTTCTCGCCCACTACGACGAACGAGGTCTTCTTGGACACCGACCCGGTCACCTTGGCACCCCGGCTCTGCAGGGCCTCCTTGGCTCCGTCGCGGGTGTGGTGTTCGAGTGTGCCGGTGACGACGACCGTCAGTCCTTCGAGGGGCCTGGGGCCGTCGTCCTCGCCGGCGCCCACGTCCTCCAGGGGGACACCCGCGGCCTTCCACTTACGGATGATCTCGCGGTGCCACTCCTCGGCGAACCACTCCTTGAGCGCCGTCGCGACGATGGCGCCCACGCCGTCGACCGCCGTCAGCTCCTCCTCCGTGGCCTGCTCGATCCGCTCGATCGAACGGAACTCACGGGCCAGGGCCTGGGCGGCGACCGGGCCGACATGGCGGATGGAGAGGCCGTTGAGGAAGCGGGCGAGCGGACGGCTCTTGGCCTCCTCGATCTTCTGGAGCAGCGCGAGCGTGTTCTTCTTGGGCTCGCCCTTCTGGTTGGCGAAGACCGTGACGACCTTCGGCTCGCCCGTCCTGGGGTCGTGCTTGGGCAGACCGCTGTCCATGTCGAGGACGTATGCCTTGATGGGCAGGAGCTTCTCCACCGTGAGGTCGAAGAGGTCGCCCTCGTCGACGAGTGGCGGGTCGGCCGGTTCCAGGGGCCGGGTGAGGGCCGCGGCGGCGACCCCGCCGAAGTGCTCGATGTCCAGGCACTCCCGGCCCGCCAGATAGGCGACGCGCTCTCGCAACTGGGCAGGGCAGCTACGGGCGTTGGGGCACCTCAGATCGATGTCGCCCTCCTTCATCGCGCGCAGCGGTGTCCCGCACTCGGGGCACTCGGTCGGCATCACGAAGGGGCGCACCTCGTTGTCGTCGCGCAGGGTCACGACGGGGCCGAGGATCTCGGGGATGACGTCGCCGGCCTTGCGGATCACGACGGTGTCCCCGATGAGGACGTTCTTGGCCTTGACGACCTCCTGGTTGTGCAGGGTGGCGAACTCGACCTCCGAGCCCGCCACCGTGACCGGCTCGACCTGGGCGTACGGAGTGACCCGGCCGGTGCGGCCGACACCCACCTTGATGTCGATGAGCTTGGTGTTGACCTCCTCCGGCGCGTACTTGTACGCGATGGCCCAGCGGGGTGCGCGGGCCGTGGAGCCGAGGCGGCCCTGCAGCCGGATCTCGTCGAGCTTGACGACCGCGCCGTCGATCTCGTGCGCCACGGAGTGGCGGTGCTCGCCGTAGTGGGCGATGAACTCCCGTACGCCGTCGAGGTCGTCGACCACCCTGTTGTGCTCGGCGGTGGGCAGGCCCCAGGACTTCAGGAGGTCGTAGGCCTGGGAGAGGCGGGCGAAGCCGCCGTCGAAGCCCTCCAGGGCGCCGATGCCGTGGACCACCATGTGCAGCGGCAGGGTGGCCGTGACCTTGGGGTCCTTCTGGCGCAGTGAACCCGACGCGGAGTTGCGGGGGTTGGCGTACGGCTTCTCGCCGGCCGCCACGCGGCGTTCGTTGAGGCCCTGGAAGGCCTCCATCGGGAAGTAGACCTCGCCGCGGATCTCGACGAGCCCGGGGACGCGGTCGCCCTTCAGCCGGTGCGGGATCTCGGCGATCGTCATGACGTTGGGTGTGATGTCCTCGCCGACCTGGCCGGTGCCCCGGGTGGCCGCCCGGGTCAGTCTGCCGTCCTCGTACGTCAGGTTCACCGCGAGGCCGTCGATCTTCAGCTCGCACAGCAGGTGGTAGTCGGTGGTGCCGACGTCCTTGGCGACGCGCTCGGCCCAGGCGGCGAGGCCCTCGTCGTCGAAGACGTTGTCGAGGGAGAGCATGCGTTCGCGGTGCTCGACCTCGGCGAGACCGGTCTCGTACTCGACGGCGACCTTCTGCGTCGGTGAGTCCGGGGTGCGCAGCTCACCGTACTCGTCCTCCAACGCCTCCAGGGCGCGCATGAGTTCGTCGAACTCGGCGTCGCTGACGACCGGGTCGTCCTTCACGTAGTACCGGAAGCGGTGCTCCTCGATCTCCTCGGCGAGCCGCGCGTGCTTCTCGCGTGCCTCGGCGGGCGCCGTCCCCTCCGCGGGCACCGTCGCCTCGGTGGGTACCGATGTGGGCTGTGCGTCCTTGTCGCCGGCCACCGTGTTGTCCTCCCGTTACTCTGGGTTGTCCGCGAGGGATCTCGCCGCCTTGACGCAGTGGGCGAGCGCCCGGCGTGCGTACGCCGGGGAGACCCCCGCGAGCCCACACGTCGGAGTGACCGTGACCGCGTCCGCGAGAAGCCCCGGATGCAGCCCCAGCCTGCGCCACAGCGTCCTGACACCCATGACGCTACCGGCAGGGTCCGACAATGCCCCCTCCGTGGTCGGCACGACACCGGCCAGCAGCTTGGTGCCCCCCTCCACCGCTTCCCCGATCGTGTCATCGTCACGCTCAGTGAGCAAGGTGAAGTCGAAGGAGATCGCGGTGGCACCGGCTCGACGCAGGAGCGCGAAGGGTACGTCGGGGGCGCAGGAGTGCACGACGACCGCCCCTTGAGCGCCTTCGTGCGTGTGGACGCCGATGACGTCGCGGAGGGTGGCCTCGACGAGTTGGCGGTCGACGGCACGGTGGGTGCGGTAGCCGCTCGCGCTCTTCACCTGGCCCCGCAGGACGGCGATGAGGGAGGGTTCGTCGAGCTGCAGGACGAGTTGGGCCCGCGGGGCGCGGCGGCGGAGCTCGGCGAGGTGCTGGCGCAGGCCCTCGGCGAGGGACCCGGCGAGGTCGCGGCAGGCGCCGGGGTCGGAGAGGGCGGACTCGCCGTTCCTCAGCTCCAGGGCGGTGGCGAGGGTCCACGGTCCCACGGCCTGCACCTTCAGCGGGCCCGCGTAGTCCTGGGTGAACTCCTCCAGGGCGTCCAGGTCCTCGCCCAGCCACGACCTGGCCCGCTTGGTGTCGCGTCCGGGGTGGTCGCCGATGCGCCAGCCGCTGGGCTCCACGCGCGCGTACAGCTCGACCAGCAGGCCCGCGGTTCTGCCGATCATGTCGGCGCCGGGGCCTCTGGCGGGGAGTTCGGGGAGGTACGCCATGCCCGTCTCCGGCCACTCGAAGGTGCCGGTGACGGTCTTGGCGGCTTCTCGGGCGTCCCCGCCCGGCATGGACCCCACGCCGGTGGCGGGGCCGAAACTGAAGTCTTCGCTCACGACCCGAAGCCTACGGTTCCCTGGCGGGGGGCTTGGCCGGGGTGGGTGCGTTGTCGGGTGCGGGCCCGGTGGGGCTTCTCGCGCAGTTCCCCGCGCCCCTGAGAAGCAGGGGCTGCGCCCCCTGCTTCTCAGGCCCACGACCGGACCCGCAGCCGACGACGCGTCCCCGTCCGGCAGGGCCCTCACGCGCCCGGGCGGACCGTCAGGTCGTTCACCTCCGCGTCGCGGGGCAGGTCCAGCGCCATCAGGATCGTCGTGGCGACCGACTCGGGCGCGATCCACCGGGAGGGGTCGTACTCCTTGCCCTCCTGCTGGTGGACCTTCGCCTGCATGGGGCTGGCCGTCCGCCCGGGATAGACCGTGGTCACCCGCACCCCGTTCCCGTGCTCCTCCCACCGCAGCGAGTCCGCCAGCGCCTTCAGCCCGTGCTTCGACGCCGCGTAGGCGGACCAGTCCGCGTGGGCGTTGAGCCCCGCGCCGGAGTTGACGAACACCACATGCCCGCGCGCGGCGCGGAGTTGGGGCAGGAAGTGCCGGGTCAGCTCGGCGGGGGCGACGAGGTTGACGTTGAGCTGGTGCCGCCAGGCCTTCGGCGTCAGGTCGCCCACGGCCCCGAGGTCGACGACGCCCGCGATGTGCAGCAGGGAGTCGACGCGGTCCGGGAGCGTCTGGTGGGAGAAGGCCCAGGACAGCTTGTCCGGGTCCGCCAGGTCACCGACCAGCGTCCGCGCCCCCGGGAACTCCGCCGCCAGTTCCTTCGCCCGCCCCGCGTCGCGCGCGTGCAGGACGAGGTCGTCCCCGCGCTCGTGCAGCCGCCGGGCGACAGCCGCGCCGATGCCGGAACCCGCCCCGGTGATCAGATGAGTAGCCATGCCGTCATGCTCGCATCATCCGGGCCGGGCCCTCACCCGCGTCGGTCTCAGGCGATGCCCCGGCTCTCCTCCAGGTACGCCAGCGCGCCCACCGGCTCCTCCGCGAAGAAGACCAGGTCGGTGAGGGGGCGGGGCAGGAACCCCTCGTCCTCCATGCGCCGGAACTGCTCCTTCAGGCCGTCGTAGAAACCGGCGGTGTTCAGCAGCACCACCGGCATCTCGGTGTGGCCGTGCTTCTTCAGCTCCAGGATCTCGGTGGCCTCGTCGAGCGTGCCGGTCCCGCCGACCATGACGACGACCGCGTCCGCCTTCTCCAGGAGCAGTCGCT
Source organism: Streptomyces griseiscabiei (assembly GCF_020010925.1). NCBI lineage: Bacteria > Bacillati > Actinomycetota > Actinomycetes > Kitasatosporales > Streptomycetaceae > Streptomyces > Streptomyces griseiscabiei. The sequence continues at coordinate 617,645 of NZ_JAGJBZ010000002.1, read as the reverse complement.
TGCGCTCGGCGAGGTCCCGGGCGACCACCATCTCGTCGGTGCCGGGCCGCGCCTTCGCCGACAGGAACTCGACGGAGACACCCAGCAGTCTGCCGCCCGCCTCCTGCACCCCGTCGGCGACCACCTTCATCAGCCCGACGTCCGAACCGCCCCACACCAGGGTGTGCCCGCCCTTGCCGATCAGCTCGGCGAACTCCTTGGCGGGGCGTGTGTAGCGGTCGTCGAGGTCGGCGGCGGAGAGGAAGACGCAGATGTTCATACGCCCACGTTAAGGGGCCCCACCGACATCGGACCCCTGCCCGCCGGCGGCGTCCTGCGCCACGGTCACCCGGATCTTGGACTGGCGGTGCGGCAGTTCCTCCCAGTCCTCCATGAGACGGGCGGACAGGCCGTGTTCACGGGCCAGGGAGACCAGGGTCTCGGTCCGGTAGTAGAAGTCCTCGTGCAGCACCTGGTGTTCGGGGCCCTCGGTACGGCCGAAGGTGAAGTCGAAGAAGCCGCCGGGGGCGAGGACCCGGCCGACGTGCGCGAGGCACTGCTCGATGACGTGCGGCGGCGAGTGGGAGAACACGCTGTGCGCGTGGACGACGTCGAAGTGCCCGGCGGGCAGGAAGGAGAACGTGAGGTCGGCGACGAGCGCGAGGTGAGGGAGTTTGGATTGCAGACCCTCTCGCGCGAGGGTGCGCTGGGCCTCCATGAGAATGGCCGGTGAGATGTCGACGCCGTAGTAGTTCCCGGCGTCCAGGTGGTCGATGAACAGGCGCCCGGCCCGCAGGTTCCCGCAGCCGATCTCCAGCATCCGGTGCCGCGGCTCCAGACCGTGCCGCAGCAGGTAGTCGAACTGCATCCGCCCGATGCGTTCCCACTTCTCCACCGACGGGTTGTGCCCGACGGCGGCCTCCGGGCTGCGCGCGGTGTCGGCGGCCATCACGGCCCGGTAGTACGCGATGTGATCCCGGTGCCGCAGCCGCAGCCAGGTGTCCCGGGCCACGCGGTGGGCGTGCGCGGGCACGCGCCGGGGATGGCGCAGCGCGTACCGCATCCGGTGACTGAGACTCCGACGGTCCCTCGACGGGTCCGGGGCCGGGCCCCGGGACGGGTTCCCCGCCTGTCCTGCCGGATCTGTGGCTGTCATGGCGACCTCCTACGTCCCCCTGCGGCCCGTCGAGGGCCTCCTGGAAGAGCTCGAAGCTCACCAAGCAGCCTGCGCCGCGCACGCGCGGACGGCTACCCGGGGAGGGCGATCGTGGCCGCGGACCCGAGCCCGGGCCTGGGCCTGGGGCTAGACGGCACCCGCACGCGCGCGCGTGGTCGACGCGATCGTCGCCGAGCCGACGACGCGCGTGCCGTCGTACAGGACGATCGCCTGGCCGGGGGCGACGCCGCGGACGGGCTCGGTGAAGGTGACCTGGAGGGTGTCGTCGACGAGTTCCGCGCGGACCTCGGTCTCGCCGCCGTGGGCGCGGAGCTGGGCGGTGTAGGTGCCGGGGCCGGTGGGGGCGGCGCCGCACCAGCGGGGGCGGATCGCGGTGAGGGCGTCCACGTCGAGGGAGGCGGCGGGGCCGACCGTGACCGTGTTGTCGACCGGGGAGATGTCGAGGACGTAGCGCGGCTTGCCGTCGGGGGCCGGGGTGCCGATGCGCAGGCCCTTGCGCTGGCCGATGGTGTAGCCGTAGGCGCCCTCGTGGGTGCCCAGGACGTTGCCGGACTCGTCGAGGATGTCGCCCTCGGCGCGGCCGAGGCGGTGGGCGAGGAAGCCCTGGGTGTCGCCGTCGGCGATGAAGCAGATGTCGTGGGAGTCGGGCTTCTTGGCAACGGCCAGCCCCCTGTGCTCGGCCTCCGCGCGGATCTCGTCCTTCGTCGTCACCGTGTCGCCGAGCGGGAACAGGGCGTGGGCGAGCTGCCGGTCGTCCAGGACGCCCAGGACGTACGACTGGTCCTTGGCCATGTCGGAGGCGCGGTGCAGCTCACGTGTGCCGTCCGGGTTCACGATCACCTGGGCGTAGTGGCCCGTGCAGACCGCGTCGAAGCCCAGGGCGAGGGCCTTGTCGAGCAGGGCCGCGAACTTGATCTTCTCGTTGCAGCGCAGGCAGGGGTTCGGGGTGCGTCCGGCCTCGTACTCGGCGACGAAGTCCTCGACGACGTCCTCGCGGAAGCGCTCGGCGAGGTCCCACACGTAGAAGGGGATGCCGATGACGTCCGCGGCGCGGCGGGCGTCCCGGGAATCCTCGATCGTGCAGCAGCCGCGCGCGCCGGTCCGGAACGACTGCGGGTTCGCGGAGAGCGCCAGATGGACGCCCGTCACGTCGTGCCCGGCTTCCGCCGCGCGGGCGGCGGCCACGGCGGAGTCGACCCCGCCGGACATGGCGGCGAGGACACGGAGGGGGCGGGAGCGCTGCGGGATCTCAGTCATAACCCTTCAAGGGTAAGGGGCGCCGGGAACCGGAGCCCGCGAGTATCCGTTGACGATCTCGTGGGAACGAGACGGGCTTCGAAGAACGGGTCGACCGGCTCCGGGGGTGGCGCGAGCGCCTCCGGCGGCCAGGACGCGGGCCGGCGCGTGGGCCGCCGGGCGCTGCTCATCGGCACGGCGGTGGCGGCCGTCGGTACGGCCGTGGTCGCCCGGGACGAGCTGACGCGCGCGTGGTGGCGGGTGCCGGGGGTGTCGAAGCCGCGCAAGGAGGGCGAGGTCGACTACACGGGCGCGAAGTGGGTCGCCGCGTCGGACGCGAACTGGCGGCTGGCGGACCGGCCGGACGACTTCGGCATAGACATGGTGATCATCCATGTCACCCAGGGCAGCTTCGCCAGCGCGGTGAAGGTCTTCCAGGACCCGCAGCACGGCGCGGCGGCGCACTACATCGTCCGCAAGGACGGCCATGTCACGCAGATGATCCGCGAGTTGGACGTGGCGTACCACGCGGGCAACCGCGACTACAACGAGCGCAGTGTCGGCATCGAGCACGAGGGCTTCGTGGAGAAGCCCGAGGACTTCACGGACGAGATGTACGAGGCCTCGGCGCGGCTGACGGCCCGGATCTGCGCGCGCTACGACATCCCGCTCGACCGCGAGCACATCCTCGGCCATGTCGAGGTCCCGGGCACGGACCACACGGACCCCGGCGAGGGCTGGGACTGGGACCGGTACATGAAGCTGGTGCGCGAGGCGGCGGCCGCGCAGAAGTCGACCCCCGCCTGATCCCGACGGGCACGGACAGCCAGGTCACAGAGGTGCGAGGGGGTCGGAACAGCGGCGGCACAGACCCGCCGCGATGTGGCACGCATCACACCCGCACGGGCTGACGGACGTCTCCCGCCGGCCGGCCGTCCGATACGTCCCGCACCCCGGACCCGACCTGCGGCAGCCTCAACTCTCCCTTCCACAAGGCGAGTTGAGGGATTCGCAAGCTCAGGGCGGTCTCACAGCCCCCTCGGTCCTCTCCTAATTTCACCTCAGTGCCCACACAGCCCTCAGGTCGAGCATCCCGGCTCATGACGAACAACACGGAGCGCAAGGCCAACCACCGGGGCAAGAGCAGGGGCAGGGGACTGCACCGCCGCACGTTCCTCGGCGGGATGGCGGGGGCCGGACTGGCGGCGGTCGCGGTGGCCGGGACGACGTTCTCGCTGCTGACCGACGCGAAGGGCAACAAGGCGGGCGCCGCGACCAACACCGCCACGCTGAACGTCCCGGACCTGCTGGAGGGCACCACCTCCGACGGCACCACCACGTTCACGCTGACCGCGCGGACCGGTACACACGAGGTGCTCGGCGGCGCCACCAGCGACACCGCCGGCTACAACGGGTCGTACCTCGGCCCCACCATGAAGTGGACCACCGGCTCCACGGTCCTGCTGAACATCACCAACGACCTCGACGCCGACACCAGCGTCCACTTCCACGGCGCGCACATCCCGCCCGACATGGACGGCGGCCCGCAGAACGCCTTCGCCGCCGGGGAGACCTGGTCCCCGACCTTCGAGATCCTCGACGAGGCCAAGACGCTCTGGTACCACCCGCACGCGCTCGGGACCACGGCCGAGCAGGTCGTGCACGGGCTGGCCGGACTGATCATCGTGGAGGACGAGACCGACGCGTCCGCGGCGCTGCCGAGCGAGTACGGCGTGGACGACATCCCGCTCGTCCTGCAGTGTCTGGCGACGGACAGCGCGGGCGACATCAAGTACAACCTGACCGGCTATCTCCAGAACACGCTCAGCTACCCGGTGCTCTGCAACGGCACCAACGTGGACGACACCACGCTCACCTTCACCGCCACCAGGACCCGCACCCGGTTCCGGGTCCTGAACGCCTCCCCCTCCGACATCATCACCGTCCAGCGCGGCGACGGCGGCATGCTCACCCAGGTCGCCACCGAGCAGGGCTATCTCACCGAGGCCACCGAGGTGAAGAGCATCCGGCTGGTCGCGGGCGGGCGCGCCGAGTTCGTGATGGACCTCAGCGACGCGGTGACGCTCCAGGCCGTCATCACGACCGGATGGGTCCGGGGCGGCAGCGGAACGTACGACTTCCTCACCGTCACCCCCGACGCCTCGGACACCCCCGACGACCTGCCGTCCTCCCTCAACACCATCGAGCGGTACGACACCTCGGGCTTCACCGCCCGGGAGATCACGCTCGACCAGGACGGCCTGGAGATGGCGATCAACGGGGCGGTCGGCACCACCATGGACTCCATGGCGACGATCATGACGACGCTCGGCTCTAAGGAGATCTGGACGATCACCAACAACACGATGCTGGAGCACTCGTTCCATCTGCACGACGTGCCGTTCCAGCTGATCGAGATCAACGGCGAGGAGCCGACCGGCGTCGATCTCGGCTGGTTCGACACCTACGAGGTGGTCGGCGGCGGCTCCATCAAGATCGCCATGGAGTTCACCGACTTCGCCGACGACACCTACATGTACATGCTCCACTGCCACCTCCTCCAGCACGAGGACGAGGGCATGATGGCCAGCCTGATGGTGATGGAGAGTTAGGGGCACGACCCAGGCCGGGGACCGGGTGCGGCCGCTCAGCTCAGGCCCGCGCTGCGGGCGCGCTCCACCACCGGGCCGATCGCCTTGGCGACCGCCTCGACGTCCGCCTCCGTGGAGGTGTGGCCGAGGGAGAAGCGGAGGGTGCCGCGGGCCAGGTCGGGGTCGGTGCCCGTGGCCAGGAGGACATGGCTGGGCTGGGCGACGCCGGCCGTGCAGGCGGAGCCCGTGGAGCACTCGATGCCCTGGGCGTCGAGCAGGAGCAGCAGGGAGTCGCCCTCGCAGCCGGGGAAGGTGAAGTGCGCGTTGGCCGGGAGGCGTCCCCCCGGGGACGGGTCACCGCCCAGGACGGCGTCCGGTACGGCCGCGCGGACCGCCTCGACGAGCGCGTCGCGCAGGGCGCCGATCTCCCGGGCGAACCACGCGTGCTGCTCGGCGGCGAGCCGGCCGGCGACCGCGAAGGAGGCGACGGCCGGGACGTCGAGGGTGCCGGAGCGGACATGGCGCTCCTGGCCGCCGCCGTGCAGCACGGGCACGGGGCTGTACTCGCGGCCCAGCAGCAGCGCGCCGATGCCGTACGGGCCGCCGACCTTGTGGCCGGAGACGGTCATCGCGGCGAGGCCCGAGGCGCCGAAGTCGACCGGAACCTGACCGAAGGCCTGCACCGCGTCGGCGTGCAGCGGGACGCCGAACTCCCCCGTCACGTCGGCGAGTTCGCGGACCGGCATGATCGTGCCGATCTCGTTGTTGGCCCACATCACGGTGGCCAGGGCGACATCGTCGGGGTTGCGGGCGACGGCCTCGCGGAGCGCTTCGGGGTGGACTCGGCCGTACGGGTCGACCGGGAGGTACTCGACGGTGGCGCCCTCGTGTTCCCCGAGCCAGTGGACGGCGTCGAGGACCGCGTGGTGCTCGACGGGGCTGGCGAGGACCCGGGTGCGGGCCGGGTCCGCGTCGCGGCGGGACCAGTACAGGCCCTTCACGGCGAGGTTGTCGGCCTCGGTGCCACCGGAGGTGAACACCACCTCGCTGGGGCGGGCCCCGAGGGACTCGGCGAGGGTTTCACGGGCCTCCTCGACGGTGCGCCGCGCTCGGCGGCCGGAGGCGTGCAGCGAGGAGGCGTTGCCGGTGACGCTCAGCTGGGCGGTCAGGGCCTCTGCCGCCTCGGGGAGCATCGGGGTGGTCGCCGCGTGGTCGAGGTAAGCCATGGTGAGCCCGATTCTACGGGGCTGTGGTCGAGCGGCTTCGGGTGCTCCTGGAGTTGGCCGTAAGCCGTCCGGCGCTCAGAAGCTCCAGGACACCGTGTTCGTGGTCTGCATCAGGGTGGCGAGCACCACGAGGTCGGCGACGCCCAGGCCGAGGCCGAGGAGGGCGCGGCCCCGTCGGGCCGTACCGCGCTTGAGGGCGACCGCCGCCAGGACGATGGCGATGGGGCCGAGGAAGAGGTTGAGCACGAGGAGGCCCAGGAGACCGAGGACGAAGGAGGCGACGGCCATCCCGTCGGTGTCGCGGCCCCGGGTGCGGCTGCCGGTGGTGGTCGCTGCGGTCTGCTGACGTGCGGCGGTGAGCTGCATGGTCGGTCTGCTCCCGAAGTGGGTGGAGGGGACGGTCAGTCGGTGGCGCGGGTGCGTCGGGCGTGACGCTCGCGGTACGCGAAGACCGCGAGCCAGAGGGCGATACCGGCCGCGAGGGCGGACGAGACGGCCACGGGCACATGGGCGACGGTGCCCAGGACGACACCCAGCAGCAGGAGCGCGGCGACGAGGAACAGCATGACGGGTTCGCCTCTCGTTGTGGTTACAACTGTTCACTGACTGCCAAGTCTAGCGCGCCGCCCGGCTTTGCAATTACGGAGAACAGTTGTTAACTGCATGGCATGAGTCACACTCTCGGCGTCCGGCAGGTCCAGAAGCGGAAGACCCGGCAGGCGCTCATGGACGCCGCGTTGGGTCTGCTGGAGGAGCAGAGCCTCAGCAGCCTGGGACTTCGCGAGGTCACCCGGGCCGTGGGCGTCGCCCCCACCGCGTTCTACCGGCACTTCCGGTCGACCGCGGACCTCGGGGTGGCGCTGGTCGAGGAGGTGCTCGGGAGCCTGCACCCCGTGCTCGGGGATCTGATGGCGGCCGTGGGCGACAGCGACGAACTCATCGAGCGCGCCGTCGATCTGATCGCCCGCCATGTCGACGCGTACCCCGCGCACGTCCGGTTCATCGCGCGCGAACGGCACAGCGGGGTCCAGCCGGTGCGGGACGCGATCCAGGGGCAGTTGGTGCGGTTCGCCGAGGAGGTGTGCGGTGAGCTGGCGCGGCGGCCGGAGACCGAGGGGTGGACCGACGACGACCGGCTGATGCTCGCGGGCCTGTACGTCGATCAGATGCTGGTGACCGCCTCGCTGTTCCTGGAGGCGCGGGAGCGGCCGGCGGAGGAGCGCCTCCGGGTGACCCGGCTGGCGAGCCGCCGGATGCGGCTCATCAGCATCGGCTGTCGGCACTGGCTGGACTGAACCGGCGCACAGACGGCAGGGAGGGCGCACCCGGTCACCGGATGCGCCCTCCCTGCCGTGTACGTACCGTCAGCTTTCCTTGGACGCCGACGCCGACGCCGAGGCCTCCTGGCTCGGCGCCCCGCTCGGCGCCTGGCCGCCCTGCCCCGGCTGTCCGCCGCCACCGGGGCCACCACAGCCACCACCGCCACCGGGACCGCCGTTCTGGCCACCACCGCCCGGAGCACCGCTCGGCGCACCGGACGGCTGACCCGAGGGCGCTCCGGAGGGAGCACCGGAGGGGGCCTGGCCGTTCGCGGAGGGCCGGCCGGAGGGGGCGCCCGAGGGGGCACCGGACGGCGCGCCCGAGGGCGCCTGGCAGGTCTGCTGACCGGAGTTGCCGTTGTCCGAGGTGGAGGAGGACGAGTCGCCGGAGCCGCACGCCACCAGGAAGAGGGGTGCGGCCGCCAGCAGGGCGACGGCGGGGACGAGACGTGCACGCTGCATGAGAAACAACTCCAGGAACGATGAAGAACGATGGGGGAGTTCGTGGGCGGCATCGAATCAACGCAGCTTGGGGCTCTCTTGGGTTCGCGCTGTGCCAAACCTGTGCGAACGGCAAAGCGATCACCAACACCCCCCTCCCGACCTGGACTTTCGCTCCTTCTCCGCAACCCGGCTCTGGTACGGGCTCGTGACAGAGGCGTCCGCCGTGCGGGTCGTCCCGGCCGGGACGGGCGGTCGGCGCCGGGCACCGCGGGAAGCCTCCGGGAGACACCCGCGCACCACCGGCTCCAGCGAGAAGCCGGCCGCCTACGGGGAGATGCGGAACCGGGCGCTCAGGGCCTGGAAGAGCGATGAGCGGATGGCGGGGCCGGTGCGGGTGCCGTGGGGCGAGGTCCCCGGGCGGGACGCGCTGTCGGCGTACGTGATGGAGATCGTGGCGCACACCTGGGATCTCTCCGAGGGCCTGGGGCGGCCGCTCGCGCTCGACCCGGAGCCGGCCGAGTACTCGCGACGGCGGCGTGGGCCGCCCTCCCGGACGGGCCGCGCGAGGGGCGCCGCTTCGCACCGGCGGTGGCCGCCCCCGGGGGAGCCGACGCCTACGGCCGGATGGCGGCCTGGCTCGGCCGCCGGCCCCTCCCCCGGACCGCCTGACGACCCGCTCGGACCGCCTGACGGCTCACCCGCACCCCCTGACGGCTCAGTCCGACAGCCTGGCGCGGGCCAGTTGGCGGGACTGGGCGACCAGTCGGTCCGCGCTGTCCCAGACCTCGGCGTCCTCCTCCAGGAAGCCGCCGGCGAGGTTGCGGGTGGTGATGGAGACGCGGAGCGGTCCCGGCGCCGGGCGGCACCGGACGTGGACGGTCAGCTCGACCGTCGGGACCCAGCCCTGGATGCCCATCTCGAAGGCGGTCGGCGGCAGCGCGTCCACCGCGAGGAGCAGCGCGAACGGGTCGGCGTCGCGACCGTCGGCCAGTCCGAACCAGGAGCGCATCTCACCCTTGCCGGAGGGCGCGCCGAGCGCCCAGCCGAGGGTGGCGGGGTCGAGCTTCAGGAACAGCCGGTCGGCGATCGCGGAGCCGCCGGGGACCGGCCCGGGGGCGTCCTGCGGGCCGAAGCACTGCTCGACCGGCGGGATCGCGGGCGGCTTCGCCGTCGTCCGGACGTCGTCCGGGAGGGAGTCGAGGTCGCCGTAGGAGGCGAGGACGCGTATCCGCTCGATCTCGCGGCCCTCGTCGTCGTACTGGAAGAGGGAGGCCTGCCCGGTCGACAGGGTCCGTCCGGTGCGGACGACGTCGGTGCGGACGACCGCGGGGCCGGGCTGGGACGCGGTCAGATAGTGCGCGGAGATCGTGAACGGGTCGTCGTGCGGCAGCGCGTCGGCGAGGGCGCGGCCGAGGACGGCCAGGAGGTAGCCGCCGTTGACGGCGCCGATGATCGTCCAGCCGGCGGAGAGGTCGATGTCGTAGACGCCGGGCCCCCGCCGGGTGACCGCGGTGTCCCGGTCGAACTCGCTGTCGCCGACGGTGGCCTGTACGGAAGCTGCTTCGGGCATGGCTGAACCGTACAACAAGTGATTACTAAGCGGTAGCTTTATGCTCCTACACGCCGTCCTCCACCGCCGACGACCGCCGGTTCCACGCCCGGGGCGCCCGCCAGTGGTACCGCATCGCCAGCAGCCGCAGCACGAAGGCGGTGAGCGCGGCTAGGCCGGAGGTGAGCGGGGTCAGGGTGTCGAGCTGGATGCAGAGGACGACCAGTCCCGCGCCGACCATCGCCGGTACGGCGTACAGGTCGCGGTCCCAGCGCAGCAGCGAGGGCACCTCGTTGGCGAGGACGTCCCGCAGCACACCGCCGCCGACCGCCGTGGCGAGGCCGAGGGCGGCGGAGGCGGTCAGGCCGAGGCCGTAGTCGTACGCCTTCGTCGTGCCGGCGACGCAGAAGAGGCCGAGGCCGGCCGCGTCGAAGACGTTCACGCCGGTCTGGATGCGCTCCACGTGCGGGTGCAGGAAGAAGACGAGCAGGGCGGCGAGCAGCGGGGTGAGGAAGTAGCCGAGATCGGTGAAGGCGGCCGGGGGGACGGCGCCGATGACCAGGTCACGGAAGAGCCCGCCGCCGAGCGCGGTGACCTCGGCGAGGACGGCGATACCGAAGACGTCGAAGTTCTTGCGGACGGCCAGGAGCGCGCCGGAGATGGCGAAGACGAAGATGCCGATCAGGTCGAGCGGGTACTGAGACACCTGCATATTGTGACGCAGAAACAAGCCCCCGCCTTACATTGCAAGGCGGGGGCTCGTTCTGGCTTACTTGTCGTCGGTTTCTTCGACGACTTCCTTGGTGACCTCGGCCTCGGCCTGGACGTCGGCCTCGGCGTCGGCCTCCGCAGTCGGCTCGGTCGGCTCGGTCTTCTTGACCGAGTCCGGAACCAGTTCCGCCGCCTCCTTCGCGGCCGTCAGCAGGACGACGTCCTGGGGCTGCTGGTCCTCGAAGTTCTCCGGGTGGTGACAGGCGACCCGCTGCCCCGGCTTCAGCTCGGCCAGCGGCGGCTCGGTGGTCGTGCAGACCTGGGTCGCCTTCCAGCACCGGGTGTGGAAGCGGCAGCCGCTCGGCGGCGCGATCGGCGAGGGCACGTCACCCTTGAGCAGGATGCGCTCGCTCTTGGCGCTCCGGCGCCCCGGGTCCGGGATCGGCACGGCCGACAGCAGCGCCTTGGTGTACGGGTGCATCGGCGCCGAGTACAGGGAGTCCCGGTCGGCCAGCTCCACGATCTTGCCGAGGTACATCACGGCGATGCGGTCGGAGACATGGCGGACCACGGAGAGGTCGTGCGCGATGATCACGTACGTCAGGCCGAGCTCGTCCTGGAGGTCGTCCATCAGGTTGACGACCTGGGCCTGGATGGACACGTCGAGCGCGGAGACCGGCTCGTCCGCGACGACCATCCGGGGCTTCAGGGCGAGCGCGCGGGCGATGCCGATGCGCTGGCGCTGGCCGCCGGAGAATTCGTGCGGGTAGCGGTTGTAGTGCTCGGGGCTGAGGCCCACCAGCTCCAGGAGACGCTGGACCTCCTTCTTCACCCCGCCCTCGGGCTCCACGCCCTGGAGCTTGAACGGCGCCGAGACGATGGTGCCGATGGTGTGCCGGGGGTTCAGCGAGCCGTACGGGTCCTGGAAGATCATCTGGACGTCGCGGCGCAGCGGACGCATGCCCGCGGTGTTGAGGTGCGTGATGTCCGTGCCGTCGAACTCGACCTTGCCGCCGGACGGCTCCAGCAGGCGGGTGATGAGCCGGCCCATGGTCGACTTGCCGCAGCCGGACTCCCCGACGACACCGAGGGTCTCGCCCCGGCGCACCTCGAAGTCGATGCCGTCGACGGCCTTGACCGCCCCGACCTGCCGCTGGAGCAGGCCCTTCTTGATGGGAAAGTGCTTGACCAGGCCCTCGACCCTGAGCAGCGGTTTCTCGTCGGCCTCGGCGCGCGGGCCCGGCACGGCGGCCCCGCTCGCGGTCTTGGCCCCGATACCGGTACCGGTCTCAGTCTCACTCACAGCTTCGGCGCAATCTCTTCGGTCCAGATCCGCGTGCGGTCCTCCTGCGACAGGTGGCAGGCGGTGAAGTGCCGGCCGCCGACCTCACGCAGCTCGGGGCGCTCGGTGCGGGTGACATTGTCCTTGGGGACGTCCGCGTAGGGGCAGCGCGGGTTGAAGGCGCAGCCCGAGGGGACGTGGATGAGGCTCGGCGGCTGGCCCTTGACCGGGATGAGCCGGTCGGTCTGGGCGCGGTCGATCCGCGGCATCGAGCCGAGCAGACCCCAGGTGTAGGGGTGCTGCGGCTGGTAGAAGATGTCGTCGACCGGGCCGCGCTCCACACAGCGCCCGCCGTACATCACGAGGATGTCGTCGGCGATCTCGGCGACCACGCCGAGGTCGTGCGTGATGATGACGACCGCGGAGCCGAACTCCTTCTGGAGGTCCCGGATCAGGTCGAGGATCTGCGCCTGCACGGTCACGTCGAGCGCGGTGGTCGGCTCGTCGGCGATCAGCAGTTCGGGGTTGTTGACCAGGGCCATCGCGATCATCGCGCGCTGGCGCATACCGCCGGAGAACTCGTGCGGGTAGCTGTCCACCCGCTTGTCGGGCTCCGGGATGCCGACGCGGTCGAGGAGTTCGACGGCGCGCTTGCGGGCGACCTTCTTGCTGACGTCGTGGTGGACGCGGTACGCCTCCACGATCTGGCTGCCGACCTTGTAGTACGGGTGCATCGCGGACAGCGGGTCCTGGAAGATCATCGCCATCTCACGGCCGCGCAGCCGGCGCACCTCGTCCGGGTCGGCCCCGACGAGTTCCTTGCCGTCCAGCCAGATCTCGCCGGACATCCGCACGTTCTTGCCACGCGCCCCGAGCCGGTGCAGGCCCATGATCGCCAGTGAGGTCACCGACTTGCCGGAGCCGGACTCGCCGACGATGCCGAGGGTCTTGCCCTTCTCCAGCTGGAAGGAGAGGCCGTCGACGGACTTGACCAGGCCGTCGTCGGTCGGGAAGTGCACCTTGAGGTCACGCACTTCGAGGAACGCCTCGGGGGCGTCCCCGGCGCGTGCGGGCTCGCCGACGGCGGCCCCGGTCTTGGACAGTTCGGTCACGAGAGCCTCACCCGCGGGTCGATCGTGGCGTACAGCAGGTCCACCACAAGGTTCATGAAGACGACGAAGAACGCCGCGAGCAGTGTCACCCCGAGGATCGGCGGAAGGTCGTTCGTGGTGATCGCCTGGACCGCGTACTCGCCGATGCCGTGCAGGGAGAACACGGTCTCGGTGATGAGGGCACCGCCGAGGAGCAGGCCGACGTCCATGCCGAAGACGGTCACCAGCGGGGTCAGCGCGGCCCGCAGACCGTGCCGGACGACCACCTTGCCCTCCCGCAGGCCCTTGGCCCGCGCGGTGCGGATGAAGTCCTCGTTCATCGTCTCCAGCATGCCCGAGCGGGTGAGCCGGGCGTAGATGGCCGAATAGAGGAGCGCCAGCGAGCACCAGGGCAGGAACAGGGTGTTCGCCCACTGCGAGGGGTTCTCGGTGAAGGGGACGTACGTCCTGCCGAAGATCTCCAGCTTGTAGCTGAACAGCAGCAGGGCCAGCTGTCCGGTGAAGAACATGGGCAGGGAGACGCCCGCGAGGGCGACGCCCATGGCGGACCGGTCGAAGAACGAGCCGGGCTTCAGGGCCGAGATGACACCGGCCGTGATACCGCCCAGCAGCCACAGCACGGCGGCGCCGGACGCGAGCGAGATCGTCACGGGGAGCCGGCCGGTCAGCTGCGGCCAGACCTCCAGATGGTCCTTGAAGGAGTAGCCGAAGCAGGGCGCGTCACAGCGGACCGTGGTGGGACCGAGGTCGTACGTGGCACCGGAGACGATCCCCTTGAGGAAGTTCCAGTACTGCTCGTAGACCGGCTGGTCCAGGCCGAGGTTCCGCTTGACCGCCGCGATGTCCTCGGGCGAGGGGTTCTTGCCGATGTACTGCTGTGCCAGCTGGTCGACGGTCTGCCCGGCGAGTTTCGGCAGGATGAAGAAGATGCCGAAGGTGACCGCGGTGACGACGAGCAGCAGGATCACCGCCGCGATCGTCCGGCGGATGATGTACGAGATCACGAGGACCGGCGCCGGCGCCCGCGGGGACTGCTCCCGCGGGCGCCAATGCCTTCACCTGCCTTCCGGGCTACTACTTTTTCGTGGTACCGACGTTGAGGTAGTCGTACTGACCGCTGAAGGCCGAGCTCGACACCAGGTTGGTGGCGTACGGCGAGCGGTACAGCAGGACCTTGAAGTAGGTCAGCGGCACGATGGCGGCCTGCTCCATGACCTTCTTGTCGACCTCGGTGTACGCGGCGGTGCGGGCGGCCTCGTCGGTGTTGCCGATCGCCTCGTCCAGCAGCTTGTTGATCGCCGGGTCGTTCAGCTCGGACAGGTTGGTGTTACCGGACTGGCCGATGGCCTTGCCGTGCACGATCTGCTGCAGGAAGCCGTAGCCGGTGGGCCAGTCGGAGCCCCACTGCATCATGATCAGACCGATGTTGTTCTTCTTGTTGAACGCGGGCACACCCGCGTAGTCCGAGAAGTACTTGCCCGAGGGGTACTGCTTGATGTCGGCCTCGATGCCGACCTTCTTCAGCGCCTCGACGACCGCGGTGGCCGCGTCGACCTCGCCCTGCCGGTCGGTACGGGCGGAGATGGAGGTCTTGAAGCCGCCCTCCTTGCCACAGGCCTTCAGGTGCTCCTTGGCCTTGGTGACGTCACCCTTGCTGTCCGGGGTGGCGTACAGGTCGTCCTTCGCGTAGCCCGAGACATCGGTGGGAAGGACGGTGGAGGCGATGTCACCGCGGACCGGGCCGCCCATCGCGGTCTGCACGGCGACCTTGTCGATCGCGTACTCGACGGCCTTGCGGCACTCGACGTTGTCGAACGGCGCGACCTTGGTGTTGATCGCCGTGTAGACGAGCCGGCCGCCGAGCGCGTTGTCGGTGTTGGCCAGCTGGTCCTTGTCCTTGAAGACCTGGGCCTGCGTCTGGGCGTCGACACCGGTGCCCTGGATGTCGATCATGGTGTCGCCGGCCATCACGTCCTTGTCGATGGTGGCCTTGTTGACCTTCAGGTTCACCACGATCTTGTCCGGGTACTGCTTGCGCAGCGGGTCCGTCTTGGCGTCCCACTGGTCGTTGCGCACCAGGACGATCTGCTTGCCCTCCTCGTACTTGTCGAACTTGTACGAGCCGGAGGAGACGACCTTCTTGGTGTAGTCGACGCCGGTGTCCTTGGCCTTCGGCACCGGAGCCGTCTGCGGCATGCTCGCCAGGTAGTCGAACTCGGAGAACGCCTTGTTCAGCTTGAAGACGATGGTCTGGTCGTCCGGCGTCTCGATGGACGAGATGCCCTTGTCGCTCTTGTCGGCGTAGGGGCCCTTGTACTTGTCCGGGTCGTTCAGCATCTGCTGGAAGTAGTTCGGACCGAGGGAGAGCACGTCACGCGCGAAGTTCGAGCGCTCCACGGCGTACTTGACGTCCTTGGAGGTGACCTCGGTGCCGTCCTCGAACTTGACGCCCTTGCGGATCTTGTACGTCCACGTCTTGCCGCCGTCGCTGGGCGTGCCCGCGCTCTCGGCGAGGTCCGGGACCAGCTCGTTGCCCGCCTCGCCCGCGCCGGGCTTGAAGGTCATGAGCGGACGCGCGTAGAGGCGGCTGAAGTTGAAGCCGTACGCGTAGTACATGTTGCCCGGGTCGAGGGACTCGGGGGCGTCGGAGCTGGCGTACGTGACCGTGCCGCCCTTCTCCGTCGACTCGTTCACGACACCCTTGGTCGCGGCGTTGGCGCCGGCGCCCTTGGGGGCGTCGTCCGTGCCGTCATCCGCCTTGCTGCACGCGGACAGAAGCAGTCCGGCGGCGCTCGCAACCGCGACCGCGGCCATTGCTGACCTTCGCATGATGGTCGGTTTCCCCTTCGTAGTTGGACAGTTGTGTGGGACGACAGACCGCAGACGTCAGCGGCTGCGGGGGTCGAGGGCGTCCCGGAGGCCGTCACCGAGAAGGTTGAAGGCCAGCACCGTGATGAAGATCGCGAGGCCGGGAACGATCATGTATTGCGGGTCGACTTCGAAGAAGTCCTTCGCCGAGTCGAGCATGCCGCCCCAGGAAGCCTGCGGCGGCTGGATGCCGACGCCGAGGAAGCTGAGCGACGCCTCGAAGATGATGTTGGTCGGGATGAGCAGCGTCGAGTAGACGATGATCGGCGCGACCAGGTTGGGCAGCAGCTCCTTGAACAGGACGTACGGACCGCCCGCCCCCATCCCGCGCGAGGCGTCGATGAACTCGCGCTCGCGCAGGGCCAGGGTCTGACCGCGCACGATGCGTCCCATGTACGGCCAGTTGAAGAAGCCGATCACGAAGATCAGGATCGTGATGTGCAGCGGCAGTCCTTCGAGACCGAAGACTCCGCCCTGCAGCGTCGCGGAGATGGCGATCGCGAACAGCAGCAGCGGGAACGCCAGGAAGGTGTCCATCAGCCGGCTGACGATCGTGTCCACCCGGCCGCCGTAGTAGCCGGCGATCAGACCGAGCACCACACCGATGGCGTTGGACAGGATCGTCGCGCCGAAGGCCACCACCAGGGAGACCCAGGAGCCCTCCAGGATGCGGGCGAGGATGTCGCGGCCGAACTTCGGCTCGACACCGAGCGGGTGGTCCCAGCTCATCCCACCGAAGTCACCCTTGGGCAGGGAGGTGTTGGGGTCGATCAGATCCTGGTTGAACGCGTTGGGGTCGAGCCCCAGCATCGACTGCAGCGGCCGGGAGAGCGCCGCGATCAGGATCAGCAGGACGACGACGACTCCGCCGGCCACCGCCACCTTGTCGCGCTTGAAGCGGGTCCAGGCGATCTGGCCGAGCGAACGGCCCTCGATCTTCTTCGCCTCGACGCCCTCCAGCACGGCCTCGGGCTGTGCCTCGGCCTGCGATCCGGTCGTCTCAATGGGTGCGGTCATCGTCCCTCGTGCTTGCCCGTGCCGGTGGTTGCCGACTGTGCCTGGCGGCCGCCCGGGTCTGCGGTGCGGTCCGTCACCACTGCTGCTCTCTTGCTCTGTGACTACTGATGGGTACGAGGAGAGGTACGGCACCGAACTTCACCGCATGAACAGCGTGTTCGCCGGATCCCCCCATCGCTCTGGGGGAGTCTTCAACGGTGGCGCGATCAGGCACCAGACTTGACGGCGAATGTATGCGCAACCGTGATGTGGCCAGCAGGGTTCCGCTATGCGGACGTGACGCTCTGTTGAGCGGTGGAGACCGTCTCGTACGGCGCCGGCCGCCGGGGCTCCGGCTCAGTAGCCGCCGGGGTAGCCGTACCCGCCCGCCGCCGGGGCCTGGACGGGGGCGGTGGCGTGGGCCTCGCGGTCGTAGAAGGGGCGGGCGCCGGTGCGCAGCCACATGGCGACGGGGTCGTACTCGTCGGACATGGCGACCGTGGAGACGGGCAGACCGTCCGGGACCGCGCCGATGGACTGCTGCATCATCGCGCGCACCGAGTCGACGGCGGGCGGTGAGGTGTCGTACACGTCGAGGCCGATGGCCAGGTACGGCGCGCCGAGCGCGGGCTGCACCCAGGCGCGGCGCAGGGAGCGCACGGCGGGGGTGCGGTGGGCGTTCTGCGTGAGCAGGGCGTAGAACTGCGGGATCTCGATGGCCGGGTCGGAGAGCCGCAGCGGGCCCGCGGGCTGCCGCTCCAGGCCGGTGGCGATACGGCGCAGATCGAGCCAGGGGATGCCGACGCCGCCGCCCGGGGCGTGCGGGTTGAGCCAGAGGCCGTAGTGGTCGGGGTAGAGGGTGCGGGCCACGTCGAGGCCGTCGACCACCTCGTAACTGCGGTTCCAGCCACTGGCGGAGAGCTCCTGGGCGGAGGTGACGCAGGGGGCGTAGTTGAACCCGTCGACCTCCATGTTCCCGTACTGGGCGTCCGGGGAGCCGGCCTGGCCGTGCCAGAGCAGCATCCAGATCTGGCCGGAGGAGGGGGTGGCGAGGGCACGCAGCAGCGCCTCGTAGGCGTCGTAACGCCCGGGGGTCACCTGGCGCAGCATGTGCTCGACGTCGCCGCTGCCGCTCACGTTGGCCGCCCTTCGGTGTTGGACCTTGGTTTTGGGAACAGCTTAGGTGGTGGACAGGTGGAGCCGATCAGGGCTCGGGGGTTGTCGTACGTCGCCGGGTGCGGGTGCGTCGTGGCTGGTCGCGCCCGCGCGGCGGAGTCGCGGACGGACGCGGCCCGGCACCTCTTCGGGGGCGCACCGGTCAGTAGCCCTGTTGGTAGAAGGGCCGTACCTTCTCGCGGAGCCAGTCGCCCACCGGGTCCTGGGCCACGTCCAGGAAGACCAGGTTGACGGGCCAGGGGACGGGGGTCTTGGCGAGGGCGCGGCCGAGGGCGGCGAGGGGGAGGGCGCGGTCGGCCTCCCAGGACGCCAGGTCGACGCCGATGAACATGACCGGGTCGGCGGTCTCGATGGTGGCGAGGCAGCGGCGGGCGGAGAGGACGACCCCGGTCGCGGCGAACTCGGCGGAGGCGGCGGCGAGGAAGTCGACCGGGTCGTCCTGCCAGTCCGGTTCGTGGAGCCGGACCCGGGCGCCGTTCGCCGAGCCGTCCAGCGGGGTCCGCCCGGCCCGGCACAGTTCGGCCACGGCGGGCGGCGGCAGCGGGATGCCCACGACACCGTCCGGGTTGAGGGCGAGGCCGATCTGCGGGGGCAGCCCGCGCGCGAACTCGACGGCCGGGGCGATCGTGTACGACATGTGGTTGCCGACGACCTGGCGGAACTGCTCCTCGGAGCTGAAGACCGGGACGTACGCCTGTCCGTCGAACTCCATGGTCGGCAGGTCCAGCTGACCGCTGCGCGGGCCGCCGCCCTCCGGCAGCGGCACCCAGACGAAGCTGCGGGCCAGCACCTCCACGATCCGCGCCCCGGCCTGGGGCACCCCGAGCGAGGCGGACAGCACCTCCTCCAGCTCGTTGCCGGGCCACCCGCCGTGCCCTTGGGGATACGCCTGTGCCGGAAAGTCCGCCGGGAAGTCCATCTGCTGCCTACCGCTTTGCTCCGTGATGCTGTTGTAGCTGCACCTTAATTGCTTCCGGCCCGGCGGCGCTCCCCTCAGGGGCGCGGGAAGTCGATCCGTGTGAGGACATCCGCCGCGGCGCGGTCGATGATCACCGCCGCTCCGCAGCCCTGGGGCAGCCTCCCCTTCTCCACCGCCCGCAGCAGCCGGGTCATCGCACCCCGGTGCCGGGCGAACGCGTAGCGCGACACCCCCCGCCCCCGCTCCCGCTGTCCGTCCCGCGCCTCACCGGGTGTGACGTCGAGCAGCAGCAGATGCAGGGTGCCGCCGCGGCGGCGGGCCTCGCGCGCGAGCCAGCTGCGGACCCAGGCCTGCGCCCCGCAGTCGTGGACGACGACGCCCTCCCCCGAGCGGAGGGCGCGCCGCAGCCCCGCGTAGTGCGCGAGGCGCACCAGGGGCCGGTAGACCGCGTACGGCAGATGCCGGGCGAGACGCGCGTCGAAGCGGTCGCGGGTGTCCTGGGAGTCGATGCGGACGCCGGGCACGGCCCGGCGCATCAGGGTCGACTTGCCGCTGCCGGGGAGCCCGGTGACCACCACCAGGTCGTCCGGCCCGAACGACAGGCCGTGCGGGCTCCGGCCCGCGCGCTCTCTGAGGTCACGGACGATCGCCCTCGGGAACGGGCCGCACGCCTCACCGACCGGTGCGACGGGCTGCTTGGGCATCGCGATGCCCGACGTCGTCGCGTACGCCGTGGTCCTGTTCACCGTGACCGTCCTCCCCAGGGGTATGAGAGGTCCCATCCCCACAGACTGTAAAGAGAAGGTAATGCCCGATCCCTCCTGGTTCAGTCCTCGTATTGCCACAAGAGTGCTACGGACCGCTGTGTCTGCCTGGAAACCTCCCCCTGCCGCGCCGCGTCGATGCGTGCGATGATGTCCGCGCCAACTGCATACCGGCCGCTTGAACCCGCGCGGGAGAGTCCCCGGCAGCACATCGCCGGGGCGCCGAAGGAGCAAGTCCCTCCCTTGAATCTCTCAGGCCCCGATACCGCGCGGGCGAGGCAGATCTGAAAAGCGGGCCGTCCCTCCCCCGTGGGAGGCGGCCCCACCCACGGTGCAAGTCACGACCATCGGTACGTACACCGGTACGTACGGTCGTGGTGAACCTCTCAGGTTCCGATGACAGATGGGGAGGACTTTCCTCACCTGTCATGCGTCGTCCGTCTTGCCCTGGGAGCGTCACACCGATGAGCAGCAGCCCCACCACCGCACCGCGCCGTACCGCGCTCGACGCCCTGCATCGTTCGCTGGGTGCGACGATGACCGACTTCGCGGGCTGGGACATGCCCCTGCGCTACGGCTCCGAGCGCGACGAGCACCTCGCCGTCCGTACCGCGGCCGGGCTCTTCGATCTCTCGCACATGGGCGAGATCACGGTGACCGGACCGGGGGCCGCGGCCCTCCTGGACCACGCCCTCGTGGGCAACATCGGCACCGTCGGCGTGGGCCGGGCCCGCTACACCATGATCTGCCGCGAGGACGGCGGCATCCTCGACGACCTGATCGTCTACCGGCTGGCCGAGACCGAGTACCTGGTCGTCGCGAACGCCTCCAACGCCCAGGTGGTGCTGGACGCGCTCGTGGAGCGTTCCGCCGGGTTCGACGCCGAGGTGCGCGACGACCGGGACGCGTACGCGCTGATCGCCGTCCAGGGTCCGCAGTCCCCCGGCATCCTGAAGTCCCTCACCGACGCCGATCTCGACGGCCTGAAGTACTACGCGGGGCTGCCCGGCACGGTCGCCGGGGTGCCCGCGCTGATCGCGCGCACCGGGTACACCGGCGAGGACGGCTTCGAGCTGTTCGTGAAGCCCGAGCACGCGGTCGAGCTGTGGCAGGCCCTGACCGGGGCCGGCGAGGGCGTCGGTCTGGTCCCCTGCGGGCTGTCCTGCCGGGACACCCTGCGCCTGGAGGCGGGCATGCCGCTGTACGGGCATGAGCTGTCGACCTCCCTGACCCCCTACGACGCGGGCCTCGGCCGGGTCGTGAAGTACGACAAGGGCGACTTCGTGGGCCGCGGGGCCCTGCGCGAGGCCGCCGAGAACGCCCACCACGAGCCGCCCGTCCTCGTCGGCCTGATCGCCGAGGGCCGCCGGGTCCCCCGCGCCGGGTACCCCGTGGTCGCCGAGGGCAAGGTGGTCGGCGAGGTCACCTCCGGCGCCCCCTCCCCCACACTGGGCAGGCCGATCGCGATGGCGTACGTCGACGCCTTGTACGCGGCGCCGGGCACCCCCGGGGTCTGCGTGGACATCCGGGGCAGCCACGAGCCGTACGAGGTCGTGGCGCTGCCGTTCTACAAGCGCCAGAAGTAGACACTGGGCGCGGGATCGTCGTCCGTCCCGGACGTGACCCCGCCCACATTTCCGCTGCTCAGCAGCGGTTTCAGCAGTCCCCCATTCATCACCACTCCCCCGCGTACAGGAGAATTCAGGCCATGAGCAACCCCCAGCAGCTGCGCTACAGCAAGGAGCACGAGTGGCTGTCGGGCGCCGAGGACGGCGTCTCGACGGTCGGCATCACGGAGTTCGCGGCGAACGCGCTCGGCGATGTCGTCTACGCCCAGCTTCCCGAGGTGGGCTCCACGGTGACCGCGGGCGAGACCTGTGGCGAACTGGAGTCCACGAAGTCGGTCAGCGACCTGTACTCCCCGGTCTCCGGTGAGATCACCGAGATCAACGAGGACGTCGTCAACGACCCGTCGCTGGTGAACACCGCCCCGTTCGAGGGCGGCTGGCTGTTCAAGGTACGTGTCGCGGGCGAGCCGGACGAGCTGCTCTCCGCCGACGAGTACACCGCCCACACCGCCGGCTGAGAAGACTTGTGAGTCTTGAGAGCACTGAGGTCGTACGCATGTCGCTTCTGAACACGCCCCTGCACGAGCTCGACCCGGAGGTCGCCGCGGCCCTCGACGCCGAGCTGGACCGTCAGCAGTCGACCCTGGAGATGATCGCCTCCGAGAACTTCGCCCCGGTCGGGGTGATGGAGGCACAGGGTTCGGTCCTGACCAACAAGTACGCCGAGGGCTACCCGGGCCGCCGCTACTACGGTGGCTGCGAGCACGTCGACGTCACCGAGCAGATCGCCATCGACCGGGTGAAGGAGCTGTTCGGCGCCGAGTACGCCAACGTCCAGCCGCACTCGGGCGCCTCCGCCAACCAGGCGGCCCTGTTCGCGCTGGCCCAGCCCGGCGACACCATCCTCGGGCTGGACCTCGCCCACGGCGGTCACCTCACCCACGGGATGCGGCTGAACTTCTCCGGCAAGCAGTTCCACGTCGTCCCGTATCACGTGGACGACGCCGGACTCGTCGACATGGCCGAGGTCGAGCGCCTGGCCCGGGAGCACCGGCCGAAGGTGATCATCGCGGGCTGGTCGGCGTACCCGCGGCAGCTGGACTTCGCGGAGTTCCGGCGGATCGCCGACGAGGCCGGCGCGTATCTGTGGGTGGACATGGCGCACTTCGCCGGCCTGGTCGCGGCCGGCCTGCACCCCAACCCGGTGCCGTACGCCGACGTGGTCACCTCCACCACCCACAAGACGCTCGGCGGACCGCGCGGCGGCATCATCCTCGCGAAGAAGGACTTCGCGAAGAAGCTCAACTCCTCCGTGTTCCCCGGCTTCCAGGGCGGCCCGCTGGAGCATGTCATCGCGGCGAAGGCGGTGTCCTTCAAGGTCGCGGCGAGCGAGGAGTTCAGGGAGCGCCAGCGGCGCACGGTCGACGGCGCCCGCATCCTCGCCGAGCGGCTGACCGCCCCCGACGCCCGCGAGGCCGGGGTCGACGTGCTCTCCGGCGGCACCGACGTGCACCTGATCCTGGTCGACCTGCGCAACTCCGACCTGGACGGCCGGCAGGCCGAGGACCGCCTCCACGAGGTCGGCATCACCGTCAACCGCAACGCCGTCCCCGACGACCCCCGCCCGCCGATGGTGACCTCCGGACTGCGCATCGGCACCCCCGCCCTGGCCACCCGCGGCTTCACCGCCGAGGACTTCACCGAGGTCGCCGACGTCATCGCCGAGGCACTCAAGCCGTCCTACGACACGGAAGCACTGAAGACCCGCGTCAAGGCCCTCGCCGACAAACACCCGCTGTACCCGGGGCTGGGGAAGTAACCCCGGCTTCACCGGTCCGTAGTCCCGCTTTTCCGGGGCACCGCGCACACTGGGGAGTGAGCGCGGTGCCCCATCCCCTGCACAACCCCTCCCCCGTTCTGAGGAGTCACCGTGGCCATCTCCGTCTTCGACCTGTTCTCGGTCGGTATCGGCCCGTCCAGCTCCCACACGGTCGGCCCGATGCGGGCCGCCCGGATGTTCGCGCGCCGGCTGCGGAGCGAGGAACTGCTCACCGGCGTCGCCGCGGTACGCGCCGAGCTGTACGGCTCGCTGGGCGCGACCGGCCACGGCCACGGCACACCCAAGGCCGTACTCCTGGGCCTGGAGGGCGCCTCGCCGCGCACGGTGGACGTCGAGTCGGCCGACGACCGGGTGGCGGCGATCAGGGAATCGGGCCGGCTGCGGCTGCTCGACGACCACGAGGTCCCCTTCGACTTCGACCGGGACCTGATCCTGCACCGCCGCGAGACCCTGCCCTACCACGCCAACGGCATGACGGTCCGGGCGTACGACGCGGCGGGCGCGGAGCTGCTGTCGAAGACCTACTACTCGGTGGGCGGCGGCTTCGTCGTGGACGAGGACGCGGTCGGCGCGGACCGCATCAAGCTCGACGACACCCCGCTCAAGTACCCCTTCCGCACCGGTGACGAGCTGCTCCGGCTGACGAAGGAGACCGGTCTGTCGATCTCCGCGCTGATGCTGGAGAACGAACGGGCCTGGCGCTCCGAGGACGAGATCCGCTCCGGGCTGCTGGACATCTGGCGGGTGATGCAGGCCTGCGTCTCGCGCGGTATGAGCCGTGAGGGCATCCTCCCCGGCGGTCTGCGGGTGCGCCGGCGCGCGGCCGTCTCCGCTCGTCAGCTGCGCGCCGAGGGCGACCCGCTGGCCCGCTCCATGGAGTGGATCACCCTCTACGCGATGGCCGTGAACGAGGAGAACGCCGCCGGCGGCCGGGTGGTGACCGCTCCCACGAACGGCGCGGCCGGGATCATCCCCGCCGTCCTGCACTACTACATCAACTTCGTGCCCGGCGCGGACGAGGACGGGGTCGTCCGCTTCCTCCTCGCCGCCGGCGCCATCGGCATGCTCTTCAAGGAGAACGCCTCCATCTCCGGCGCCGAGGTCGGCTGCCAGGGCGAGGTCGGCTCCGCCTGCTCCATGGCGGCGGGCGCGCTGGCGGAGGTGCTGGGCGGCAGCCCCGAACAGGTCGAGAACGCCGCCGAGATCGGCATGGAGCACAATCTCGGCCTCACCTGCGACCCCGTGGGCGGCCTCGTCCAGATCCCCTGCATCGAGCGCAACGGCATGGCGGCGGTGAAGGCCGTCACGGCGGCGAGGATGGCGATGCGCGGCGACGGCACCCACAAGGTGTCCCTCGACAAGGTCATCAAGACGATGAAGGAGACGGGCGCCGACATGAGCGTCAAGTACAAGGAGACGGCGCGGGGCGGGCTGGCGGTGAACATCATCGAGTGCTGAGCGGGTCCGTTCCCGGCCGGTGGTCGCGTAGGGCCGGGTCGAACAGCAGGCTGAGCGTGGCCTCGGTGGGCGTCTCCTCGGCGGTGGCGTCGAGGAAGTCGGTCTCGACGGGCGTCAGGTCCGCGATCAGGGTGTCGAACGGGTGGGTGGCGACGAAACGGGACCGGGCGGTGCCGACGAGCAGGACCGCGAGGGGCTCGTCGATGTTCATGGGCAGGCCGGGATAGGCGTGACCGCCCCAGTACAGCACCGGTGCCTCGGCGCCGGGGTGGGCGAAGCGGCCCGCGCCGGCCAGCATCAGCAGGGCGGTCCGGGTGGTGGTCGCCTCGCCGTGGTAGTCGTACAGATACACCTCCAAGGCCTCGTCCCGGTGGCGGATCAGGTGGTAGCCCTCGGCGGCGCGGGGGGCGAGCAGATCCAGGGGGGTCCGGGTCCGGTCGGCGCGGACGGCGGCCACCGCCTGCGGGTAGCCGGCGGCGAGCCCCGTCAGATGCCAGTCCGGGTCAGTGCCGTCGAGGGCCCAGCCCGTGTACATCTCCGACGGGTTCTCGATGACGCCGAGGTCCGGCAGCGGGGTACGCAGCCATGCGTCGAAGCCGTCGCGCGACATCGGTATCCGGGTGGCGAGCATGAACGAACGGGCGCCCATCGGGGCCTCCTCGGGGCGACGGCGGCTGCGGTGCCCCGCACGATAGCCCCGCTCGCGGGCCCCGGTTGAGGCCCGCGCGCCGGTGCGGCGAAGGTGCGTGACGGGTTACGTGGTTCCACGTACGGGGCGGGTGCCGGCCTCGCGGCGGGTGAGGCCCGCCAGGGACAGGGCGCCGGGGCCCGCGAACACCAGGAGGAGGAAGCCCCAGCAGAACAGGACGGGGGCGAGACCGCCGTTCTGGAGGGGGAAGAGGCCGTCCTTCTGGTGTTCCGTGAAGTAGGCGAAGGCCATGATGCCCGAGCTGAGGAACGCGGCGCCGCGGGTCGCGACTCCGAGGAGGATGAGGACACCGCAGACCAGTTCGATGACACCGGCGTACCAGAAGGGCCAGTCGCCGACCGGGCTCGCCTTGCGGTCCAGGACGCCGAAGACCGTGGCGGCGCCCTCGCTGGCGAACAGCAGGCCCAGGACGATGCGGAACAGGCCCAGGACCAGGGGTTGGCGTGTCGTCAGCCAGTCGTTCAGGGGTGGGTTGCTGCTGCTCATGGGTTCTCCTCGGATCTGTCGGCTGCGCGCGGGTGGTCCCGGTTGCTCCTACGCATCCGCCCGGACTCCGGTTCAAGGAATCCGCCGCCGACTTCGGGGCAGCGTACAGCCCTGACACGCCAGGCGAGTTAGGCAGGCCTAAGTGGACGAGCCGGGGCGTGGGTGTGCGGGGGCGGGTGAGGTCCCGTCAGGCCGTCTCCTCCGCCTTCGCGAGGGCCGCGACGAGTTCCGATCTGCGGCGGATGCCGAGCTTGCGGTAGGTGCTGGTGAGGTGGGTCTCGACGGTGCGGCGGGCCAGGTGGAGGAGTGTGCCTATCTCAGCGTTCGTCCGGTTCTGCGCGGCGAGTTCGGCGATGCGGCGCTCGCCGGCGGTGAGGGCGGAGGGGCCGGTCAGCGCCGTCGCCGTGCGGCGGGCGCCGCCCTCGCGCAGGGCCGCCTCCGCGAGGGCGCGCTGGCGCGGCGCGCCCAGGCGCTCGGCCCGCTCGGCGGCCTCCCGGAACGCGTCCCGGGCCCGCGCCCGCTCCCCGGACGCGGCCAGCCCCCGTCCCTGCGCCACGAGCGCCGCGATCAACTCCGCCTCGACCGGCGCGCCATGGGGTGCCACGGGTCGAGCGTCATCCGCCGACGGGGGCCGGTCGCCGTGCGGCGACAGGGCCCGGACACCGGCGGGCGGCGTCGCCGGGCCGCCCCTCGACGACATGGCCCGGGCACCGCCCGGCGGCACGGTCCAGCCGGTGATCGACGACACCGTGGACGGCACGGCGGACCCGCCGCCCACGGCCCGTGCGGTGCCCCCGCCGCCCAGCGTCCATCCCCGCATCGGCGTCACCCTGGCGAAGGGCCCTCCGTCCAGCGCCACGACCGGTGCTCCGGTCGGGGTCTGCTGCTCGAACTGTCCGGGCTGTTCGGGGTGTTCGGGGTGTCCGGGGTCGGTGCCGTGGCGCAGGAGGTGGACCGCGCGGTGGGCGAGGTCCTGGCCGCGGCGGCCGCCCGTCGCCGTGGCCAGGGTGGTGAGGGCGCGGGCGAGGACCCGGGGGGTGTGCCAGACGGTGGCGAGGCGGAGTTCCTCCTCGGCGAGGGCGAGGGCCTCGTCGGGGCGGCCGAGCACGAGGTGGCACTCGGCGGCGGCGGTGCGCCAGGGGGTGACGACGGGGCTCACCACGTCGCGGGCGGACTGGCGGCGGCCGCACTCCAGGAAGTCGTCGAGCGCGGCGGCCGGTCGGCCGGTGGCGGCGCGCAGCAGACCCCGGGCGTGGAGGAAGCGGTTCAGCTCCCAGGAGTCAGGGGTGCCCCGGACCTCGTGGGCGTCGGCGAGACGTACGGCCTCGTCCGCCCGGCCGCTCTCCAGCAGGGCGACGATCCCGTGGGCCAGGGCGTTCGCCGACTCGGCGCGGCCGGCGACCGCGCGCGCCACCTCGGGATCGGCGAGGACCTCCTCGTGGGCGCCGCGCGCGGCCGCGATGTCGATCCGGACGTTGAGGAGGGCGAGGTGCATGGGGTGGAGCAGCGAGGTGCGCTGGCCGCCGAGGGCGCGGTGGACCAGGCGTTCGGCCTCGTCGAGCCGGTCGGCCCACTGGGCGACGGCGGCGGCGGTGCCCAGCAGGAACACCTCGGCGAGCGGATCGGCCGGCTGGGCGAGCAGGGCCTGGACGCGGTGCATGGCCGAGGCCGCCGAGGTCAGCCCGGCGGTGGCCTCGTAGCGGACGAGGAGGGCCTGTCCCGCCGTGCCGACCTGGTGGGGCGAGCGTTCGGCGGTCTCGCGCAGCCAGCGGTAGACCTCCTGCCGTACGCCCTGGTCGTGGTCGGAGAGCAGCGCGGAGGCGGTCTGGACGGTGCGGACCAGGTCCGGACGGCCCGTCAGGTGCTCGTCGCGCAGGCCGCGCAGCACGTCGACGGCGGCGCGGGCCTCGCCGCGCCGGGCGAGGGCGGTGCCCAGGGCGACGGCGGCGTGGACGCGTTCGACGGGCGGGCCGGGCAGCCGCATCGCCTCGGCGAGCCGGGGGATGCCCGCGGTGGACCGCGCCGACCGCACCGTGGCGTACTCCAGGGAGCCCAGTTCGGTGAGGACGACGGTACGGCGGGCGGCCGGCATCGGTTCGTCGAGGGCGCGGCGGAGGTGGGCGAGGGCGTCCTCGCTGCGGTCGTCCCGGACGGCGAGGTCGGCGGCGTCGAGCAGCGCGCCGGTCGCCCAGGCCTCGCCGACCGGGCCGCAGCGCAGCAGGTGTCCGGCGACGGCCTCGGCGCTGTCGCCGCGGTGCAGCATCGCCTCGGCGGCCCGGCGGTGGGCGGCCTGCCGGTCGGGACCGGCCCAGCCGCCGAGGACGGCGTCCCGCAGCAGCGGGTGGGCGTAGCGGGGCCGGCCCTCGGCGTCGGGGCGCAGCAGGCCGAGGCCGGTCGTCGCGGTGAGCCAGCCGGACACCCGGGCGGGGTCGGTGCCGGCCGTGCGGGCGAGCAGGCCGGCGTCGGCGGCCACGGGGGTGTCCGTGTCGTCCAGGGCGGCGAGCGCGCGGGCGACCTCGGTGGTGGCGGGTCCGGCGCTGTCCAGCCACCAGGACACCGCGGCGGCGTAGCTGCCCGCGTAGAGCGCCGCGCAGGTGTCCGGAAGGGCAGCCGGGAAGGCCGCGGGGTAGGTGGTGCGGAGGTCGGACAGCAGGGCGCGCAGCAACAGCGGGTTGCCCGCGGCCGCGCGTAAGCAGGCGTCGACCCATTCCGGCGGGGCGTCGCCGTGGACGTCGCGGACCAGGCGGGCCCCGGCGTCCGGGCTCAGCGGGGCGAGGGTGCGGGTGTGCACGAGGGCCGGGGAGAGGGCGTGCGCGAGACCGTCCGCCGGGGGGTCGATGTCGTACTGGCCGCGCTCGGTGACCACCACCAGCACGGGCAGCCGGTCGATGCGGCGGACCATCTCGGTGAGCCAGCGGCGGGACGGGGTGTCGGCGAGGTGCGCGTCGTCCACGGCGACCAGCAGCGGGGACTCGGCGGCGTAGGAGCGCAGCAGCCGCCACAGCCGGGCGGGCCTGCCCCGGTGCGGCTGGGTGTCCGGCGGGTCCGGCGCCTCGCCCGCGGCCTGGTCGAACTCGGGTCCGTGGGCCAGGAGTTGGAAGACCGTGTCGAAGGGTACGGAGCGGTGCTCGGGCGAGCAGCGGGCCCGTAACACGCGCATGCCGTTGTCGGCGGCGTGCGCGGCGGCGGCCTCCAGGAGCGCGGTGCGGCCGGTGCCGGTGGCGCCCCGCAGCAGCACCAGACGGCCGGCGCCGGAGCGGGCGCGTTCGGCCTCGGTGGCCAGCAGCTCCAGGGGCTCACGGCGTTCGAGAAGCGGTTCCGGCGCGCACATCGCTGTCTCCTGTCGTGGTCTGTGTCGTGGACTGTGTCGTGGACTGTGTCGTGGACTGTGTCGTGGACTGGGCGGCGGGCCGGGTCGTGGAGCGTCGTGTTCCGCCGTCGTGTCCGCTTCCGTAGACGGGGGACGGGCGTTCGGGGTGCACCTCTCGCGGAGGATCGGCGGGAAAGCGTCGCAGCCGGTGCCGCGGCCGGTGCCGTACCCGGTCCCGTGGTGAATCTCGTGGTGTGTCTCGTGGTCCTCCACGATTGCGCGGCGCACACCGCACACAGAAGTGTGGATCGAGCCCATCGGCCACTCCCCTCACAGGAGCGGCGATTTCGCGCATTCGGGAGAAACGGTTGCCCAGCACAGTCCGGACCACCGAGACGACGACGGCGGAGCGCCCGGAGACCCGGCGCCGTATCCCGGTCGTGGTCCACACCCTCGACCCGCTCTCCCGCGCCGGCGTGCTGGCCCAGCTGCGCGGGCACCCGGTGATCGACCTGGTGGACGACACCGAGGCCCGGCCGGGCACCGTCGCGGTGCTGGTCGGTGACACACCGGACGAGCCGCTGCTGTCCACGCTGCGCCGGATGGTGCGCAGCGAGGGCGCGCGCGCCGTGCTGGTGGTCGGCCTGATCCGGGAGACCGAACTGCTCGATGTCATCGAGTGCGGGGTCGGCGCGATCGTGTGGCGCCAGGAGGCCACCGCGCACCGGCTGGCGCAGGCCGTGCTCGCGGCCTCGCGCGGGGACGGCGACCTGCCCGCCGATCTGCTCGGCCGGCTGATCAACCAGGTGGGGACGTTGCAGCGGTCGGTGGCCGGACGCAGCGGGGCGCCGCTGTCCGGGCTGGTGCCGCGTGAGATCGACGTCCTCCGGCTCGTCGCCGAGGGGATGGACACCGGCGAGATCGCGAGCAAGCTCTCCTACTCCGAACGCACCGTCAAGAACGTGATGCACGGGCTCACCACCCGGCTGCATCTGCGCAACCGGGCGCACGCGGTGGCCTATGCCCTCCGGGAAGGCTACATCTGATCGAACGGGCATTCCCAACGGGCCACTTGGG
Source organism: Streptomyces griseiscabiei (assembly GCF_020010925.1). Taxonomy (NCBI): domain Bacteria; kingdom Bacillati; phylum Actinomycetota; class Actinomycetes; order Kitasatosporales; family Streptomycetaceae; genus Streptomyces; species Streptomyces griseiscabiei. The sequence goes on along the minus strand of NZ_JAGJBZ010000002.1, from coordinate 587,848 downwards.
CACCGCACTCTGCCCGCCCGACGTCCCCGGCGCGTCTACGGACACGGCCCCCGCGCGGGGCAGGATCGGCGGACAGGCACACGACACGCAGGAGCACGACCGTGATCCACGAGGTGGACGAGGTCCTCAAGGGACTGATCGGCGGTGGTGCCCTGGCCGGCTCCGGCATCGACGTCTCCTTCGAGGCCCCGACCCGCGACTGGGCGGCCCGGCGCAACGGGCCCGCCGTCAACACCTATCTGTACGACATCCGTGAGGACGTCTCCCGCCGCCAGCGCGGCCATATGCCGGTCCGTGACGAGCGGGACATCGTGGTCCGCCGCCGGCAGCCGCCCCGCTGGTTCCGGCTGTCGTACCTGGTCACCGCGTGGACCAAGCAGCCCCAGGACGAACACCGGCTGCTCTCCGCGGTGCTGGCCAACCTGCTGCGGCGCGAGCTGCTGCCCCCGGACGAACTCCCGGGCTCGCTCGGCGCGCTGGGCCTGACCCTGCCGCTGTCGGTGGCCGGGCTGCACACCGAGTCCCGTTCGCTGGCGGAGATCTGGTCGGCGCTCGGCGGCGAGCTGAAGCCGTCCCTCGACCTCGTGGTCACGGTCCCCTTCCCGGCCTTTCCCGAGTACGACGCCGGTCCGCCGGTCACCGAGGGCGCGGCGATCCGGGTGCGCGGCATCGACGGCTCCATCGAGGGCTCGGAGCAACGCGCCCACCGGCCGGGGCAGTTGGCGTCCGCGCCGGTCACCGGGGAGGAGCGACGGTGACCGTGCGCACCGCCCCCGACACCGACGCCCTGCTGCCGCGGCTCGCCCGGCTGCGCGAGCGGGTGGCCGAGCTGGTGGCCGAACGCGGCGCCACCGATCCGACGGCGGGTGATCCGCTGCGCGGGCTGTACCTGTCCGAGGAGGGCGTACGGCATCTGCTGGAGCCGTCGGCGGGGCCGTACCCGTCGCCGGTCTTCCCGGACGCGGAGAGCGCCCCGTACGGGCCGCTGGAGCTGCTCGCGGGGCGGCTCGGGCTCACCGAGCTGGACACCCGCATCCTGCTGATCGCCCTCGCGCCCGACCTCGACCGCTCCTACGAGCAGTTGTACGGGTATCTGAACGACGATGTGAGCAGACGGCGGGCCACGGTCGGGCTCGCGCTCGATCTGTGCGGGCTGCCGGTGCATCTCGCACGGGTGCGGGCCCGGTTCGCGCCCTCGGCGCCGCTGAGCGCGCTCGGGCTGCTGACGGTCGAGGACCCCGAACGGCCCTTCCTCGGGCGGGCGTTGCGGGTGCCGGACCGGCTGATCGCGCATCTGCTCGGCGACGACAGCCTGGACTCGGGGCTCATGGGCCGGGTCCGTCCGCTGGGGTCACCGCCGTCACCGGACGCGCGGTCCGCGTCGGACGCGCGGCCCGGGTCCTCCGCCGTGTCCCCGGAGGACGGCGGTTTCACGGCCAGGCTGGCCGCGCGGCTGGCCGCCGCCCCCGTCACCGTGCATCTGCGGGAGTACCGCGAGGGCGACGGACTGGTGCGGGCCGCCGCCGCCCTGCGCACGGCCGGGATCGAGGCCCTGCACTTCACGCCCCCGGCGGCCGAGGAGGATCTGTCCGCGCTCCTCCCCCGGCTGCTGCGCGAGGCCCGGCTGCGCGACTGCGCGGTCGTGGTGTCACCGCTGCCGGAGAAGCCGGGGCCGCTGGTCCGGGCGCTGACGGCGGCCGATGTGTCCGTGCTGTTCGTGGGCCCGCAGCCGTACGACCCGCAGTGGTCCGACCGTGATCCGCTGGTCCTCGACGTGCCCCGGCCGCCCGCGGGCGCGGTGGACGCCTGGGCGGCGGCGCTCGGCGCGGGGGCGGACGGGCCCGGGTTCGACCTGGCGGCCACGGTCGCCCCGTACCGGCTCGGCGGTGACCGGATCGAGCGGGCGGCCCGCGCCGCCGTGGACCTCGCGGCGTTCGACGGCACCGAGGTGACCGCCGCGCATCTGCGGCTGGCGGCGCGGCTGCAGTCCGCGTCCGGGCTGGAGCGGCACGCCCGCCGGATCCGCCCCGACGTCGGCTGGGACGATCTGGTGCTGCCGGACAAGCCCCTCGCCGAGCTGCGGGAACTCGCGCTGCGCGCCCGGCATCGCGACCGGGTGCTCGGCGACTGGCGGCTGAGCGCCGGGGGCGGCCGGGGGCGCGGTGTCCTCGGGCTGTTCGCGGGCGAGTCGGGCACCGGCAAGACGCTGTCGGCGGAGGTGGTGGCCGCCGAACTCGGCCTGGACCTCTATGTGGTGCAGCTCTCCTCGATCGTCGACAAGTACGTGGGCGAGACCGAGAAGAACCTCGAACGGATCTTCACCGAGGCCGACCGGACCGACGCCGTGCTGCTCTTCGACGAGGCGGACGCCGTGTTCGGCAAGCGCTCCGAGGTCAAGGACTCGCACGACAAGTACGCCAACATGGAGAGCGCCTATCTGCTCCAGCGCCTGGAGTCCTTCGACGGGATCGCCCTGCTGACGACCAATCTGCGGGCCAACATCGACGAGGCGTTCACCCGGCGGCTGGATCTGGTCGTCGACTTCCCGTTCCCGGACACCGCCCAGCGGCTGGCCCTGTGGCGGCACAGCCTCGCGGCCGTACCGCGCGCGGACGACATCGACGCGGCGGCGGTGGCCCGGGACTTCGAGCTGGCCGGCGGTTCCATCCGCAGCGCGGTCGTCACCGCCGCGTACGCCGCCGCCGGGCGCGGCGGGCCGGTCACCACGGCCGACCTGCGGGAGGGCGCGGAGCGCGAGTACCGCAAGGCCGGGCGGCTGGTGCCGGGCGAGGGCAACTGGTAGCGGGACACGGCCGGTTCCGTCCGGTGGGGGTTCCCACCGGACGGAACCGGCCGCCTGCCCGACCTACTTCACCACCCACTTCTGGTTGGGCGTCCCCGCGCACGTCCACAGCTGGAGCCTCGCGCCCTTGCCGGTGCCGTTGTCCTTGACGTCGACGCACTTGTCGGCCTGCGGGTTGACCAGGTCGCCCTGGGTGCTGAGCACGAACTGCTGGGCGGGGTTGCCGCTGCACCGGGCGACCTGGATGACGGCGCCGTCGTCGCGGGAACCCCAGGCGACGTCCATGCACAGCCCGAGGGAGCGCACGGTGCCGTCGCCCCGGAAGTCCCACTTCTGGTTGGCGGTGCCCGCGCAGTCCCAGATCTGCAGCGGGGTGCCGTCCTTGCCCTTGCCGTTCTGCGCGTCCGTGATGTCGACACAGCGGTTCGAGCCCTGGCCGATGATCCTGAAGCCCTTGACGGTGGCCGGTTTCTTCGTCGTGGCCTTCACGTCCGGCTCCTTCTGCGACCCGGACCCCGAGCCACCGGACCCGGACCCGCCCCCGGAGCCCGAGCCGGAGTCCGAATCCGATCCCGATCCCGGCCCCGGGTTCTCCGGCTCCTCCTCGTCCTCGGGTGCCTCGGGCGTCTCGGAGGGCAGCGGCGCGGCGGAGATGCTCGGCGCCGGCGCCATCGCGGACGGGCTGGCGCTCGGCAGGGACGTCGTACCGGCCTCCTGCAGCTCGCCCGCGGCGCTGACGACCTTGGGCTGGTAGGCGAACCACAGCGTCGCGAAGGTGATCGCCAGCGCCAGGAGGATCCCCGCGCAGGTGGCCAGCCAGCCGGGCAGGAACCCCCGCTGGACATAGGTGCCGTCCACGGACTGCGGTGCCACGCCCGCCCGTTGCACGGCGAGCGCGTACGGTCTCTCCTGCTTGGAGCCGAACCAGATGATCTGTCTCGGCTTCAGTGTGGCCTTCACGAACGCGGCACGGCCGGGCTCGATCTGCACATTGCCCGGCAGGATCTCGTAGCTCAGCTGGTCGCCGTGGTCGCTGCCGCTGACGGCGGCGGTGACCTTGGTGTTGCCGAGGTTGTCGATGGCGAGTTTCGGCCGCCCCCGCAGCCGCCCCTTCACGGTGGGCGGGACGAGTTCCGCCCGCACCTCCGTGAACGGCGTGATCGTCAGATTCCCCTCGGGGACCGTCGTCGCCTCGGGGTGCTGGGTCGGGGTGATCCGCACGGCGTACGCGTTCGGGCCCGCCGTCGCGTCCGGGGTGCGGGGCGGGGCGAACGTCAGCTCGACCGTCCCCGTGGTCCCCGGGTAGAGCCGCAGGGTCTGCGGCTCCACTCTGGTCCAGGGCGCGATGTCGCCGACCGGCTCGAAGCGGTACTCGTCGACCACGTCACCGGTGTTGCGCAGCCGCAGCCGTACGGTCGCGGTGCCGCCCGGGTCCACGGTCGTGGAAGCGGGTTCGAGCGAAGTCCACAGGCTCACGGGTCAGGCCCCCTCGGCAGGAACGATCTGCCATTCCTGGTCGTCGGTGACGGTGCAGTGGAAGAGCATCAGGGTCACCTCGTCGCGGGTGTCCTCGTTGCCCGCGATCTCGAGGCACTTGTTGTCGCTCGCGTAGTTGCGGATCCAGTAGCCGCCGCTCTGCTGCTCGTCGAGCCACCACAGCTGGTTGTCGCTGGTCGTGCCGTCACAGGTGAACTCCGTGATCTTCGTATGGATCGGGTTCGCCCCGTAGTTCGGCAGATCCATGCAGAGCTGGTCCTTGGCGTTGCGGATCTGGAAGAGGTCGCTGCCGTCGGGCGCCTGCTTCGCGGCCTTGACCTCCAGGTTCCAGAGCTGGTTGTCCGCCGTGCTGTCGTCGCAGGTGAACTGCTGGACCCGGCCGTCCCTGCGCCCGTTTCCCTCGCCGGGGACGTCGGCGCACAGCTTGGTGGCGAGGTTGCGCAGGAGGACGTCGCGCGCGGGCAGCACACCCGCCTCCTTCTCCTCGGCGGGCTCGGGCGAGGCCGCGGGCCCGCCGCCCCCGCCGCCCCCGTCGTCGGCCTCCTCGGAGGGCGCCGCCTCCTTCTCCTTCTCCGGTTCCGGTTCGGGCTCCGGCTTCGCGGACTCCAGCGGCTGCGGTGAGACCGAGGGCGGCAACGTGCTGACGCCCGCCTCCTGGAACTCGCCCGCGGCGCTGGTCACGGTGGGCCGGAACGCCAGCCACATCGTCAGGAACGTGATGCCCAGCGCCAGGAGGATCCCGAGGCAGGTGGCGAGCCAGCCCGGCAGAAAGCTCCGCTGGACGTACAGGCCCTCGACGTCCAGCGGCGTCACCCCCGACCGCTTCACCGCGAACGCGTACGGCCGCTCCTGCTTCGACCCGAACCAGATGATCTGCCGCGGCTTCAGCGTGGCCTTCACGAACGCCGCGCGCCCCGGTTCGATCTGCACACTGCCGGGGTGGATGTCGTACGACAGCTGGTCGCCGTTGTCGCTGCCGCTGACCGACGCGGTGACCTTGGTGTTGCCGAGGTTGTCGATGGCGAGTCTCGGCCGTCCCCGCAGCCGCCCCTTCACGGTCGGCGGGACGAGTTCCGCCCGCACCTCGGTGAACGGCGTGATCGTCAGATTCCCCTCGGGGACGGTCACGGCCTCCGGGTGCTCGGTCGGGACGATACGGACGGCGTACGGGTTCGGGCCCGCCGTCGCGTCCGGGGTGCGCGGTGGCGCGAACGTCAGCTCCACCGTCCCCGTCGTCCCCGGGTACAGCCGGAGCGTCTGCGGCTCCACGTTCGTCCAGGGCGCGAGGTCGCCGACCGGCTCGAAGCGGTACTCGTCGACCACGTCACCGGTGTTGCGCAGCCGCAGCCGTACGGTCGCGGTACCCCCGGGGTCCACCGTGGTCGACGCGGGTTCGAGGGAAGTCCAAAGGCTCACAGAGGGACGCTACGCGGCGGTCACCGTGCGGTCAGGAGCCGCCGGGGCAGGTCCTGCTGCCCCGGCGGCCATCGACCACGCGCCCCAACGGCCTTGTCAGACGGTGAACTTGACGGCTTCGAGCCAGATGCCGTTGTCCAGGGTGCCGCCGAAGATGTAGTGCTCTCCCTCGCCGGGTTTGTCGCAGGCCAGGTTCTGCCAGCCCCGGTCCTTCTGGTGCACCGACTGGCAGACGGCCCTGCCGCCTTCGTCGACGTTGATGGTGAAGCCCAGCATGTCCGGGGCGCCCGCCTTGGAGCTGCCGATGTAGTTGTCGAAGCCGTCCTTCGCGCCCGTCCAGGGCTTCCCGCCGTACGTGCCCTGGCCGTTGGTCGAGTCGGGGTCGTGGACGAACGCGACGCCGGCCGTGCCGTTGACACCGGACACCGCGATGTTGAGGGCCTTCAGCGAGCGGCTCTGGCCCACCGTGCCCGCCGTGTCGCCGTCGCACTCCGGGGCCGTCCAGCCCTTGCCCGTCACGAAGGCGCGGTAGCAGATGTGCCGGCCGTTCGGATCCGCCGCGGCCAGCTGCCGTACGGCGGTCGCGGCCGTGGGCGCGGCCTTCTTCTTCTCCTCGGAGCCACCGCCGGAGCCGCCACCGCCGCCGTCGTCGCCACCGCCACCGCCCGCGCTCTCCGTCTCCACGGCCTTCGGGGGCTCGGAGGAGGGCGCGGCCTCGGAGGGGGTGGGCGGCGACGGGGTCGGGGCCGCCGGTGCCGAAGGGGTGGGCGGCGGCAGGGTGCTGACGGAGGTCTCCTGGAACTCGCCCGCGGCGCTGGTCACGGTGGGCCGGAACGCCAGCCACATCGTCAGGAACGTGATGCCCAGCGCCAGGAAGATCCCGAGGCAGGTGGCGAGCCAGCCCGGCAGGAAGCTCCGCTGGACATAGGTGCCCTCGACGTCCAGCGGCGTCACCCCGGACCGCTTCACCGCGAAGGTGTACGGCCGCTCCTCCTTGGACCCGAACCAGATGATCTGCCGCGGCTTCAGCGTGGCCTTCACGAACGCGGCACGGCCGGGCTCGATCTGCACGTTGCTGGGGTGGATGTCGTAACTCAGCTGGTCGCCGTTGTCGCTCCCGCTGACCGACGCGGTGACCTTGGTGTTGCCCAGGTTGTCCACCGCGAGCTTGGGCCGTCCGCGCAGCCGCCCCTTCACGGTCGGCGGGACCAGCTCCGCCCGCACCTCCGTGAACGGCGTGATCGTCAGATTCCCCTCGGGGACGGTCGTCGCCTCCGGGTGTTCCGTGGGGATGATCCGCAACGCGTAGGCGTTCGGCCCCGCCGTCGCGTCGGGCGTCCGGGGCGGCGCGAACGTCAGCTCCACCGAGCCGGTCGTCCCGGGGTACAGCCGGAGCGTGGGCGGCTCCACGGTGGTCCAGGGCGCGATGTCGCCGACCGGCTCGAAGCGGTACTCGTCGACCACGTCACCGGTGTTGCGCAGCCGCAGCCGTACGGTCGCGGTGCCGCCCGGGTCCACGGTCGTGGAGGCGGGTTCGAGGGAAGTCCAAAGGCTCACGCCGGGACGCTACCGGGCGGGCGAAGCCCCGGTCACGAGGAGAAGGTGCAGGGTCGCGGTGCCCTGACGCCGCGCCGGACTGCCCCTCGGGGCAAGGGTCATGCCCCCGATCTGGCACCCGAGGACGTTTCCCGGGACGCGCTTCGCGCGTGAGGGTGAGAGGCGACCTGTCTCGTACCCCAAGGAGAGCAGAGCATGCCGTCCTACCTGTCGCCGGGCGTCTACGTCGAGGAGGTGGCCAGCGGCTCGCGTCCCATCGAGGGTGTGGGCACCTCCGTCGCCGCCTTCGTCGGTCTGGCCCCGACCGGTCCGCTGAACGAGCCGACGCTGGTGACCAACTGGTCCCAGTACGTCGCCGCCTTCGGCGAGTTCACCGACGGCTACTACCTCGCGCACTCGGTGTACGGGTTCTTCAACAACGGCGGCAGCGCCGCGTACGTCGTCCGGGTGGGCGGCACCGACCAGGGCGTCGCCACGAACGGCGGTCCGGCCGCCGTGACGGGGTCCGCCGCGCCGGCCGCGCTCCCGCCGGGCGAGCCGAAGCAGCTGGGCACGTTCAGCGTGACCGCCGTCGCGGGCGGTTCGCTCAGCGTCGAGGTCGCCGACCCCGAGGGCGAGGGTCCGGCCGAGCGCTTCAAGCTGATCGTCAAGGACGGCGACAAGGCCGTCGAGACGTTCGACGTGACGGCCAAGAAGGGCGGCCGCAACTACGTCGTCACCCAGGTCAAGGAGCGCTCCAAGCTCATCACGGTCCAGGAGACGGCCCCGGCCGCGCAGCTCGCGCGCCCCGAGAACCAGACCGTGGCCCTGGCCGCCCCCGCCGCCCCGGCTCCCGTCGCCCCCGTGGCCGCGGACGACTCCCACCCCGGCCCGGCCCAGTACCTCGGCGACTCCGCCGACCGCACCGGCTTCGGCGGCCTGGAGGCCGTGGACGAGATCTCCATGGTCGCGGTGCCCGACCTGATGGCCGCCTACCAGCGCGGCGCGATCGACCTGGAGGCCGTGAAGGCCGTCCAGCTCGGCCTGATCGCGCACTGCGAGCTGATGGGCGACCGTGTCGCCGTCATCGACCCGCCGCCCGGCCTCAACGCCCGGCAGATCCGCGTCTGGCGCCAGGAGACCGCGGGCTACGACTCCAAGTACGCGGCCCTCTACTACCCGTGGATCAAGGTCTTCGACCCGGCCAGCGGCCAGTCCCGCGTCATCCCGCCGAGCGGCCATGTCGCCGGTGTCTGGGCCCGCAACGACTTCGAGCGCGGGGTGCACAAGGCACCCGCCAACGAGGTCGTACGCGGCGCGGTGGACCTCGAACTCCAGATCACCCGGGGCGAGCAGGACCTGCTCAACCCCATCGGCGTGAACTGCATCCGTGCCTTCCCGGGCCGCGGCATCCGCGTCTGGGGCGCCCGCACCATGTCCTCCGACCCGGCCTGGCGCTACCTGAACATCCGCCGGTACTTCAACTACCTGGAGGAGTCGATCCTGATCGGCACCCAGTGGGTGGTGTTCGAGCCGAACGACCACGCGCTGTGGGCCCGGATCCGGCGCAACGTCTCCGCGTTCCTGGTCAACGAGTGGCGCCAGGGCGCCCTGTTCGGCCAGCGGCCCGAGGACGCGTACTACGTCAAGTGCGACGAGGAGACCAACCCGCCGGAGTCGGTCGACCTCGGCCGGGTCATCTGCGAGATCGGTATCGCCCCGGTCAAGCCCGCCGAGTTCGTGATCTTCCGGCTGGCCCAGTTCTCCAGCGGCAGCGGGGAGCTGGAGGAGTAGGCCGTCACCGGCCCGCGCCCCTCCGCCCTCCCCTCCCCGCTCAAGCCCCTTGCCCCTGCCCCCTTAGAAGGACGAAGAACAGATGAGTCTCGCGCCGGGTGACGCCCTTACTTCACACAATTTCGGCCTGCAGATCGACGGGGTGATGGTCGAGTACCTCGCGGAGGTCAGCGGCCTCACCCTCGAACAGGACGTCATCACGTACCAGCAGAACTCGGCCCAGGGCCGGCCCGAGGTCAACCTTCTGCCGGGTGTGCAGAAGAACGGGCAGTGCACGGTGGTCCGCGGTATGACCCAGTCGGCCGCGTTCAACACCTGGATCAACGACTCGATCAACGGTCAGATGGGCTCGGCGCGGAAGAACGCGTCGATCATCATGATGGATTACCAGAACACCCCCGTGAAGCGGTACAACATGCGCAACGCCTGGTGCAGCAAGATCGACGCGAGCACCCTCAAGGCCGGCGAGGCGTCCGCGCTCACCGAGACCGTGACCATCGTCTTCGAAGAACTGGTCATCGAGTAATGCGGCGCACGGCTGCCAGGGCGGGCGCGGGCATGGGTGCGGGGCAGGAGGAGGCGGCCGCGGCCGTGTCCGCCTTCCCCACCACCGCCGCGCCTCCCGCCGCCGCGCAGGCACCGGCCGCGGCACCGGCTCCGGCCGTCGCGCCGGTGGCGCAGCGGCTGCGGACGGAGTTCCCGTTCGAACTGCCGCGCGGTTACGTCGACGAGGCGGGCAACCTCCACCGGGAGGGCGTGATGCGTCTCGCCACCGCCCGGGACGAGCTGATCCCGCTCCGGGACGTCCGTGTGCAGGAGAACCCGGCGTATCTGTCGGTCGTGCTGCTCGGCCGGGTCATCACCCGGCTGGGCAATCTGCCGATGGTCCACGACGGGATCGTGGAGAACATGTTCGCGTCCGACCTCGCCTTCCTCCAGGACTTCTACCGGCAGGTCAACGCGGAGGGCCACACCCGCGCGGCCGTGGAGTGCCCGCACTGCTCCGAGCCCTTCGAGGTCGAACTCGGCGGGAGCCGCCTGGGGGAATCGTGACGTACGCGACCGACCGGCTGCACGAGGAGATCGCGTACGTCGCCTTCCACTTCCACTGGGGCTTCGAGGAGATCCTCGACCTCGAACACCACGACCGCCGCCGCTACACCGAACAGATCGCGTCCCTCGTGACACGGGGCGGGTCGGAGGGCTGAACACGTGGGGTTCTTGGATCGCTTCCGCGGCGCGTCCGGGTCGACGGGACGTCGGGACGGGGGTGCCGGGGCGTCCGCCGGGTCGGATGCCGGGGCCGGATCGGGTTCGGGTGCGTCCGCCGGTTCGGGTGCGGGCTCGGGCGGCAGTTCGCCTGCGACGGGTCCGGCTTCGTCCGCCGAGGTCCGTGGGTGGGAGGGGCTCGCCCCGATCCAGCGGGCCACCGACGGGCGGGCCGCTGTCGCGGACGCCGGGTTCAGCGGGCGGTTGACCACCTGGCAGAACCCGTCCTTCGCCGGGACGCTGTCCCACGCCGTCCTGCCCGGAGCGCCGGGCGGGCTGGTCAGGGACGTCCTCACCACATCGGCGGTGCCCGTCGCCGGACTCGAACTGCCGTCGCGCACGCTGCCGGTGGCGAGCGACGAGCCGGAGCCGCGCGCCGACGTCCCCGGCGACGCCCGGCCGGTTCAGCGCGCGCCCCACCAGGTCACGCCGTCCCGTCCGACCGGTCCCCGGGTGACTCCCGTGCCACCCCGCTCCCCCCACCGCCCGACCCCTCTGACCAAGGCACCCACCGCGTCACCCGCCGTCCAGCGCCGGACGCTGCCGGCTTCGCGGCCCCGGAGCACGGGGGCCGCCGGGGGTACGGGGGCCGCGCGGGTCGCGGGGGCCGCCCAGGTCACGGGGACCTCGGAGGTCGCCGGGAGCGTGGCTTCGGAGGGTGCCTCGACCGGGGCCACGTTGTCGGGCGGCTCTTTGTCCGGGCACGTGGCGACTGGTGATTCGCCTGTGGGTGGTTCGGCTGTGGGCGGTTCGCCTGTGGGTGGTTCGGCTGTGGGCGGTTCGCCTGTGGGCGGGTCGGCTGCGGGCGGCTCGCCTTCGGGTGATTCGCCTGCGGCCAGTTCGTCTTCGGGCGGTTCGCCGTCCGGGATTGCGGCGCCGGGTGGCGGGCGTACGGCGTCGAAGGGTCCCTCGTGCGGGGCCGCACCTTCCGGTGGAACCCCGTCGCGGCAGGCAACCACGGGCGGTGCGGCGGTGCAGCGTTCGGTGCTGGGCGAGCCGGCATCGGGTCCTGTGGCTTCCGGCGGCGACCCGTCCGGCCGTACGGCACCGGGCGGCACCGCATCAGGGCCTGCGGCACCCGGCGGCCCCGCGTCGCAGCGGTCGGTGCGGGGCGACACGACACCGGGGCGCGTGACTTCCGGCGGCGACCCGTCCAGCCGTACGACACCGGGCGGTACCCCGTCCGCGTCCACGGCACCCGGCGGCCCCTCGTCGAACCTCACTTCACCGGGCCAGGGCTCGTCGGCTCCCTCGGCTTCCGGTGGTGCCCTGTCGCGCCGTACGGGGCCGGGTGGTCCCTCGGTGCAGCGTTCGGTGGCGGGCGACGCGGGGGCGGGGCGCGGGGCTTCCGGTGGTGCCACGGCACAGGGCGGTGCCGCCCCGGCGGGGCGGGCCTCGTCCGTGCGCGGTGCGTCGGGTTCGGACGGTTCGGGTACGCGTCCGGTCGCTCCGGCCGCCGGCCCGCGCGGGGCGACGGCGCCCGTCGGTGGTGACACCGCACAGCGTGCGTCCGGCAACCCGTCGGCCGACCCCCGCCCCGCAGGGCCCACGGTCCAGCGGGCGGCGACCAACTCCGCCGGTGCGGCGCCGAGTTCCGGCCGTACGGCAGCGGGTCCCACCGGGACGACCACGGGCCCCGGCGGAAGGGCGACCGCCCTGGGCGGCCCTGCGACGGGCCCCGGCCCCTCGGCGGCCGGCTCCGGCGCGAGGGCGAGCGGTCCTCACAGCCCGACAGCGAACCCGGGCGGGGGCGCGGCCCCCTCCGGCGGCACGACCGCCAGCCCCGCCGGTCCGACGAGTGCGGCGAGCGCCTCCCCTGGCAGCGCGGTCGGCTCCGGCGGGAACCTCACCGGTTCGGCAACCCGCCCCAGCGGCGGGGCAGTCGGCCCCGGCGACACGGGCCACGGTCCCGCCCGTACGCCGGTCGCCTCCGGGTCCGCCGAGGTCGCCGTCCAGCGGGCGGTCACGGGGTCCACCGGTACTGCGGCCGACGCCAGGACCACGACCACCGGCTCCGCCGACGCCCCGGTCCGCCCTCGTAGCACCGCAGGCGGCCCCAGTGCCCCCGTGAGCCCTGGTGACACGGCGGACCGGTCGCCCGTTACGACGACCGGTCACGGCCGCACGCCCACCACCCCCGCCACCCCCGCCACACGGACGCCCGCCCCCGGCGCCCCGGTGGCGGACATCCAGCGCGCCCCGATCACCCCCGGCGCCACACCGAGCGACCCCCCGATCACCACACCCACCACCGCCTCTGCCTCTGCCTCCGCCTCCGCCTCCGCCTCCGCCGCGAAGGCAAGCACCCCCCGCCGCACCCCGACCATCCCTCCCGGTGGCCCCGTCGACGTCCAACGGGCGGCAACCACCCCCAGCCGTGCGACGACCCCGCCCGCCGGAGCCCCGGCCGGCGCGTCGCCGACGCCAACCAGCCCCGGCGGCGAGACGGTTGGCAAGACTGGCACGGCAGCCGGCCCGAGCGGCGCCCGGGGAGCGACCCCCTCCCCCGCCAGCGCCCCGGTCCAGCGGAGCACCCCCGCCCGGCCAAGGCGCATGGGCCTCGGCGCCCCCACCCCCGGCCCCGTCCCGGCATCCCAGGCCCGCCCCGCCACACCCACCACCCCGCCGGGCCACCTGATCCAACGCACCGTCACCACCTCCACCCCCACTTCCACCCCTGCTCCCGCCCCCCGCCAACGCCCCCTGCTCGGCGCCCCCCTCGCCACCCCGCCCCAGGACACGAAGCCCCTCTCCGGGCCCAAGGCCCCCGGCGGCGGCACAAGCCCCGTACAGCGAGCGGCCACGGCACCCCGCACCCCCACCCCGCCGACCCCCAAGGCTCCCGCCCAGCCCCAGGAAGGGGCGCGGGGAACTGCGCGACCAGCCACAACGGACCCGCAGCCGCCCACCACCACCCCAACCCCCCGCCCCCTTCCGCGATCCCCTCTCCCCGCCCGCCCCCTCACCCCCACACGCGCCCTCACCTCGGCCCTGCCCACCCCCACCGCGCCCCCGGCCGTGCAACGCCGGACCGCCCCCGCCGCCGTACCCCTGCGCCGTCCCGCATCAGCGGGCACCGGCTCCGCGGTACAGCGCCTCACGACGGACCGGCGGCCCACCGCCCCGTCGCGCACCGCGCTCCCGCCCGCCGTCGCCCCCACGACACCCCCGCAGGCACCCCAGCGCCTCAGCCCACTCCCCGCCAGAGCACTCACCGCCCCCCGGACTCCCGCACCGGCACCCGCACCGGCCCCCTCGCCCGCGCCCGTGCCCGTCCAGCGAGCCCCGGAGAACCCGCTCCGCCCCACCCCCGCCACCACGACGACCGCCGTCACCCCCGTCACCGCCACCGCGGTCGCCCCGGCCGCCACACCGCAGCGCACCGCCTCGGCCGCCGCCCCGCCCGCCTACTCGGCCGTGGACGAGAACGCCGCCCCCGGCGCCCAGCTCGACCCCCGCGCCCTCACCGACTTCCAGCTGGACGAGCTCACGCACAAGCTGATCGGCCGGATCACCCGCCTCGTCCGCACCGAGCTCCGTATGGACCGCGAACGGATCGGCAAACTCCGCGACCCCCGCCACTGACCCCGGCCGGAACCCCACGCCACCGACCCGCCGACCCGCACCACCAGAAAGGCCCTCCCCGATGCCCCGCGACCTCGACCCGGGCTCCACCATCTTCTTCACCCTGACGATCGACGGCGAGAGCCTCGGTTACTTCAACGGGTGTGAGGGGCTGTCCTCGACCGTGGAGATCGAGCACCGCCAGGAGGGCGGGAACAACGGGTTCGTCTGGCAGTTCCCGTCGCGCGTGACGTTCTCCAACATCCGGCTGACGCGCCCGCTGACCCCGGACACGGCGAAGGTCGCGGCGTGGATCTCGTCCGTGGCGACGGGGGTGAAGCGCCCGACGGCGCAGATCGCGGCACTGCGCGCGGACGGCTCGGAGGTGGCGCACTGGGGCCTGATCGACGTCCTGCCGGTGAGCTGGCAGGGCCCGTCCCTGGACCCGGCGAACCCGAGCGTGGCGACCGAGGTCCTGGAGATCACGCACCACGGGTTCACGGACTGACCGGCCGAGGCACGGACACAGGCACGGACACAGGGACAGGGACAGGGACATGGCGAAGGGCAGCAAGGGCGGTGCGGGCAAGAGCCTCGTGCGCGCCACACTGGCCATCCACGAGCCGCCGGTCGGCACGAGCACCACACCGGGCGGGCTGAAGAAGACGTTCAACTTCGAGTTCAACCCGGCGGAGCTGACACTGCGCCAGGGCGCCCAGTGGAAGCGGACGACGAGCGCGGCCGTACGCGACGGCGCGCTGCCGGAGTTCATGGGGCCGGACCCCCGGGAGATGAACGTCGAGATCTTCCTCGACTCCTCCGACAAGCCGAGCGGCACCACCGTGCTGAAGAAGGTGGACACCCTGCTGTCCTGCTGCGAGGTGACGGCCAAGAGCCTCGCCGCGAAGCAGCCGTCGCCGCCGTGGGTGGTGTTCCAGTGGGGGGCGTTCTCGACGGCCCGTTTCACGGCGTACGTCAGTTCCGTGGACGTCACGTACTCGCTGTTCGGGACGACGGGTGTGCCGATCCGGGCCGCCTGCCGGCTGACGCTGCACGAGATTCCCAGCCGCACCGAGGGCCAGAACCCGACCTCGGGCGCGCTCACCGCGCGGAGCGTGCACCGGGTCGTGGCGGGCGACACGCTGCAGTCGCTGGCGTGGCGGGAGTACGGCAACGCGTCCGCGTGGCGGGCGATCGCGGAGGCCAACGACATCGACGACCCCAACCGGCTGCCCACCGGCACCGAACTCGTCCTCCCGGCGGCCGGGGAGGTGAGCCACTGATGGGTGGTGGCCAGGCCGGGGACCCGTCCTTCTCCAACATCATCGAAGTCACCATCGACGGCAGGAAGCTGCCGACGGACTACGCCGATCTGCTGGTCGGCGGCTGGGTCGATCTCGGGGCCGGGGTGCCCGGCGCGTTCCGGCTCACCTTCCGGGACCCGCACGGGCTGCTGCTGGGCAAACTGAACGTCAGGTTCGGCTCGTTGGTGGTCATCTCCCCCGTGGCCGGCGGCAAGGGCGCGGGCTCCCCGGTGTTCACCGGCGAGGTCACCGGGATGGAGACCGACTACGACGGCACCGGCACCTTCACCGTGGTCCGCGGCTACGACCCGGGCCACCGGCTGATGCGGGTGCGCAGGGTGGCGGCGTACCGCAACCAGACGGCCGCCGACATCGCCCGCAAGCTGGCCGGGATGAACGGCGTCCCGATCGGCCAGGTGCAGTCCACCAAGACCGTCTACGACTTCATCAGCCAGTCCAACGTGACGGACTGGGACTTCCTCGCGCGGCTCGCCGACGAGAACGAGATGGTGATGTCGCTGGACGCCAAGGGCAAGTTCCAGTTCGTCAAGCCGAAGCCGGCCTCCGGCGCGCCCCCGACCACCGCCCCGGGGAAGAAGGACCCCTACGAGCTGAAGGCCGGCGTGGACATCCTGCGCTGCCGGGCCGCCGTCACCGCCGCCGACCAGGTCGACAAGGTCGAGGCGCGCGGCTGGAACGTGACGACGAAGAAGAAGCTCACCGCGACGACGAAGGCGAGCGCCAACCCGGGCATCGCCATCGGCACCACCCCGCAGAAGGCCTCGAACCCGTTCAAGGCCGCCAAGCTGGTGGAGACGGACACCCCGTACGACCTGCAGACCGAGGTCACGCACGCGGCCGGTTCCCTCGCCGACGACATCACCTCCTCCTTCGCGGAGCTGGAGGTCATGGTCCGCGGCAATCCGCTGCTGCGCCCCGGTGTGCCGATCACGCTCTCCGACGTGGGCGCCCCGTTCGAGGGCAAGTACACCTGCACCTCCGTACGGCACACCTTCGGCGACGGCAGCCACTACGAGACCTGGGTGACCGTCAGCGGCCGGCAGTGGCGCTCGCTGTTCGGTCTGACCTCGGGGGGCGGTACGGCGGCGCCGAGGATGCCGAGCGTGGCCAACGCCCTGGTCACCGACGTCCAGGACCCGCTGAAGCAGGGTCGGGTGAAGCTGCAGTTCCCGTGGCTGGACGACACCTATGTCAGCGACTGGACGCGGACCGTGCAGCTGGGCGGCAAGGGCGGCGGCGGGATCTTCCCGCTGGACGTCGGCGACGAGGTGCTGGTCGCCTTCGACCGGGGCACGCTCGACCATCCGTTCGTCATCGGCGGTCTCTACAACGGCGTCGACAAGCCGACCCCGGTGAAGGACGTATGGCTGCACGACCCCGTCAAGAAGAAGGCGATCCGGCACACCCTGTCCGACCGGGAGGGCAACCGGGTCGACCTGCTCAGCCAGCAGACCGGGCTGCGCAAGCAGGGCGTACGCCTCGCCACCGGCAACGACCGGCTCATCATCAACCTCGACCGGACGAAGACCGAGATCACGGTGGACAGCAAGGGAGCCGTCTCCATCAAGGGCGGCACCTCGGTCTCCGTGCGGGCCGGTACGGATCTGTCCCTGACGGCGGGCCGGGCCCTGACCGTCAGGAGCGGCGGCCCGCTCACCATCCAGGGCGGCGGGATCGTCAGCCTCCGGTCGGCCGGCGCGGTCAACGTCGCCGCGGCGGGCGCCCTCAACCTCAGCGCGGCCGGCATGGCGACGCTCAGCGCGGTCGGCACCGTGCAGATCAGCGCCGCGGCCATGCTGAACCTCAAGGGCGTCAAGGTCGACCTGATGGGGATCTTCTCCGTCAACACGATCAAGTACCCGTTCGGATGACACGACTTCGCATGACACAGCTTCGGATGACACAGCTTCAGGACAGCTTCGAGAAAGAAGGGGCGGCCCACTGATGGCCGAGCAGTTCGTCGGATCCGGCTGGGCGTTCCCGCTGCGCATCGGGCCGACCGGGGGCATCGCCCTGGTCAGCGGGGAGCGCGAGGTGGAGGAGGCCATCCGGCTCATCCTGGCGACGGCGCCGGGCGAGCGGCCGATGCGCCCCGAGTTCGGCTGCGCCATCCACGACCTGGTGTTCGCGCCGGTCAACGAGGCCACCGCCGGCCGTATCCAGCACGAGGTGTACACGAGCCTCGACCGCTGGGAGCCCCGGATCGAGGTGACCGACGTCGAGGTGACGGCCGGCGCCGACCAGGGCGTCCTCTTCATCGACGTCCAGTACGCGATCCGCGGCACCAACAACCCGCGCAGCCTGGTCTTCCCGTTCTACGTCATCCCGTCCCACGACGAGCCGGACCTGTCCTCCGGAGGTTCCGGGGGCTCCGACCGTCCCGACTTTCCCGACCGTCCCGAAAGCGACCGCTGATGGCCCTGCCCTCCCCGAACCTCGACGACCGCCGGTTCCAGCAGTTCGTCGACGACGCCAAGCGCTACATCCAGCAGCGGGCCCCGGAGTGGACCGACCACAACGTCTCCGACCCCGGCGTCACCCTGGTGGAGACGGTCGCCCACATGGCCGACCAGATCGTCTACCGGCTCAACCGGGTGCCGGAGAAGAACCACTTGGCGTTCCTGGACCTGGTGGGCATCACCCTGTTCCCGCCCTCGGCCGCCCGGACGGACGTGACGTTCTGGCTGTCGGCGCCGCAGGAGGAGCCGGTCCCGCTGCCCGTGGGCACGGAGGTCGCCACGCTGCGCACCGAGAGCGAGGAGGCGGTCGTCTTCGCCACCGAGCGCGAACTGAGCGTCGTCCCCTGCGCGTTGCGGTATCTGGTCACCCAGCGGCCCGGTGAGCCGGTCGCCGACCGGACGGCCGACCTCGCCGAGGGCAAGGACCTGATGTGCTTCGCGGAGTCCCCGCGGCCCGGTGACTGCATGCTGTTCGGGCTGACCGCCGCCGTCCCGCACTGCGCGCTCGCGCTGGAACTGGACAGCGTCGTCGACGGTGTCGGTGTGGACCCGCGGCAGCCGCCGCTGGTCTGGGAGGCGTGGACCGAGGACGGCTGGACGGAGTGCGAGATCGACCGTGACGGCACGGGCGGTCTGAACCGTCCGGGCGAGGTGGTCCTGCACATGCCCGGCGCGCACACCCTGTCCCGCACCGGCGGCCAGGAGGCCGGCTGGCTGCGCTGCCGGGTCACCGAACCCCTCCCCGACCAGCCCTTCTACACCACCTCGCCGACCGTGCGCGCCGCCGAGGCGTTCACCATCGGCGGCACCACCACCGTCGTGCACGCCGAGACCGTGTACGACGAGGCGCTCGGCGAGTCCACCGGTCTGCCCGGCCAGCGGCTGCGCCTCGCCCACTACCCCGTGGTCGGCGACACCCCGCCCGTCCTGCTCCAGACCGCCGAGCACGACGGCTGGACCGACTGGGACGTCGTCCCGTCCTTCGCCGCGTCCACCTCCTACGACCGGCACATCACCCTCGACTCCGCCACCGGCGAGATCGCCTTCGGCCCGGCGGTACGGGAACCCGACGGCACCCTGCGCGCGTACGGGGCCGTCGCGCCCAAGGGGTCCGTGATCCGCGCCGTGCGCTACCGCACCGGCGGGGGCCGGGCGGGCAACGTCGCCCGGGGCGCCATCCGGGTGCTGCGCACCTCCGTCCCGTACGTCTCCGAGGTCGTCAACCGGGAGGCCGCGCGCGGCGGGGTCGACGCGGAGACGGTGGCGGAGGCGAAGGTCCGGGCACCGATCACCCTGCGCGCCCAGGAGCGTGCCGTGACCCTGCGCGACTACGAGGAGCTGGCCCGCCGCGCCGCCCCCGAGACCGCCCGCATCACCTGCCTGGAGGGCGAGGAGGGCGAGCACGGGGCCTACGCGGTACGGGTGCTGGTGGTCCCCCAGGCCGTCCCGGACCCCGGCGGCCGGCTCCGCTTCGAGCAACTGGTCCCCGGGGACGCGCTGTTGCGCCGGATCACCCGCCACCTGGACGAACGGCGCCTGATCGGCACGCGGTTGGCGGTCGGCCCGCCCTTCTACCAGGGCGTCACGGTGGTCGCGACCCTCCACGCCTTCCGGGGCACCGACACCGACCGGGTGCGCCGCCAGGCCCACGACGCCCTCTACCGCCACCTCGACCCGCTGACCGGCGGCGCCGACGGCCGCGGCTGGCCCTTCGGCCGCCCCGTCCAGTCCGGCGAGGTCTTCGCCGTCCTCCAGCGCGTCCCCGGCGTCGAACTCGTCGACGACGTCCAGCTCCACCCCGCCGACCCCCTCACCGGCAAACGGGGCGACCCCACCAACCGCATCGACCTCTCGCCCCCGTCCCTGGTCTTCTCCTTCGACCACCGGGTCCGAGTGATCGGGGACAAGCCGTGAGCCCCGGGCCCCGTAAGGGGCGCGGAGAACTGGGCGGCCGGACATGAGGGGCTCCATAGACAACCTCGGCTCCTCCCACCCCATCGGCACGATGCTCCCCGCCGTGTTCGCCGACGACGACCTCGCCCAGCGCTTCGTCGGCGGCCTCGACGACGTCCTCGCCCCGATCCTCTCCGTCCTCGACTGCCTGGACTCCTACTTCACCCCGACCCTCGCCCCGGTGGACTTCACCCAGTGGCTGGCCGGCTGGGTGGGCGCCGAGACCGACGGCACGGAACCGGAGGACCGGCTGCGCGCGGCCGTCGCCGCCGCCGCGTATCTGCACCGGGTGCGCGGCACCCGCCGGGGCCTCTCCGAAGCCGTACGCCTCGTCTTCGGTGTGACCCCGGAGATCACCGAGAGCGGTGCCGCCGCCTGGGACGCCCGCCCCCTCGGCCCGGTCCCCGGCGAGCCCCGCCCCCGGCTGCACGTACTCCTGCGCCTGCCCGACCCCACCCCGGCGGACGAACACCGGCTGGACAGCCTGGTGGCCGCCGCCCGCCCCGCCCATATGCCCTACACGGTCCAGGTGACCGCCGCCGAAAGGATCCCCGAGAGATGACCAGCCCGACCCCCGGCACCGGCCAGGCCCAGAGCTGCGCCGAATGCGGAACCCGCGGGGAGCCCGGCCAGTCCTTCTGCGACGCCTGCGGCGCGGTACTCGGCTGGTCCGGAACCCCGGCCCGGGCGACCGCGGGCGCCGCCACGGCCGACGCCCCGGCCCCGGCGACCGCCGCCCGTACGACGGACCCGGCCCCTGCCCCTGCCGCCGCGCCCGACGGTGCCGCTCGCGAGCCCGGCTGGGACGCCTTCGCCCACCCGGGCGCCGGCACGGGCACGGCCCGCACCGGCCACGACACCGGCGGACAGGGAACGGCCGCGGCCACCGTCCGCGCCCCCGAGAGCGCCACGACGGTACGGGCGGACGCACCCCCCGCCGCCGAACCGGCCCCCGCCGGCGGCACGGCGACGGCGGCTCCCCCGGCGGCCACCCCCGAGCCGGCCCCCGCGCCTCACCCCCGGCACGACGACGAGGCCCCCACGACCCCCCTCCCCACACCCACGGCACCCCCCGTCGCCTCCCCCTCCGCCGCCGACCGGGCCAGGTCCCTCCTCGTCCCGGTGGCGGACCCCGAGCCCCGAGCCCCGGCGGAGCCGGCCGTCGCGCCCGTACTGCCGGGCCGCCCCGACGTCCAGCGCCCCCAAGTCCGTACCCCTGGCCCGGAGTTCGGCACGGAGGGCGGTGTGCCCTGCCCGTGGTGCGGGACGCCGACCCGGCCCGACCGGCACTTCTGCGCACGCTGCGCGATGCCGATGGCCGGCCGTCCTCAGACGCCGGGACGGCTGCCGTGGTGGCGCCGGGTACTGAACGGCCGCAACACGGAGACCCCGTGGGCGGGCGACCGCCCCCGCCTGCGCCGCGGCTTCGGCGCGATCATGAACTGGGTGGTCGCCGCCGTCGTCCTCGCCCTGGTCGTCACCCTCGCCTTCCAGGCCGACGACGGCTACCAGGCGGCCCGCGACCACTTCGCCAAGCGCACCAGGGTCTACGCGGACACCTACAAGGCGTCCCGTTCGTTCCCCGGCCACAAGCCGAAGCTGGCCTTCGACAACTACAACAACACCTGGTGGGGCCCGGGTGTCACCCAGTCCGGCGAGGGCGAGTGGATCGAGGCCCACTTCGAGCAGCCCCTCCGCCTGCTGGACGTGGTCATCACGCCGGGCGTCTCGAAGAAGCCGGACCAGCTCGCGGACTCGGCCCGCCCCCACCGCATCGAGGCGACCATCACCGCCGCCGACGGCACCAAGTCCACCAAGTTCATCACCCTCGACCAGACCGCCGGCGCCCAGAGCCGCAAGTTCCGCGTCGGCAGCGCCGAAACCGTCCGCTTCACCATCCGCTCCTCCTTCGGCGCCGACGACAAGAAGCAGGTGGCCATAGCCGAGATCGAGTTCTTCGGCCGCTCCAGCGGCAGCAGTTAGTACCGGAGCCGGAGTCAGCGCCGGAATCGGAGTCGGCGCCCACGGTGACACCTGGCCGTCCCTCGTCGTGACGAGTCCCCGCCACCCTTCTAGGGTGGGCGTCTCGGAACGGGCGAGGGACGGGTGGGACTGTGGCGGAAAGGCCGGACGGCGCCGAAGTCGTGGCAGTGGTACAGCGGATGTTCCGCGACGGGCTGCTGACCGGGAGGTCCGCTTTCTCACCGGACCTGGAGGCCTGGACGGGCGGCACGGCCGCTGATCTGCGCGCCCGGTTCGTCGACCGGCCCGACGAGTCCTCGGACACCTTCCTGGTCAAGCTGGGCCGGCAGCTCGCCGGGGCGCCCGACGACACGATCGTCCTCGCGGCCGAGCTGCTCTTCGTGAACATGGCCCCGCTGGTACCTGAGCAGATCGGCCTGCCGAAGAAGCTCCAGATCCTGCGCGAGGTGCTGTCCTGGGCCGCCCGGCCGGTCGTCGTGCCGGAGGCCCTGGAGCCGGGTCTGAAGGGCTTTCTCCATGGCGGCCAGGGGTTCCTCAACTACCGGTGGGCACAGTTCCAGATCCTGGTCCTGCTGGTGGAGCGGCTGGCCGGGCGGGAGCCGGGGGAGCGGGCCGCGCTGCTGAACGACGACCCCTGGGGTCTGCGGAGGCTCTGCCTGGGCATCCAGGACTCGGTCGGCCACAAGAAGGGCCGCGCCCAGATCCACGTACTCCTCCACGCGCTCTTCCCGGACACTTTCCAGCCCATCGCCAGCGCTCACCACAAGCACGAGATCGTCAAGGCGTTCACGGACGAACTGCCCCGGGTCACCGGCGACGACGACCGTGATCTGCTCGAACTCCGCGGAATCCTGGAGGCGCGGAGCAAGGAGCCGGTGTGGTTCTACGCCGAACCCTGGGTGGGCCGCTGGCGGCACGCCACCGTCGAGCACGACCAGCGGGGCTGGCTGGTGCGCGGTGCCAACGTCGACGGACGCGATCTCGTACCGGACTGGCTGGCGCGGGGCTACTGCTCGGTGTCCTGGAAGGAACTGCCCGGCATCCCGGCGGGCACGGCCAAGCAGGAGATCCAGCGGACGGTGCTGGAAGGGCTTCCCGACGACAGCACCCAGTCACGCGGACAGTCCGTGTACCAACTGCACGCCTTCCTCACCCTCATACGGCCCGGCGACCTGGTGGCCACCGTCACGCCGGACGAGGTCCACGTCGGCACGGTCCAGGGCCCGGCGGTGTACGACACCGCGGACGGCCTCGACAACGCCCGGCGTCTGCCGGTGCGCTGGGCCACCGCCGAGCGCCCGCTGAAACGCTCGGAACTCCCCCAGACCGTCCAGAACCGGCTGACCCGGCCGCCCACGGTGTACGACATCAGCAGCGTGGCCGCCGAACTCGCGGAGCGCGCGGGCCTGGAGGACGTCGTCGCCGAACCGCTGATCGAGGCCGATGTCACCAAACCCCTGGAACTGCCTCCCGTGACCGCCGAGTTGGCCGAACACCTGCTGATGCCGCTGCCCTGGCTGGCGGAGACGGCCCAGCAGCTCCAGGAGCAGCGTCAGCTCGTGTTCCACGGCCCGCCCGGCACCGGGAAGACCTATCTCGCCCGCGCCCTGGCCAGGCATCTGGCGGGACCGGACCGCGTGGAACTCGTGCAGTTCCACCCCTCCTACACCTATGAGGACTTCTTCGAGGGCTTCCGTCCGGTGCGCGGCGACGGCGGGGCGGGCGCCCCGGGGTCGGTGGTGTTCGACGTCGTCCCCGGCCCGTTCAAACTGCTGGCCGAGCGGGCGCGCAAGGACCCGGCGAACCCGTACGTCCTGGTGATCGACGAGCTCAACCGGGCCAACCTCGCGAAGGTCTTCGGCGAGCTGTACTTCCTGCTGGAGTACCGCGAGGAGCCGGTCACCACCCAGTACAGTCCGCACGACCCGTTCCATCTCCCGGCCAACCTGTTCCTCGTCGGCACGATGAACACGGCCGACCGTTCGATCGCGCTCATCGACGCGGCGATGCGCCGCCGCTTCGCCTTCCGCCGGCTCTCCCCCGAACAGCAGCCGGTGCACGGCCTGCTGGACCGTTGGCTGCGCCGCCACGGCCTGCCGGAGATTGCCGCCCGTCTGCTGGACGAGCTGAACCGGCGCCTCGGCGACGCCGACCGCGCCATCGGCCCGTCCTATCTGATGAAACCCGGCGCGACCCGCCCCGAGGGTCTCGACCTGATCTGGCGCACGCAGATCCTGCCGCTCCTGGAGGACCAGTCGTACGGCACGGGGGTGGACGTCGAGGAGGAGTACGGCCTGGCCTCCCTGCGCAGGGCACTGGGCTCATGACGGACGTGCACCCCGATTCCGTCACGCCGGGCGTGCGCCCCGTACCCGGTATGCGCCCGGCGCCGCCCCTGCCCCCGCTCCGGCTGACCATCGACGAGACCGGTCCCGGCACCGTACGGGACCTGACGGCCGACCAGGTCGCGGCCCTGCTCTCGGCACCCGGTCTCGTCCGGCTGGCCCCGGCCCCCGGCGGCCGATGGCGCGTGGCCGGCCACCAGAAGGTGGGCCTGGTCCGGCTGCGCACCCCGGCGGGCGGGGCGATCGAACTCCTCCTCCGGCCCAAACTCCCGGTCCGCGACCTGCTGTTCCTGCTCTCCTACTCCCCCACCGACCCCTGGCGTCCGGAGCCCGACCCGGTCACCGCGGCCACGAGCGACGAGTTGCTGCCCGCCCTCGCGGACCTCCTCGCCCGTACCACGCGCCGCACCCTGGAGTCCGGCGTCCTGCACGGCTACCGCACGGTCGAGGAGGATCTGCCGCTGATCAGGGGCCGGATCCGGACGGCGGACCAGCTCCGCCGCGTGGGCCTGCCCCTCCCGGTGGCCGTCCGCTACGACGATCACACCCCGGACATCGCGGAGAACCGCCTCCTCCTCGCCGCCCTCCACCTGGCCACGCGTCTGCCGGGCGTCCCCACCGCCACCCGCCTGGCGCTGCGCCACCTCGCCGACCATCTGCGCGGGGTGCGCCTCCTCCACCCGGGCGCGCCCCTCCCCGGCTGGACCCCGACCCGTCTCAACTCCCGCTACGCCCCGGCCCTGCGCCTGGCGGAACTGCTCCTCTCCCACCGCTCGGCCCAGCCGGAGGGCGGGACCCCGCTGCCCACGGACGGCTTCCTGCTCGACATGCCGGCGGTCTTCGAACGCTTCCTGACCGTCGCCCTCACCACCGCCCTCGCCCGGCACGGCATCCGCTGTGCCGCCCAGGAGACCCACCACCGCCTGGACGAGGGCTCCCGGGTCCCCTTCCGGCCCGACCTGGTCCTCTACCGCGAGGGCCGCCCCGTCTCGGTGGCGGACGCGAAGTACACCTACGTCTCCCCCGCCACGCCCCCCACGTCCCACCTGTACCAACTGCTCGCCTACTGCACGGCCCTGGGCCTCCCCCGGGGCCACCTGGTCTACGCGGCGACGGCCTCCACCCCCGCCCCCGTCCCGCACGCGATCCGCGGCTCCGGCATCACCGTCGTCGCCCACACCCTCGACCTCGCCGTTCCGCCCCCCGCCCTGCTCAGAAACCTCACGACCCTGGCGGAGCACATGACCGCCCCCGTCTGACTCCCCCCACATCCCGCTCCGGAGACCCCATGCTGCGCGGCATCGACGTCAGCTCGTACCAGTCCTCCTCCTACGACACCACCGGCCTGTCCTTCGTGTTCGTCAAGGCCACCGAGGGGCGCACGTACACCAACCCCAAGCTCGCCGCCCAGACCAGGACCGCTCGTGCGGCGGGGCTGGTCGTCGGCTTCTACCACTTCCTGTGGCCCGGGAACCTGGCCGCGCAGGCCGAGTACTTCGTCGGGAAGGCCCCGGAGAGGGCGGGGGACATCCTCGCCGTGGACTGGGAGACGACCGGCGAGGGCACCCACGCGAGCAACGCCGAGAAGGACCGCTTCCTCCGCAGGGTCAAGGAACTCCGCCCGCGTCACCGCGTGATCCTCTACTGCAACCGCACCTACTGGCTGACCGTCGACTCCACGGTCCTACGCCGGCGACGGCCTCTGGATAGCGGACTACGTCACCGCCGGCAAGCCCCGGATCAAGGCCAGGTGGCGCTTCCACCAGCACACGGACCACCCGGTCGACAAGAACGTGGCGGCCTTCCCGAGCAAGGCCGCGCTGCGGGAGTGGGCCGGCGGCTGAGCGCCGGCCGCCGGCCCGGTCCGCGCCGAGTCCGTGCCGCTACGCCCGGAACTCCGCCGGCCGCTCCGGCGAAGCCTCGGCCAGGGCCTTGGTCACGGCCTCGGTGCCGGCCCGGAGGCCGTAGACGGGGGTGTCGGGCTGCTGGCGCCAGGAGTCGTCGAGGCCGCCGGCGTCGACGGTGTCGAAGCCGAGGTCGTCGATGAGGGCGCGGATCCTGGCCTTGGCCGGCTCGTCGTCGCCGGCGACGGGGAGGGCGAGGCGGTCGGCGGCGCCCGCGGGGCGGGGGCGGTCGAGGATGTCCTGGGCGTAGGTGCCGTTGAAGGCCTTGATCACGGGGTGGCCGATGTGCCGCTCGGTCCAGCGGCTCTCGGTGAGGCCGTCGTCCTCGATCGCGGCGATCCTGCCGTCGCGCTGACGGGGGTAGTAGTTGCCCGTGTCGAGGACGGCGACGCCGTCCGCCGCGCCGTCGAGGAGGCCGGACGGCAGGTCCGGGACGGCCTTCAGCGGGATCGTGATCACCACGACCTCGGCGCCGCGTGCCGCCTCCGCCACCGGGACCGGGGTCGCACCCGTCTCCTCGGCCAGCGCGGTGAGGGTCTGCGGGCCCCGGGAGTTGGCGACGGACACCTCGTGGCCGAGGGCCGTGAGCCGTCGGGTGAGGTTGCCGCCGATGTTGCCCGCGCCGATGATGCCGATCTTCATGTCAGGTCGCCCCTTGGGTCGCAGTGGGTCACAGTGCGTCGCGTTTCATGCGTGTGCATGTATTACTCGGCTCCAACCTCGCCGTGCGCCCGCCTATTCCGGTACTCCGGCACATTCACCCGCTCACCCGCCCGCCCGTTCACCCGCCCCGCCCGCCCGTTCCGGATACGCCGCGGGGGCGCCCCCGTCGTACTCGACGGAAGGCGCCCCCGGGGCCCGGCTCACTTGTTCAGGTGGGCCCAGAACTCGTCGAACGACAGGAGCTTGTCGCCGTTGAGGTCGCGGGTGCGGATGATGACCTCCGCCACGGACTCGGTGACGTTCCAGTCGCCCTCCTGGGCCAGGGCGGTCTTGAACTCGGCGGCGGTGATGAAACCGTCGCCGTCCGCGTCGATCCGCTGGAACTCCTTGCGCGCTGCCTCGATGTCCGCCACCGGTCCGCCCCTTCTTGGTGCTCTGCCTCTTCCAGGCAGTCCTGCCGACTGTCCTACTGACGCAGGTCAGATTAACCGGCCGTGCGCGCACGCAGTGCGGCGACCACCCACGCGAACTCCTCCGTGTGCGCCGACAGCGGCTCCACGCCCCGCACCAGCGAAGCCAGCTCCCGGAACCGGGCCAGCTCGGCGTGGGCCGCCGAGGTGACGCGTTCCAGCAGGACGGCCCGGTCCGCGTCGCCGAGCAGCCCGGCCAGCACCTCACCGGCGGCGGGCGAGGCGGGGTCGACGCCGTCCCGCAGCGCCTCCCCCGCCAGCCGCACCAACCGGCTCATGAACCACAGCGAGGTGCCCGAGGCCACCTGCGGCCCCCGGTCGGCCGCGTTGAACTCGACCGTCTGCCGCATCCGCGCCCGGAACGCCGGGTCCTGGAGCATCTCGGCCAGCTCCACCCAGGCGTCGACCTGCTCGGGCGTGGGGTCCTCCGGCAGATCCGCGAGGCTGAACCGCAGCCGTGTCCGGATGTCGGGGTCGGCGGTGTCCAGTCCCCCGAAGGTCTCCTCCATGAAGTCGTCGATGATCCGCCCGCGTTCGGCGGCGGACAGCCGGGCCAGTCTGTTCATCAGGGTCATCTCCTCCGCGGTCGAGCCGCGTCGCGCCACCGTCGACAGCACCGCCCGGGTCACCTTCAGCGCCCGGATCCGGGCGTCCAGCGCGGTCACATGCCTGGCCGCGACCTCCGCGACGGTCGTCTCGCCCGCGAGCACCCGCCGTACGTCGTCCAGGCCGAGCCCCAGCTCCCGCAGCGTGCGGATGAGTTCGAGCCGGGCGACGGACGCGGCGTCGTACAGCCGGTAGCCTCCCGCGCTGCGGGTGACCGGGTGCAGGACGCCCTCGTCGGACCAGTAGCGGATGGTGCGCACGGACAGACCGGAGCCGCGGGCGAGCTGCCCGATGGTGAAAAGGCCGGTGCCGTTCTCGATCATGTCTGCGAGTGTGGGCCTTCCAGTGGGTGGAGACTCAAGGAGCACGGCGGCGATGGAGAGCTTGCGGGACATTCTCGACGCGGCGGCCCGGGGGGTCTTCCCGCCGGCGGACGGCCGTACGACCGTCGTCGCCCAGCACTCGCCGCGCGACGCGGGCGTGCTGTGCTTCACGGCCCATTCCGTGGTCTTCACGGACGAGGACCCCGCGTGGGTCCACCGGACGCTCGCGGAGGCGGAGTGCGACGCGCTCTCGGCGAGCATGAACCCGCGGTTCCTCGCCGCCCTCATGGAACGGACGGGCCGTACGTCCGAGACGATCGACGCGATGCTGGTCGCCACGCCCCTGCCGGGCGAACCGCCGCTGCCGCTGCGGGAGATCGTGGACGCCGGACACCCGCGCGTCGCGTACGCCCGGCACCGGCGTGACGACGTACGGGTCTGGGCGGCGGACGGCGGTGTGCTGACGACGGGCCGCGGTATCGGCGGGCGGCTGGAGGTCTCGGTCGAGGTCGACGAGGCCCTGCGGCAGCGGGGGCTGGGCCGGGCGCTGGTGACCGCCGCCCGGCATCTCGCCGCCGAGCCGCTGTGGGCGCAGATCGCGCCGGGGAACGCCCGCAGCGTGCGGGCGTTCCAGTCGGCGGGCTACCGGCCGGTGGGCTCGGAGATACTGCTCAGCGCCCGGTAGACGACGGTCGGTGCCGGGTGGACAGCGGTCAGTGCCAAGGGCGGTAGTGCGGGTTGCCCTCGCACTCGCTCATCTTCTCCGTCTTGGTCTTCCTGTCGACCGGGCAGACGCCGATGACGAACTCCGTCCTGATGCCGCCGGGGAAGGCGACCTCGACCTGGTCGGCCCACTTGTGCTGATCACCGATGGTCTTGTTGACGTCCACGCCGCCGGGGGCGTCGATGTAGTAGTTGTAGCCGGACTTGTACCAGGTCTTGTACAGGTCGTGGTCGTAGGTCGTGGAGACGTACGGCGAGGGCTGGTTGACCAGGACGTAGCTCTCGATGTCGTACTGCCCGTCGATGACGTCCCTGGGGAGGAAGCCCTGCTCGAAGACGATGGCCGGGCCGCGGCTGTCACTGCGGTAGAGCGTGCCGCAGGTGGTGCGCCAGGCCGGGTCGGGGGTGATGCGCCCGACGTCCACCCGGCGGTCGGCGGCGGCGTGCACCGGGTCCTCGAACTGGGGACAGGTGGGGGCGACGGCCCCCGCGAAGGCCATGGCGGCGGCCTTGGCCGGCACCGCGGCGGAGGGCTGCGCCGGAGCCGTCGCGGCGGAGGTGGCGAGGACGGCGGAGAGGGACAGGACGACGGCCGCGGCCCGGCGCCGCGCACGAGAAGTGATCATGCTCAGCACCATCTCGGCTGCGCCGCGCCGGGCCGGGGACCGTCACTCGTATGGAGGCGTGTCAGCCCGCCCGGTTGTCATGTGTCACCGGTGCATGCCGGTCGTCAGCGGAAGATGCCCGTGTGGCCGAGCGAGTAGCGGCCGGGCTGCGGGTAGACCGCGAGACCGTGCGGGCCGCTGCCGACGGGGATGCGGGCGAGCTGTTCCCCGGTGCGGGTGTCGATGGCGTACACCTCGGAGTCGTAGCGGCCGGAGAGCCACAGGACCTTGCCGTCGGCGGAGACGCCGCCCATGTCGGGGCTGCCGCCGTCGGGGAGGTGCCACTTCTTGGTGAGCCTGTTCTCGGTGAAGTCGAAGACCGACACCGTGCCCTCGCCGCGGTTGGAGACGTACATCTCGCGGGAGTCGCGGCCGACGTAGAGGCCGTGGGTGCCCTTGCCGGTGGGCAGCAGCTCCGGTTCGGCGAAGGTGTCGCCGTCGAGGACCCACATGCCGTCGGCCATCATGTCGGCGATGTAGAACCGCTTGCCGTCCGGGGAGATCTTCACGTCCTGCGGCATGGCCCCCTCGAACGGCAGTTTCTGCTGTCCGATCACCTTCATCTTCTCGGTGTCGACCTTCAGCAGTTCCCCGCTGAACTCGCAGGACACGATGAAGTACGTGCCGTCGAGCGAGAAGTCGGCGTGGTTGACGCCGTAGCAGGTGACCGGCTCGGTCCTGACGCGCTTCATGGTGTGCGGGTCGCGGAAGACGAGTTCGCGGTCGAGGGAGGCCATGACGACGGCGTACTTGCCGTTGGGGGTGAAGTACAGGTTGTACGGGTCGTGCACCTCGACGGGCTTGCCCGCCTTCCCGGTCTTCGGGTCGATGGGGGTGAGGGTGTGGCCCCGGTTGTTGTTGACCCACAGGGTCTTGAGGTCCCAGGAGGGCACGACGTGCTGGGGCTGGCGGCCCACCGGGATGGTCTCGACGATCTCGTACGTCTCCGGGTCGATGACGGAGACGGTGTCGGACTCGCTGTTGGGGACGTAGACCCGGGACGGGAAGTCCTTGACCACCGGGGAGAGCCGGTTCGGGCGGTCGGCGGCGTAGACGTCCTTGGGGTCCAGCACGGGCGGCATGCCGTGCAGTCCCCGGATCGCCGTCCGCTGTTTCTTCTTCCGCTCGGCGGCTTCCGCCTCGGCGGCGGCCCGGTCGGCCCGGATGCGCTGCTGCTGCTCGTCGGTCCTGGTCCCGGAACCGCACGCGGCGACCGCGGCGAGGACGGCGGCGGCGAGCAGGGCGCGCTGCACGAGGCTGTGCTGCCTGAGGGGGTGCCGCCTGACGGGATGCCGCCCGACGGAGTGCCGGCTGACGGGGTGCTGCTCTAGGGAGGCGCGGGGCGTGGTCACGCGACCTTTATAGGGAGGCCGGGAGGGAATTCGGGCGATTGGCCCGATTGACGGAGATGCGTGGCGCCTGCCGACGGGTGCGGGGTGCGGGGCGCCGTGAGGGCTTCTGCCGGGTGGCGACCGCGGGTTCGTCGCGGCTGGTCGCGCCCACGCGGTGGAGCCGCATGTCGGGAACAGCCCCGCGCCCCCGGCGAGGCGGGGCCCTGGACGGCCTCTCACCGGTCCGCCACCCGCATCTCGAACCAGGTGGTCTTGCCGCGCGGCAGCAGGTCCACGCCCCATCTGTCGGAGAGCTTGTCGACCAGGAAGAGGCCCCGGCCGCTGATGTCCGTCTCCTGGACCGGGATCAGACAGGGCAGCCCCCGCGAGGGGTCGCGGACCTCGACGCGGATCCAGCCCGGGCGGCGGCGCATACGGAGTCCGAAGACGCGGGCGCCGGTGTGCCGCACGGCGTTGCCCACGAGTTCGGAGACGAGTAAGACCGCGTCCTCGGTCATCTTCGGCGACAGCCGCCACTGGCGGAGCACGACGACCTGGGCGAGCCTGCGGGCCGTCGCCGCGGACTCGGGACGGGACGGCAGCGGGACCTCGTGCTCGGTCGGGTTGCCGAACAACTCCAGTGCCTTCTGCGCCCGTTCGTCCTCGATCGCAGGTGACCAACGCGCCGCGGTCGCACTCCCGTGCCGCCGCGGCTGTTCGATACCCTCCAGCCCCGCCATGCCCCCATCATGGCCGCCCCGCGCCCCTTTCGGGGCCGTTCCGCAGGAATACAACCCCCGGAACCAACCATTCCGGGAGTTTCGTTTGACATATGCCAGCGGCAGCAAGCCACCCACGACAGCCCACCTGACCTGCACAGACACCCTGAACTTCGGTCAGCGCCACGAGCCTTGGGCAAGACTCCCTTAAGGCTGTCTTAAGGCTCGGATAAACCGCCCCTTCGGGGGACGCGGGTAAGACATCGCGTCAACTGCAAGTCGATCAGCGAAACTTGTGGACCGTCAGACGAACTTCGCCTTGCCCGGCCCCTCCTCCACGAAGCTGCGCATCCCGCGCTCGCGGTCCTCCGTGGCGAAGAGGCCCGCGAACCAGTTCCGTTCGATCGCGAGGCCGGTCTCCAGGTCGGTCTCCAGGCCCGCGTCGACGCACTCCTTGGCGGCGCGCAGCGCGATGGCCGGGCCCCGCGCCAGCCGCGCGGCCCACTCGTGCGCGGCGGAGTACACCTCCTCGGCCGGGACCACCCGGTCCACCAGACCGAGCGCGAGGGCCTCGTCCGCCTTGACCATCCGGCCGGTGAAGATGAGGTCCTTGGCCTTGGAGGGGCCGACGAGACGGGACAGCCGCTGGGTGCCGCCCGCGCCCGGGATCACGCCGAGCAGGATCTCCGGCTGGCCGAGCTTCGCGTTCTCCCCGGCGATCCGGTAGTCCGCGCACAGGGCCAGCTCGCAACCGCCGCCGAGCGCATAGCCGGTGACGGCCGCGACGACCGGCTTGGGGATACGGGCGACGGCGCTGAAGGAGTCCTGCAGGGCACGGGCCCGCGCGACCATCGCCGCGTGGTCCATGTCCTGCATCTCCTTGATGTCCGCGCCGGCCGCGAACACCTTGTCCCCTCCGAAGAGGACGACCGCGCGGACGTCGGCCCGGTCCGCCGCCTCCTCGGCGAGCTCCTTGAGCCGGTCCTGGGTGGCGATGTCCAGGGCGTTCATGGGCGGGCGGTCCAGGCGGATGGTGCCCACGCCTTCGGTGACTTCGAGATGCACGGTCATGCAGGCAGGTTAACGGGGACTAACGGCAACGGCTCCGGTGTGCTGTGTCACAGCGCACCGGAGCCGTACATGGAGCGGGGAGGGCTAGGCCTTCCACTTGTCCCAGGACATGTTCCAGCCGTTGTAGCCGTTGTCCGGGTCGACGATGCGGTCGTTGGAGTTCTTGACGACCACGACGTCACCGATCATCGAGTTGTCGAAGAACCAGGCACCCGGCGCCTTGCGGTCCCAGCCGCCGCGGGTGTCGCGCAGACCGATGCAGCCGTGGCTGGCGTTGTAGTTGCCGAAGGCGTCGCCGCCCCAGTAGTTGCCGTGGATGAAGGTGCCGGAGTTGGTCAGCCGCATGGCGTCCGGCACGTCCTTGATGTCGTACTCGCCGCCGTAGCCGACGGTCTCGCCGTTCATCCGGGTCACGCTGAGGCGCTCGCTGATGACCATCTGGCCGTTCCAGGTCTCCATGCCGGGCTTGCCGGTGGTGACCGGGATGGTCTTGATGACCTTGCCGTCGCGCTCGACCTTCATGGTGAGCTTCTTGACGTCCACCGTGGAGACCTGGCTGCGGCCGATGGTGAAGGAGATCTTCTTGCTCTGCTCGCCGTAGACGCCCTCGCGGCCCTCGACGCCGTCGAGGTTGAGGTCGACGGTGACCTTCGTACCGGCCTTCCAGTACTTCTCCGGGCGGAAGTCGATCCGGTCGTTGCCGAACCAGTGGCCCTCGACGTCGACGGCCGGCTCGGTCTTGATCGTGATGGCCTTCTCGACGTCCTCGGGGGCGGTGATGCCCCGGGTGAAGCGGACCGAGAACGGCATGCCGACGCCGACCTTCGAGCCGTCCTCGGGGGTGAAGATGCCGACGAAGGTGTTCTTCGGGGTCAGCGTGGTGAAGGAGGAGTCCTCGGCCGCCTCACGCCCCTCGGAGTCCTTGGCGACGGCGTGGACCTTGTACTCGGTGGCCGAGTTGAGGTGGATGGACGGCTTCCAGCTGGCGCCGTCCTTGGCTATCTCACCGGCGATCTTCTCGCCCTTGTCGTTCTCGACGGTGACCTCGGACAGCTTGCCCTTGGTGGCGGTCACCTTGAGCGCGCCGTTGGTGGCCACGGAATCGGCGCCGTTCTTCGGGGCGATGGAGACCACCGCCTCCGAGGCCCCGGTGGCCGCCGCCTTGTCGGAGGCGCTCTTGTCGGAGCCCTTCCCCTTGTCGCCGCCGGAGCCGGAGTCCGAACCCCCGCCTCCGCCGCACGCGGTGACGGCGAGGAGCATCAGGACCGGCAGCATCGCCAGGGCCCCCTTGCGCCGCCGCGTCCGCGCGCCAACCGACGCCCCCGATATCGGTCGCCCGTTCAACTCTCTGTTCTCCCCTCGCACGGCCTGATCAGGCCCGCACCCCTACGCGCAGCGTGCGCGTACGCTCGTACATTAACCAGATGATCGGAATGATTTGGCCTCGGTGAATGTCACCGTTCAGTCCCAATCGATCCCGACTTCGATGATCATGCGCGCACGGCGAGGTCGTGCGATGTCGGCGCAAAGCCGGTGCCCTGTCGCTCTACTTCACCGCGGCACCCGCCTTCCACTCGTTCCAGCCCATGTTCCACCCTCCGAGCCCGTTGTCGGGAGCGACCTTCTTGTCGTTGCTGTTGATCACCTCGACGACGTCCCCGACGAGACTGCGGTCGAAGAACCAGCCCGCGGGGGTGCCGGAGTCACCGCCCTTCACATCGCGCAGGCCCACACAGCCATGGCTGACGTTGGCCCGGCCGAAGGCGTCCGGGGCCCAGTAGTTGCCGTGCAGGAAGGTGCCGGAGGTGGTCAGGCGCATGGCGTGGGGGACGTCCGGGATGTCGTACTCGCCCTTGCCGTTCGCCTTCTTGAAGCCGACGGTGGCGCCGTTCATCCGGGTCACCTCCAGCATCTCGGTGACGACCATCTTCCCGTTGTACGTCGTGGTCCTGGGCGCCCCGGCGGTGACGGGCAGGGTGGCGAGGACGCCGCCCGCGCGTTCCACACGCATGGTGTGCCTGGCCGCGTCGACGACGCTGACCTGGTGGCGGCCGACGGTGAAGGAGAACGTCCTGTGCTGCTGGCCGTAGACGCCGGGCGCGCCCTCCACGTCCCGCAGCCGCAGCCCGACGGTGACGCGGGTGCCGGGCCTCCAGTACGTCTCGGGGCGGAAGTCGAGACGTCCGTCGCCGAACCAGTGCGGGCGGACCTCGACGGCCGGCTCGGCGGTGATCTCGACGGCGCGTTCGACAGCGGCGCGGTTCTCGACCGCCCGGTTGAACTCCAGCGAGACGATCATGCCGGTGCCGACGGTGGCCCGGTTCTCCGGAGTGACGTAGGCGATGAAACGCTCGTCCGGGACATGTGTGGTGAAGGTGACGTGCCGTGCCGAGCGGCGGCCGTGGCCGTCGAGGGCGACCGCGTCCACGGTGTACCGGGCGGCCAGGGCGAGCTTCGGTGAGCCGGTGGGGCGCCAGGTCAGCCCGTCGGCGGAGAACCGGCCCGGTACGGGTGACTCCTGCGCGTCCTGCGACTTCACCACCTTGACGGACTCCAGGCGCCCGCTGGGCACCCGTACTTCGAAGCGCTGCTCCGGGCGCACGCCCTTGCTGCCGTCCTCCGGAGTGACCCGGATCGTGTCGTCGGATGCCTTTCCGCTGGTCAGCGGCGGTCCGACGGTGCATCCGGCGGCCCCGGCCAGCAGGCCGGCCCAGGTGAGCGCGGCGGCGAGGGCGGCCCCGGTGCGGCGCGCGTGCGTCTGTGCGTGGTTCACGTGCGGCCCAACGACGGCGCACGCCCCCGGGAAACGTGAGTGCGAGGCGTGCTCTGGGCAGAACCCTTGGGAGGACGACGTGACGGGGAGCAGTGCAGGGACGCCCTGCTCCCCTTTCCCGTCGCTCAACGAGCCGCGGGAGGCCTGAGGTGTCGAGCGCAGCCGAGCAGGAGGAAGCAGCGGAGGTACGGGGGCGGGGGACGCTCGGGGTGCCGGCCGCGCGTCCGGCGACCGTGCTGAACGGCGGCCGGCGCGAGCAGGCCGCGCCGGAGCCGAGGCCGGTGTGGCCGGGGGCGTCGACGCCGCTCGGGGCCCGGTTCCGGGTGGGCCCCGACGGGGTCGCGGGCACCAACTTCGCGCTGTGGGCGGGCGGGGCGGAGGCCGTCGAGCTGTGTCTGTTCTCCGGGGCGGGCGAGGAGACCCGGCTGCGGCTGACCGAGCTGACCCATGAGATCTGGCACGGCTTCGTACCGGGCGTCCTGCCGGGGCAGCGGTACGGCTATCGCGTGCACGGCCGCTGGGACCCGTGGACCGGCGCCCGCTGGAACCCGGCGAAGCTGCTCCTGGACCCGTACGCGCGGGCCGTGGACGGCGAGTTCGGGCTGCCGCCCGAGGTGTACGCGCATGTCCGGGACTGGCCGGAGCAGCATGTCGCCGACACCGTGCGCGACGAACGGGACTCGGCGCCGCACGTCCCGAAGGGCGTCGTCGTCCACGATGACGACGACTGGTCCGACGACCGCCGCCCGAAGACCCCGTGGGCGGACTCGGTCATCTACGAGCTGCACGTCCGCGGCTTCACCATGGCCCACCCCGGCATTCCGGAGGAACTGCGCGGCACCTACGCCGGTCTGGCGCACCCCGCCGCGATCGAGCACCTGGTGAAGCTCGGGGTCACGGCGGTGGAGCTGCTGCCGGTGCACCAGTTCGCCCACGAGGACCATCTGCTGCGCCGGGGCATGCGCAACTACTGGGGCTACAACTCGATCGGCTACTTCGCCCCGCACGCGGCGTACGCCTCGTCGGGCACGACCGGGCAGCAGGTCGGCGAGTTCAAGCGGATGGTGCGGGCGCTGCACGCGGCCGGGATCGAGGTCGTCCTCGACGTGGTCTACAACCACACCGCCGAGGCGGGCGAGCTGGGCCCGGCGCTGTCGTTGAAGGG
This sequence comes from Streptomyces griseiscabiei, assembly GCF_020010925.1. Classification (NCBI taxonomy): domain Bacteria; kingdom Bacillati; phylum Actinomycetota; class Actinomycetes; order Kitasatosporales; family Streptomycetaceae; genus Streptomyces; species Streptomyces griseiscabiei. The sequence goes on along the minus strand of NZ_JAGJBZ010000002.1, from coordinate 551,491 downwards.
CATCGACAACCGGGGCTACTACCGCCTCCAGTCGGACGCCCGCCGGTACGCCGACTACACCGGCTGCGGCAACACGCTCCATGTGGTCCAGCCGCACGTCCTGCGCCTGATCACGGACTCGCTGCGCTACTGGGTGACGGAGATGGGTGTCGACGGCTTCCGCTTCGACCTGGCGGCGGCGCTCGCCCGTTCGATGCACGACGTCGACATGCTCTCCCCGTTCCTCGCCGTCATCGCCCAGGACCCGGTGCTGCGCCGGGTGAAGCTGATCGCCGAGCCGTGGGACGTGGGCTCGGGCGGCTACCAGGTCGGGGCCTTCCCCCCGCTGTGGACGGAGTGGAACGACCGCTACCGGGGAGCGGTCCGGGACTTCTGGCGGGGAGCGCTGCCGGACGTACGGGACCTCGGCTACCGCCTGTCGGGGTCGAGCGACCTGTACGCGTGGGGCGGGCGGCGGCCGTACGCCTCGGTCAACTTCATCACCGCGCACGACGGTTTCACGCTCCGGGACCTGGTGTCGTACGAGCGCAAGCACAACGAGGCCAACGGCGAGGGGAACCGGGACGGCTCGGACGACAACCGGTCCTGGAACTGCGGCGCCGAGGGCGAGACGGACGACGAACGCGTACGGGCGCTGCGGCGGCGGCAGTTGCGGAACCTGCTGACGACGCTGCTGCTCTCGACGGGCGTGCCGATGCTGGTCGCGGGCGACGAACTGGGACGCACCCAGGGCGGCAACAACAACGCGTACTGCCAGGACAACGAGATCAGCTGGGTCGACTGGAGTCTGCTGGACGACCCCGGCTGGAAGGCCCTCTTCGACCTCACGGCCCGGCTGATCGCGCTCCGCCACGCCCACCCGGTGCTGCGCCGCCGGGCGTTCTTCTCCGGCCGCGCGCACTCGGCGGACGGGCTGCGCGACCTGGCCTGGTTCACGGCGCGCGGCACCGAGATGACCGAACGGGACTGGTACGCGCCGGCCGCGACGCTGGGCATGTATCTGTCGGGGCGGGACATCCCGGGCCGGGACGCGCGCGGCACGCCCATCCTCGACGACAGCTTCCTCACGGTCCTGCACGCCGGTGACCGCCCGGCCGACTTCACCCTTCCGGGCAGCCCGTGGGCCGACCGCTACGAGGTGGTCGTCGACACGTCCCGGGAGGACCAGGACGAGGGGCCGGGGGTGGTGCACCGGGCGGGCGCGTCGGTGACGGTGCCCGCGCGGTGCGTGCTGCTGCTGCGGGTGACGGGCTGAGGGGCCGAGGGGGCGAGGGGGCGAGAAGGCTGACGGGCTGAGGGGCGGCCGTCCGCGGGTCAGCCGAGGATGCCCCGTTCGTAGGCCTTGGCGACCGCCGCCGCGCGGTCCTTGACGCCCAGTTTCGCGTAGAGGTGGGTGAGGTGGGTCTTGACCGTGGCCTCGCTGATGAAGAGTTCGCGGGCGATCTCGCGGTTGGCGGTGCCCCGGGCGACGAGGGCAAGGACCTCGCGTTCGCGGGCGGAGAGGGGCTCGTGGGCGGGGGTGCGGACGGCCGAGACCAGGCGGGAGGCGACGGCCGGGGAGAGGACGGTGCGGCCCTCCGCCGCCGCGCGGACCGCCGTGAAGAGTTCCTCCCTCGGGGCGTCCTTCAGCAGATAGCCCGTCGCGCCAGCCTCGATCGCGGGGAGGGTGTCCGAGTCGGTGTCGTACGTGGTGAGGACGAGGACCTTCGCGCGGGCCGCGCGGCGGGTCAGCTCGCGGATGGCGTCGACCCCGCCGCCGCCCGGCATGCGCAGGTCCATCAGGACCACGTCGGGGTCGAGGGCCGCGGTCAGGGCCACCGCCTCCACGCCGTTCGACGCCTCGCCGAGCACGCGGAAGCCGGGGGCGTTGTCGAACATGCCGCGCAGACCGTCCCGTACGACGGGATGGTCGTCGACGACCAGAAGGGAGATGTCACGGGTCATGGCGGACCAACGGTACGCGAGCCGACAGGGCCGTGCCGTGGCCCGGTTCGGACTCGACGGTGAGGGTGCCGGCGATGCGTTCGGCGCGCACGCGCATCCCGGCGAGGCCGAAGCCGCCGCTGCTGGTGCGTTCGGGGACGGCGAGCGGGTCGAAGCCGTGGCCGTCGTCGCGGATGTCGAGGATGACCTCGTCGCCGAGGAAGGTGAGGGTGACGCCGACGCGGCCCGCGGCGGCGTGCCGGGCCGCGTTCGACAGGGCTTCCTGGGCGATGCGCAGAAGGGTCGCCGAGACCTCGTCGTGGAGGGGTTCCACGCGTCCGGTGGCCGTGAACTCGGCCCGGACTCCCGTGCGTTCGGCCCACTCCGTGACCGTCTTCTTCAGGGCCTCGGGCAGCCCGTCGTGCTCCAGGGCGACCGGGGCGAGGTTGTGCACGGAGCGGCGGGCCTCGCCGAGGCTGTGGCGGGCCAGGTCCGAGGCGCGGGCCAGATGGGTGCGGGCGAGGTCCAGGTCGGGGGCGTTCGCCACGACCTGGAGCTGGGCGATGATGCCGGTCAGGCCCTGGGCGATGGTGTCGTGGATCTCGGCGGCCAGCCGCCGCCGTTCGTCGGCGACCCCGGCCTCCCTCGCCTGGACGAGGAGTTGGGCGTGCAGCGCGGCGTTCTCGTCGAGGGCCTGCTGCAGCGCCGTGTTGGTGCGTTCGAGTTCGGCGATGGTCGCGGTGCGCTCGCGGGTCCGCTTCTCCTCCTGCTCGGTGAGATGGGCGATCGCCATCTGCAGCCCGGAGTTGGCCCCGAGGAGGGCGGCGAACACGACCCAGTGGGCCGGGCCGGTCGGCGGCAGCCCGCCGGCCTGCGCGCCCGCCACGGTGACCGCGCTGGCGAACAGGCCGAGCCGCCGCCACCGGCCCGGGATCAGTTCGTCGGCGTCCATGTAGCCGGTGGCGGCGTAGAACGCGAAGAACGGGTTGATCCAGGTGAGGGCGAAGGCGATGGCCCAGCGGAGGATGTAGTACAGCGTTCCGGCGGGGGACGGGGTCCGGCAGCGTCGGCCGGTCCGCCGGGGCTGGGCGAGGTGCCACCCCACCTGGAGCAGGACGGCGGCGAGGAGCAGGGCCCCGGCGGCGTACCACTCGGCGGCGTCGGTCAGCAGTTCGCTGGTGGCGACGGCGAGGACGGTGCTGACGCCGAGCAGCCCGTAGGGCCCCCAGGTGTGGAACTGGTCCCAGCGCCGCTCGATGTGCCGGTCAGCCGCGGTCACGGTCATCTCCCCAGTCTGCACGGGAGCCCGCACGGGCTCGTGCCACATCGCCTCGCGCCTATTCCCAGCGGAACCAGCGCGACGCCGCGCAGGTGAGCAGCACCGTCCAGGCGGCGACGACGCCGAGGTGGTCCCAGCCGGGCCAGTCGCCCGCCGCCGCCTCGTTCAGTGCCTGGGCCGCCGCGCCGAACGGGGTCCAGCCGACGGACCGGGCCAGGACGTCCGGCATGGTCTGCACCGGCATCCACACCCCCGCGCAGAACATCGCCGGGAAGAACACGGCGGAGCCGATCGCCGCCGAGATCCTCGTGGTGCGGGACACGGCCGAGATCACGGCCCCCAGCGCGAGGGCGACCAGGACGGCCAGCAGCAGGGCCACCGCGTAGCCGAGGGGCTGCTCGGGCACCCGTACGTCGAAGGCGAGGCGGCCGACCGCGAGGGCGAGCAGCGCCGACAGCAGGGCGGCACCGCCGTACAGGAACATCTGGGCGGACAGCAGGGCGACGGGCCGGACCGGGGTCGTGGACATCCGGCGCAGGACACCGTGTTCGCGGTAGCCGGTGAGGGTCTGCGGCATCGCCTGCACCCCGCCGACGATCAGGCCGAGCAGCACGCTCACCGGGACATAGCCGTCGACCGGGCGCAGTCCGCCGAAGGCCGGGTCGGCCTCGCGGAAGGACGGGATCGAGCCGAGGATCACGAGGAGGAGGGTGGGGAACACCAGGATCCAGAAGAGGCTGCCGGGTTCGCGGCGGAAGAGCCGTATCTCGGTCCGCAGGACGGCCGTGTCGACGAGGGTGATGCCGCTCATGCCGCTGTCTCCTTCTTCTGCTCGCGCGTCCCCTGCTCCCGCGTCCCCGTGGTGAGGTCGAGGAACGCGTCGTCCAGCGTGGCGTCGGTGACCCGGAGTTGCCGGGCGGTGATGTGGGTGCGGGCGAGGAGGGTGAGGACGGCGTTGACGGTCTCGTCGGTGCCGGAGAGGGTGAGGCGGCCGTCCTTGTGCTCGATCGCCGCGAGCGCGGGCAGCGCGTTCAGGTCACGGTCGTCCAGCGGGGCGGAGGGCGTGAAGCTGATGACGGTGGCGCCCGCCGAGCGGCGGATGAGCCCCGCGGGGGTGTCCAGCGCCGCGATCCGGCCCTGGTCGATCACGGCGATCCGGTCGCAGAGCCGCTGTGCCTCCTCCATGAAGTGGGTGACGAGGAGGACGGTCACACCGTTCGCGCGGATGTCCTCGATCAGCTGCCAGGTGTCCCGGCGGGCGCGCGGGTCGAGGCCGGTGGTCAGCTCGTCCAGAACCACGATCCGGGGGTCGCCGACCAGCGCGAGCGCGATGAACAACCGCTGCTTCTGCCCGCCGGAGAGCTTGGCGAACCGGGTGGTGAGCTTGTCGGTGAGGCCGAGGCGTTCGGCGAGGGGCCGCCAGTCGAGCGGGCGCGGGTAGAAGGCGGAGTACAGCTCCAGCGCCTCGCGGACGGTGAGTTTGGGCTGCAGTTCGCTCTCCTGCAGCTGGGCGCCGAGCACCCGGCGGGTGGCCTCGTGCTCGGCGACCGGGTCGAGTCCGGCGACCCGGACCCGGCCCGCGTCGGGCACCCGCAGTCCCTCGACGCATTCGACGGTGGTGGTCTTGCCGGCGCCGTTCGGGCCGAGGATCCCGAAGATCTCGCCCTCCTGGACGGTGAAGGAGACACCGTCGACGACGTTCCGGCCACCGTAGGACTTGCGGAGGTCGGTGACCTCGATGACGGGGGCGGAGGCGGGCGGGGTGCGGGTGGGCGAGCCTGGTGCGGACGATGTGTGGGCCATGGGTCGAGAATCCCGGCCGGGCACGGGTGCCCGCATCGGCCAACGCGCTCGAACGGCCATCAGCCGATCGGTTGATACGCCGCTACGACCTCGCCGGACTCCCCGTACGCCCCCGTACCCCGCGCGGGTCGTAGGACTCGCGGCCGAGCGCGGTCCGGCCAAAACTCGGTGGGCGTTGTCAGTGCCGATCCGTAGGCTCGCTGCTGATGCCCACGACACGTGCAACCGCCGAGGAACCCGACCCGACCCAGGAACCCGAGCAGGCCACGAAGGACGCGCGGGCCGAGCGGCGGTCCGCCGTACGGACACTGCTGCGACTGTGGCCGTACGTGCGGCCCGTGCGGGCGCGGCTGTCCGTCGCCGCGTTCGTGGCGGTCATCGCCTCGTGCGTGGGCCTGGTCATCCCGCTCGTCCTGAAGTGGATGGTGGACGGGCCGGTCGCCGACCGGGACCCGGCGGGCGTCTGGCTCGGGGCGCTGTACCTGCTGCTGCTCGGGCTCACCGAGGCGCTGCTGTTCGGGCTCAGGCGCTGGCTGGTGGCGCGGCCCCTCGCCGGGGTCGAGGCGTCGATGCGGGCGGACCTCTACCGCCATCTGCAGCGTCTGCCGGTCGCCTTCCACGACCGCTGGGCCTCCGGGCAGCTGCTGTCGCGCGGCACGACCGATCTGATGCTGCTGCGGATGTTCCTCGCGTTCCCGCTGACGTTCCTGCTGGTCAACGCGGTGACCATCGTGGTCGGTGTGATCATCATGCTGCTCCAGGACTGGACGCTGGGGCTGGTCATCCTGGGGCCCGCGGTCCCGGTGATCGTCACCTGTGTCCTCTTCGAGCGGAAGTACGCGGCGGTCGCGCGGCTCGCCCAGGACCAGGTGGGCGACCTCACCACGGTCGTCGAGGAGAGCGTGCTCGGGATCCGCATCATCAAGGGGTTCGGGCGGCACCGCAGCCAGGCGCGCGCGTTCCGTGAGCTGTCGCGGACGCTGCGGGGGACGGAACTGCGCAAGGCCCGCCTGCTGTCGGTGATCTGGGGCGTCATCATCACGCTGCCCGAGCTGGCGATCGGGGCGGCGCTGGTGCTGGGTGTGGTCCAGGTCGCGGACGGAGTGCTCTCGGCCGGCACGCTGGTCGCCTTCCTCTCCACCGCGCTCGCGCTGCGCTGGCCCGTCGACTCGATCGGCTTCCTGCTGGCGATGAGCCAGGAGGCGGCGACGGCGACGGAGCGGTATTTCGAGGTGATGGACGAGAAGCCGGAGTCCAGCGGGCCCAAGGGGTCCGCCGGCCCGGCGCTCGCGCCCGCGGAGGGCGGGCTCCGGTTCCACGACGTCACCTTCCGCTACCCGGACGCGGCCCCCGGCACCACCCCCACCCTCGCCCACATCGACCTGCACATCCGCCCCGGCGAGTCGATGGCGCTGGTCGGCGCGACCGGCTCCGGCAAGACCACCCTCACCGCCCTCGTCCCCCGGCTGCACGAGATCACGTCCGGCCGCATCACCCTGGACGGTCACGACATCGCCGCGATGCCCCGGGAGTCGCTGCGCGCCCTGGTGGCCGTCGCCTTCGAGGAGCCCACCCTCTTCTCGGCGACGGTCGGCGAGAACGTCCTCATGGGCGCCGGGGACGAGGCGGGCGAAGCCGAGCTGGACCGCGCCCTGGCCATCGCCCAGGCGGAGTTCGCGCACGCGCTCCCCGGCGGCACCGCCACCCAGGTCGGCGAGCAGGGGCTCAGCCTCTCCGGCGGCCAGCGGCAGCGCCTGGCGCTCGCGCGGGCGGTGGTCGGCAGACCCCGCTTCCTGGTCCTCGACGACCCGCTGTCCGCGCTGGACGTGCACACGGAGGCGGCGGTGGAGGCCGCGCTGCGCCGGGTGCTCGCGGAGACGACCGCGCTGATCGTGGCGCACCGCCCGTCGACCGTCCTGCTCGCCGACCGTGTGGCGCTGCTCTCCGGCGGCCGGATCACGGCGGTGGGCACCCATCAGGAACTGCTGCGCACGAACACGGAGTACACCCGTCTGATGTCCGGGACCGAGGAGGGGGACGAGCGATGACGGCGCCCACGACCACCGCGGCGGACAAGGAACCGGACAAGGAGCCGGAGGGGGCCTCGGGCGGGAAGCCGGGCGGGGAGCCCGGCGGGACGACGTCCTTGGTGAAGCCCGCGGACGACCGGTCCACCACCCCCCGGGCCCCCGCCGACGACCCCTTCGACCACGACGACCTCCCCACTCCCCCCGGCGCCACCCTCGCCCTGCTGCGCTCCCTGCTCGCGCCGATGCGGGCCCGCGTCGTCATGGCGAGCGTGCTGCTGCTGCTCCAGCAGGCGGCCGTACAGGCGGGCCCGCTGCTGGTGGCGTACGCCATCGACAGTGCCGTACCGGCGCTGCGGGACGGCCGGCACGGGCCGCTGATCGCGGTGGCGGCCGGCTATCTGGCGTGCGCGCTGGCGGCCGGCGGGCTGCAGTACCTGTTCATCGGGGCGTCCGCGCGGGTCAACCAGGACGTGCTGCTGGAGCTGCGCGGCCGGATCTTCCGGCACGCGCAGGCGCTGAGCGTCGACTTCCACGAGCGGTACACCTCGGGCCGGCTGATCTCCCGCTCCACCACGGACGTCGAGTCGCTGCGCGAGCTGCTCGACGAGGGCCTTCAGGAACTCATCGGCGTGATCCTCGCCTTCGTCTACATCTCGGCGATGCTGCTCTGGCTGGACCTCGGGCTGGGCGCGGCGGCGGTGGCCTCGTTCGTGCCGCTGTACGCGTTCGTGCGGAGCTACCGGCGGCGCGCCGCGAGCGTCTACACGGCCCGGTCCAGCGCGATCGCCGCGGTGATCGTGAAGTTCGCGGAGACGATGAACGGCATCCGCCCGGTGCGGGCGTTCCGCCGGGAGGCCGCCAACGACGCCGAGTTCAACGCCCTCAACAGCCACCACGAGCGCAGGAACGGCGACGCGATCCTGGAGATGGCCCGCTATGTGGTCTGCTCCCGTGTCGTCGCCAACATCACGGTCGCGGCGATCGTGCTGTGGGGCGCGTACCGGGTCGCCTCGGAGTCGCTGGCGCTGGGGGTGCTGGCGGCGGCGGTGCTGTATCTGCGGCGGCTGTACGACCCGATCGACCGGCTCGGCATGTTCCTGAACTCCTACCAGTCGGCGGCGGCCTCGCTGGAGAAGATCGCGGGTCTGCTGGCCCAGACCCCGTCGGTCCCGGAGCCGGCCGAGCCGAAGGAGCTTCCGGCGGCGGCCTCGTCCGCGCTCCCCGGCCGCGAGGTGGTCTTCGACGACGTGCGGTTCGCGTACCGCACCGGCGGTGAGGTCCTGCCCCGCTTCGACCTCACCCTCGCGGCGGGCAGCACGGTGGCCGTGGTCGGCTCCACCGGCGCCGGGAAGTCGACCCTCGCCAAGCTGGTGGCGCGCTTCTACGACCCCTCGTCCGGGCGGGTCCTGCTGGACGGCGTCGATCTGCGCGACCTCCCGGTGCCCGAGCTGCGGCGCGGGGTGATCATGGTGACGCAGGAGTCGTTCCTGTTCTCCGGCACGGTCGCCGAGAACATCGCCATCGGCAGCCCCGACGCGTCCCGCGAGGACATCGAGCGTGCCGCCAAGGCCATCGGCGCCCATGACTTCATCTCCGCCCTGCCCGACGGCTACGACACCGACGTACGCAAGCGCGGTGGCCGTATCTCCGCCGGTCAGCGCCAACTCGTCGCGTTCGCGCGGGCGTTGCTCGCCGATCCGGCGGTCCTCATCCTGGACGAGGCGACCAGTTCCCTCGACATCCCGGGCGAACGGGCGGTCCAGCGCGCGATGACGACGGTGCTGCGCGGGCGCACGGCCGTGGTGATCGCCCACCGTCTGTCGACGGTGGAGATCGCCGACCGGGTCCTGGTGATGGAACACGGGCGGGTCGTGGAGGACGGCAGCCCGGCGGACCTGATCGCGGGCACGGGCCGCTTCGCGGACCTGCACCGGGCCTGGCGCGACAGCCTGGCGTAGCCGCGGCCGGAACACGACACACCACACACAGAAACCGGGGGCCGATGATCAACGCGTACGAGGACCCCGGCACCCCCGACCTCCGGGGCGGCGCCCGCTATCTGTGGTGGCTGGTCAAGCGGCAGGCGGGCCGCTCCGCCCTCGGCTCCCTCATCTCCTGTGTATGGATGGTGCTGCTCGCGGCCACCCCGTACCTGCTCTCCCGCGCGATCGACGAGGGTCTGGCACCGGGCGACCGCGGCGCCCTCGTCGGCTGGACGGCCGCCCTCTTCGGCGTGGGCGCGTTCAACGCCTGGCTGAGCGTCATGCGCCACCGCACGATGACCCGGGTGCGGATGGACGCCAACTTCCGCACGGTGAAGGTGGTGATGGCGCACGCCGTCCGGCTGGGGGCCGCGCTGCCGCGGCGTGTCGGTGCCGGGGAGGTCGTCACCATCGGGGTGGGCGACGTCAACACGATCTCCACCTCGCTGACGGTCATCGGGCCGGGGGTCGGCGCGCTCGCCGCGTATCTGGTGGTCGCCGGGCTGCTCGTGTCGGTCTCGCTGCCCATCGCGGCCGTCGTGCTGCTCGGGATGCCGCTGCTGGCCGTGGTCGTGGGGCCGTTGATGCGGCGGCTGCAGGGCGCGGAGACGGAGTACCGGGAGCGGCAGGGCGTGCTGACCGCGCGGATCGCGGATCTCGCGGGCGGGCTGCGGGTCCTGGGCGGGCTCGGCGGCAAGGGGCTGGTGGCCGACGCGTTCCACCGGGACTCGCGGCGGCTGCGGGCGCAGGGGTACCGGGTGGGGGCGGTGACCAGCTGGATGCAGGCGCTCGGGCTGGGGCTGCCGACGGTGTTCCTGGCGGTGGTGACCTGGCTGGCGGCCCGGCTCGCCGCCCAGGGGGCCATCACCGTGGGTGAGTTGGTGTCGGTGTTCGGGTTCGTGACGGTGCTGGTGAGGCCGGTGTCGTACTTCGTCGACTGGGGGTACGAGCTGAGCCGCGGGGTGGTGGCCGCGCGGCGGGTCATCCGGTTCCTGAGCCTGGAGCCGCTGCCGGACCACGGCACCGCGTACGCGCCCGCCGAGCCCTCGGCACTGCACGATCCCGACTCGGGCGTCCGGGTGCCGCCGGGGCGGCTGGTGGCGCTGGCCGCCGGCCGGCCGGCCGAGGCGACGGCGGTGGTGGACCGGCTCGGCCGCTACGCGCCGACCGCGGTGACCTGGGGCGGAACCCCGCTCGACGCGATCCCGCTGGCGCAGGTCCGGGAGCGGATCCTGGTCGCGGACCACGAGGCGGACCTGTTCGCGGGCCGGCTCCGCGAGGTCCTCGGCGGCGGACGGGGCGCCCCGGACGACGCGACGGCCGGGCGGGCGCTCCACGCGGCCGTGGCCGAGGACATCGTGCAGGGTCTGCCGGACGGCCTGGACTCGGCGGTCGACGCGCTCGGCCGGAATCTCTCCGGCGGCCAGCGGCAGCGGGTACGGCTGGCGCGGGCGCTGCTGGCCGACCCGGAGATCCTGCTCGCCGTGGAGCCGACCTCGGCGCTCGACGCGCACACCGAGGCCCGCGTCGCCCAGCGGCTGCGGGCCGCCCGCGCGGGCCGTACGACCCTGGTCACCACCACCTCGCCGCTGGTCCTCGACCACGCGGACCTCGTTCTCCACCTGGTCGACGGCAAGGTCGCGGCGACCGGCACCCACCGTGAACTCCTCGCGGCGGAACCGGGATACCGGGCGCTGGTGGCGCGGGACGCGGGGGAGACGGACGGCACCGGCGCCCCAGGGACAGAGACAGGGACAGAGACAGAGACGGACGCGGAGGTCGTACGGTGACGGTGCTCGACCCCCTGCCCGGCGCCTCCTCGGACCGGCTGCCCGTCGCGGACGCGGCCACGGTGCGGCGGGCCACCGTACGCCTGGTACGGGCGGACGGCCGGGCGTTCCTCGCCGTGCTGGGGCTGAACGGAGCCGCCGCGGCGACGGGGCTGGCCGGGCCGTGGCTGGTGGGGCGGATCATCGACGAGGTGCGCGGCGGGGCCGGCGTCGGGACGGTGGACCGGCTGGCGGCGGTGATCCTGGTGTGCGCGCTGGCGCAGTTGCTGCTGGCGCGCTGGGCCCGGTACGTGGCGCACCGGTTCGGGGAGCGGACGCTCGCACGGGTGCGGGAGGAGTTCGTGGACCGGACACTCGCGCTGCCGGCGTCGGTCGTGGAGCGGGCGGGGACCGGTGATCTGACGGCGCGCGGCACGGCCGACGTGGACGCGGTCGGCCGGACGCTGCGGGACGCGGGCCCCGAGCTGCTGATCAGCTCGGTGCAGGCGCTGTTCCTGATCGGCGCGGTGTTCGCGCTGGACCCGCTGCTCGGGGTGTGCGCGCTGTTCGGGCTGAGCGGGATCGGGGTGGTGCTGCGCTGGTATCTGCGCCGGGCACGGACCGGGTATCTCGCGGAGGGCGCGGCCAATTCGGAGGTCGCGGAGATCGTCGCGGCGACCGCGTCCGGGGCCCGTACGGTCGAGGCGCTGCGGCTGGAACGACGGCGGATCGCGGCGAGCGGGGACGCGCTGGAGACGTCCCGGCGGCGCCGCCTCCACACCCTGTTCCTGCGCACGGTGCTCTTCCCGGGCATGGACGTCTCGTACTTCGTGCCGCAGGTGCTGGTCCTGCTGGTGGGCGGGGCGCTGCTCGCGCGCGGCTCGGTCACGCTGGGCACGGTGGTGTCGGCGGCCCTGTATCTGCAGCAGCTCACCGGCCCGCTGGACGAGATCCTGATGCGGGTCGAGATGCTGCAGAGCAGCGGTGCCTCGTTCGCGCGGGTCGAGGGGCTGGCCGGGGCGCCGCGCGCGGGCTCCGCCGTCACTCCCGAACCGGTGGACGACCGTATCGACGTGACGGACGTCCGTTACGCGTACGAGCGGGGCGGGGAGGTGCTGCGCGGGGTCGATCTGACGGTCCGGCCCGGTGAACGCCTCGCGGTGGTGGGCCCGTCGGGCGCCGGGAAGACGACACTCAGCCGTCTTCTCGCGGGCATCGACGCGCCGACGTCCGGCACCGTGACGGTCGGCGGCGTCCCCGTCGTCGACCTCGGCCCCGAGCGGCTGCGCCGGCAGGTCGTCCTGGTCACCCAGGAGCACCATGTGTTCCTGGGCACGGTCCGGGACAATCTGCTGATCGCCGAACCGTCGGCAGCGGACGGGGAGTTGTGGGCGGCGCTGGCGGCCGTGGGGGCGGACGGCTGGGTCCGTGACCTGCCCGGGGGCCTCGACGCCCGGCTCGGCGAGGGCGGTCGCCGTACGGACGGCTCCCAGGCCCAGCAACTCGCCCTGGCCCGGGTCGTCCTGGCCGACCCGCACACCCTCGTCCTGGACGAGGCGACCGCGCTCCTCGACCCCACCACGGCCCGCCACACCGAACGCGCCCTCGCCGCCGTCCTCCACGGCCGCACCGTCGTCGCCATCGCCCACCGTCTGCACACCGCCCACGACGCGGACCGTGTGGCCGTCATGGAGGACGGCCGCATCACCGAACTCGGCACCCACGAGGAGCTGGTGGCGGCCGAGGGGGCGTACGCGGCGCTGTGGCGGAGGTGGCACGGGGAACGGTCCGTATAGCGAACATGACCAACCGGTCAACGGAGCGTTTCCGGCCAACTTCTTGACGCGGTCCTGACAGGAAGCGCGATCTGGTGCCACTCTGCCCACAACCGCGGCACAGCAACCTCACAACCAGTGCGCCGTGCCGCGCGGCACCCCCCACGTATGTGGTTTCGCGTTCATCAGTTCTCACCTTGTTCTGCCCGGGCGGCCACCAGCCGTCCGTTCTCCCCTGGCCGCGCGAACCGCGGCCACGCAGAAGGAGTCAGTGTTGAGACGCCAGTCCCACAGACGCACCTCCCACACCGGTAACACCCTCGGTCACCGCACCCGGCGCCGCGCGGCCGCCGGGGCGCTCGTGGCCGTCACCGCCCTGCTGGCCGCCGCCGTCCAGTCGGGCTCCGCCACCGCCGCCCCGGAGAAGGCACCGTCGGCCGCGGGCAAGGCCACCGGCGCGGCCTCGGTCAAGCTCACCCCCGCCCAGCGGGCCGAGCTGATACGCGAGGCCAACGCCACCAAGGCGGCGACCGCCGAGGAGCTGAACCTCGGCGCCAAGGAGAAGCTCGTCGTCCGTGACGTGGTCAAGGACGGCGACGGCACCGTGCACACCCGCTACGAGCGGACGTACGACGGCCTCCCGGTCCTCGGCGGCGACCTGGTCGTCGAGACCTCGAAGGCGGGCGCGACCAAGGACGTGGTCAAGGCGACCAAGGCGAAGATCGGTGTGCCGTCGCTGACGCCGACCGTCACCAAGGGCAAGGCCGAGAAGCAGGCGCTCGGCGCGGCGAAGGCCGAGGACGCCAAGAGCCCCGAGATCAACCGCGCGCCCCGCAAGGTCGTCTGGGCGGCGAGCGGCAAGCCCGTCCTCGCCTACGAGACGGTCGTCGGCGGCTTCCAGCACGACGGCACCCCGCAGGAGCTGCACGTCGTCACGGACGCCACCAGCGGCGCCAAGCTGTACGAGTGGGAGGCGGTCGAGACCGGCACCGGCAACACGGTCTACAGCGGCCAGGTGACCCTCGGCACCACCCAGTCCGGTTCGACGTACAACCTCACCGACGGCGCGCGCGGCGGCCACAAGACGTACAACCTGAACCGCGGCTCCTCCGGCACCGGGACCCTGTTCTCCGGCCCCGACGACGTCTGGGGCAACGGCAGCCCGTCGAACCTGGAGTCGGCCGGCGCCGACGCCCACTACGGCGCGGCGCTGACCTGGGACTACTACAAGAACGTGCACGGCCGCAACGGCATCCGCGGGGACGGCGTCGGCGCCTACTCCCGCGTCCACTACGGCAACAACTACGTCAACGCGTTCTGGCAGGACTCCTGCTTCTGCATGACGTACGGCGACGGCTCGGGCAACGCCAACCCGCTGACCTCGATCGACGTGGCCGCGCACGAGATGACCCACGGCCTCACGTCCAACACCGCGGGCCTCAACTACAGCGGCGAGTCCGGCGGTCTGAACGAGGCCACCTCGGACATCTTCGGCTCGACCGTCGAGTTCTACGCCAACAACTCCTCCGACGTCGGTGACTACCTCATCGGCGAGGAGATCAACATCAACGGCAACGGCACGCCGCTGCGCTACATGGACCGGCCGAGCAAGGACGGTTCCTCGAAGGACTCGTGGTACTCGGGCATCGGCTCGATCGACGTGCACTACTCCTCGGGTCCCGCGAACCACTTCTTCTACCTCCTCTCCGAGGGCAGCGGCGCCAAGACCATCAACGGCGTGAGCTACAACTCGGCCACCTCGGACGGCCTCCCGGTGACGGGCATCGGCCGCGACAAGGCGGAGAAGATCTGGTTCCGGGCGCTGACCACGAAGTTCACGTCCACGACCAACTACGCGGCGGCCCGCACCGGCACCCTCGCGGCCACCGGTGAGCTGTACGGCACCACGTCCGCCGAGTACACGGCGGTGCAGAACGCCTGGGCGGGCATCAACGTGGGCACCCGGCCCGGTGGCGGCGGGGGCGGCGGTACGTCGTTCGAGTCCACGACCGACGTATCGATTCCGGACAACGGCGCGGCGGTCACCTCGCCGATCACGGTCTCCGGCCGGACCGGAAACGCACCCTCGAACCTCGCGGTCGCCGTGGACATCGTCCACACCTACGTCGGTGACCTCCAGGTCCAGCTGGTCGCCCCCGACGGCACGGCGTACACGATGAAGGCGTACGGCACCGGCGGCAGCTCGGACAACCTCAACACCACGTACACCGTCAACGCCTCCTCCGAAGTGGCCAACGGCGTCTGGCAGTTGAGGGTCCAGGACAACGCGGCACAGGACACCGGGTACATCAACAGCTGGAAGCTGACGTTCCCGTAGGACGCTCGCGCGCACGCGCTCGCCGTTCCTGAAAGGCGCCGCCCCGGTGGGTCGATTCCCGCCGGGGCGGCGCCCGTTCATGTTCGCGCACCATTCACCGGACAGTTGACTTTCGGCCAACATCATCACCCCCTCATGACATGGACACGACCCAGGTGTCACTCTTCCCTCACCCGCCGCACCAGCACCGCAGCAACTCCCCCACATAAGGAGCTCGTGTGACTCCCCGACGTCCTCTCTACGCGCGTCACCAGCGCACCACCCTCGCCATCGCGACCGCCGTCGCCGCCGGCGCGCTGCTCTCCACCGGTCTCACCACCGGTGCCACCGCCCAGCCCGCGCCGGTCGCGGACAAGGCCAAGCCGGCCGGAGCCCCGGTCCTGCTGACCCCCGCCGCGCGCACCGCCCTGATCAAGGAGGCGGACGCGGCCACGGCCGAGACCGCCGACGAGATAGGCCTGGGCGCCAAGGAGGAACTGGTCGTCCGCGACGTCCTCAAGGACGCCGACGGCACCGTCCACACGCGCTACGAGCGCACCTACGGCGGCCTCCCGGTCCTCGGCGGCGACCTCGTCGTCCACGAGTCCAAGGCCGGCGACATCAAGAGCGTCACCAAGGCCACGAAGGCGTCCGTCAAGGTCTCCGACCTGACCGCGGACGTCACCAAGGCCACCGCCGAGAAGCAGGCGCTCAAGGCCGCCAAGGCCGAGGGCTCCACCAAGAGCGCGGCCGACGAGGCCCCGCGCAAGGTCGTCTGGGCCGCGAGCGGCAAGCCCG
The DNA here is from genome assembly GCF_020010925.1 of Streptomyces griseiscabiei. Classification (NCBI taxonomy): domain Bacteria; kingdom Bacillati; phylum Actinomycetota; class Actinomycetes; order Kitasatosporales; family Streptomycetaceae; genus Streptomyces; species Streptomyces griseiscabiei. Next base: position 535,815 of record NZ_JAGJBZ010000002.1, on the reverse strand, counting down.
TCCTCGCCTACGAGACGGTCGTCGGCGGCTTCCAGCACGACGGCACCCCGCAGCAGCTCCACGTCGTCACCGACGCGGAGAGCGGCAAGAAGCTGTACGAGTGGGAGGCCGTCCAGACCGGCAGCGGCAACAGCCAGTACAACGGCACGGTCACCCTCGGCACGACCCTGTCGGGCTCGACGTACAACCTGACCGACGCCGGGCGCGGCGGCCACAAGACCTACAACAAGGCCCGCTCCACGTCGGCCTCGACCGGCACGCTCTTCACCGACGCCGACGACAAGTGGGGCACCGGCGCCGTCTCCAGTTCCTCCACCGACCAGAACGCCGCCGTGGACGCCCACTACGGCGCCCAGGTCACCTGGGACTTCTACAAGAACGTCCTCGGCCGCAACGGCATCAAGAACAACGGTGTCGCCGCGTACTCCCGCGTCCACTTCGGCAACGCGTACATCAACGCCTTCTGGGACGACGACTGCTTCTGCATGACGTACGGCGACGGCGCGGGCAACACCAAGCCGCTCACCTCGCTGGACGTGGCGGGGCACGAGATGAGCCACGGCCTCACCTCCAACACCGCGGGCCTCAACTACAGCGGCGAGTCCGGCGGTCTGAACGAGGCCACCTCGGACATCTTCGGCACGGCGGTCGAGTTCTACGCCGCCAACTCCAAGGACCCGGGCGACTACCTCATCGGCGAGAAGGTCAACATCAACGGCAACGGCACGCCGCTGCGCTACATGGACCAGCCCAGCAAGGACGGCTCGTCGGCCAACTACTGGTCCTCCTCGCTCGGCGGCCTGGACGTCCACTACTCCTCGGGCCCGGCGAACCACTTCTTCTACCTGCTGTCGGAGGGCAGCGGCGCCAAGACGATCAACGGGGTCTCCTACAACTCCCCCACCTCCAACGGCGCCACGCTCTCGGGCATCGGCCGCGACAAGGCCGTCCAGATCTGGTACAAGGCCCTCTCGACCTACATGACCTCGACCACGAACTACAAGGGCGCCCGCACGGCGACCCTGAACGCGGCGTCCTCCCTCTACGGCTCCGGCAGCGCGGAGTACGCGGCGGTGAACGCGGCGTGGGCGGCGGTCAACGTCACGGCGTGACGCTCACCTGAGCCAGGGGCGGCACCCGGAGAGAAGGCGACTCCGGGTGCCGCCCTAGTCTTTGCGCCATGCCCGAAACCAACGGCCCCCTACCCGAGGGCCCCTTCACCTACGACGCGGTCGGCGCGACCCGTGAGGGCCACTGCCCGCCCGACTTCAACCCCCTCCACGTCCGCTCCCGCATAGGCGAGGGCACGGACGTGTTCGCACGGGCCGCGCACGCCGTCCTCACCTGGGAGATGCACCGCGCGCTGGGCGTCGGCATACGCGCGGACGCGGCCGAGGCCGCCCCGGGCGTCGACGTGACCCTGACCCTGGGCGGCCTCATCAAGGCCCCCTGCCGCGTCGTCTGGACGGTCGACGAACCCCGCCGCAAGGGCTGGGCCTACGGCACGCTGCCCGGCCACCCGGAATGCGGCGAGGAAGCCTTCATCGTCGACCGCACCGGCGACGGCACCGTCTGGCTCACCGTCACCGCCTTCAGCCGCGGCGCCAAGTGGTACGCCCGCGCGGGCGGCGCGGCGACCCGGGGACTGCAACACGCGTACGCCCGGCGGTGCGGGGTGGTGCTGCGGAGGCTGGCGGGGGACCCCAAGGAGTGAACGGCCGCCCCGCCGGCGGGCAACGGGCGGAGTGAACCGGCGCACACCCCGCCCGCCCGGGTCACCGCATCAACACCCCCGCCTCCTCCCCCAGTTCCTCCGACGGCACCGCCACCAGTCCCAGTTCGGCGGGGGCGGCCAGGAGGCGGTGGGTGGGGAGGATGCGGACCGTGTAGCCGAAGGAGCCGGTGCGGTCGAGGGAGAGGGGGCCCTCGTAGGACCAGCGGCCCTCCTCGTCGGGGCCGCCGACCGGCTTCAGCGGGACGGATGTCGCGTCGGTGATGCGGTCGTCGGTGTCGACGCGGCCGGAGACCGCCTGGACCTCGACGTCGTCCGGGGACAGTTCGCCGAGGCCGACGCGGACGCGCAGCACCAGCGTCGCGCCCAGTTCCGCGGCGGTGCCGAGCGGTGCCGCCGAGGTCTCCACATGGTCCACCGTGACCCGGTGCCAGGCGCCGCGGACCCGCGCCTTCCACTCGGACAGTTCCCGGGCCGTGTCCGGGACCAGCGCCCGATGGGCCCGCGCGGCGGGAGCGTACAGGCGCTCGACGTACTCGCGGACCATGCGGCCCGCCAGCACCTTCGGCCCGAGGTGGGTGAGGGTCTCGCGGACCATCTCGATCCAGCGGTCGGGCAGCCCGCCCGGCCCGCGCTCGTAGAAGCGCGGGGCGACCCGCTGTTCCAGCAGGTCGTAGAGGGCGGCGGCCTCCACGTCGTCCCGGCGGTCCTGGTCCTCGGCCGTGGCCGTACCGTCGGCGGTGGGGATCGCCCAGCCGAAGTCCGGCCGGAACCACTCGTCCCACCAGCCGTCCAGGACGGACAGGTTGAGGCAGCCGTTCAGGGCCGCCTTCATGCCGCTCGTCCCGCACGCCTCCAGGGGGCGCAGCGGGTTGTTGAGCCACACGTCGCAGCCCGGGTACAGCTTCTGGGCCATGGCCATGCCGTAGTCGGGGAGGAACACGATCCGGTGGCGGACCCGCGGGTCGTCCGCGAACCTCACCAGTTCCTGGATCAGGCGTTTTCCGCCGTCGTCCGCCGGGTGCGACTTGCCCGCGATCACGATCTGGATCGGGCGTTCCGGGTGGAGGAGGAGTTCCATGAGGCGGTCGGGGTCGCGCAGCATCAGCGTCAGGCGTTTGTAGGAGGGCACCCGGCGTGCGAAGCCGATGGTCAGGACGTCCGGGTCCAGCACGCCGTCGATCCAGCCCAGCTCGGCCGTGCCGGCGCCGCGCTGCCGCCAGGAGGCGTGCAGGCGTTCCCGCACTTCGAGGACCAGTTGCTCCCTCAGCACCCTCCGCAGGTCGTAGATGTCCTGGTCGGGGATGTCACCGACGGCGTCCCAGCGGTCGGAGCCGCCGACGGACATCGCGTCCTCGGTCCGTTCGGCGCCGATCTGCCGGGCACCGAGACGGAACACCTCCGGGGCCACCCAGGTGGGGGCGTGCACCCCGTTGGTGACCGAGGTGATCGGCACCTCGTCCGGGTCGAAGCCCGGCCACAGGCCCGAGAACATCTCCCTGCTGACCTGCCCGTGCAGCAGGGAGACGCCGTTGGCGCGCTGGGCGAGCCGCAGCCCCATCACCGCCATGTTGAAGACGTTCGGGTCACCGCCCCCGTAGGTCTCCATGCCGAGGCCGAGGATGCGGCCCACGTCGAGGCGCGGGAGTTCGGCGTCGGGGCCGAAGTGGCGGGCGACCAGCTCGCGGTCGAAGCGGTCGATGCCGGCCGGGACGGGGGTGTGGGTGGTGAAGACGGTGCCGGAGCGGACCGCCTCCAGACCGGCGTCGAAGTCGAGCCCCGCGTCGCACAGTTCGGCGATCCGCTCCAGGCCGAGGAAGCCGGCGTGACCCTCGTTGGTGTGGAAGACCTCGGGGCCGGGGTGGCCGGTGATGCGGCAGTACGCGCGGACCGCCCGGACACCTCCTATGCCGAGCAGCATCTCCTGGAGGAGCCGGTGCTCGCTGCCGCCGCCGTACAGCCGGTCGGTCACCCCGCGTTCGCCGAGGTCGTTCTCCTCGACGTCCGAGTCGAGCAGCAGCAGCGGCACCCGGCCGACCTGGGCCTGCCAGATCCGGGCGTGCAGCCGGCGCCCGCCGGGCAGGGCCAGTCCGACCTGGGCCGGGGTGCCGTCGGTGTCCTGGAGCGGTACCAGGGGCAGTTCGTTCGGGTCGAGCACCGGATAGTGCTCCTGCTGCCAGCCGTCCCGGGACAGGGTCTGCCGGAAGTAGCCGTGCCGGTAGAGCAGTCCGACGCCGATCAGCGGGACGCCGAGGTCGCTGGCCGCCTTCAGATGGTCGCCGGCGAGGATGCCGAGGCCGCCGGAGTACTGCGGCAGGGCGGCCGTGATGCCGAACTCGGGCGAGAAGTAGGCGATGGCGGCAGGGAGTTCGGTCCCCTGCGCCTGCCCCGGGGTCCGCTCCTGCGACTGCCCCGGGATCCGGGGCTCCCCTTGGCTCTGCCCCCGCCCCTGCTCCTGGTACCAGCGGTCCCCGGTGACGTAGTCACGCAGGTCGTCGGCGACGGCGGTCAGCCGGCGCAGGAAGCGCCGGTCCTCGGCGAGTTCGGCGAGGCGCCGGGTGGCGACGGAGCCGAGGAGGCGTACGGGGTCGCCGCCCGACGCGGCCCAGCGCTCGGGGTCGACCGACTGGAAGAGGTCACGGGTCTCGGCGTGCCAGGACCAGCGCAGATTGCGCGCCAGTTCGCTGAGCGGACGGAGGGGTTCGGGCAGGACGGGTCGGACGGTGAATCTGCGGATGGCCTTCACAGAGGGTTCCACCTTCGCGCCAGGACGTACGGGCCGGGGGACGCACTCCGCTGTGCGCCGTTCGTCTCCCCCGACGGTAGCGGCGCGGGGGCCCGGCAACCACGGGGCGTCCCCTCGGTATGCGATTACGGCGCATCCGTACCCCGGCCGCCCCGCCGGGCAGTCCACCCGGAGGAGTTCAGTCCGGAATTCGCCGCAACCGGGCCACATGCCTCGCATGCGCCCCATGTGTGCGCCCCACGGACGATATGGCCGATTCCACACCTCTGCGCGGCCTTGTGGGGCTTCACACCGCACGAGAGGCTGCCCAGTGGAACACCGGCCGACCTCGGCCGGGGAGGGGGTTCTCACACATGCACGATCCGACAGAGGCGAGAAAGCGCCGCGGGCGCAGGCCCGGACGCCACCCCGCGCGCGGGCCCCGGCGCCGGGCCGGAGGGCTCACGGCGATCCTGACGGCCGCCGCGCTTTCGGCCATCTCCCCGCCGGCGCAGGCCGCGGCGGAGGGACTCGTCCTCGGGGCCGGTGGTCCCGGTTCCGTCAGCGGCAGTTACATAGTCACCCTCAAGGCGGGAACGCACGCCCCGTCGAAGGCCGGAAAGGGCATAGCGGCGATGTACGGGGCGAAAATACGCCACATGTACAGCACCGCCCTGAACGGCTACTCCGTGACGGCCGGTGAGCGGCAGGCCAGGCGGCTCGCGGCGGACTCCCGCGTGGCCTCGGTCGTCCAGGACACGAAGGTCGCCCACGACGGCACCGAGGTCACCGACAACGGCGGGCGGACGAACCCGCCCTCCTGGGGCCTGGACCGCCTCGACCAGCCGGATCTGCCGCTCGACAAGAGCTACACCTGGCCGGACTCGGCGGGCAAGGGCGTCACCGTGTATGTGATCGACACCGGCGTGCGGATCTCCCACAAGGAGTTCGGCGGCCGGGCGGTCAACGGCTGGGACTTCGTCCAGAACGACCGGACCGCCCAGGACGGCAACGGCCACGGCACCCATGTCGCGGGCACCGTGGCCGGCGCCACGGCCGGGGTCGCGAAGAAGGCGAAAGTCGTCGCCGTGCGCGTGCTCGACGACGCGGGCGCCGGGACGACCGCCCAGGTCATCGCGGGCATCGACTGGGTCACCCGGCACGCGCGGAAACCGGCCGTGGCCAATATGAGCCTCGGCGGCAACGGCAACGCCCAACTCGACACGGCCGTACGCAACTCCATCGCGTCCGGGGTCACCTACACGGTCGCCGCCGGCAACGACGGGCGCGCCGCGGGCCTCTCCTCACCCGCCCGCGTCAAACAGGCGATCACCGTCGGCGCCACCGACAAGAAGGACGTCCGCGCCCCGTTCTCGAACTGGGGCCCGAGCCTGGATCTGTTCGCCCCCGGTGTGTCCATCACCTCCGCCTCGCACAGGAGCGACACCGGCAGGGTCACCTCCTCCGGTACGTCCATGGCCGCCCCGCACGCGGCGGGCGCGGCGGCGCTGTATCTGGCCGACCACCCCCGGGCCGCCCCGGCGGATGTGGCCAGGGCACTGCTGGAGCGTGCGGTTTCGGGCAAGGTCAAGGACAGATATCCGGGCTCCCCGAACAGGCTTCTGCATGTCGACAACCCGTAGGAAGCCGTAACACCACAGGTGAACGACCCTTTACCCAGAGCGACTACAGTGACCGGTCTCGCCCTCTCCGGACGAGGCCGGTCTTGTGTGTAGACATACGCGTGAGTAGTTAACAAAGTGCCGGAATGCCCACCCGCACTGTGTGGGAAGGCTCCACCGGTACGCCCCAATGGCCCCACCTCCCCACACCCTCATCCGCCCACCCACGTTGACGCGGACAGGAGCGGTCATGCCCGCCACGCACCACTCGTCACCACCCCCGACGACCAGTACCACCAGCGCACCACCCGAGAGCACCACCGCACCACCCGACAGCGCCGCGGCAAGCCCCGCACGCCCGGCGCGCACGGACCCGCCCGCGCCGTCCGCGCCACCCCCGACACCCCCGACGACTCCGGGCGCCCCCACCATCGGGCGGATACCGGTTCTCGACGTACGGCCGACCGTCCACCACGGCCGCCGGCCGGCGAAGGCCGTCGTGGGCGAGGCCTTCGAGATCTCGGCCGTCGTCATCCGGGAGGGCCATGACGCGGTGGCCGCCAATGTCGTGCTCAGGGACCCGGAGGGCCGCCCGGCCGACTGGACCCCGATGCGTGAACTCGCCCCCGGCACCGACCGCTGGGGCGCCACCGTGGCCGTACCGGGCGAGGGTCTGTGGTCCTACGCCGTGGAGGGCTGGGGCGACCCGGTCACCACCTGGCGGCACCACGCCCGGATCAAGATCCCGGCGGGCATCGACACCGAACTCGTCCTGGAGGAGGGCGCCCGCCTCCACACGCGCGCCGCCGACGGCATCCCCGAGGGCAAGGCCGGCCGTGGCACCCTCCGCGCCGCCGTGGACGCGCTGCGGGACACCGCACGCCCCGCCTCCTCGCGGCTCGCGGCGGCGTTGGCGCCGGAGGTGGACGAGGTCCTCGCCCGCCACCCCCTGCGCGAACTGGTCACCTCCAGCGAACCCCTCCCCCTGCTGGTCGAACGCGAACGCGCCCTCTTCGGCTCCTGGTACGAGTTCTTCCCCCGCTCCGAGGGCACCCCCGAGCAGCCCCACGGAACCTTCCGCACCGCCGCCCGACGCCTGCCCGCCATCGCCGCGATGGGCTTCGACGTCCTCTACCTCCCCCCGATCCACCCCATCGGGACCACCTTCCGCAAGGGCCGCAACAACACCCTCTCCCCCACCCCCGACGACGTCGGCGTCCCCTGGGCCATCGGCTCCCCCGAGGGCGGCCACGACGCCGTCCACCCGGATCTGGGCACGATCGACGACTTCGACTTCTTCGTGGCCGAGGCCCGCGCGCTGGGCCTGGAAGTCGCCCTGGACTTCGCCCTGCAGTGCTCCCCCGACCACCCCTGGGTGGACAAACACCCCGAGTGGTTCCACCACCGCCCCGACGGCACCATCGCCCACGCCGAGAACCCGCCGAAGAAGTACCAGGACATCTACCCGATCGCCTTCGACGCCGACCTGCCCGGCCTCATCACCGAGACCACCCGGGTCCTGCGGCACTGGATGGACCACGGGGTCCGCATCTTCCGCGTCGACAACCCCCACACCAAACCCGTCCTGTTCTGGGAACGGGTCATCGCCGGCATCAACACCACCGACCCCGACGTCATCTTCCTCGCCGAGGCCTTCACCCGCCCCGCGATGATGCACACCCTCGCCGCCACCGGCTTCCAGCAGTCCTACACCTACTTCACCTGGCGCAACACCAAAGCCGAACTCACCGAGTACGCCACCGAACTCACCGGCGAAGCCGCCAGCTACATGCGGCCCAACTTCTTCGTCAACACCCCCGACATCCTCCACGCCTTCCTCCAGGAAGGCGGCCGCCCCGCCTTCGAACTCCGCGCCGTCCTCGCCGCCACCCTCTCCCCCACCTGGGGCGTCTACTCCGGCTACGAACTCTGCGAGAACACCCCCCTCAAACCCGGCAGCGAGGAATACCTCGACTCCGAGAAATACCAACTCCGCCCCCGCGACTGGGACGCGGCAGCACAAGACGGACGTACCATCGCCCCACTGCTCGGCAAGCTCAACGAGATCAGGCGGCGGAGCCCGGCGCTGCGCCAGCTGCGGAATCTGCACTTCCACCAGGCCGACCAGGAAGCGGTGATCATCTACTCGAAGCGGGCGGGCTCGAACACGGTTCTGGTGGTGGTCAACCTCGATCCCCACCACACCCAGGAGGCCACGGTCTCGTTGGACATGCCGCAACTCGGCCTGGACTGGCATGAGTCCGTGCTGGTGCGCGACGAGCTCACCGGCGAGGTCTACACCTGGGGCAGGAACAACTATGTACGTCTTGAACCGGGCCGCACGCCCGCCCACGTACTGACCGTCCTGCGACCGTCCAACCCGCAGATCGGGGGGTCACCCACACAATGATCGTCAACGAGCCCGTTCCGGACACCTTCGAGGACACTCCGCAGAAGGACCGGGACCCGGACTGGTTCAAACGCGCCGTCTTCTACGAGGTCCTGGTCCGCTCCTTCCAGGACAGCAACGGCGACGGCATCGGCGACCTCAAGGGCCTGACCGCCAAACTCGACTACCTGCAGTGGCTCGGCATCGACTGCATCTGGCTCCCGCCCTTCTTCAAATCCCCCCTCCGCGACGGCGGCTACGACGTCTCCGACTACACCGCCGTCCTCCCCGAATTCGGCGACCTCGCCGACTTCGTCGAATTCGTCGACGCCGCCCACCAACGCGGCATGCGCGTCATCATCGACTTCGTCATGAACCACACCAGCGACCAGCACCCCTGGTTCCAGGAATCCAGAAAAGACCCCGACGGCCCCTACGGCGAATACTACGTCTGGGCCGACGACGACAAACAGTTCCCCGGCGCCCGCATCATCTTCGTCGACACCGAAGCCTCCAACTGGACCTTCGACCCCGTCCGCAAGCAGTACTACTGGCACCGCTTCTTCTCCCACCAGCCCGACCTCAACTACGAGAACCCCGCCGTACAGGAAGAGATGATCTCCGCCCTGCGGTTCTGGCTCGACCTCGGCATCGACGGCTTCCGCCTCGACGCCGTGCCCTACCTGTACCAACAGGAAGGCACCAACTGCGAAAACCTTCCCGCAACCCACGACTTCCTCAAACGGGTACGCAAGGAGATCGACGCCCACTACCCCGACACCGTCATCCTCGCCGAAGCCAACCAATGGCCCGAGGACGTCGTCGACTACTTCGGCGACTTCGCCAGCGGCGGCGACGAATGCCACATGGCCTTCCACTTCCCCGTCATGCCCCGCATCTTCATGGCCGTGCGCCGGGAATCCCGCTACCCCGTCTCGGAAATCCTCGCCAAGACCCCCGCCATCCCCGCAAGCTGCCAATGGGGCATCTTCCTGCGCAACCACGACGAGCTCACCCTCGAAATGGTCACCGACGAAGAACGCGACTACATGTACGCGGAATACGCCAAAGACCCCCGCATGCGCGCCAACATCGGCATCCGCCGCCGCCTCGCCCCACTCCTGGACAACGACCGCAACCAGATCGAACTCTTCACCGCCCTGCTCCTCTCCCTGCCCGGCTCACCGATCCTCTACTACGGCGACGAGATCGGCATGGGCGACAACATCTGGCTCGGCGACCGCGACGCCGTCCGCACCCCCATGCAATGGACCCCCGACCGCAACGCCGGCTTCTCCTCCTGCGACCCCGGACGCCTCTCCCTCCCCACGATCATGGACCCCGTCTACGGCTACCAGGTCACCAACGTCGAAGCCTCGATGTCGTCGCCGTCGTCGCTGCTGCACTGGACCCGCCGGATGATCGAGATCCGCAAACAGAACCCGGCATTCGGCCTCGGGACATACACCGAACTGCCCTCGTCGAACCCGTCCGTACTCGCCTACCTGCGCGAACACGGGGACGACCTGGTGCTGTGCGTGAACAACTTCTCCCGTTTCGCGCAGCCCACGGAACTCGATCTGCGGGCCTACGAAGGACGCCATCCCGTCGAACTCATCGGCGGAGTGCGTTTCCCCGCCATCGGTGAACTGCCCTATCTCCTCACCCTCGCGGGCCACGGCTTCTACTGGTTCCGCCTGCGGAAGGACCACCCGAAGGACACCGTGTAAGCCCGACCGGAACCCCGGGCGGCGCCGGTTTCCCCCGGCCCGCCCGGGGCACGCAGACAGGAACACCCCGCCCCCGGGGAAAGGACGCGAGGCCATGTCGGAAGCCGCCACGCACTCCACCGCGACAAGTCCTGCTCCACCGCCCGCCGCGGAGCCGGGTCCCGGGCTGCTCGTCTCCCTGGAGCCGCTGCTGCGGGAGTGGCTGCCCCGGCAGCGCTGGTTCGCGGGGAAGGGGCGGCCGGTCACCGGGTTCAGCCTGGTGGCGGCCACCGAACTGCTGCCGGTCGGGGCCGCCTCGGCCGGACTCCTGCATCTCCTCGTCCGGGCCCATCAGCCGCTGGTGCCGTCCCAGGGCGCCCCGGCCCACCCCGGCGACTGCTACCAACTGCTGCTCGGCGTACGCGAGACCCTGCCGCCCCGGCTGGCGCCCGCGCTGATCGGGCATGTGGCCGAGGGCCGGCTGGCGGGGCGGACGGTGTACGAGGCACTGCACGATCCGCGTCTCGCCGATGTGCTGCTGGAGGCCCTGCGCTCGACGGCACGCGTCGGGGAGCTGCGCTGCGAGCGGGACACACGGTGCGACATTCCCGAGGGTCTGGTGCCGCGCGTGCTGACCTCGGAGCAGTCCAACTCGTCGATCGTCTACGGCGATACGTTCATCCTCAAGCTCTTCCGCCGGGTCGTCCCCGGGGCCAACCCCGATCTCGAACTGCCCCTGGTGCTCTCCCGCGAGAACTGTCCCCGGGTTCCGGCGCCGGTGGCCTGGATGCTGGCGGACCTGGGCCGGACCACCGCCGACCGGGAGCCGCACACCCTGGGCGTCCTGCAGCCGTTCCTGCACGGCGCGGCCGACGGCTGGGAGCTGGCGCTGAGCGTGCTGGCCAAGGGCGAGGACTTCACGGCCGAGGCCCGGGCCCTGGGCCGGGCGACCGCCGAGGTGCACACCGCGCTGACCCGGGCCCTGCCCACGGTCACGCTGGGCCGGCCGCAGCTGGAATCACTGGTCGACGGGATGACCGGACGACTGGAGGCCACCGCGCAGGCCGTCCCCGCGCTGCGGCCGTACGCGCCCGGTCTGCGCACGGCGTTCGAGGCGCTCGCCGATCTCGCCGCCGAGGGCCGCACCTGGACCGCGCAGCGCATCCACGGCGACCTCCATCTCGGGCAGTGTCTGCGCTCGCCCTCCGGGGAGTGGTCGCTCATAGATTTCGAGGGCGAGCCGTCGAAGCCGCTGGCCGAGCGGCGGATGCCGCAGCCCGTCGCGCGTGACATCGCCGGCATGCTCCGCTCCTTCGACTACGCCGCGCACTCGTCGCGGCCCCCGGCCGACGGCTGGGCGACCGCGTGCCGGGCCGCGTACTGCTCCGGTTACGCGGACGTCGCCGGAACCGATCCCCGGACCGATCCCGTACTGCTGCGCGCGTACGAGACCGACAAGGCGGTGTACGAGGTCCTCTACGAGGCCCGGCACCGCCCCGACTGGCTGCCGGTGCCCCTGGCCGCCGTCCACCGCCTGGCCACGGACCCCTGCACCGACACCCCCTGACCCGTACCTCCCGAGGAGACCGTCCCTGTGACTCCCCGCCCGCCGTCCGAGGACAGCACGCAACACCCCGACGCCGGGGCCGACGCACCGGCCCCGGTGAAGAAGACCGCCGCGAAGAAGACGGCGCCGGTGAAGAGGTCCGCCGCGACGAAGAAGACCGCCGCGAAGAGGGCGCCTGCGAAGAGGGCGCCCGCCGAGGGGGTGCCTGCGGGGGAGACGGCTGCGGAGAAGGCCGCGGTGAAGAAGGCGACGGCGAAGAAGACGACGACCACGACGGCGGCGGCGGCGACAGCGGCGAAGAAGACCGCGACGAAGAAAGCGGCGACGAAGAAGACCGCCGGGGGCGGCAAGGCGGCGCCACGGAAGGTGACCGTGGCGGAGGGCGCTGCCGACGAGGCCCCCACCAAGAAGACCGCGGCCAAGAAGACCACGGCCAAGAAGCTCGCGGCCAAGAAGACGGCGAAGGCGGTCGCCAAGAAGGCGGCCCCGGCGAAAGCGGTGGCGAAGAAGGCGGCGCCGGCCAAGGCGGTGACGAAAGCGGTGACGAAAGCGGTCGCCAAGAAAGCCGCGGTGAAGAAGACCGCGGCCAAGAAGGCGGTCACCGCCGAAGCCGCGGCAGCCGTGGCAGCCGCCCCCGCCGAAGCCGTGGTCGAGAAGGCCGTGACCAAGAAGGCCGCGGCGAAGAAGACCGTGACGAAGCGGGCCTCGGCGAAGAAGGCCGTGAAGGTGCCGCAGGACGCGGCGAGCGCGGCCTCGGTCGTCCCGCCGGGCGCGGCAACGGCGGGGCCCGAGGCGACCGCCGCCCAACCGACCGCCTCCGGATCGGTGCTGACCGAGTCGGCGACGGGCCCCGAACCGGCCCTGCCCCACCAGACCACCACCGAGCCGGCCGGCCCCGAACCGCTCCTCCCCCACCAGGCCACCACCGATCCCGCCACCCCGGACCCGGTGCTCCCCAAGCAGGCGACCACCGAGCCGACGGGCCCGGCGCCGGTGCCGGCCGCGCCCGCCGCCCCTCCCGCACTCACCCAGCCCGCCTTCTCCCCCGCGATGGACGGATCGGACCGCGAGCGGTTGCTCGCCGGGACGCATCACGCGCCGCACTCCGTGCTCGGGGCCCACCCCGCGCCCGGCGGTGTCGTGTTCCGGGTGTTCCGGCCCTACGCGCTCGGGGTGAGCGTGGTGGCGGGGTCGCTGCGGGCGGAGCTGCACGACGACGGGGGCGGGTTCTTCTCCGCGCTGCTGCCGCTGCGGGAGGTGCCGGGGGCGTACCGGCTGCTGGTCTCGTACGAGGGGACGGAGCAGGAGACGGAGGACGCGTACCGTTTCCTGCCCGCGATCGGTGAGCTGGACCTGTATCTGATCGGCGAGGGCCGGCACGAGGAGCTGTGGCGGGCGCTCGGCGCCCAGCCGATGACCCACCAGGGAGTCACCGGTACCCGGTTCACGGTGTGGGCGCCGAACGCGCGGGGCGTGCGCCTCGCCGGGACCTTCAACTTCTGGGACGGCTCCGGCTTCCCGATGCGTTCGCTGGGCTCCTCGGGTGTGTGGGAGCTGTTCGTGCCCGGGATCGGCGAGGGCGAGCTGTACAAGTTCGAGATCACCCGGCCGGACGGTTCGAAGACGCTCCGGGCCGACCCGATGGCCCGCCGTACGGAGGTGCCGCCGCTGACCTCGTCCGTCGTGCACGCCTCGCACTACGAGTGGACGGACGAGGAGTGGCTGGCGGCGCGGACGGAAACCCCCGCGCACGAGGCGCCGTTCTCCGTGTACGAGGTCCATCTGCCGTCCTGGCGACCGGGGCTGACGTACCGTCAACTCGCCGAGCAGCTCCCGGCGTACGTCTCCGACCTCGGCTTCACCCATGTCGAGCTGCTGCCGATCGCCGAGCACCCCTTCGGCGGCTCCTGGGGCTACCAGGTCACCGGCTTCTACGCGCCGACCGCCCGCCTCGGCACCCCCGACGACTTCAAGTACCTGGTCGACGCCCTGCACCGGGCCGGGATCGGGGTGCTGATGGACTGGGTGCCGGCGCACTTCCCGCGGGACGACTGGGCGTTGGCCGAGTTCGACGGGCGTCCGCTGTACGAGCACGAGGACCCGCTGCGGGCGGCGCACCCCGACTGGGGGACGCTGGAGTTCGACTACGGGCGCCGCGAGGTGCGCAACTTCCTGGTGGCGAACGCCCTGTACTGGTGCGAGGAGTACCACATCGACGGGCTGCGGGTGGATGCCGTGGCGTCGATGCTGTACCTCGACTACTCGCGCGAGGCGGGCCAGTGGACGCCGAACGAGCACGGCGGCCGGGAGAACCTGGACGCGGTCGCCTTCCTCCAGGAGATGAACGCGACCGTGTACCGGCGGGTGCCGGGTGTCGTGACGATCGCGGAGGAGTCCACGGCCTGGGACGGTGTCACCCGTGCCACCCATCACACCGGTCCGGGCGGCTTCGGCGGGCTCGGCTTCGGTCTGAAGTGGAACATGGGCTGGATGCACGACTCGCTGGGCTACATGGCCAAGGAGCCCGTCCACCGCAAGCACCACCACCACGAGATGACCTTCTCGATGGTGTACGCGTACAGCGAGAACTACGTCCTGCCGATCTCCCACGACGAGGTCGTGCACGGCAAGAGGTCGCTGGTGTCGAAGATGCCGGGCGACTGGTGGCAGCAGCGCGCCGACCACCGTGCGTATCTGGGCTTCATGTGGGCCCACCCGGGCAAGCAACTCCTCTTCATGGGACAGGAGTTCGCCCAGGGCGCGGAGTGGTCGGAGGCGCACGGGCCCGACTGGTGGCTGCTCGACCCGGCGTACGGGGCGGAGGCCGACCACCGGGGGGTGCGGGACCTGGTCCGCGACCTCAACCACACCTACCGCCGCACACCGGCCCTGTGGGAGCAGGACACCCGGCCGGCCGGGTTCTCCTGGATCACGGGGGACTCGGCGGACGACAACGTCCTGGCGTTCCTGCGGCTCGCCGAGGACGGTACGCCGTTGCTGGCCGTCTCCAACTTCTCGCCCGTGGTGCGGGAGGAGTACCGGTTGGGGGTGCCCGAGGACGTCCCGGCCTGGCGGGAGATCCTCAACACGGACGCGGCGGCGTACGGGGGCACGGGGGCCACGACCCCCGACCCGGTCAAGCCCGACCCCCACCCCTGGCACGCCCGCCCCGCCAGCATCCGCCTCACCCTCCCCCCACTCACCACCCTCTGGCTCCGCCCGGCGTAGCCCTTTCGCGCTCCGCGCGGGGGTGGGTGGGTACGTGACCAGACCCTGCGGGCCTGAAAAGCACGGGGCGCAGCCCCTGCTTTTCAGGGGCGCGGGGAACTGCGCGAGAAGCCCCACCGGACCCGCACGTACCCACCCACCCACCCCCGATCATCAGCCGCTCCTACGCCCCCGAGCCATCATCCGCCGCAACACCCCCAACACCCCACCCCCCGACGACTCCCCGACAACCGGCGCCACAGGGGCAACAGCGGCCGAAGGGGCCACCACCCCCGGCCGAACCCCAGGCACCCGAACCCCACTCCCCGGCGCCAACTCGTACCGCACAGGCAACAACCGCAACCCCCGCACCACAGGCCCGGACCGCCAGGGCAACTGGTCCGGCGGCAGGGTCAGCTCCGCCCGGGCGAAGTGCTCGAACACCCGCCCCACCGCGGTGGTCACGATCGTCCCCGCCAACTCCCGCGCCGCGCTGGGACACTGATGCTGCCCCGCCCCCCACGCGAGATGCGCCCGCGTACTGACCGCGGAGTCGACGAGGTGGGACGACCCGATCGCGAGCAGATCCCGGTGCGCGGCGGCCACCGACGGCGACACGATGTCCCCGGCCCGGATCCAGTAGTTCCCGAGCCGCACATCCCGCGCCGCGAACCGGAAGCACAGATTGGCAGTCGGCGGATTCACCAGCGCCGCCCGGTTCACGGCCTCCCCGAGCTGCCCGTTGGACAGACTCCGCCGCACGGTCGCGTTCCCGCGCAGCACCTCCAGGAGCGTGTTGCAGACCATGTTCCCGGTGATGTCGTTGAGATAGACCGCGTTCATGAACAGCTCACGGCCCAACTGCTCGTCGCTCAGCGTCGGATCGGAGAGCAGCATGTAGGAGGTCAGGTCCTCCCCGGGCCGGGAGCGCCGGTGCGCGGCCAGCCGGGTCATCGCGCCGAGCGCCCGCCCGGTCGCCGCCCCCGCGTCCGGTCCGCCGTCCAGCATCCGCCACAG
The DNA here is from genome assembly GCF_020010925.1 of Streptomyces griseiscabiei. NCBI lineage: Bacteria > Bacillati > Actinomycetota > Actinomycetes > Kitasatosporales > Streptomycetaceae > Streptomyces > Streptomyces griseiscabiei. The sequence goes on along the minus strand of NZ_JAGJBZ010000002.1, from coordinate 519,847 downwards.
ATCCATGACCATCTCGTCGCCGAGTTCGACGGGACAGCCGAACAGCTTGGTCGTCACCATGAGGAGCAGCGGCCGGGTGTACTGCGCCGCGAGATCGGCGAACCCGGTGGTCCCGGACTCGGCCGCGAGCACACCGATCAGTTCGTCGGCGTACCGCGCGACGGCGGCCCGCAGCTCCCAGCCCTCGGGCGAGTGCCCGTCCTGGAAGGGCCGCATCGCCGAGTGGTAGCTCAGCCGGGCGTGCCGGTGCTCCTCGTCGTCGAGGAACATGGTCTGCCGGACCTCGTACCCGGCGAGCAGCGGCCAGTCCTTCGGCAGCCGCCCCTCCGCACGCGCCCTCCAGTGCCGTACGTCGCGCCGCCACACGCTCTCGTTGCGCAGGACCTCCAGCACCTCGCGGTAGTCGAGAACCAGCCAGGCCGGTACCCCCATCAGCCCCACGGGTGCCACGGGGCCGTGCGTACGCCGCAGTCGCTCGTAGACACTGCCCGGATCCACGTCGAACTCCGAGGTCAGCAACGGCTCGACGGGCAGCGATTCCAGACCGGGGCCGCCGGACGGGGCGGCCGCGAACGGATGTGTTTCCATGACCGACACGCATACCGCAGGAACCGTGCACGAGCAGTGACGATGACGGTAACTGTTACGGGTTGGTGATCCCCGATGCACCAGTGGTGACGGTGACGGGAAGGCCGTCTGCCGGGTACCCGGCAGACGGCGCCGCGCCCCTCGGGTTCAGGCCACCCCCGACAACTCCCCCAGCGCCGCCGGCAGCTCCTCCGTGTGGACGACACCGAGCGCCTGTGTGGCTCGCGTCAGCGCGACGTACAGATCGCTCGTGCCGAACCGCCCCGGCTCGACGACGAGGACGGAGTCGAACTCCAGTCCCTTCGCCTGTCGGGGGTCGAGGAGGACGACGGTCCGGGTCAGGTCGGGTTCGGCGCCCGCCGTGACCCCGTCCAGCCGCGCGGCCAGGGCCCGGTGGAGTTCACGCGGCGCGATCACCGCGAGCCGTCCCTCGGCGGGGGTCAGCTCGGCGACCGCCTTGGCCACCGCCGCGGGCAGCTCCTGCGCCGCCGCGCGGCGCGCCCAGGGCCGTACGCCGGTGGACCGTACGGAACTCGGCGGCTCGAAGTCCGGCCGCTCGGCGCGGACGACGGCGGCGGCGACCGCCATGATCTCGGCGGGGGTGCGGTAGTTGACGCCGAGCCGGGTGTGCTCCCAGCGGTCCTCGACGTACGGGGCGAGGATGTCGGCCCAGGACCCGACGCCCGCGGCCTCCGCCGTCTGGGCCGGGTCGCCGACCAGGGTCATCGAGCGGGTGGGCGAGCGGCGCATCAGCAGCCGCCAGGCCATCGGCGACAGCTCCTGCGCCTCGTCGACGATGATGTGCCCGAACGCCCAGGTCCGGTCGGCCGCGGCCCGCTCGGCCGCGCTGCGGTGGTCCTCCTCCTCGTGCCGCTCGGCGAACCGTTCGGCGTCGATGATGTCGTGCGCGGACAGCACCTCCGAGCCGTCCGGGTCGTCCTCCTCCTTGTCCTCGAACTCGTAGGTGCGGGACGCGTACGACACCTCCAGCACGCCCTGCGCGTAGGCGACCTGGGTCTCCCGCTCCCGCTCGGCGCGGGCCCGTGCCACCCGGTCGTCCTCGCCGAGGAGTTCGGCGGCCTCGTCGAGCAGCGGCACGTCGGCGACGGTCCACGCGCGCGTGACGGGGCGGCGTACGGCGTCGGCGTCCTCCGGCGAGAGATACGCGTCGGGTTCGGCGAGGAGGTCGGCGATCAGCCGGCGCGGGGTGATCCGGGGCCACAGCCGTCCGATGGCGGCCCAGACCTCGGGGTTCTCGGCCAGCTCGTCGCGGATCTGGGTGATGTCGCTGTCGTCGAGGAGGTTGGAGCCGTCGTAGGGGTCGGTGCCGATGCGCTCGGCGACCATCTCCGTGAGCGTGTTGAGGACGTAGCCCTCGAAGTGCTCACGGGCCGCGTTGTGCGGGAGCCGCGCCTCGCGGGTGCGCTCGCGGGCGACCCGGACGAGGTCGTCGTCGAGCATCAGGATCTCCCGGTCGTGCTCGATGGCGATCACCGGGTCGGGCAGCGTCTGCCGGTCCCGTACGACGGCCGCGAGGACGTCGGCCATGGCCGCGCTCCCCTTCACCCGGGCCGCCTCCGGTGTGTCGGTGGCGGTGGCCCGTACGCCGGGGAACAGTTCGCCGACCGTGGACAGCAGCACACCCGTCTCGCCCAGCGACGGCAGCACCTCGCCGATGTAGCCGAGGAAGGCGGGGTTGGGGCCGACGACGAGGACGGCGCGCTTGGCGAGCAGTTCGCGCTGCTCGTAGAGGAGGAAGGCGGCCCGGTGCAGGGCGACGGCGGTCTTGCCCGTGCCGGGGCCGCCCTCCACGACCATCACCCCTTGGTGCGGGGCGCGGATGATCCGGTCCTGCTCGGCCTGGATGGTCTGCACGATGTCGCCCATACGGCCGGTGCGGGCGGAGTCGAGGGCCGCCAGCAGCACCGCGTCGCCGGTGGGGTCCTCGTAGCCCGTGCGGGTCTCGTCGCCGAGGTCGAGGATCTCGTCGTGCAGGGCGGTGACCCGGCGGCCCTCGGTGGTGAGGTGCCGGCGGCGGCGCAGGCCCATCGGGGTGTGGCCGGTGGCGAGATAGAAGGGCCGGGCGACGTCGGCGCGCCAGTCGATCAGGATCGGGGTGTGCTCGGTGTCGTCCTCGCGCAGTCCGATCCGGCCGATGTGGTGGACGGCCCCGTCGGCGAGGTCGAGCCGGCCGAAGCAGAGCGCGCCGTCGACGGAGTTCAGCGCGGCCAGCAGCCCCGAGCGTTCGGCGACCAGGATGTCCCGCTCCAGCCGGGCCTGCATGGGCGTGTTGCCCTGGGCGAGCGCGTCCGTGACGGACCCCTCGGTCTCACCGCGCAGGGCGTCCACACGGGCGTACACCCCGTCGATGAATTCCTGCTCGCGCCGCAATTCATCTTGCGAAAAGCCGGTGTTTGACAATTCCACTCCCGCCCGGATATACTGTGCTCACTGAACTTCTCCGTGACTCCATCGAATTGAAGTCGCGAACCATTAAATATACGCAAGGAAATCCCCCGAGTGCAATCACTCGGGGGATTTCCTGCATAAGGCGCGGCTTCGCCGGGACCTCAGAGCACGTCGAGACCTCAGAGCACGTCGGCGAGTTCCTCCAGCAGCCGCCGCTTCGGCCGCGCGCCGACCATCGCCTTCAGCGGCTCACCGTCCTTGAACACCATGAACGTCGGCATGGACAGCACCCGGTACGCGTGGGTGGTCTCCGGGTTCGTGTCCACGTCCAGCTGCACCACCTTCAGCCGCGCCCCCTCCTCCGCCGCGAGGGCGCTGAGCACCGGCCCCATCTGCCGGCAGGGCGGACACCAGTCGGCCGTGAACTCCACCAGCACCGGCAGCTCCGCCCCGATCACCTCCGCCCCGAAGTCCGCGTCCGTCACCTCGGCCACACCCGCCGCTCTGATCACAACTCCCCGCCTCCCAGGCCCAGTTCGCACTCCGGTTCCGGACCGCCCGGAACCTCCGCCTCGGCCGCCAGCCGCTCCCGCGCCCGCTCGGCCCGCGCCAGCTGCGCACCGACCGACGCCCGCACCGCCGCCAGCTCACCGATCAGCGCGTCGAGTTCGTCCAGCTTCCGCCGGTACACCGCCAGCGACGCCGGGCACGAGTCACCCTCCGGATGCCCCGCCCGCAGACACTCCACGAACGGCCGCGTCTCCTCCAGGTCGAACCCGAAGTCCTGCAAGGTCCGGATCTGCCGCAGCAGTCGCAGATCCGCCTCGTCGTACGTCCGGTACCCGTTGCCCGTCCGCCGCGCGGGCAACAGCCCCCGCGCCTCGTAGTACCGCAACGCCCGTGTCGTCGTCCCGGCCCGTTCCGCCAGTTCCCCGATGCGCATACGAGGACGGTATTCCTTGACGCCGACGTCAACGCCAACGCGCCCCTTCAGGGGCGCGGGGAACTGCTCGAGAAGCCCCACCGACGCGAGCCCGACGGCGAATCCGAAAAGGCCGAGTGGCCAGGTCTATAGGGGGAGGACCTGGCCACTCGGGGCTCTGGGGCTATGCGGTTGTGGGCCGTACGGCCGGGTCTACGGGGGGAGGACCCGGCCGTACGGAGTCTTGGGGACCTGTGAGGGACCCCGGCGCTCGATCCGGCGCCCGGAGCGGAGCGCTCACGCCTTGGCGAGTTCCTTCTCGCCCTCCGGCTCGGCGGCGGGCGCCGGCGCGGACCCGTGGCCGTCGTCCAGCAGCGTCTTCTCGTCGAAGGGCAGCTGTCCGGCGAGCACCTGCTCCACCCGCTCCTTGTCGATCTCCTTGGTCCAGGTGCCGATGAGGACCGTGGCGACCGCGTTGCCCGCGAAGTTGGTCAGGGCGCGGGCCTCGCTCATGAAGCGGTCGATGCCGACGATGAGGCCGATGCCGTCCACCAGGGCGGGCTTGTGCGACTGCAGACCACCCGCGAGGGTCGCGAGACCGGCGCCGGTGACACCCGCCGCGCCCTTGGAGGCCACCAGCAGGAAGAGCAGCAGCGGGATCTGCTCGCCCACCGACATCGGCGTACCCATGGCGTCGGCGATGAACAGGGACGCCATGGTCATGTAGATCATGGTGCCGTCGAGGTTGAAGGAGTAGCCGGTCGGGACGGTGATACCGACGACGGGCTTGCTGACGCCCATGTGCTCCATCTTCGCGATGAGGCGCGGCAGCGCCGACTCGGAGGAGGAGGTGGACAGGATCAGCAGGAACTCACGGCCCAGGTACTTGAAGAGCGTGAAGATGTTCAGGCCGGAGACGATCCGCAGCAGCGCGCCGAGGACGATGAAGACGAAGAGGAAGCAGGTGATGTAGAAGCCGAGCATCAGCACGGCGAGGCTCTTGAGGGCGTCGAGGCCCGCGGAACCGGTCACGGCCGCGATGGCGCCGAAGGCACCGATCGGGGCGGCCCACATCACCATCGCGAGGATGCGGAAGACGAGGCGCTGGATGTGCTCGACACCGCGCAGGATCGGCTGGCCGGAGTCGCCCATGGCCTGGAGCGCGAAGCCGGCGAAGAGGGCGACGAGCAGCGTCTGGAGGACCTCGCCGCCGGTGAAGGCGGAGACGATCGTCGTCGGGATGATGCCGAGCAGGAACTCGGTGGTGTCCTTGGCCTCGGCCGACACCTGCGCCTGACCGGTCTCCTTGATCGCGTCGGTGACCGCGAGGCCGGTGCCCGGCTCGACGATGTTGCCGACGACCAGGCCGATACCGAGGGCGACCAGCGACATCACGGTGAAGTAGGCGAGGGCGATACCGCCGACGGCGCCTACCTTCGCGGCCTTCCGTACGGAGCCGATGCCCAGCACGATCGTGCAGAAGATGATCGGGGAGATCATCATCTTGATCAGATTGACGAAGCCGGTGCCGATGGGCTTCAGCTCGACAGCGAAGTCGGGGGCGATGAGACCCACGGCGATGCCGAGAGCCACAGCCACGATCACGGCGATGTACAGGTAGTGGGTGCGGTCCCGCTTGGCGGGTGCGGTAGGTGCCGTATGGGTGGTGCTGGCCACGGCTGCCCTCCTCGTCGACGACGTCGTCGGCTCGCTGTTCCGGCGTGCGGCTCACGTCCGGGGGAATTCGGGAGACGGTCTCCCAGGTGGGAACCGGCGGGTTCCCGGGTGGAGGCCCAGAGGCCTCCGGGTGGAAGCGCTGTGGCCTCCGTGGGAGACCGGCTCCCGGGGTCGGGAGCCGGCGGGCTCCCGGTGCCGGTAGTTGGGGGACTTCCGGCGGTGGGAGCGGGGCTCCCGGGGGGTGTGGGAGCCGGGGCTCCCGGCGGTGGAAGCCGGCGGGCTTCCGGGCCGGAGGCTTGGGGGCTTCCGGCGGTGGGAGCTGGGGGGCTCCCGGTGGTGGGGAGAGGTGCCTCCCGGGGTGGGAGGCGGGCTCCCGGCGGCTCGGGTTGTGGGGTCCCGGTGCGGGAGTCGTACTCCCTGTCGGTGTCCATGTGCTGGACGGGTCGATGAAGTGACTATCTCCCTCCCTGTGAGGGCGGTCACCCTTCCGTTCATTTAGTTCACGCCAACACGGCGATGCAGACTGTTGGCATGCGCGTCCCTTCCCTGTTCCGTCCCCGCAGCCTGGCCGGTCAGCTCTTCGCCGTACAGGCGGTGCTGATCGCGGCCGTCGTGGCCGGGTACGCGCTGTTCACGTACGTCAGCGACCGCAGCCAGGCGGAGGAGGCGGGGACCCGCCAGGCCCGGGCCGTCGCGGTCACGGTGGCCGATTCCCCCTCGGTCCGGGCGGCGATCCACACGTCCGAGCCGAGCAGGCGGCTCCAGCCGTACGCCACGGAGGTGCAGCGGCACGCGGGCGTCGACTTCGTCACGATCATGACGCCGGACGGCATCCGCTGGACGCACCCCAACCCCGAACTGATCGGTGAGCACTTCCTCGGCCACATAGAGCAGGCCCAGAACGGCGAGTCCTTCACCGAGACCTACACCGGCACCCTCGGCCCGTCGGTCCGCGCGGTCGTCCCGATCATGGAGAAGGGCAAGGTCATCGGTCTGGTCAGCGCCGGTATCCGGGTCCAGGCGATCAGCGACCGCGTCCAGGAGCAGCTGACGGCCCTGGTCGGAGTGGCCGCCGGCGCGCTGGCGCTCGGCGGTATGGGCACCTACATCGTCAACGCCCGCCTCCGCCGCCACACGCACAACATGAACGCCGCCGAGCTGAGCAATATGCACGACTACCACCAGGCCGCGCTGCACGCCGTGCGTGAGGGTCTGCTGATGCTCGACGGCCAGTACCGGGTGGCCCTCATCAACGACGGCGCGCGGGAGCTGCTGGGGGTGACCGACGACGTGGTCGGCCGCTCGGTGGCCGACCTGGGCCTGCCCGCCCCGCTGACGGGCGCCCTGCTCTCCTCCGAGCCCCGGGTGGACGAGGTGCTCCTCACCGCCGAGCGGGTGCTGGTGGTGAACACCTCCCCGGTCTCGGGCGGCCAGCGCCGGGGCGCGGTGGTCACCCTGCGGGACGTGACCGAACTGCAGTCCCTCACGGGCGAGCTGAACTCCGAACGCGGCTTCACCGAGGCGCTGCGCTCCCAGGCGCACGAGGCCGCCAACCGTCTGCACACGGTCGTCTCGCTCATCGAGCTGGGCCGCGCGGACGAGGCGATCGACTTCGCGACGGCGGAGCTGGAACTGGCCCAGGCCCTGACGGACAAGGTCGTGGCGGCGGTGAGCGAGCCGGTCCTCGCGGCCCTGCTGCTGGGCAAGGCGGCCCAGGCCAACGAGCGGGGCGTCGAGCTGGTGGTCTCCGAGGACAGCCGCATCGACGACGGCCTCCTCCCCGAGTCCCTCCCCGCCCGCGACCTGGTCACCGTCCTGGGCAACCTGATCGACAACGCGGTGGACGCGGCGCAGGGGTCGGTGGGGGCCCGGGTGACGGTGACGGCCTACACCGACGAGACAGGCGAGGCGGACGAGGCGGACGCGCCGGATTCGCCGGGCGCCGGGGGCGGGCCGTCGGAGGGCCCCGTGCTGGTGCTGCGGGTGACGGACACGGGGGCCGGGGTGGATCCGGCCCACGCGGAGGCGGTCTTCGAGCGCGGTTTCTCGACGAAGCCGGCGGGGCCGGGCGGGCGGGGCCTGGGCCTGGCCCTCGTACGGCAGACCGCGCACCGCCACGACGGCACGCTGACCGTGTCGGAGGCGGCCGGGGGCGGCGCCGAGTTCGAGGTCCGGCTGCCGCTCGGTGCACATGGCGGCGACGGGGCCGGGCCGGTTCCTGCGGTGCGGGACTCCGTGGGGCATGATGCCGCGGTGCGGGACGACGATGTCCAGGCCCCTCGGGCCGCGGTGGCTGGAGGCGACGACGTATGACGAAGGCCGGGTCCGACCCCATCAGAGTGCTGGTCGTCGAGGACGACCCCGTGGCCGCCGACGCGCACATGATGTACGTCGGCCGTGTCCCCGGCTTCACGGCGGTCGGCAAGGCCCACACGGGCGCGGAGGCGCGGCGCGCGCTGGACCGGATGCCGGTGGACCTGCTGCTGCTGGACCTCCACCTGCCGGACGTGCACGGTCTGCAGCTGGCCCGCTCGCTGCGCGCGGCCGGTCACCACGCGGACGTGATAGCGGTGACGTCGGCGCGGGACCTGACCGTGGTCCGGGAGGGCGTCTCGCTGGGCGTGGTCCAGTACGTCCTGAAGCCCTTCACGTTCGCGACCCTCCGCGACCGCCTGGTCCGCTACGCCGAGTTCCACGCGGCGGCGGGCGAGGCGAGCGGCCAGGACGAGGTGGACCGCGCCCTGGCGACCCTGCGTGCGCCGGGGCCCGCCGCCCTCCCGAAGGGCCTGAGCGCCCCGACCCTGGAGCGCGTGACGGTGACCCTCCGGGACGCGGGCGAGGGCCTGACGGCGGCCGGGGTCGCCGAGGCGGTCGGCATCTCCCGCATCACGGCCCGCCGCTACCTGGAGCATCTGGTGGACGCGGGGCGGGCGGCCCGCAGCCCGCAGTACGGGCAGGTGGGGCGGCCGGAGCTGCAGTACCGGTGGGTGAAGGGCTAGAGCGCTCCCGCGTCGGGGCCTGGCTCTCCGCTGATCGCCGTACATAGGGTTCCGCCATGAACGACGAGATCATGACCACGGTCGGCCACGAGGTGCTCTCGTTCGACGGTCGGATACTGGAGATCTTCGGCAGCCATCCCAAACGCTTCCACATCCGGCACCTGGAGCTGCGCGTCACCGGCCCCGACCGGAAGGGGAGGCGGACCCTGGAGATCGACGCCCCGGGGACGCGCTCCACCTGGCACTACACGGCCGCGGAGTGGGAGGGGGCGCCGGGCCTGGCCGCGCTGCTGGAAGCGGTACGGGCGGCCGTCGCGAGCCTCCCCGAGCAGGCACGTGAGCCGCACCGGCCATGAAGCGGCGACGGCGGAAGAAGCTCTCCCACCGCCTCTTCGAGGCGATCCTGTCCGGTGACGCCAGGACCACGAAAGCCCTGCTGCGCGGTGGAGCGAACCCTGAGGGCAGAGACGCGGACGGCACCACTCCGCTGTATCTGGCATCGGTGCAGGGAGAGGCCGAAGTGGCCCGCCTGCTCCTGGAGGCCGGGGCTTCGCCCGACACGGAGAGCCGCGGCCCCGGCGCGGAGGGCACCCCCCTGTGCGCCGCCGCCTGCTGGGGACACACCGCGACGGTCCGGGAACTCCTGACCCACGGCGCCGATCCCCACCTCCGCGAGGACCACGGCACGGGCTGGTCCCCCCTGGACTGGGCGGACCACGGCCCGCACCCCGACACGGCCGCGCTGCTCAGGTCGTGGCGGGCCGGCTGAAGGGCGTGGCGTAGAGGACGATCTGCACCCCGAGCCCGACGACCGTGAGCGCCTCGACGACCGAGACGACGACGAGCCCGGCGCCGGTCCCACCGCTCACCCAGTACACCGCCAACCCGGCGAACGGCACGACGCAGAAGGCCAGCAGATCGATCCCGCACTGTATGGCCTTGCGGGACCGCCGCCGGGTGTCCGCGCGGTGGGCCACTTCCCAGTCGAAGGCCTTCTCCGCCCCGGCCAGTTGCGCGAGCCTCGGCCCGAGATCGCCCCGCACATACGCCCCGATCGCCGAGATCTTCTCGTCGTTGACCAGATAGGTCCACCCGAGCACCACACACACCGGCGGCAGCGCGAGCAGCATCGCGGGCTGCCCGGCCTGCGCGGAGGCGGCGATGACGGCCGCGAGGACGGTGAGGGTGACGTACAGCAGATTGTCCCGGAACCCGATCCGCGTCTTCTGCTCGTCCTTGACGGTCTGGTACTCGACGAGCAGCAACTGCCCGAAGGTGACGTCACCTTGGTCCGACACCCTTGCCCCCTACCCCCGCGCCGACAGAGCCGCTGCTCAAGCAACTCACTCAGCACCTTACGGGGAACCCGTGCAGACGCATTGACCTGACTAGACCACTCCTCGTACCGTCACCGGGCACCCACCCAGGCCACAACGACGTAGCCAGCAGGAGGTCGTGCCCGTGCGCCCCACCGCACCCCACCCCCGCCGATCCCCCCGCAGATCCCCCCACCGATCTCCTCTCCGCCTCCTCCTCACCGCCGCGCTGGCGATCACCGCGCCGGGCGCGCTCGCCGCCTGCGGCAGTGGCTCCGGCAGCGACCCGGACACGGTGGAGGTCTCCTACAAACAGTCCACGGACAACCAGGTCCGGGTGATGGACACCTTCCTCGCCGACGTCAAGAAGCAGTTCGAGAAGGCGAATCCGGGCAAGACGGTGAAACTCGTCCCGATCAAGGCCCCGGACTCGGAGTACTACACCAAGGTCCAGCAGATGCTGCGTTCTCCGAAGACGGCGCCGGACCTGGTCTACGAGGACACGTTCCTCATCAACTCGGACATCACGAGCGGCTATCTGAAGCCGCTGGACGACTACTTGGCCAAGTGGAAGGACTGGGACCAGTTCATCGACACGGCCAAGACGGCGGCGAAGGCCGAGGACGGAAAGACGTACGGAATTCCGGACGGCACGGACACACGTGGTCTCTGGTTCGACAAGGCGATCTTCGCGAAGGCGGGCCTGCCCGCGGATTGGCAGCCGAAGACGTGGGACGACGTCCTCGATGCCGCCCGCACCATCAAGCGGAAGGTCCCCGACGTCATCCCCTTGAACGTCTACACGGGCAAACCCGCCGGTGAGGCGGCCACCATGCAGGGCTTCGAAATGCTGCTCTACGGCACGGAGGGTGCCACGAGCGGTGGCGGAGCGAGCGACCCGTTGTACGACGAGAAGTCCAAGAAATGGAAAGCGGGCACCCAGGGCTTCAAGGACTCCCTCGCCTTCGTCGAGACGGTCTACAAGGAGAAACTGGGCCCCGAGGTCTCCGACGCCCTCGACCCCAACATCTCCACCCGGGTCCGCGGCGAACTCCTCCCCGAGGGAAAGCTCGGTATCAACCTCGACGGCTCCTGGCTCCCCCAGGACTGGCTGCCCGGCAGCGGCCATGAATGGCCCGAATGGTCGGAGAAACTCGGCCTCGCCCCTATGCCCACCCAGAACGGCCAGTCCCCCGGCAAGGTGAGCATGTCCGGCGGCTGGACCTGGGCGATCCCCGACAAGGCCGGAAATCCCGACCTCGCCTTCAAGTTCATCGAGACGATGCAGACGAAGGCGAACGCCCAGAAGTGGTACATCGCCAACTCCGGAATCGCCGTCCGCGAGGACGTGGCGTCGGACCCCGCGTACGCCGAGGCCCAGCCCGGCATCAAGTTCTTCACCGACCTGGTGTCGAGCACGCACTACCGCCCGGCGTACCCGGCGTATCCCAAGGTCTCCACGGCCATCCAGGAGGCGATGGAATCGGTGACGACGGGCGACGCGTCGGTGGCGGAGGCGGCGAAGAACTACGACGAGGAACTGAAGACGGCGACGGACGACCAGGTGACCGAAGGGGCCGAGGAATGAGCCCCCGCGCATGAAGAGGCCGGCGACGGGACCTCCGCACCCCGTTCACCCCGCTCTCCGAGCGGTCACCCGGGCCGTCCCCCTCACCCCGGCCACGATCCTCCTTCTCCTCTTCCTCGCCGGCCCCATCGCCTACTGCGCCTACATCGCCTTCACCGACCTCCAGCTCACCGGCCAGGCCGAGGACTCCTTCATCGGCTTCGACAACTTCCGCACGGCCTTCGGGGACGAGGCCTTCCTCAACGCGGTCTGGCTGACCCTGGTGTTCACGGTGGTCTCGGCCCTGCTCGGCCAGAACACCCTGGGCCTGGCGCTGGCGGCGCTCATGCAACGCGCCTCGAAACCCGTCCGCACACTGGTCGGCGGAATCGTCGTCACGGCGTGGGTCCTCCCGGAGGTCGTGGCCGGCTTCCTCCTCTACGCCTTCTTCCGCCGCGAGGGCACCCTGAACGCCCTCCTCGACTGGCTCCATCTCCCGACCCAGAACTGGCTGTACACACTCCCGATCCTGGCGGTGTCCTTCGCGAACGTCTGGCGCGGGACAGCCTTCTCGATGCTGGTGTACTCAGCCGCCCTGAACGAAATCCCGAAGGAGATCACGGAAGCGGCGGAAATGGACGGCGCGGGCGGCTGGCACCGTATGTGGCACATCACCCTCCCGATGATCCGCCGCTCCATCGGCACGAACCTGATGCTCATCACCCTCCAGACCCTGTCGGTCTTCGGCCTGATCTGGGTGATGACGCGGGGCGGCCCGGGCGGCAAGAGCCAGACCCTCCCCCTCTTCATGTACGAGGAGGCCTTCCAGAAAAGCATGATCGGTTACGGCACGGCGGTGGCGCTGTTGTTGCTGGTGGTGGGTTCGCTGTTCTCGGTGATCTATCTGCGGCTGCTGCGGACGGAGGTGTGAGTACCGTGCCCACTCTGAACACCCGCCGCCTGGCGGCCGACGCGGGACTGCTGGTCATCGCCGCGGCCTTCGTCCTCCCCCTGGCGTGGGTGATCCTCTCGTCGGTGGACCCGAAGGCGAACCTGACGGTGAAAGTCCCCGACGGCGTGACCCTGGACAATTTCGACGCCGTCCTGACCCCGGAGATCACCTTCACACCACTCCTCAACAGCCTGCTGCTGTGCGGCGGAGGGACTCTGCTGACGGTGGTGTGCGCGGCGTTGGCTGCCTACCCCCTCTCCCGCTTCCGCTCCCGCCTGAACCGCCCTTTCCTCCTCACCATCCTCTTCGCGACGAGCCTCCCGATCACGGCGATCATGGTCCCGGTCTACGCGCTCTTCGTCCAGGTGAACCTGATCGACACCATGCAGGGCACGATCTTCTTCTTCGCCGCGTCCCAATTGCCGTTCGCCATCTGGCTGATGAAGAACTTCATGGACGGCGTCCCGAAGGAACTGGAGGAGGCGGCGTGGACGGACGGCGCGTCGTCGCTTCAGTCGCTGATCAGGGTCGTACTACCGCTGATGGGGCCGGGCGTGGCCGTGGTGACGGTCTTCTCGTTCGTGATGATGTGGGGCAACTTCTTCGTCCCGTTCATGCTGCTCCTGACCCCGGAGCAGATGCCGGCGGCGGTGAGCATCAACGAGTTCTTCGGGAATCGGGGGACGGTTGTTTATGGGCAGTTGGCGGCGTTCTCGGTGATCTATTCGACGCCGGTGATTTTGTTGTATGTGGGGGTGGCCAGGCGGTTGGGTGGGGGGTTTGCTTTGGGTGGGGCGGTCAAAGGGTGAGAGGGCGGCCGACGCGACGCCATGCTCTCCCTCGCCCGCCCGTCCTGCCCCCTGCCGCTACCCCAACTTCCCAGGCCGGAACGGCTCCACCCCCACCACCCGCCGCACCCGCACCGGCTCGATCAGGATCATCAGGCGCCGCTCCCCGGGCAGGAGCCACGGATAGCGTTCCTCGCCGATGTACTTCTGCGTGAGCCGGTCCATGGCCCGCTCCGCCTCCTCGCCCTCCACGAACCCGACCACCCGGCCCCGGATCTCGGCCCGGTCGTAGGGGTTCCCGGAGTCGATGTGGGAGAGGGAGACACCCGGGTTGCGGCGCAGGTTCTCCTCCTTCACCCGGCCCACCGACGTGTTCACCATGACGTACTCACTCCCGTCACGGCTCTCGATGTCCACCCACATGGGTGACACCTGAGGCGCCCCGTCCACCCCCACCGTCGCCAAGTGCCAGAAGTTCGGGGCCAGTAGGCGCTCGCGTATGTGCTCGTCCAGCTGCGTCGCTTTCGTCATGCGCTCACCCCTACCCAGGGAGCCACTCCACTCACTCGCAGCGCACCGCCCCCACCAACCGTAGATTCCTACAATCCGTGTTTGTGGCCGAACAGCCCGTAGTCACCGCAGCCCGGCACCCCTACGTTGTGCGCGTGCACCGACGCTCAGCCCATGAACGGCAGCCCCAGCACCAGCCCGAGCAGCCGTACCCGCATCCGCATCCGCACTCGTACCAGGCCCCGGCCACGGACCCACACGCCCCCGATTCCGCCCCCACCCCGCCCTTCAACGCCCCCGCCGCCCGGAAACTCCGTATCGCACTCGGGATGGGGCCGGAGCATGTCGCCTACGGAATGCGGTCCTCGTACGGACTCCCGTACGTCACCCCGGACCTGGTCGCCGCCTGGGAGCACGGCGATATCGCGCCAACCGGCCCCGAACTCACCGCGCTCGCGGGTGTGTTGTGGTGCTCGACCGCCGAACTCATCGGTACACCGAGGACGTTGAGGGAACATCGGATGGCACGCGGGGTCGCCGCAGAGGACGTCGCCCGTGCGGTCGGGCTCGAACTCGCCGCCTATCTCCGTATGGAGGAGACCGGCGAGTGGCGCGGCACGGACCGCCAGTGCGCCGCCCTCGCCGCCGCGCTCGACCTCGCGCTCGCCGACCTGATCACCGTCACGGGGCGCGAACCGAGGCTCAGGGAGCTGCTGCACGGCGCGGTGACCACGCGCTGGCAGGCCCAGGTTCGGCCGACCGTGAAGCTGCTGTCCCTCGACCGACGCCTCCTGGAGGACGTCCTCCAGGAGATGCACACCGAGTACCAGGGCCTGATGGCCGCCACTCTCACCTGGGCCAACGGCACCGCCGCCACCGACTCGGGCGACGCCGGCCGTGACTACCTGGACCGGATCACCGACCACTTCTGGTCACTGGTCCGGCGAGCGACCATCCGCCCGTAGGCCGTGTCCGCCAGGACGCCCCTAGAACACCGACTCCGCCTCGTCCATCCGGTCCTTCGGGACCGTCTTCAGTTCGGTCACCGCCTCCGCCAGCGGCACCATCACCACATCGGTGCCGCGGAGCGCGGTCATCCGCCCGTAGTCGGCGCGGTGCGCGGCCTCCACCGCGTGCCAGCCGAAGCGCGTGGCGAGCACCCTGTCGTACGCGGTCGGGGTGCCGCCGCGCTGGATGTGTCCGAGAATGACCGGCTTGGCCTCCTTGCCGAGGCGCCGCTCCAGCTCGTACGCCAGTGCCGCCCCGATGCCCTGGAAGCGCTCGTGGCCGAACTGGTCGATCTCGCCGTGGCCGTAGTCCATGGAGCCCTCGGCCGGGTGCGCGCCCTCGGCGACGCAGATGACCGCGAACTTCTTGCCGCGCGAGAAGCGCTCCTCGACCATCTTCACCAGGTCGGCGGGGTCGAAGGCCCGCTCCGGCAGGCAGATGCCGTGCGCGCCCGCCGCCATGCCCGACTCCAGCGCGATCCAGCCCGCGTGCCGGCCCATGACCTCGACGACCATCACCCGCTGGTGGGACTCGGCGGTCGTCTTGAGGCGGTCCATGGCCTCCGTGGCGACCCCGACCGCCGTGTCGAAGCCGAAGGTGCGGTCCGTCGACGAGATGTCGTTGTCGATGGTCTTCGGGACGCCGACCACCGGCAGACCCGCGTCCGACAGCATGCGGGCCGCGGTCAGCGTGCCCTCGCCGCCGATCGGGATCAGTACGTCGATACCGAACTGGTGGGCCATGTCCTGCGCGTTCTCGCAGGCCTCGCGGAGGCGGTCGCGCTGGAGGCGGGAGGAGCCCAGGATCGTCCCGCCACGGGCCAGGATGCCGCTGACGGACTCCAGGTCGAGGGTGCGGTAGCGGCCGTCCAACAGACCCGCGTAGCCGTCCTCGAAGCCGATGACCTCGTCGCCGTACTGGGTGACCGCTCGGTGCACGACCGACCGGATCACTGCGTTCAGGCCCGGACAGTCGCCGCCTGCGGTGAGAACTCCGATACGCATCGTGCTGCTTCTCCTGCTCGTCCTGATCGTCCTGCTCGTGCCGGTGATTATTGGTGATTGCTGGTACTTGTGAGCCAGTCCGATTGTTTCACGCCCGACTGGGGGTCGCCGCGCCCGTCCACCCCGCCCGGCACCACACCCAGCTGATGGGCGCCTTATCCATGGTCAGGGGTATTGTCAAGAGGGTTTCCGTCCGCCGTGACGGTGATTTCCGCCCCTCCCCTGTCGAACCAGTCGAACCATACGAAGTCGAACCATACGAAACGGAGAGCACACGTGACGCGCAGCGTGTACGTGACCGGTATCGACCGCGGCGACGGCCGCCAGGTCGTCGAGCTGGGGGTGATGGAGCTCCTGACCCGCCAGGTCGACCGGGTGGGGGTGTTCCGGCCCCTGCTGCACCACGGACCGGACCGGCTCTTCGATCTGCTGCGCGCCCGCTATCGCCTCACCCAGGACCCGGCGACCGTGTACGGCATGGACTACCACGAGGCGTCCACCCTCCAGGCCGAGCACGGCACGGACGAGCTGGTGTCGACGCTCGTGGACCGGTTCCACGCCGTCGCCCGTGACTACGACGTCGTCCTCGTCCTGGGCACCGACTTCGCGGACACCCAGTTCCCGGACGAGCTGTCGCTCAACGCCCGGCTCGCCAACGAGTTCGGGGCGTCGGTGATCTCCGTGGTCGGCGGGCGCAAGCAGACCGCCGAGTCGGTCGCCGCCGAGACGCACAACGCGTTCCGCGCGTACGAGGGCCTCGGCTGCGACGTGCTCGCCATGGTGGTCAACCGGGTGGCGCCCGCCGACCGCGCCGAGATAGCCGAGCGGCTCGGGGACTCGCGGCTGCCGCTCCCCGTGCCCTGTTACGTCGTCCCGGACGAGCCCGCGCTCTCCGCGCCCACCGTCGCCCAGATCACCCACGCCCTCGGCGGCAAGGTCCTCCTCGGCGACGACTCGGGGCTCGCCCGCGACGCGCTGAACTTCGTGTTCGGCGGGGCCATGCTGCCGAACTTCCTCAACGCCCTGACCCCGGGCTGTCTGGTCGTCACCCCGGGCGACCGCGCGGACCTGGTCATCGGCGCGCTCGCCGCGCACAGCGCCGGCACCCCGCCCATCGCCGGTGTGCTGCTCACCCTCAACGAGCGGCCCAGCGAGGAGATCCTCACCCTCGCGGCCCGTCTCGCGCCCGGCACGCCCGTGGTCGCCGTCGAGTCCGGTTCCTTCCTCACCGCCTCCGAACTCTTCTCCATGGAGGGGAAGTTGAGCGCGGTGACGCCCCGCAAGGCGGAGACCGCGCTCGGGCTCTTCGAGCGGCACGTCGACACCGCCGAGCTGCGGGGCCGGGTCTCGGCGCCGAGCAGCGACCGGATCACGCCGATGATGTTCGAGCACACCCTCCTCGAACAGGCCCGCTCCGAGCGGCGCCGCGTCGTCCTCCCCGAGGGCACGGAGGAGCGCGTCCTGCACGCGGCGGAGGTGATCCTGCGGCGGAACGTCTGCGACCTCACCCTCCTCGGGCCCGTCGAGCAGATCCGCAAGAAGGCCGCCGACCTGGGCATCGACCTCGGCGACAGCATGCTGGTGGACCCGGCGACCTCCGAGTGGCGGGACGCGTTCGCGGAGAAGTACGCCCAGTTCCGCGCCCACAAGAACATCAGCGTCGAGCTGGCGTACGACGTGGTCTCCGATGTGAACTACTTCGGGACGATGATGGTGCAGGAGGGGCTCGCCGACGGCATGGTGTCGGGGTCGGTGCACTCCACCGCCGCCACCATCCGGCCCGCCTTCGAGATCATCAAGACCAAGCCGGACGCGGACATCGTCTCGTCGGTCTTCTTCATGTGCCTCGCCGACAAGGTGCTGGTCTACGGCGACTGCGCGGTGAACCCCGACCCGAACGCCGAGCAGCTCGCCGACATCGCCGTCCAGTCCGCCGCCACCGCGCGGCGGTTCGGGGTCGAGCCGCGGATCGCGATGCTGTCGTACTCGACGGGGACGTCCGGTTCGGGCGCCGACGTCGACAAGGTGCGGGAGGCGACGGAGATCGTGCGCGCGCGGCGGCCCGATCTGCTGATCGAGGGGCCGATCCAGTACGACGCGGCCGTGGAGCCGAGTGTCGCGGCGACCAAGCTGCCGGACTCCGAGGTCGCGGGCCAGGCGACGGTGCTGATCTTCCCGGACCTCAACACCGGCAACAACACCTACAAGGCCGTGCAGCGTTCGGCCGGCGCCCTCGCGGTCGGGCCGGTCCTCCAGGGCCTGCGCAAGCCGGTCAACGACCTGTCCCGGGGCGCCCTCGTCCAGGACATCGTCACCACGGTCGCCATCACGGCGATCCAGGCCCAGGCGCCCGCCCAGTGACCCCCGCAGAGACCCCCGCAGACAGAAGGCGAACCAGCACCGTGACCGCCACCCGCGTCCTCGTCCTCAACTCCGGCTCCTCCTCGGTGAAGTACCAGCTGCTCGACATGCGCGACAGCGGCCGTCTCGCCATGGGGCTGGTGGAGCGCATCGGTGAGGAGACCTCCCGGCTGAAGCACACGCCGCTCGCCGGCGGGGGCGCCTCCCGCGAGCGCACCGGGCCGATCGCCGACCACGAGGCCGCCCTGAAGGCCGTCGCGGAGGAGCTGGCGGCGGACGGCCTCGGCCTCGACTCCCCCGAACTGGCCGCCATCGGGCACCGCGTGGTGCACGGCGGGCAGAGCTTCACCGAGCCGACCGTGATCGACGAGGCCGTGCTCGCCGAGATCGAGCGGCTGATCCCGGTGGCGCCGCTGCACAACCCGGCCAATCTGACGGGGATCCGGACGGCGCGGGCACTGCGCCCGGACCTTCCCCAGGTCGCGGTGTTCGACACCGCGTTCCACACCACCATGCCGGAGTCCGCCGCCCGTTACGCGATCGACGTCGAGACGGCCGACGCCCTCCGCATCCGGCGCTACGGCTTCCACGGCACCTCGCACGCGTACGTCTCCCGGGCGACCGCCGAACTGCTGGGCAAGGACCCGTCGGAGGTGAACGTCATCGTGCTGCACCTCGGCAACGGGGCGTCCGCCTCCGCGGTCGAGGGCGGCCGGTGCGTGGACACCTCCATGGGGCTGACGCCTTTGGAGGGGCTCGTGATGGGTACGCGGTCCGGAGACATGGACCCGGCCGTCATCTTTCATTTGATGCGCGTTGGCGGAATGTCCACGGACGAGATCGACACTCTCCTCAACAAGAAGAGCGGTCTGATCGGGCTGTGCGGCGACAACGACATGCGGGAAATACGCCGGCGTATCGACGAGGGCGACGAGCGGGCGAAGCTGGCCTTCGACATCTACATTCACCGGTTGAGGAAGTACATCGGCGCCTACTACGCGGTGCTCGGCCGGGTGGACGCGGTCGCGTTCACGGCGGGTGTCGGCGAGAACGCGGCACCGGTGCGCGAGGCCGCCGTGGCGGGCCTGGAGGGGCTGGGTCTGGCCGTGGACGGCGATCTCAACGCCGTACGGAGCGACGAGCCGCGGCTGATCTCGCCGGCCGGCGCCCGGGTCGCGGTCGCGGTGGTGCCGACGGACGAGGAACTGGAGATCGCGGCACAGACGTACGCCCTGGTCGACAAATGAGCAAAGCACGGCCCGGAAATACACGCCGGTAACACGACTGAGCGCATAGCCGCCCATATGAATTGCAGCATTCCGCCAGACGGAATATTCCGGAGCGAAACAAACCGATAGGATCGTCCCATGCGCCGTTCGAAAATCGTCTGTACTCTCGGCCCCGCGGTCGACTCCCACGAGCAACTGGTCGCCCTCATCGAGGCCGGCATGAACGTGGCCCGTTTCAATTTCAGCCACGGCAGCCACGCCGAGCACCAGGGCCGTTACGACCGGGTCCGGGCCGCCTCCGCCGAGACCGGTGTGGCCATCGGTGTCCTCGCCGACCTCCAGGGCCCCAAGATCCGTCTGGAGACCTTCGCCGAGGGTCCGGTGGAGCTGGTGCGCGGTGACGAGTTCACCATCACCGCCGAGGACGTGCCGGGCGACAAGCAGATCTGCGGTACGACGTACAAGGGGCTGCCCGGTGACGTCTCCGCGGGCGACCAGATCCTCATCAACGACGGTAACGTCGAGCTGAAGGTCATCGAGGTCGACGGTCCCCGTGTGCGGACCGAGGTCGTCGAGGGCGGTGTCATCTCCGACCACAAGGGCATCAACCTGCCCGGCGCGGCCGTCAACGTGCCCGCGCTGTCCGAGAAGGACGTCGAGGACCTGCGGTTCGCGCTGCGGATGGGCTGCGACCTGGTGGCGCTCTCCTTCGTGCGGGACGCCGAGGACGTGCGGGACGTCCACAAGGTGATGGACGAGGTGGGCCGCCGGGTCCCCGTCATCGCCAAGGTGGAGAAGCCGCAGGCGGTGGAGAACATGGAGGACGTCGTGATGGCGTTCGACGGTGTGATGGTCGCCCGTGGCGACCTGGCCGTCGAGTACCCGCTCGAGAAGGTCCCCATGGTGCAGAAGCGCCTGATCGAGCTGTGCCGCCGCAACGCCAAGCCGGTGATCGTGGCGACCCAGATGATGGAGTCGATGATCACCAACTCCCGCCCCACGCGCGCCGAGGCCTCCGACGTGGCCAACGCGATCCTGGACGGCGCGGACGCGGTCATGCTCTCGGCGGAGTCCAGCGTGGGCGCGTACCCGCTGGAGACGGTCCGCACGATGTCGAAGATCGTCTCGGCGGCCGAGCAGGAGCTGCTCTCCAAGGGCCTCCAGCCGCTGGTCCCGGGCAAGAAGCCGCGTACGCAGGGCGGTTCGATCGCCCGCGCCGCCTGTGAGATCGCCGACTTCCTCGGCGGCCGGGCGCTGGTGGCCTTCACGCAGTCCGGTGACACCGCCCGCCGGCTGTCCCGCTATCGCGCCTCCCAGCCGATCGTCGCGTTCACCACGGACGAGTCCACCCGCAACCAGCTGGCGCTCAGCTGGGGTGTCGAGTCGCATGTCGTCCCGTTCGTGAACAGCACCGACGAGATGGTCGACCTGGTGGACCAGGAGATGGTCAAGCTCAAGCGCTTCCAGGACGGCGACATCGCGATCATCACCGCCGGTTCGCCCCCCGGTGTCCCGGGCACCACCAACATGGTCCGGGTGCACCACCTGGGCGGCGGCTCCCGCGACTGACGGGGCCGAGGTGGCCGTGGAGGCCGCGGCAGAGGCGTAGGACAGCACCGAGGGCGCCCCCCTTCAGAAGGGGGGCGCCCTCGGTCTGTGCGGCTCCCGGACGGGTCCTGTGGACGCTCTGTGCGGACCGGCCGATCAGTCGGTCGTGTACTGGTGCAGCCCGGGCACGGTGAGCGTCCCGCCGAACTGGCCCGCCTGGACGACCTTCACCTTGGTGAAGTAGATCAGCGGGATGTTCAGCGGCGGCGGGTGCTTCGGGTCGAAGGTCACCGGGATCAGACCGAGCAGGTTGCCGGAGATGCTCTCGGTGTACATGACCGTCTGGCCGTCGCGGATGGTGGACGTGGTGCCCTTGCCGGCCTGCACGTGGTAGGTCACGCCGGCCTGCTTGTCGTCGACCGTCTGGTGGAGGTCGCCGATGTCGGTGCCGTCGGAGATGACGTACTTCAGCACCTCCTTGACCGTGCCGTCGGCGGTCTTCACCTTGACGACGCCCTTGTAGTCGGCGCCCTTCAGGAGCAGCGAGCTGGCGTTGAGGTACCAGGGGTCGTCGGGCAGGGCGGGGATGCCCTTCTCGACGCCGCTCTCGTCGTCCGTGGCGACCGGGCAGCCCTCGGCGTCCAGGCTCTCGCTCGGCGACGGGCTGGGCGTCGCGGTCGCGTCGTCCGCGGTGTCCTCGGCGGCTTCCTCGGTGTCCTTGGTGTCGTCGGTGTCCTTGGCGTCGTCGGCGGCGCCGGTGACGTCCTTGGCCGACTCCTCGACCTTGTCGGTGGTGTCCGGCGTCTCCTTGCCGGAGTCCGAACCCGCGTCCGTGTCCTCGTCAGAGCCGGAGGTGTCCTCCGGGGCCGAGTCCGAGGGCGACGGGGACGGGCTGGTGGCCGACTCGGACGGCGTGGTGCTCTCCGTCTCCTTGTCGTCCGGCGTGAAGAGGTCCTCCAGCGCGCTGCCGATGTCCTCCAGGACGTTGCCGGAGCCGTCCTTCCCGGTGTCCGACGCCGCGGTGTCCGTGCCGCCGGCGGTGCCGGTGGACGTGGAGTCGTCGGTCTTGTCCGTCGCGTCCTTGTCGTCGGAACCCGAGTCCGACGAGGAGGAGCCGGTCGAGTCCGAGCCGCTGGACGTGTCGTCGGAGGCGGAGTCGCCCGAGGAGTTGCCCGTGCCGGACGTGGAGTCGTCCTCGGCGGACGTGTCCTCGTCCTTGGTCCCGTCGTCCGTGGAGTCGGCGCTCTCCGAGGCGGAGGCGGACGGCGTCGGGGTCGGCGAGGCGGAGCTGTCCGTGCCCTCCTCGGCGGCCTCCAGGGCCTCCACGCAGTCCTTGTACTCGTCGGCCGTCAGGCTCAGCTTGGCCGGGTCGTCGGCGCGGGCGAGGGTGATCGTGGGTGTGAAGCCCATGCCCATGAGGACCGCCGTCGGCATCGCCGCCAGGGCTATCGCCTTGCCCGCCGGCACGTTCAGCCGGGTGAGAAGGGGCTTCTTGGGCGCCGCGTGCCGCGGTCCGGATCTCGCACGGGACTCTCCCACCGAAGTCCCGTGGGTCACCTCGTCAGCCGGCACTGTGCCTCCCGTTCGTCCCGTTCGTGGGGGTGGTACCTGTCAGGTCGTCGCCCTCGCCGTGCGCCGCCCCGTTCGCCGAACCCGCTGTCGCGGACTCCGGGGCGTCGCCCTTGTGCAGGGGGACCGCACCTTGCTGTGCCGTGTTCTCGGTGTTCTCAGAAGTCGTGGCCTGGGAGGCCGTGTCCTGCGGTGCCGGCGTCCGCGACGGGGTCCGGTAGGTGGACGGCACCGCCGCCTCGTCGTGAGCGGGTGCCCAGGAGATGGCGAGCGCGCCGCCGATCAGCGCGGGCAGGAAGCCGAAGCCGAAGCCGCCGAGGTTGGAGACGGGGATGGACACGAGCGCCAGGAGGATCGCCGCGGTACCGGCGAAGGTCCGTACGTGGCGCTGGAACCAGAGGCTCACACCGAGCACCACCAGCAGGACGCCGATGATGAGGGAGCCCGAGCCGCCCGTCGTCGCCATGGCGAGGGTGAGGTGGCCGATCTGTACGTTCGCGTACGGGAAGTACATGATCGGGAAGCCGCTGAGCAGTACCAACAGGCCCGCCCAGAAGGGGCGGCTGCCCCTCCAGTCGCCGAAGCGCCGCCGGAGGACGCGGAGATAGTCTTCGTTCTGCCCCGTTGACTCGGCGCTCATGGACAACAGCTCCCTGGAACGGTGTTGCTGTGACAAGTTCACGTACGGCGCGTGTCCACCTACGGACATGTACGAGGCGCGCGTACGGAATTCACGTACGGAGTGCCGTTGCGCGGCGAGGCGCACGGCGGTGGGGACGGGCGGGCGAGGAGGCAGGCCCCCTCACCCGCCCAGGGAGTGCCTAGTAGCACTCCACGGTGCCCTTGTGGAGCGACATCTTCAGATTGCTCAGCTTGAAGGTTCCGGCAGTGGTGGCCCACGCCGTCTGCTTCACGTCGGTCAGCGTGGCCGAGTCGGCCTGCTGGGCGAACCCGTAGGGGTTGGCCTGCTCCGAGCCACCCTTCATGCCCGGACCCTTGTTGGCGTCCTTGGCCGCCACACCGATGTCGATGCCGCGGAAGACGGCATCGGCCGAGAGGTCCTCGACGTCGATGTAGAGGTTCTGGGCCTCGACCTTCTTGCCACCCGTACCGGCGGTCAGCTTGAGGCTGACGCTACCGAGGAACGGGACGCCCGGGGTCACGACCGACTGGCACATGTTGGTGATCGACGCGGACTTGAACGCCGAGACGGCGACGGGGTGAACCGTCTTCTCGCCCTTGAGGGTGTACCCCTCGTCGAGCGCGCCGTACTGCGAGAAGCCCGTACCGTCGAGCTGGTCAGCCGTCACCTTGAACGACTGGCCCGACACACTGAACGACGCTGCGAGAGCACCCTGCGCGAGGGCGACACCTATCGCTGCCGTGGCGGCGACGCTGGGCACCATGACCACAGCGAACCGCTTCCATCTGGTCCCGCCACGCACCTGGGACTCCATATTTCCTCCTTCTCGGACGTACATCTCCTGAACCGGATCGCCCCTCAACGGCGGCTCAGCCGGGCAGGGATGGGAGAAGTGCTACGTCCTCGGGAAGGAGAGCGCCCGTACCCTTCAAACGCGAAAAGCGCCCGAATCACCGGCGATCACCCCCGAGCGACAACCACTGGTCGCGCCTGACACGCATCACGCACAACCTGCTGGACAGGCTCCGCCGTCGAGCGGAGACCCCCCTGCCCAAGAACGGGCGCCACTGTCGCCCGCTCTACTCGGTGGGGACCCAGAAAACCCGTTGACCCGACTGGTTGGCGGGGTACGGGACAGGACCGAGCGTCGCCGATCGTGGTGCATTCTCGCCGCCCCCGCAAGGGGGGTCGTTACTGGCTAGTAACGGACGGATAACCGAACAACGACCCATCGGTATCGACCAGCGACCCTGGGTGTTTTCGACCGAGGCGACACAACGGACGACAGCCGGACAGAGTCCGACAGATCGACGGCATTCTCTTACTGCGAGTAACTTCCAGTAACAGCGGCCGCGTTTACCAAGATTTGGCAAAACGCGGCCGCGGTGTCGCTGTGTCGCCAAATCTCTCACTCGCGCACCACGCGCCCCGGCACCCCGGGGCGCGGCTTCACGAGCGGGTCAGAACAACGCCCGTGCCAACTGACGGCGCGCCGCGGCCACCCGCGGATCGTCACCGCCGACCACCTCGAACAGCTCCAGCAGCCGCATCCGTACGGCGTCCCGGTCGTCGCCCGCCGTGCGGCGCACGGTGTCGATGAGCCGGCCGAACGCGTCCTCCACATGCCCGCCGACGAGGTCGAGGTCGGCCGCCGCGATCTGCGCCTGCGCGTCACCGGGGTTCTCGGCGGCCGCCTTGCGCACGTCCTGCGGGTCGGCGCCCTGCACCCGCTGCAGCAACTCGGCCTGCGCGAGCCCGAGTTTGGCCTCGCTGTTGCCCGGGTCGTCACTGAGCACGTTCTTGTACGCCTGCACCGCGCCGCCGAAGTCGCCCGCGTCCAGGGCGTGCACGGCGGCTTCGAGCAGGTGGTCGTAGGGGCCGGCCGGGATCTGCGGGGCCGCCTCGACGGGGGCACCGGACTCGGCGTCCGGGTCCACGACCAGGCCGGTGAGCCCGAAGCGCTCCTCGGCGACCTGCACGAGCTGGTCGAGGGTCGCGCGGATCTGCTGCTCGGGGGCGGCTCCCTGGAAGAGGGGCAGCGCCTGCCCGGCGACTACGGCGAAGACGGCCGGGATCCCCTGGATCCCGAACTGCTGCATCAACATCTGGTTGGCGTCGACATCGATCTTGGCGAGGACGAACTTGCCGCCGTACTCGACGGCGAGCCGCTCCAGCACCGGGCTGAGCTGCTTGCAGGGCTGGCACCACTCGGCCCAGAAGTCGATGACGACGGGCACTTCGGTGGACCGCTGCAGGACCTCGCTCTCGAACCCGGCCTCATCGACGTCGATGACCAGGTCGGCCGGGGAGACCGCCCCTCCGCCGCCCTGCCGGGCCGATTCGGCGCGCGCCTGCTCCGCCTTCGCCTTGGCCTCCTGGGCCGCCTTCACCGCGGCGAGGTCGACGACTCCGCTCATGGACATGTTCCGTGGCTGCATGAGTACATCCTCCCCCTTCCGAGCACGCACGTGAAAAGCGTCCCGAGAGCCAGACACCCGGCCCCGCCCGACCCCCGACTTTCGCTACGACTCGTAGCGTAACGGTCCCGGGCGGCTCTCTGCACCCCTCCTTACCCACTCGCCGGTGATCTGTCTCACGATGTGCCCGAGGACTTCGGGAACGGCCGGATATGGTCGGCGGATGCAGAGCCGCACCCCCGCCGCCCGCGCCACGGGCGGACGCCCGCGCAACGCCGCCGCGGACACCGCCATCCTGGCGGCGACCCGGGAGGCGCTGGTCGACCTCGGCTGGTCGAAGCTGACCCTGGGCGACGTGGCCACCCGGGCGGGCGTCGCGAAGACGACCCTCTACCGCCGCTGGGCGGGCAAGAACGAACTCGTCGTGGACGCGGTCGCCGAACTCTTCGACGAACTCCGGCTGCCCGACCGGGGCAGCCTGGCCGCCGACATCGAGGGCGTGGTGCTGCAGTTCGCGGCGATCCTGGCCCGCCCCGAGGCCAAGAGCGGCCTCATGGCGGTCATCGCCGAGTCGACCCGCGACGACGCCCTGCGCGAACGCATCCGCGCCTCCATCGTCGACCGCCAGAAACGCCTCGTCCTGGAGGGCCGCGCCCGCGCCCTCACCCGGGGCGAACTCCCCCCGGAACCCGACCCCGCCACCGCCACCCGCACCGTCGACCTCATCTTCGACGTGGTCGCGGGCGCCGTGGTCCACCGCACCCTGGTGAGCGCGGAACGGGCGGACGAGCAATGGGTCCGCGACTTCACCGCCCTCCTGCTCCAGGGCCTGAGACGCGCCCCGTAAGAGGCGCGGGGAGCTGCGCGACAAGCCCTCACGGGCCCGCGCGTACCCGCTCACCCCTTCAGAACCCGGCCGGCTCCGTATACACCCCCCACTCCTCCCGCAGCACCCCGCAGATCTCCCCCAACGTCGCCTCCGCCCGCACCGCGTCGAGCATCGGCCCCACCACGTTCCCCCCGCCCCGGGCGACCTCCACCAGCCCTCCGAGCGCCCCCCGCACCACACCCTCGTCCCGCCCCGCCCTCCGCTCCCCCAACCCCCGCACCTGCTCCCGCTCCACCTCATGCCCCACCCGCAGAATCTCCAGATCCCCGGTCACCGACCCCTGATGGACGTTCACCCCCACCACCCGCTTCTCCCCCTTCTCCAACGCCTCCTGATACCGGAACGCCGACTCCGCGATCTCCCCGGTGAACCACCCGTCCTCGATCCCCCGCAGAATCCCGGACGTCATCGGCCCGATCGGATGCGCCCCGTCCGGCCGCGCCCGCACCCCCCGCTCCCTGATCCGCTCGAAGATCCGCTCCGCGTTCGCCTCGATCCGGTCCGTCAACTGCTCGACGTACCACGAACCCCCCAGCGGATCGGCCACGTTGGCGACCCCGCTCTCCTCCATCAGCACCTGCTGCGTCCGCAGCGCGATCTCCGCCGCCCGCTCGCTCGGGAGGGCCAGCGTCTCGTCGAGGGCGTTGGTGTGCAGGGAGTTGGTCCCGCCGAGCACGGCCGACAGCGCCTCCACCGCCGTACGCACCACGTTGTTGTACGGCTGCTGCGCGGTCAGCGAGACCCCGGCGGTCTGGGTGTGGAAGCGCAGCCACTGCGCCCGGTCCGTCCGCGCCCCGTACACGTCCCGCATCCACCGGGCCCAGATCCGCCTGGCCGCGCGGAACTTGGCGATCTCCTCGAAGAAGTCGAGATGGGCGTCGAAGAAGAAGGACAGCCCCGGCGCGAACACGTCGACGTCCAGCCCGCGGCTGAGCCCCAGCTCCACGTACCCGAACCCGTCCGCGAGCGTGTACGCCAGCTCCTGCGCGGCCGTGGCCCCCGCCTCACGGATGTGGTACCCGGAGACGGACAGCGGCTTGTAGGCGGGAATCCGGGCCGCGCAGTACTCCATCAGGTCGCCGATGAGCCGCAGATGCGGCTCGGGCGGGAAGAGCCACTCCTTCTGCGCGATGTACTCCTTGAAGATGTCGGTCTGGAGCGTGCCGTCGAGCACCCCCGGATCGACGCCCTGCCGCTCGGCGGCGACGAGATACATGCAGAACACGGGCACGGCCGGCCCGCTGATCGTCATCGACGTGGTGACGTCCGCCAGCGGAATCCCCCGGAACAGCACCTCCATGTCGGCGGCGGAGTCGACGGCGACCCCGCAGTGCCCGACCTCGCCCACCGACCGCGGATCGTCGGAGTCCCGCCCCATGAGCGTCGGCATGTCGAACGCCACGGACAGCCCCCCGCCCCCGTCGGCGAGGATCTTCCGGTACCGCTCGTTCGTCTGCCGCGCGTTCCCGAACCCCGCGAACTGCCGAATGGTCCACGTCCGCCCCCGGTACCCCGTGGAGTACAGCCCCCGGGTGAACGGGTACTCCCCCGGCCACCCGATCCGCTCGAACCCCTCGTACGAGTCACCGGCCCGGGGCCCGTACACCGCCTCGACCGCGTCCCCGGACAGCGTCGTGAAGTCCCCCTCCCGCTTCCGGGCGGAGTCGAACCGCTCCTGCCAGCGTCGGCGTCCCTCTGCGATGGCGTCAGCGTCCATGCAGCCAATTTACTAGGACGTCCTAGTAAACGGCGAAGGCAGACCGCCGTACGCGCGTCCGTACGGCGGCAGGGCCCGTGCGGACTACGCCTTGGCGGTCGCGAACGAGCTGTCCGCGATCTTCGCCTCCAGCTCGCGGCTGATCCTGCGCTCCACGAAGAAGGCGGCCGTCGGGATCGTGCCCGCCAGCAGCACCCACAGCTGCTTCCTGACCGGCCACTTCGCCTTGGAGCCGAGGTCGAAGGCGAAGACCAGGTACAGGACGTACAGCCAGCCGTGGGCGAGGCTGACGACATACGTGAAGTCCGCGGCTCCGTCCAGTTCCAGCACGTACTTGCCGATCATGCCCACGGTCAGCAGGATCAGCAGGACACCGGTGACATAGGCCAGGACGCGGTAGCGGGTCAGCACGCTCTTTTTCATGGGTACGAGCGTAACCACGGGTTTCGCACGATCTTCGCGCACCCCTGGGGGCCGCCGTCACCCCTCCTCGAAGTCCCCCGCCGCCACCCGCAGCGGCCGGAGCATCGCGAAGATCTCCGCGCACTCCTCGGCGTCGTAGGTGCCGAGCCCGAAGTCCATGGACATGAGGTCGCGGGTGGCGGCGTCGCAGACCTCGCGGCCCTTGTCGGTGATGGAGGCGAGGGTGCCGCGGCCGTCGTTGGGGTTGGGGCGTTTGTCGACGAGGCCCGATCTGACCAGGCGGTCGACCGTGTTGGTCACGGACGTGGGATGCACCATCAGCCGCTCGCCGATCTTGGACATCGGCAGCTCGCCCTTCTGGGAGAAGGTGAGCAGCACCAGGGCCTCGTAGCGCGCGAACGTCAGGCCGTACGGCTTGACCACCGCGTCGACCTCCGCCAGCAGGATCTGCTGGGCACGCATGATCGAGGTGATCGCGGCCATGGACGGGACGTTTCCCCAGCGCTGCTTCCAGTGCTCGTCGGCGCGCGAGATGGGGTCGAAGGAGAGGCTGAGCGGCTTCGGCACGGCATCGACCTTACCGGCCGGTCACATGCCGGTCAGCCCTGTCTCGCGTTTCGATATCGACGCCGCCCGGCACGCCCCCTGCCGCGTCTCATCTCACCTGGACCCACTTCGCCTTCGACGGCGTCCCCTCCGCGTCCGTCACGAAGAGCATGTACCAGCCGGGCGGTACGAGGGTCCGGTCGTCCGGTACGTCGACGGTGACCGAGTCTCGGGTCCGCGTCACCTCCAGCGCGATGGACCGCTGCTCGACGTCCGTGCTGTGGGTGACCGCGCTGGGCCGCATCAGCCGCGCGGCGGCGACCCGTTCGGGATGGGCCGTGGCGAAGGTGGCGCGGCCCTTGGCGTCGGTCTCCTCGGGCCCGTCGCCGAGCACGGGCCGCTTCGCGCCGTACTTGTGCAGCAGCGGCGGCGTGAAGATCTCCATGCGCTGCTCGAAGTGGCCCAACTTGGTGTTCCGCCGGTCGTCGTAGAGCGGGTCGGAGCCGAAGGTGGCGATCCGTCCGTCGGGCAGCAGCAGCGCCTCGGAGTGGTAGTTGCGGCCGACCCTGGGGGCGGCGGCGCCCTGGAAGGAGTTGGAACGCGGGTCGTAGAACTGCGCCTTGAGGATGTTGCTGCCGCTGCGGCCCCGGTAGTCGCGGGAGCCGTTGGAGGTGAAGACGGTGTCGTCGGGCATGAGCACGCTGTTCAGATAGCGGGTGCCCTGGGGCAGGTCGGGGCCGTCGACGAAGGCCGGGTTCTCCTTCTTCAGGTCGATGACGGCCGTGCGCGAGGTCGACTTCCGGGACTCGCCGACCCCGCCGCCGCCGAGGACCATCACCTTCTGGTCCTGCGCGGGCGGCAGCAGCACGGACGCCGAGGTCTCCGTCCGGTCGGGATCGGTCAGGCCCGGGACCTTCTCGAAGGTGTTCGTCCGCAGATCCCAGATGCCGGGCGCGCGGCCGAGGTCGTCGGGTCCGTACCCCGCGTTGGAGGCCGGGTAGAACAGCTTCCCGCCCCGGGTGAGGAAGAGGGCCGGGTAGGTGGGGAAGTACCGCTTCGGGCCGGGCTTCCACTTCTTCGTCCGCGGGTCGTAGATCTCGTTGTCCCCGGGGTCGACGACCCCCACGTCGTCCAGCCCGGAGACCGCCAGCACCCGCCCGTCCGCCAGGCCGACGAGCGTCGGGTACCAGCGGGCCTTCGCCATCGGCGCCACCGGCACATACCGCTCGGCCACCGGGTCGAACTCGTACGCCTCCCTGATCCCCTGGAAGTCCTGCTTGTCCAGGGTGATCTTCTCGGCGAGGCCGTACGTGTTGTCCGCGTCCTCGCCCGCCAGCCCGACGATCTCGTACTGGGCCCGCCCGGGTGTGACGGACCCCGCGCCCTTCTCCACCGCCTCCACGAAGACCCGGGCCTCGCTCGCGACCACCTTCGTCCTCCAGGGCCGCATGACACCGGCCGGGTCGTAGTCGATGTCGAAGTCCCGCTTCGCCTTCGGCACGGTGACGTCGAAGCGGCTGACGTACTCGACGCCGGACGGCGAGCGGAAGCGGGTCCCCTTCTTCAGGACCACCGCCTTGTCGGGGCTCTCGTTCTTCACCCGCATACCGCCGCCGGCCCGCTCGACCTCGCCCTCCAGCAGCTCGTAGCGGGCGGTGCCGCCGGCCACCAGCAGGCGCCCGTCGGGGAGTTGGGCGTGTCCGGCGCAGAAGAAGTCGACGGGGGTCGGGATCCGCTTGTACGTGTTGCGCACCGGGTCCCACAGCACGGTGTCGAAGGAGCCCCGGTCGAACTTCTTCTGCTCGTTGCCCGACCCGGCGACGATCAGCACCTTGCCGGTGTGCAGCAGGGCCGCGTGGATGGCGTTCGTCCGGAACGCCTCCGGGATGGCGACCTCGCTCCACGAGCCGTAGGCGGCCCGGTACCCCGGCTGTGCGATCTTCCAGGCGTGGTACCGCTCCCGCGCGAACCCGATGGCGGCCGGCGCGTTGAGCCCGGCGAGCAGCACGAGGGCACCGATCCCGAGCAGGTACTTCCTGGTCCGGCCCGACAGCCTGTCGGCCAGAGGCTTCCCGCCCATGGCTAGTTGCCTCCCGTCGTGGTCCCGGAGACAGAGGGGGCGGGAGTCGTGGGCGAGGCCGCGGCGGTGGCCGCGACAGGCTGTCGGCCGGCGGCGAACCGGGTGCCCGCCCACACCCCGACGGGCGCGAGCGAGATCAGCAGGGCGAGGACGGCCCAGGTGCGCATGGCCGCATGGGTGTGGCCGAGAAAGAACGACGCGGTCAGCGACGAGGCGAGCACGGCCGCCCAGAAGAGATGGATCCGGAAGGTCGACAGCCGGTCGACGCTCACGCCACCGCCTTTCGGCGTGACCACGAAACGGCAGGGCAGCCGGAGCAGCGCGGCCCCCAGGGACTTCAGATAGACGGGCGCGGAGAGCGCCGACATCGCCATCCCGGCGAGTCCGCCCGACCCCCGCGGCTCGTGCGGGGAGACGTTGTGTCTGCGGTTCCACAGGTACAGCCCCACCTGGAGCGCCGCCGCGTCGCTGTACAGCATCAGCCACACGGAGGCGGCGACCTGCGTCCCGGACGCCCCGAACCACAGGAACAGCACACAACTGACGATGCCCAGCAGCCAGTTGAGGGCCGTCATCGGGTAGTAGACGAGCATCAGCGTGTACGAGAACAGCCGCCCCGGCGGCATCGTGAAGGGCGCCTTCCAGTACTGCTTGAACAGCGTCTCGTACGTCCCGCGCGACCAGCGCGTCTGCTGGGCGAAGAAGTCGGTCCAGGACGCCGGGCCCTCCCCGACGGCGAGCACGTCGGGCGTGTACACGGACCGCCAGTGCCGTCCCGTCGCCGGGTTGCGGTGCCGGTGCAGTTCGAAGCCGGTGGCCATGTCCTCGGTGATGGAGTCGTACAGCCCGCCGATCTGCCGCAGGGCCGCGACGCGTACGACGTTGTTGGTGCCGACGAACATGGGGGCGCGATAGCGGTTGCCCGCGCGCTGGATGAGGGCGTGGAAGAGGAACTGCTGCGACTCCGCCGCCTTGGTGACGGCGGTGACGTAGTTCCCGTACACCTGCGGGCCGACGACGAAGGCGACGTCCGGGTCGCGGAAGTACCCCAGCATCCGCTCCAGGAACGCGGGAAGGGGGACGTGGTCGGTGTCGACGGAGGCGAAGAACGCGTAGGTGTCGCCGTGCTCGGCGATCCAGGCGTTGTAGTTGCCGTGCTTGGTGCGGGCCTTGTGGGCGCCCCGGGGACGGTTCCACTCGGGCACCCCGCGGCGGGTGAAGTGCCGGACGCCGAGTTCCGCGCAGAGGGCCTTGGCCCGGTCGTCGTCGCCCTCGTCCAGGAGCCAGACGTCGAGCGGGCCGTCGTGCCGGAGCCGGGTGGCGCCCTCCAGGGTGGCCCGGACCATGGCGAGGGGTTCCTTGCCGGGGACGTAGGTGGTGAGGAAGGCGACGCGTATGCCGGGCTCGGGGACCACGGGGACGGGATCGCGGGCGACCATCGTGGCGTGGGCGATGGAGACGACGTTGACCAGCATGAACAGCTCGATCAGCCCGATGGCGACCAGCATGGTGAGGTCGAGCGCCACGAGCCAGGTCGCCCCGCCCGTGCGCTCCACCCAGTGGCTGGGCCAGACCAGATAGACGAGCAGGGCGCCGGTCAGCAGGGGCGCCAGCGTCATCAGAAGGACGGCCCGTATGCGATGCGGCTCCTTCGCGAGGAGCCTGCGGTACCGCACCCGGTACGCCGGCCCGGTGACCTCCGTGAGCGGTCCGGCGAGTCTGCTGTACGTGTCGTAGTCGTATCCCTCCAGCCTCACGGCGCCCTCCAGCGATCGAACGAGTCGATACGTCCACGAAAGGGCCGATCGGGTGGTACGTCCAACCGCGTTAGCCCGAACGGGAGAGACGAACCGCTGGTTCGCGAGAAGAACCCCTCAGCGGCCGACCGTCTTCCGCAGCTGATGCCGAACCGCCCGCTGCGCCACACTCCCCAGCCCGTCGAGCGCCGCCACCAGCACGCCCAGCTGTTCGAGCGCTCCCAGTGCCGCCCCCGCCCCTGCCGGATCGACGCCCTCGTACAGCTCCAGCCCCACGAACGAGGCCGCCACGGCCCGCGCCAACCCCCGCACATCGACGAACTCGCCCACCGGTGAGTCCGCCAGCACCCGCCCCAGCACCCCTTCCACCTCGTCGATCCACAGCTCCAGCCCCGCCGCCGTCGCGGTCGCCAGCCTCGGCTGGGTCTGCGCTCCCGCGAGCAACTGCCCCAGCACGGCCACCTGCCCCGCCGCCCGCTCCTCCTCGTGCATCTCCCGCCCGAAGGCCAGCAGTTCGGAGAGCGAGGTGACGGCCGCGAGCCGCTCCCGATGGCGGGCGACCCGGTGCTCCGCCCCGTACCGGCAGGCCGCCGCGAGGAGTTCGTCCACGGACCCGAAGTGGTAGAAGACGAGCGCCTGGTTCACCCCGGCGGTGGTGGCGATCGAACGGGCGGACGTCTTGGCGATCCCCTGCTCCACGAGCGTCCGCAGCGCGCCCTCCAGCAGCTTCACCCGAGTCGCCTCGCTCACGCCCGCGCCTCCTCACGGACCGGCCGCAGCCCGGTCCGCACGCCGCGCACCCGGACGTCGTCGTACGACGCGGTGAAGGAGCCCTCGTAGCCGAAGACCGGCCCGAAGCGCCGGTTCACCACCCGCACCCGGATCCGGAAGCGCCCGGTCCGTTCGTCGAACCGCTCCCGCACCTCCGCCTCCCCGCCGATGAGTTCGGGGACCCGGACGTCGACCGGGCCCTCCCGGAAGCGGTGTTCACCGGAGCGGATCAGCAGCGACCCGTCGGGCTCCGCGCCGAAGTACAGCTCGCTGGCGAGGTGCTGGTGGGTCCCGAGGTAGTCGAGGACGCGGTCGCCCTTGGGGCTCAGCACCATCTGGGCGTCGAACCGGTGGGCCCGGCCGGGCAGATCGAAGGTACGCACGAAGGTCACCGTCTCACGGCCGAAGCCGTCGGTGTACGGCACGTTCTCGATGGTGAAGGGGACGTCCCGCCCCTCGCGCGGGACGAGGATGTTCCGGGTGCCGCCCAGCGCGAGGAACGGCTTGACCAGCCCCCGCCCGTGCCAGACGCGGTCCATCGTGCCCCGGCCGGTACAGGCCTCCCCGCTCGCGAGCCCGACCGAGAACCGGCGGCGCAGCTCGGGGTGCAGCCGCTCGAAGTCGGCGCCCATGACCGTACGGAAGATCGAAGCCGGAGCGGACCCCGGCGTCCTGTCGTCGTCCATGCCAGTCATCCCTTCAGCGTCGCGAGCAGCCGGGGCGCACGCGCGCGTGGCGGCGGTGTCCGCAGACAGCGGCGTGCTGAGGGCGTGCCGGGCAGCGGCGGCACGATCAGCGCGGCCGGCACCGCCGCCACGGGCGTCGCGAACAGCGCCAGCGGGGCGAGCACGCCCGCCGGGTCCACCAGCGCCCCGTACGCCGGCCCCGCGCAGGCGGCCACGACCGTCAGCGCCCGTACGGCCGCCTCGGCGATCCAGCGGCGCAGGGCCTCTTCGGGGGTGATGTCCCGCTCCAGCCACAGCCGGAGGCGGTCGAAGGACCAGGCCGTGGCCCAGCCCATGAGCGGGCGGAACAGCAGCCGGTCGGCGAGCGCGCCGGGGCGGCCCCAGCGGGGGCGGTAGTCGTAGCCGGTGAGAAAGCGGATCCCCTCGCCGTCCGGTACGTAACGCCAGTAGCCGCTGCCCTCGGCGAGCAGGGACAGGGGGTGCGGCGAGGCGAACCGCAGGGCCGAGGTCCGGGTGCCGTCCGGGCGCTCCTTCTCGCCGGCCGAGATCCCGGTCCCGGCGATCGTCAGACCGGGCAGGACGCGGGTGGCGTACCAAAAGCGCCGCGGTTCGCCCTCCACGCGCGCGAGGTGGTCGATCTCGGTGAAGCGGAGGTCCCAGCGCTGATGGAGGGAGGGTTCCTGAGTGCAAGCCCACAGGTCGTCCAGATCCGCCCGTATCCGTGCCTCGACATAGAGCCTCATGCGCGTTCCCCCAGGTCGGCGATGTTTTTGAGCGAGTGCTCAACCCGCATGTTCCAGACGGTACACCGATTTGAGCGACCGCTCAAACATCGGGCGCGAAAGAACCCCGGCCCATGAGGACCGGGGTTCTCCGCGCCGCGCGGGGCTCGCGGCTACGCGTTCAGGTGGCGCTCCACCGTCTCCACCTTGGAGGTGAGGCCGTCCGTGACACCGGGGCGGATGTCGGCCTTGAGGACGAGGGAGACGCGGGGCGCGCGTTCCTCGACGGCGGCGACGGCCCGCCGTACGACGTCCATCACCTCGTCCCAGTCGCCCTCGATCGAGGTGAACATGGCGTCGGTGCGGTTCGGCAGACCCGATTCACGGACGACGCGTACGGCGTCGGCGACGTACTCGCCGACGTCCTCACCGACGCCGAGCGGGGTCACGGAGAAGGCGACGATCACGCTTTCACGGCCCCTTCGTTCGCGTCGTCGGCGGCGGACGCGAAGGTCGCGCCGACCGCGTCCTCGGCCTCGCGGCGCAGCTTGCGCTCGGCGAAGAACCCGCCGGCGGGCAGGACGGCGAGGGCGAAGTACAGCACGGCGGTCTTCAGGGACCACTTGGCGCGGTTCCAGGCGTCGGCCCAGAAGACCAGGTACAGGATGAAGAGGATGGCGTGGACCCAGCCCATCACCGGCACCGCGTTGAACTCCGTCGTCCGCTTCAGCACCGAGCAGACGAGCAGCAGCAGGAAGGAGACGGCCTCGGGGGCGGAGACGAGGCGCAGGCGGCGGAGGGCGGAGGCGGTCTTTATGTCCACGGGTCACCTTCGGTGGGGTCGGCGGAGCGATCGGTCGCACCGCTGGTCGATCTTTGTGAACGGAAGCACAAGCGCCGCCCATTCTGGCATCCGTCAACCTTCGGACGGCCCTAGGGGTCCCTTCAGGGTCGAGATCCACCTCTGGGCCCTGTCCTGTCCGGGCATCTGCCGGTTACCGTCCTCCCGTGGCAATGTTCCGACTTCAAGGCAGCAAAGTGCTGGCCGTCGACATGACCGGGGACGCCGTGAAGGCGAAGAACGGCTCGATGGTCGCGTACGACGGTCAGATGTCGTTCAAGAAGCTGAGCGGCGGTGGAGAGGGCCTGCGTGGGATGGTGACGCGGCGCCTCACGGGTGAGCAGATGACGTTGATGGAGGTGACGGGGCAAGGGACCTGCTGGTTCGCGGACCGGGCTTCCGAGATCAACCTCGTGAGTCTTCAGGGGGACAAGCTGTACGTGGAGTCGAGCAATCTGCTCGCGACGGACTCCGGGCTGCGCACGGGCACCAGCTTCACGGGGCTGCGCGGCGCGACCCAGGGCAACGGCCTGTTCACCACGACCATCGAGGGCCACGGCCAGGCGGCGATCATGTCCGACGGCCCGGCGGTGGTGCTGCGGGTGAGTCACCAGTACCCGCTGACGGTGGACCCGGGGGCGTACATCGCGCACCAGGGCAACCTCCAGCAGTCCTTCCAGTCCGGTGTGACGTTCCGCACGTTCATGGGCGAGGGCGGCGGCGAGGCCTTCCAGATCCGCTTCGAGGGCGACGGACTCGTCTACGTCCAGCCCAGCGAGCGCAACACGGTGGCGGGAGACGTCTGACATGGCCTTCCGTGAGATCAACTCGAAGATGATCGAGGCGACGGTGATGCCGGGCCAGCGGCTGTTCAGCCAGCGCGGCGCGATGCTCGCCTACAAGGGCGAGGTCTCCTTCACGCCCAACATGCAGGGCGGCCAGGGCGGTATCGCCTCGATGATCGGCCGCCGGGTGGCGGGCGAGGCGACCCCGCTGATGACCGTCGAGGGCAGCGGCACGGTCCTGTTCGGGCACGGCGGTCACCACATCCAGGTGATCAATCTGACCGGCGAGACGCTCTACGTCGAGGCCGACCGGCTGCTGGCCTTCGACGGCACCCTCCAGCAGGGCACGATGTTCATGGGCTCGCAGGGCGGCGTCATGGGCATGGTCCGGGGCCAGGTGACGGGCCAGGGCCTGTTCACCACCACCCTGAAGGGCCACGGCGCGGTCGCGGTCATGGCGCACGGCGGGGTCATCGAGGTCCCGATCATCCCCCAGCGCCCGGTCCATGTGGACCCGCAGGCGTACGTGGCGCACCACGGCGACGTACGCAACAAGCTCTCCACCGCGCTCGGCTGGCGCGACATGGTGGGCCGG
This sequence comes from Streptomyces griseiscabiei, assembly GCF_020010925.1. Lineage (NCBI taxonomy): Bacteria > Bacillati > Actinomycetota > Actinomycetes > Kitasatosporales > Streptomycetaceae > Streptomyces > Streptomyces griseiscabiei. The sequence continues at coordinate 482,528 of NZ_JAGJBZ010000002.1, read as the reverse complement.
GGCTCCGGCGAGGCGTTCCAGCTGGAGCTGAGCGGCAGTGGTGCGGTGTACGTCCAGGCCTCGGAGGAGAAGCTGTGAGCATGTACGGGGCCCCGGTCGCCGGTCCGACCGTCCACGACCCGATGACGCTGCCGTCCGACGACAACGTCAACAACTACACCTTCTGCGTGGAGCTCAAGGGGAGCCAGTGGTTCCTGCAGAAGGGCAAGATGATCGCCTACTACGGCCAGATGGAGTTCAACGGCATCGGGCACGGCCGTCTCGGCGGTCTCGTCCGTACGTCGTTCCATTCGCCTCTGCACGCGAGCGACTGGGTCGTGGCGGAGGGCTCGGGCAAGATGCTCCTCGCCGACCGGGCCTTCGACGTCAATTCCTACGACCTCGAAGACGGCAACCTGACCATTCGCTCGGGCAATCTCCTCGCTTTTCAGCCAAGTCTCGCGCTCAAGCAGTCGATCGTTCCGGGCTTTCTGACCCTCATCGGCACGGGCAAGTTCGTGGCCGCCTCCAACGGCCCGGTGGTGTTCATGGAACCCCCCATCCGGGTCGACCCGCAGGCCCTGGTCGGCTGGGCCGACTGCCCCTCGCCGTGCCATCACTACGACCACGGGTACATGGCGGGCCTGATGGGCGGCCTACGTGCGATGACGGGGCTGGGTGGCGCCTCCGGCGAGGAGCACCAGTTCGAGTTCGTCGGGGCGGGCACGGTACTGCTCCAGTCCTCCGAGGCCCTCATGGCCGAGCAGGCCACAGGGGTGGTCCCGCACGAGCCGGGCGTACCCGGCGGCGGCGGGGTACCCGGCCATCACGGACAGCCCGCGGGCGCACCGCGCCTTCCCGGACAGCTGGGGGACCTCCAACGTCGCTTCGGGCTGTGAGCGGTAGTCTGCGGAGTGTGACATCGAACGTGTGCGCGCTGTCATGCTCCAACCCGTACGACCCGACCTGTCCACCCGATCCTCGGCGCCGAGCAGCACCGAACCCTCACTAGTTCGCCTTTCAACATTTTAGGTAGACTTCATTCATGGAGACCGAAACGGCCACGCGCTGGCTGACCGATGCGGAGCAGTGCGCCTGGCGCACCCATCTGGACGTCAACAGGCTGCTGACTCACCAGCTCGAAAGGGACCTGCAGCCGTTCGGCCTGACAATGAACGACTACGAGATCCTGGTGAACCTCTCCGAGTCGGAGGGGCGGCGGATGCGGATGAGCGACCTCGCCGCCGCCACCCTCCAGTCCAAGAGCCGCCTCTCGCACCAGATCACCCGCATGGAGAACGGGGACCTGGTGCGCCGGGAGAACTGCGAGTCCGACCGGCGCGGGCTGTTCGCCGTGCTGACGGAGCACGGAATGGAGACGATGCAGCGGGTGGCCCCGCATCATGTCGCCTCCGTGCGGCGGCACTTCATCGATCTGCTGCCGGAGGAGGGGCTGGAGGAGCTGCACGAGTCGCTCGCGCCGATCGCCCAGCATCTGCGGAGCCATCGCGGAAAGCCGTAACCCTCTCTCGGGGTGAACCGGGGACCGCGGGCCCGGATTCGGGCCCGGGTCCGGGTTCGGGCCCGGGTTCGCCCCTAGACGTCCCGGGGCAGCCGGAGTTCGAAGAGGGCTCCCCCGTCGGGGGCGTCGTCGACCGTCAGGGTGCCTCCGTGGCGGGTCGCGATGTTCCTGGCGATCGCCAGCCCCAGGCCCGCGCCGCCGTCGTCCCGGGCCCGGGACTCGTCCAGGCGGACGAAGCGTTCGAAGATCCGGTCGCGGTCGGCGGCCGGGACGCCGGAGCCGTCGTCCGCCACCTGGAGAACCGCCCAGCCGGGCGGGGTGCGCAGGGTGACGGCGACCCGCTCGCGGGCGTGGCGGTGGGCGTTGTCCAGGAGGTTGCCGAGGACGCGGCAGATCTGGTTGCGCGAACCACGCAGCTCCACCGAGTCCACACCGTCCAGCGTCACCCCCTCCCGGGACGCCACCTCCTCCCGTACGACCGTCGCCAGGTCGAAGCGCGCGTCCGGCGGCGGGCGCTCCCCCGCGTCCAGCCGGGCCAGCAGCAGCAGGTCGGCGGCGAGGCTCTGCAGCCGTACGGTGTCCTCGACCGCGCCCTGAAGATCCAGCAGCTCGGGGTGGGCGGCGCCCACCTCTAGCTGGGTGCGCAGGGAGGCGATGGGGCTGCGCAGCTCGTGCGAGGCGTCCGCGACGAACGCGCGCTGCCGCTCCACCGAGCTCTCCAGCGCGGCCAGGGTCTCGTTCGTGGTCCGGGCCAGCCGGGCGATCTCGTCGTGCGTGTCCGGTTCGGGGACGCGCCGGGAGAGGTCCTCGGAGGCGGTGATGGCCGCCATCTCGGAACGGATGCCCTCCACCGGCCGCAGCGCCCGGCCGGTGACCACGTACGTCACCCCGCTGACGGTCAGCAGCAGCAGCGGCAGCCCGATGAGCATCGTCGTCAGCGCGGTGCCGACGGCGTCCTCCTCGGTGGCGAGCGGGGCGCCCGCGTAGACGGTGAGCGGCACACCGCCCGGGGTGACGACCTCGACGCCGGCGAACCGGTACTCCGCGATCACCCCCTCGACGGTCGCGCTGCCCTCGCCGTACCAGGTCTCGTCGGCGACCTTGCCGGGGTCGAGCCTGCCCTCGTCCTCGGCGTCGGTGTCGCCCTCCGCCGAGTCGTCGGCGTCGTCGTTGGACTCGGAGTTCAGCCGGTCCGAGTCGACCGAGGTCACGTCCATGCCCTCGACGTCCTCGCCGACCGCGACGGGCTTCTCGTCCCGGTCCAGGACCTCGACGGGGTTCTCGTCGCCGTCGGGGAGCACGAGCCTGTCGTAGGCGAAGCCGTTCGCCAGCGCCGAGGCGGCGTTGCGGGCCACGGAGTCGGCCTCCGCGTCCGCCTTGTCGATGAGCGTGAACCTGAGCGAGAGCAGCACGGCGGCGCCCGCCGCGACCAGGGCGACGGCGACGACGACGGTCGCGGCGAGGGTCGCGCGGGCCCGCACCGAGCCGAGACGGCGCTTCACGGGCGGACCTCCAAGCGGTAACCGGCCCCGCGGACGGTCTTGATGAGCGTGGGGCCGAGCTTGCGGCGCAGGGTGCTGATGTAGACCTCGACGATGTTCGGGTCGCCGTCGTAGGCGAAGTCCCAGACGTGCTCCAGGATGTCGGCCTTGGAGACGACCTCCCCGGCACGCAGGGCGAGCTGTTCGAGGACGGAGAACTCCTTGGTGGTGAGGGCGATCTCGTCCTCGGCGAGGAACACCCGCCGGGCGGCGGTGTCGACCTTCAGCTCGCCCACCTCGTACACGGGCGAGGCCCCGCCGGACGGACCGCGCCGCCGCAGCAGCGCCTTCACCCGGGCGACGAGGACGACATAGCTGAACGGCTTGGTCAGATAGTCGTCGGCGCCCGTGTCGAGCCCCTCGGCCTCGTCGTACTCGCCGTCCTTGGCGGTCAGCATCAGGATCGGCACGTCGTGGCCGGCGGCGCGCAGGGCGGCGCAGACGCGGTAGCCGTTCATGCCGGGCAGCATGATGTCGAGGATCACGAGGTCGTACGACCCCTCGCTCGCCCGGTGCAGGCCCTCGACGCCGTCGTGGACGACGTCCACGGCGTAGCCCTCGGCCGTCAGTCCCTTGGCCAGCGACACCGCGAGCCGCTTCTCATCTTCCACGATCAACAGGCGCATGCGTTCAGCTTGGCAAACCGAACCTGAAGCGGTCTTCAGGGGGCTTCAGGTCCGCTTCAGCGTGCCTCGGCCAGATTGGTCCACGTCGAAAGCGACAGCATCCGTCACTGGAGGAAACCATGAAGCGCAACATCGTCATCGCCACCATCACGGCCGTCGCCCTGATCGGCGGCGGCACCGCCACCGCCATCGCGGTGGCGGGTGACGACGAGGCGCCCGCGAAGAAGACCGTGTCGGTGTCGAACGACGACCGCGACGACGTCAACGACACGGACGTGAACGACACCGACGACACGGCCCAGGACCGGGCCGAGGACAAGGCCGAGGACAAGGCGGAGGACAAGGCCGCCCGGGACACGGACCAGGACGCCGAGGACAAGGCCGAGAACGCGGCCGAGGCGAAGGCCGGCCAGGTCACGGCCGCCGACGCGATCGCCACCGCGCTGAAGGCCAAGTCCGGTACGGCCGTCTCCGCCGACCTCGACGACGAAGGCACGAACCTGGTGTGGGACGTCGACGTGCTGACCGCCGGCGACAAGTGGTTCAGCGTCCAGGTCGACCCCGCCACCGGCAAGGTCCTCGGCACGCACGCCGACCGGGACGACGACGGTGACGACGCCGCCGAGACCGCGCAGATCCGGGCCGCCCTCAAGGGCAGCTCCGTGACCGCCGCGGAGGCCGCGGAGGCCGCCGCCGCCAAGGGCACGGTGACCTCCGTCGACCTCGACGAGGAGAGCGCGGACAAGGCCTGGGAGGTCGACACCACCGCCGCCGACGGCACCGGCAGCGACTGGAGGGTGAACCCCGACACCGGCAAGCTCACGGCCGACCGCTCGGAGGACTGACCCACCCTCCCCGAGACCATTTCTCTCCCCCCACAGGTAGGGGCACCCGGCACCGGGTGCCCCTACCGCCCGTTCAGGGCACCGGCAGGGGCGTCTCAGGCACCGGCCCGCTCCTCCACCGCGTCCTCCTCCACCGCACCCTCCGCCGCCCTCGCCCGACGGCGCCCCGTCGCTGCCACCGCCACGGCGAACGCCGTGACGAGGGCCGTGCCGCCGGCCAGGGCGAAGCCGAGGGACGGTGAGAAGCGGGCCACCAGAAGGCCCGAGCCGGCCGCCCCCGCCGAGAGACCCGCGTTGACGGCCGTGTTGACCCAGGCCCCGGACCGGGTGCGGGCGTCCGGCGGGGCGGAGGCGTCGGCGACCAGATACGCCGTGGTCAGGGCCGGGGCGACGAAGAGGCCCGCGCAGACGACGGCACCGGTGAGCACGGCCAGGCCCGGAGCGAGCCCGGCAGCGGCGAGGGTGACGCCCAGGCCCGCCGTCAGCAGGGCCAGCCGGGCGCGTGCCCCGGAGCGCCACTCGACCACGCCGTACGCCAGGCCGCCGACCGCGCTCCCGGCGGACAGCGCGGCGAAGATCCAGGCCACCACGTCGTCGCCGTGCCCCCGCTGCTCGGCGAAGGCCAGCACCAGCAGGTCGAGCGCGCCGAGGGACAGTCCGACACCCCCGGCCGCGACGACGGGCGCCACGAGCCCGGCCGCCGGGCGCCGCGACCGGGGCCCCGCGCCCTCCTTCGGCGCCGCGCCGCTGCCGGGCATCCGCGCCACGGCCGGAGAGGTCACGAAACCGAAGGTCCCGGCCACCACCAGCACGGCCCCGAGGACCACTGCGGCGGCCGGAGCGGCGAACTGCACCACCCCGCCCACCACCAACGGCCCCGACACGAACAGCAGTTCCTCGGCGACGCCGTCGAGGCTGTACGCGCGCCGCAGCAACCCGGCGTCCGAAGCGGCGAGTTCGCTCCACACCGTCCGCATCGTCGGCCCGAGCGGCGGCGTGCACGCACCCGCCGCCACCGCGACCGCCCCCAGCAGCGGGCCCGGCGCACCCGGCCGCCAGCTCGCCACCGCCAGCACACCGAGCAGGACGGCGTACAGCGAGGCCATCGGCAACAGCGCCCGGCGCGGGCCGTACCGGTCGACGAGCGCCGCCCGCGCGGGCGACAGGAACACACTGGTGGCCCCGAACAGGGCCATCACCGTCCCGGCGACGGCGTACGAGCCCGTCGCCCGGCTCACGGCGAGCAGCACGGCGATCGGCACCATGCCGTAGGAGAGACGGCCGACGAGTACGGCGGCGAAGGTACGGCGGGCGTACGGGATGCGGAGCACCGCGGCGTACGACGGCCGCGGAGAGGTCGCGGACATGCGGAACGTTCCTCACTGGGAGGCGGAGGGGGGACCGGTGTGGGGGTCCGCCTCTACGCAAAGTGAAGGAACATGAGGGTCAAGCTAGCAGCCGCAAGGGAGTTCGGGGGTTCGGGTACGTCGGCGACTGCGGGTGGGTGGGGCTTCCCGCGCAGTTCCCCGCGCCCCTGAAAGCGGCCTGCGGCCCTTTCGGGACGAAAAGCACGGGGCGAAGCCCCTGCTTTTCAGGGGCGCGGGGAACTGCGCGACCAGCCCCCACCGGGCCCCCACCCGACAACGCGCCCCCGTCAGCCCGCCGTCAACCCCGCGACCAACTCGTCCGCCGCCCGATACGCGTCCAACTCCCCCGCCACGATCCGCCCGGCCAGCGCGGACAACCGCCGATCACCGTGAAGGTCCCCGATCCGCGACCGCAGAGCCGTGAGCGCGATCGCCTCCACCTCGTGCGCCGCCCGAGCCCGCCGCCGCTCGACCAGCACCCCCCGCTCCTCCATCCACCCCCGGTGCTTCTCCAGCGCCGCCACGACCTCGTCGATCCCCTCCGCCCGCGCGGCGACGGTCTTCACGATCGGCGGCCGCCAGGCCCCGGGCCGCCGCGCCTCGCCCAGCCCGAGCATGTGGTTCAGCTCGCGCGCGGTCGCGTCGGCACCGTCCCGGTCCGCCTTGTTGACGACGTAGACGTCCCCGATCTCCAGGATTCCCGCCTTGGCGGCCTGGATGCCGTCCCCCATCCCGGGCGCGAGCAGCACCACGGACGTGTCCGCGTGGGAGGCGATCTCCACCTCGGACTGCCCGACCCCGACCGTCTCGACCAGGATCACGTCACAGCCCGCCGCGTCCAGCACCCGGATCGCCTGCGGGGCGGCCCACGCCAGGCCGCCCAGATGCCCACGCGTCGCCATCGAACGGATGTACACGCCGGGATCGGACGCGTGATCCGACATCCGCACCCGGTCACCGAGCAGCGCGCCCCCGCTGAAGGGCGACGACGGGTCCACCGCCAGCACCCCGACCCGCTTCCCGGCCCTGCGGTACGCGGTCACCAGCGCCGACGTGGACGTGGACTTGCCGACCCCGGGCGAGCCGGTGAGGCCGACGACGTACGCCCCGCCCGTGAGCGGGGCCAGCGCCGCCATGACCTCACGGAGCTGCGGGGACGCCCCCTCCACCAGGGAGATCAGCCGGGCGACGGCCCGGGGCCGCCCTTCCCTGGCCTGGGCCACCAGCGTGGGGACGTCCTGCATCACAGCTCCGCTCCGACTAGCCACCTGAACCTGAGAACCGGGGGCCTCAGGCCTTGGGCACCCGCACGATCAGCGCGTCGCCCTGCCCGCCGCCACCGCACAGCGCCGCCGCGCCGACCCCGCCGCCGCGCCGCTTCAGCTCCAGGGCGAGGTGCAGGACGAGACGGGCGCCGGACATGCCGATGGGGTGCCCGAGAGCGATCGCACCACCATTGACGTTCACCTTTTCCGGGGACACGCCGAGGTCCTTCATTGACTGCACGGCGACGGCGGCGAAGGCCTCGTTGATCTCGATGAGGTCGAGGTCCGCGACCTCCAGCCCGTCCTTCTGCAGCGCGTGCTGGATGGCGTTCGACGGCTGGGACTGGAGCGAGTTGTCCGGCCCGGCCACGTTCCCGTGGGCGCCGATCTCGGCGAGCCAGGTCAGACCCAGCTCCTGCGCCTTGGCCTTGCTCATGACGACCACGGCGGCGGCGCCGTCGGAGATCTGCGAGGCGGAACCGGCCGTGATCGTGCCGTCCTTGGCGAAGGCCGGGCGCAGCTTGCCCAGCGACTCGGCGGTCGTCTCGCCGCGGATGCCCTCGTCCTGGCTGAAGACGACCGGCTCGCCCTTGCGCTGCGGGATCTCCACCGGGGTGATCTCGGCGTCGAAGAGGCCGTTCTTCTGGGCTGCGGCGGCCCGCTGGTGGGACTGCGCGGCGATCTCGTCCTGCTCGGGGCGCAGGATGCCGAGCCGGGTGTTGTGCTTCTCGGTGGACTCGCCCATGGCGATGTTCTCGAAGGAGTCCGTGAGCCCGTCGTACGCCATCGCGTCGAGCATCTGGATCGCCCCGTACTTGTAGCCCTCACGGGACTTCGGGAGCAGATGGGGGGCGTTGGTCATGGACTCCTGGCCGCCCGCCACGATCACGTCGAACTCGCCGGCGCGGATCAGCTGGTCGGCCAGCGCGATGGCGTCGAGGCCCGAGAGACACACCTTGTTGATCGTGAGCGCGGGCACTTTCATCGGAATGCCCGCCTTGACGGCGGCCTGGCGTGCCGGGATCTGCCCTGCCCCGGCCTGGAGCACCTGGCCCATGATCACGTACTGCACCTGGTCGCCACCGATCCCCGCACGGTCCAGGGCGGCCTTGATCGCGAAGCCGCCGAGGTCGGCTCCGGAGAAGGACTTCAGCGAACCGAGCAACCGTCCCATGGGCGTACGGGCGCCCGCGACGATCACCGAGGTCGTGCCGTTCGTTCCAGTCATGAGGTGCGATCCCCTTCCAGCCTGCACGGCCGAGGAGTGAGTGAACGAGGGTTTACTTCGAATGTACTGAGTGGCACTCCGTGCCGTCACCGGGCCGTCGGTGTGATCGCGCGCACGTTGCGTAACCGCCGTATGAGCGCTGCACTGACTCCATGCTGACGCGAATCGACCACATCGGGATCGCCTGTTTCGACCTCGACGCCACCGTCGAGTTCTACCGGGCCACCTACGGCTTCGAGGTGTACCACTCCGAGGTCAACGAGGAGCAGGGCGTGCGCGAGGCCATGCTCAGGATCAACGCCACGGACGACGGGGGCGCCTCCTACCTGCAGCTCCTGGAGCCCACCCGCGAGGACTCCACGGTCGCGAAGTGGCTGGCCAAGAACGGCGAGGGCGTCCACCACATCGCCTTCGGTACGGCGGATGTCGACGGCGAGGCGGCCGCGATCAAGGACAAGGGCGTACGCGTCCTGTACGAGGAGCCGCGAGTCGGTTCCATGGGGTCACGGATCACGTTTCTGCACCCCAAGGATTGTCATGGCGTACTGACAGAACTGGTCACTTCGGCGCCAGTTGAGTCACCTGAGCACTGACCCCCGTACATATGGGCCGGTAGGGTTGGGGTCGGCCGTCCCCTTTCAGGGTGACGGTCCGGGTCCTGCCGCCTTCCGACGAGTGGGATCCAGGGGCACCGCGGCGATCCATCAGCGGCTGTCCCAGGGCCGGGGGACGAGGGTGAGGGCGGCAGCCCGTGCTCCGCCGTTGATCTGACACCATTCCCCGGGGGCACCGTTCGGCGGTTGGACGGAGCTCGTTTGCCAGAGGTTGCGACCAGGGGACGGATGGGACCGCGCAGTGCGGGGCTACGAACGCCAGGAGCGAGAGCCGGCGGCTGACGTCGACCACCTCTCTCGGTTCGAGGCCGAGATGGAGCGGCTGAAGACCGAGCGGGAAAAGGCGATCCAGCACGCCGAGGACCTCGGCTACCAGGTCGAGGTGCTGCGCGCCAAGCTGCACGAGGCGCGCCGCACCCTCATGTCCCGGCCCGCCTACGACAGCGGCGGCGATCTCGGGTACCAGGCCGAGCAGATGCTCCGCCAGGCGCAGATGCAGGCCGACCAGCTGCGGACGGACGCCGAGCGGGAGCTGAGCCAGGCCAGGGCGCAGACCCAGCGGATCCTCCAGGAGCACGCCGAGCAGGCAGCGCGGCTCCAGGCGGAGCTGCACCAGGAGGCGGTCACCCGCCGCCAGCAGCTCGACCAGGAGCTGTCCGAGCGCCGCCAGACGGTCGAGTCGCACGTCAACGAGAACGTGGCGTGGGCCGAGCAGCTGCGCGCCCGCAGCGAGTCCCAGGCCCGCCGGCTCGTCGACGAGTCCCGCGCGGAGGCCGAGCAGGCGCTCGCCGCCGCCCGTGCCGAGGCCGAGCGGCTCGCCACCGAGGCGCGCCAGCGGCTCCAGAGCGACTCCGAGGCCGCCCGCGGCGAGGCCGACCAGATCCTGCGCCGGGCCCGCGCCGAGGCCGAGCGGCTGCTGAACGCGGCGTCCACCCAGGCCCAGGAGGCCACCGACCACGCCGAGCAGCTGCGCTCCTCCACCGCCACCGAGTCGGACTCCGCCCGCCGCCAGGCCTCCGAGCTGAGCCGGACCGCCGAGCAGCGGATGACGGAGGCCGAGACGGCGCTGCGCGAGGCGCGCGCCGAGGCCGAGAAGCTGGTCACGGAGGCGAAGGAGAACGCGGCCAAGTCGGTCGCCGGCGCCGAGTCGACCAACGAGCAGCGCACGCGTACGGCGAAGGAGCAGGTCGCCCGGCTGGTCGAGGAGGCCACCAAGGAGGCCGAGGCCACCAAGGCGTCCGCCGAGGAGGTCGTCGCCGACGCCAAGGCGGAGGCCGAGAAGATCGTCGCCGAGGCCTCCGAGAAGGCCCGTTCGATCACCGCGGAGGAGTCCGCCTCCGCGCTCGCCAAGACCGCCAAGACCGCCGAGGACGTGCTGAACAAGGCGTCCGAGGAGGCCCGCAGCACCACCAAGGCCGCCATAGAGGAGGCCGAGCGGATCCGCTCGGAGGCCGAGGCGGAGGCGGACCGGCTGCGCGCCGAGGCCCACGACCTCGCCGAACAGCTCAAGGGCACGGCGAAGGACGACACCGAGGAGTACCGCGCCAAGACGGTCGAGCTGCAGGAGGAGGCGCGCCGGCTGCGCGGCGAGGCCGAGCAGCTGCGCTCCGACGCGGTCGCCGAGGGCGAGCGGATCCGCTCCGAGGCCCGCCGCGAGGCCGTCCAGCAGATCGAGGAGGCGGCCAAGACCGCCGAGGAGCTGCTCGCCAAGGCGCGCACGGACGCCGACGAGATGCGGCAGACGGCCACCGCGGACAGCGAGAAGGTCCGCACCGAGGCCATCGAACGCGCGTCGACGCTGCGCCGTCAGGCCGAGGAGACGCTGGAGCGCACCCGCAAGGAGGCCGAGCGGTACCGCGCGGAGGCCGCCGAGCAGACCGAGGAGCTCAAGGCCGAGGCCGAGCGCGCCGCCCAGGAGCTGCGCGAGGAGACCGAGCGCGGGGTCGAGACCCGCAAGGCCGAGGCGGCCGAGGAGCTGACCCGGCTGCACACCGAGGCCGAGTCCCGGCTGGCGTCCGCCGAGGAGGCGCTCACCGACGCCCGCGCCGAGGCCGAACGGATCCGCCGGGAGGCCGGCGAGGAGAGCGACCGGCTGCGTTCCGAGGCCGCCGAGCGCATCCGCACGCTCCAGGCGCAGGCCGAGGCCGAGGCCGAGCGGCTGCGGGACGAGGCCGCGTCCGACGCGTCCGCGTCCCGCGCCGAGGGCGAGGCCGTCGCCGTACGGCTGCGGTCGGACGCCGCGGCCGAGGCGGAGCGGCTGAAGTCCGAGGCGCAGGACACCGCCGACCGGGTCCGCGCGGAGGCGCAGGCCGCGGCCGAGCGGCTCGCCGCGGAGGCCTCGGAGACGCTGGCCGCCGCGCAGGAGGAGGCCGCCCGGCGTCGCCGCGAGGCCGAGGACCTGCTCGGTTCCGCCCGCCAGGAGGCCGACCAGGAGCGGCTGCGGGCCCGGGAGCAGAGCGAGGAGCTGCTGGCCTCGGCGCGCAAGCGCGTGGAGGAGGCCCAGACCGAGGCCGTACGGCTGGTCGAGGAGGCCGAGCGGCGGGCCGGCGAGATGGTGTCGGCGGCCGAGACCCACGCCCAGCAGGTGCGGGACTCCGTCGCCGGGCTGCACGAGCAGGCCCAGGAGGAGATCGCCGGGCTGCGCAACACGGCCGAGCACGTGGCGGACCGGATGCGCCGGGAGGCCGAGGAGGAGTCCGACCGGGTCCGCGCCGACGCCTACGCGGAGCGGGAGCGGGCCACCGAGGACGCCAACCGGGTGCGCCGTGACGCCCGGGACGAGACGGACGCCGCCAAGTCGCTCGCCGAGCGCACGGTCGCGGAGGCCATCGCCGAGGCCGAGCGCATCCGCGGCGACGCCTCCGACCACGCCCAGCGGGTGCGCACCGAGGCCTCGGACACCGTCGCGCGGGCCGACCAGGACGCCTCGCGCACCCGGGCGGAGGCCCGCGAGGACGCCAACCGCATGCGGTCGGACGCCGCCACCCAGGCCGACACCCTGATCACCGAGGTGACGGCCGAGGCGGAGCGGCTGACGCGGGAGACCAACGAGGAGGCCGAGCGGGTCCGGGCCGAGTCCGTCGCGCAGGCCGACCGGCTGGTCGGCGAGGCGACCGACGAGGCCGAGCGGCTGCGCGCCGAGGCCGCCGAGACCGTGGGCTCGGCACAGCAGCACGCCGAGCGGGTCCGGGCCGACGCCCAGCGGGCGCGGTCGGAGGCGGAGGCGGAGGCCGACCGGCTCATGGCGCACGCCCGCGAGGAGGCCGACAACACCCTCGACGGAGCCCGCAAGGACGCCAACAAGCGGCGTTCCGAGGCCGCCGAGCAGGTCGACAAGCTCATCTCGGAGACGGCTGCCGAGGCCGACAAGCTGCTCACCGAGGCGCAGACGCAGGCCCTGCAGACCACCGCGGACGCCGAGGGGCAGGCCGACTCCATGGTGGGCGCGGCCCGCAAGGAGGCCGACCGGCTGATCTCCGAGGCGACCGTCGAGGGCAACTCCACGGTGGAGCAGGCCCGTACGGACGCCGACGAATTGCTGGTCGGGGCGCGCCGGGACGCGACCGCCATAAGGGAGCGGGCCGAGGAGCTGCGGGACCGGATCACCGCCGAGATCGAGGCCTTGCACACCCGGGCCCGCCGTGAGGCCGCCGAGACCATGAAATCCACCGGCGACCGTTGTGACGCGCTCATCAAGGCCGCCGAGGAACAGCTGGAGAAGGCCACGACGAAGGCCAAGGAGATCGTTTCCGAGGCCAACTCCGAGGCGGGCAAGGTCCGTATCGCCGCGGTGAAGAAGGCGGAGGGTCTCCTGAAGGAGGCCGAGCAGAAGAAGTCCACGCTCGTCCGTGAGGCCGAGGAGCTGAAGGCCGAGGCGATCCGCGAGGCGCGGCGCACGGTCGAGGAGGGCAAGCGCGAGCTGGAGGTGCTGGTCCGCCGCCGCGAGGACATCAATGCGGAGATTTCCCGTGTCCAGGACGTCCTGGTGGCGTTGGAGTCTTTTGAGGCCCCGTCGGGCGGCAAGGACGGTGGAGTCAAGACGGGTGCCACGGCAGGTGCGACTCGTTCGGGTGGCAAGTCGTCAGACGGCTAGCGGTGCCGGGGCGTTGCGGGTATCTTCCCGCGCCGCCCCCGGCACTACGGACACCATTTTGTGCTCGTTCTGTGCTTGCCATCTGTGCCGTCTGTGCTTCCAGGGCCTTTACGCAAAGTTTCTGGCAAGTATTCCGATGGTCGGCCACTCAAAAGGGGTGTCATTCTCCAGATCAAACGTGCATCTGCTCGATGACACGCCGCTTCGCCCCCTAGGATTCCACCTATCACCTCACCGGTCTCATTCGACAGGAACCCCATGAGCGACACTTCCCCCTACGGCTTCGAGCTTGTGCGGCGTGGATACGACCGCGCTCAGGTGGACGAACGTATCTCCAAGCTCGTCTCCGACCGTGACTCCGCTCTCGCCCGCATCACCGCTCTGGAAAAGCGCATCGAGGAGCTTCACCTCGAAACGCAGAACGCCCAGGCCGCCGTGACCGACGCCGAGCCGTCGTACGCGGGTCTCGGCGCGCGCGTCGAGAAGATCCTCCGCCTCGCCGAGGAGGAGGCGAAGGACCTGCGCGAGGAGGCCCGCCGCGCCGCCGAGCAGCACCGCGAGCTGGCCGAGTCCGCGGCCCAGCAGGTGCGCAACGACGCCGAGTCCTTCTCCGCGGAGCGCAAGGCCAAGGCCGAGGACGAGGGCGTCCGGATCGTCGAGAAGGCCAAGAGCGACGCGTCGCAGCTGCGTGCCGAGGCGCAGAAGGACGCGCAGTCCAAGCGCGAGGAGGCGGACGCCCTCTTCGAGGAGACCCGCGCCAAGGCCGCGCAGGCCGCCGCCGACTTCGAGACGAACCTCGCCAAGCGCCGCGAGCAGTCCGAGCGCGACCTGGCGTCGCGTCAGCAGAAGGCCGAGAAGCGTCTCGCGGAGATCGAGCACCGCGCGGAGCAGCTGCGGCTGGAGGCCGAGAAGCTGCGCACCGACGCCGAGCGCCGCGCCCGCCAGACGGTGGAGACCGCGCAGCGTCAGGCCGAGGACATCGTCGCGGACGCGAACGCCAAGGCGGACCGCATCCGTTCGGAATCCGAGCGGGAGCTGGCGGCGCTCACCAACCGTCGCGACTCGATCAACGCGCAGCTCACCAACGTGCGCGAGATGCTGGCGACGCTCACGGGCGCGGCCGTCGCCGCCGCGGGCACGCCGGTCACCGACGACGAGCCGATCTCGCGTGGGGTGCCGGCGCAGCAGTCCCGGTAACACGGCCGCCTGACGGCAGCAGCCGGACGAGGCAGCCGAAGACCCGCGTCTCCCCTTCGGGGGGCGCGGGTCTTCGGCGTTCCGGGCCCCGCCGGCCGCGGGCGGTCGGGAGGAGAGTGCCGGACCGTGGTCGTCGGTACTCCGGTGGCAGGCCCCCGGGCCTCGTTCTAGCGTGGCCGCATGATCGAGCTCGACGGGCTGACCAAGCGGTACGGCGAGAAGGTGGCGGTGAACAATCTGACCTTCGCCGTGCGGCCCGGGACGGTGACCGGCTTTCTGGGCCCGAACGGGGCCGGGAAGTCGACGACGATGCGGATGATCCTGGGGCTGGACCGCCCGACGGCGGGGGACGTACGGATCGACGGGACGCACTACGACGGCCTGCGGGACCCGCTCACCTGCATCGGCGCGCTGCTGGACGCCAAGGCCGTGCACGGCGGCCGCAGCGCCTTCAACCACCTGCTGTGTCTCGCGCAGAGCAACGGCATCCCCCGGGCCCGGGTGCACGAGGTGCTGGACACCGTCGGACTGACCTCGGTCGCCCGGAAGAAGGCCAAGGGATTCTCGCTCGGCATGGGGCAGCGGCTCGGGATCGCCGGCGCGCTCCTCGGCGACCCCCGCATTCTGATGTTCGACGAACCGGTCAACGGCCTCGACCCCGAGGGCATCCACTGGATCCGGAACCTGATGAAGTCCCTCGCCTCGCAGGGCCGGACCGTGTTCGTCTCGTCCCATCTGATGAGCGAGATGGCCCTGACCGCCGAACACCTCGTCGTCATCGGCCAGGGCCGGCTGCTCGCCGACACCTCGATGGCGGAGTTCATCCGGCAGAACTCCCGGTCGTACGTACGTATTCGCACCCCGCAGCGCGAGCAGCTGCTCGACGCGCTGCACGCGGCCGGGGTGACGGCCGTGGAGTCGGGCGACGGGGCGCTGGAGGTGGACGGCGGAAAGGCCGAGCAGATCGGAGAGCTGGCGGCCCGGCGGCAGCTGGTGCTGCACGAGCTGAGCCCCCAACAGGCCTCGCTGGAGGAGGCGTTCATGCGGCTGACGGCCGAGTCGGTGGAGTACCACGCGCACGACGGGACCCCGGCCACGGGCCCGGTCCCGGCCCCCGAGCCCGCCCCCGCGTGGGGCGCCGGCTGGAAGCGGGAGGGCTGACATGGCCACCGCCCAGGTCGTCCGCTCCGAGTGGACGAAGATCCGTTCGGTGGCGTCCACGGTGTGGACGCTGTCACTGGCCGGGGTCGTCACGATCGCGCTCGGTGTGCTGATCTCCCTGCTGTCGAAGAACGAGTTCGACAATCTGAGCCGCGACGACCGGCTCTCCTTCGACCCGACGTTCATCAGCTTCGCGGGCATGACCCTCGGGCAGCTGGCGATGATCGTGTTCGGGGTGCTGGTGGTGTCGAACGAGTACAGCACCGGCATGATCCGGACCTCGCTGGCCGCGGTCCCGCAGCGCGGCACGTTCCTCTTCAGCAAGATCGCGGTGGCCACCGCCCTCGCCTTCGTGGTGGGGCTCGCGACCAGCTTCGTGACGTTCTTCCTGGGACAGGCGATGCTCGGCTCGCACCGGGCCGAGATCGGCGACCCGGGCGTCCTGCGGGCGGTCTTCGGCGGCGGGCTCTACATGACCCTCATCGCGATGTTCTCGATGGGCGTGGCGGTGATGCTGCGCAGCCCGATGCTGTCGCTCGGCATCCTGATGCCGTTCTTCTTCCTGATCTCCACCATCCTGGGCAATGTCAGCGCCACCGAGAAGGTGGGCCGCTATCTGCCGGACCAGGCCGGCAGCAAGATCATGCAGGTGGTCACCCCGGTCGACGACGACACCCCCTACGGCCCCTGGGGCGGCCTTGCCGTCATGGCGCTGTGGGTGGTGGCGGCCCTGCTCGGCGGGTATCTGATGCTGAGGAAACGCGACGCGTGAGTACATGCCAAGTCGGTCACCCGGTGACCTGCGCGGTTTTACTTCCTCTTGGCCGGAACCGTCAACGCCCGGATAAGCTCCTAATCCTTACGGGGGCGTGCGCCCCGACGTCCTGAGACGATTCCGAGACGTCACGAACCGTTCGATGGGTGCGGAGCATGATCGAGGCAGTCGGCCTGACGAAGCGCTATGGCGCCAAGACGGCCGTGTACAACCTTTCCTTCCAGGTGCGGCCGGGGGCCGTCACCGGCTTCCTCGGGCCCAACGGCTCGGGCAAGTCGACGACGATGCGCATGATCCTCGGCCTGGACAACCCCACCTCCGGGCAGGTGACGATCGGCGGCTACCCGTACCGCAAGCTGCCGAACGCGGCCCGGCAGGTCGGCGCCCTCCTCGACGCCAAGGCGGTGCACGGCGGCCGGCACGCCCGCAACCATCTGCTGTCGCTGGCCCAGCTGTCGGGCATCCCGGCCCGCCGGGTGGACGAGGTGCTGGGCGTCGTCGGCCTCCAGGACGTGGCGAAGAAGCGTTCCAAGGGCTTCTCGCTCGGCATGGGCCAGCGGCTCGGCATCGCCGCCGCCCTGCTCGGCGACCCCCAGGTGCTGCTCTTCGACGAGCCGGTCAACGGCCTCGACCCCGAGGGCATCCTCTGGGTCCGCAATCTGATGAAGGCGCTGGCCGCCGAGGGCCGTACGGTCTTCGTCTCCTCGCACCTGATGAGCGAGATGGCGCTGACCGCCGACCACCTCATCGTGATCGGGCGCGGGCAGCTGCTCTCCGACATGAGCATCAAGGACTTCATCTCGGCGAACTCCGCCGACTTCGCGCGGGTGCGGACGCCGGACACCGAGCCGCAGCAGCGCGAGAAGCTGTCGGCGGCGCTCACCGAGGCGGGCGGCCAGGTGCTGCCCGAGCAGGACGGGGCACTGCGTGTCATGGGGCTGCCGCTGCCGCGGATCAGCGACCTCGCGCACGGCGCCGACGTACGGCTGTGGGAGCTGTCGCCGCACCAGGCCTCGCTGGAGGAGGCGTACATGCGGATGACGCAGAACGCCGTCGACTACCGCTCCACGGCCGACCAGAAGGCCGGACTCCAGCAGCCGCTGCCGCCCGGCGCGCAGCCGCCGATGCCGGTGCCCGGACAGGGCCAGCCGGGCTGGTACGCCCCGCCCGCCCCGCAGCACGGCGGGCAGCCGTACGCGCCGCAGGGCCAGCCGGTCCCCCAGGGCCAGCCGCCGGCCGGTCCGTACGGCGCTCCGGCGCCCGCGCAGCCCCAGCCGAACCCGTACGCCCAGGCCGCGCCCCCGGTCGCGCCCCAGGCCCCCGCGCAGCCCGCCGCCGCACCGGCCCCGGCTCCGGCCGCTCCCGCCGCACCGGCCGCCGCGCCCGCCGCCGACCTGACGAAGTCCGAGGACGCCCGATGAGCACGCCCCAGCCGCCCCTCACCCAGCAGCCGCCCGCTCCCACCTGGCAGGGCGCGCCGGGCACTTCGTACACCTCACCGATCCCGGTGGTGCGCACCCACCTCGGGCACGCGCTCGCCTCCGAGTGGACGAAGATCAAGTCGGTCCGCTCGACGATGTGGACGCTGGGTGTCTTCGTCGTCCTGGTGGTCGGGCTCGGTCTGCTGTTCGCCCTGATCGCCTCGTCCACGGACATGAACCTGGAGGGCGAGTCCCCGCTCGGCCTCGGGCTGTTCGGGGTGATGCTCGGCAGCGTCTGCGTCATCACGCTCGGCGTGCTGACCACCGCGTCCGAGTACGGCACGGGGATGATCCGGACCACGATGACCGCGTGCCCGAGCCGCGGCCGGGTGCTGCTCGCGAAGGCGATCGTGTTCTTCGCGCTCACCTTCACGGTCACCCTGGTCACCACCGCGTTCGTCGGTTTCGCCCAGGCGGCGATCCTGGAGGGCAACGGCGTGGTGAGCCCCGAGGCCGAGGAGTGGTTCAAGGCGACCGTCGGCGTGAGCCTGTTCCTCGCGCTGTTCGGGCTGCTGGCGCTGCTGATGGGCTCGCTGATCCGGCACTCGGCGGGCGCGATCACCCTCATGCTCGGTGTCTTCCTCGCCCCGCTGGTCATCGCGATCTTCATGTTCTCGGAGTCGCTGAAGGACGTCCAGGAATTCCTGCTGGAGTACTCGATCCCGAGCCAGCTCAGCGTCTTCTACGGCGCGGAGATCAGCCAGTCCGGCCCGTCCGGCTGGGAGCCGCTGTGGATCATGCTCGGTCTGGTGGCGGCGGCGTTCGTCGGCTCGTACGCCCTGCTGGAGCAGCGGGACGTGTGAGCGCGAAGGCCTGATGAGCGCGAGGGCCGTATGAGCGCGAGGGCCGTATGAGCGCGAGGGCCTCGGGGTTCAGAACCTCGGCGCGTTACGGGACCGCTGCACCCGCGAGGTGCGGCGGTCCTTCGCGTTCCAGCAGGCCTTGTGCCAGTGCCGGCGCTCGTCGACGCCCGAGTGCTCGGGCCAGGCGACGACATGCGGCACCCCCGAGGCGATCATCTGGTCGCAGCCGGGGCAGCGGTAGGTCTTGCCGACCGCGCTCGCGCCCGCCACATGCCGCACGCTCCACTCCTCGCCCTGCCAGGGCTCGCTGGTCTGCCAGCCGCCGTAGCGGTCCGACCGGTCCTCCTCCGCACCGCGGCCTGACGAACCCGACGAGCCCGACGAGTCACTGCCCTTGGGACGGTTGCGACGCGGGGACACGGGACACCTCACGGGGCTATACAGGGAGCAGGGTTGGTGTCCAGCCTACGCGGGCCCGGTGGGGGTACGCGTACGTCATCAATCCGCTCAGATCGCCCTCCGCCCGGCCCATTCTGCAGACAATCGGCAAATCTCGCCGCCAGGCCGTGACTTCGGCACGTGTCATGCGGTTATGCCGGTGGGGGAGCTCCCGAGTCGGAGCCGAGGAAGCAGGAAGAGCGATGCACGTAGGAACATTTGTACTGGGCGCCCAGTTCCCCGGCCAGGGCCAGGGGGAGGCGCTCCACCGGGCGGTACGGACGGCGGAAGTGGCCGACGAGGCCGGTCTGGACGCGGTCTGGCTGGCCGAGCACCACTTCGTGCCGTACGGCACCTGCCCGTCGGCGATCACCCTCGCCGCGTTACTGCTGGGACGCACCCGGCGCATCCGCGTCGGCACCGCGGTCAGCGTGCTGCCGACCGTCCACCCCGTGGCCCTGGGCGAACAGGCCGCCCTGCTGCACATGACCTCCGGCGGACGCTTCACGCTGGGCGTCGGACGCGGCGGCCCCTGGGTCGATCTGGAGGTCTTCGGCACCGGACTGGACGCGTACGAGAAGGGGTTCCCGGAATCACTCGATCTGCTGGTGCGCTGGCTGCGGGAGCCCTCGGTCTCGGCGTCGGGGGAACGATTCAGCTTCCGTGAGGTCCCGGTCGTACCCCGGCCCGCCGAGGATCTGGACGAGACACCCGGACCCGAGGTCGTCGTCGCCTGCACCTCGCCGACGAGCGTACGGCTGGCCGCCGAGCGCGGGCTGTCGATGCTCCTCGGGATGCACGTCGGGGACGAGGAGAAGGCCGAGATGGTCGCGCTGTGGCGCAAGTGCGCCCGGGCGGCGGGCCGTTCACCGGAGGAGATCTCCGGCGCGGCCCATGTCTCGGCCGGTGTCTGCCAGATCGCGGACCGGCGCACCGACGCCGTGGAGGCGCTCACCAAGGCGATGCCGGGCTGGCTGAAGCAGGGCCTCGACGCCCATGTGACGGTCGACGGCCGCGCCCGCGCCATGCGGGACCCGCTGGCGTACACCGAACTGCTCTGCGGACTCCACCCGGTGGGGACCCCCCGGCTGTGCGCCGACCGGCTCGCGGCCACCAGCGAGCGGACGGGCATCTCCCGCTTCGCGCTGCTCGTCGAGGGCTCCGGCGATCTGGCGGCGACGGAGGAGAACGTACGGCGACTCGGTGCCGAGGTGCTGCCTCACCTCGGCTGAGCCACGCCGTTTCATGCCGGGGGGCTTGCCGCCCCGCTTACTGATGCACCTCCCGCGGTTGGAGCGGCAAGCCGTGCTGCGTCACGACCTCAGCAGTCCCGGAGTTCCGGGGACTGGTTGAGGAGTTGGCCGCGGATCGAGGTGAAGCGGGCCAGCCTGTCGTCCACGGACGGGTCCAGTGGGAACACCGCCACCCGGTGGCAGTTCTGGAAGGCCAGCCGTACACCGAAGTGCCGCTGCAGCGCGCCGCGAATCGCGTCACTGGCGAGCGCGCGCAGCAGCTGCCCGCGTGCCTGCTCGTCCGGCGGCGGCGTCTGGTTGTCGGCGAACTCTCCGCCGTCGACCTTCAGCTGGGCCACCAAAGAGCTGATCATCTCCCACGCAAAAGGCAGGGAGGTCCGGACGCAGTCGACGAAGGCGGCTTCGTCGACCTCGCCTCGCTCGGCCTGTTCGAGTAGGGCCGGTGAGACGTCGAGCGACATGGGTTCTCCTCTCGCACCCCCACAACAACAGGGGTTGACGGACAGGGTCGGAGACCGGTGGGCGAACACGCAGAGTGCACGCTTCGCGACCTCCAGTTTCTACGGTAAGCAACCGAACGTGACCGCACCAGGAGATTGCGCGCACCGACAAGGCGCCCGACGCACACAATCAGCCAATGCCGAACAGGAGTTGACAGCGGCACATGCCGGAGGACGGAGAAGGCCCCGGTGAGAGGCGCGGGAACGTGACGGAGGGCGACGGTCATCGGGCGGGGCCGGGCCCCGCGCGGGGCACTTCCGGAGGTCGAATCGCGCGCACCCGTCGGCGTCGAGTAGCGTTGCCGACCATGCGTCTCGTCATTGCCCGCTGCTCCGTCGACTACGCGGGCCGGCTCACCGCCCATCTTCCCTCGGCTCCCCGTCTGATCCTGGTGAAGGCGGACGGCAGCGTCTCGATCCACGCGGACGACCGGGCCTACAAGCCCCTCAACTGGATGTCGCCGCCCTGCACTCTGAAGGAGGGGTCCGGGGACGAGGAGGGCGTCTGGACCGTCGTCAACAAGGCGGGCGAGAAGCTCATCATCACGATGGAGGAGGTCCTCCACGACTCCTCGCACGAACTCGGTGTCGACCCCGGTCTGATCAAGGACGGCGTGGAGGCGCACCTCCAGGAGCTGCTGGCCGACCGCATCGAGACCCTCGGCGAGGGCTACACGCTCATCCGCCGTGAGTACATGACCGCCATCGGGCCCGTCGACATCCTGTGCCGGGACGCCGAGGGCGCGACCGTCGCGGTCGAGATCAAGCGGCGTGGTGAGATCGACGGCGTCGAGCAGCTGACGCGCTATCTGGAGCTGTTGAACCGCGACCCGCACCTCGCGCCGGTCCGCGGTGTCTTCGCCGCCCAGGAGATCAAGCCCCAGGCCCGCGTCCTCGCCACCGACCGCGGCATCGGCTGCACCGTCCTCGACTACGACGCCATGCGCGGCATCGAGGACGACAAGCTCCGGCTGTTCTGAGGGGCCGCGTCCCGCTCGAACGGCGACGGTCCGGCGGGGCCGAACCCTTCTCGGGGTTCGGCACCGCCGGACCGCTTTCGCGTCAGGCCACGGTTTCGGCCGGGGCGCCGGAGTCGGCGGGTGAGCTGGAGGCCGGGGCACTCATCGTGTTCGTGTCGTCCGGTGGAGTCAGCGACGGAGTCGGCGGGTCCGACGGGCTGGGGCTCGCCGACTCCGACGCCGACTGGGAGGGCGACGGGGACGACGACTCCGACTCGGACTGCGACGGGGTCGGCTTGGTCGACTTCGAGGGGGACGGGGACGGCGACCTGGTCGGCTCCTTCGTGCCGCTCGGATCGTCCGTCGGCCCCGCCGAATCCGTCGGCGTCGGGTCGTCCGACGTGCCGAACGAGCCGTCCGGGCCCGGGTCGGTCGGCTCGGGGACGGCGCCCGGGGTGTTGTCGTCGTCGCCGGCCTTGGGGCGGTCCGCGACGAGGCCGCCGTCGTCGACGCCCTCGCTCGCCGAGGGGTTGACGCCGACCTTGTCCGCGGGGCCGTTGCCGTTGCCGTCGGAGGTCGCGCCGAGGGTCACGACCGTGCCGAAGACCGCGGCGAGCAGCGCACCCGCCCCCACGGCCACCAGGTTGCGCCGGGCGCTGCCTATGACGCCCTTGATCCCGCCGGCCTTGTGCGCGGGCGCGCCGGACCCCGGACGATGGCCGACCAGCGTCGTCTCACCGCTCTCCGGGGGTACGCCCGCCGCACCCGGCCCCATGGCCCCCGAGCCGTTCCCGCCGAACCCGACCGCGCCGAAGCCCGTCGGCGTGTACGCGGACGGCACTCCCCCGGGCGGGGACGCCGACTCCTCGTGCCGGGCGTCCGGGACCTCCTCCCCCGCAGCCGTGCGCCCGCCGGGCGGTGTCGCCCCGGAGCGGTCGGCGACCAGGGCGAGGGCCCGGCGTCCGGCGACGGTGCCGCGCTTGTCGGCGAGGACGTTGCGCAGCCCGATGGAGGCCTCCAGCTCGGCCCGGGCCCGCTCCAGCTGTCCGGAGCAGAGCGCGAGGACGCCCAGCTCATGGTGGAAGTAGGCCTGCTCGGCGGTCTCACCGGCGAGCCCCGCCGCCTCCGCGCCGGCCCGCAGCGCCCGCTCCCAGGCGCTCCAGGACAGCCCCGCCGCGAACGCGGGCGCGGCCTGCCTGGCCAGCACCACGGCGGCGCTCTCCTCGTCCTCGCCGACCGGCACCGTCGCCGGGACCAGTGCGGTGAGGGCGGCCAGGACGGCGTCCGCCTCGGCCGAGACCCGCTCGGGGGTGACCGAGGGGTGGCCCGCCCACCAGGCGTAGTGCTGGGCGGCGGCGTGGGCGCGCGTCCCGGTGTCGTCGGCGTATCCGGCGGCCACCAGCTGGGTCCGAACCCCGGCGGCGAGCCGGTAGCGGGCGCCGACGGGGGTCACCAGGGCGCAGCCGACCAGCTCGCCGAGGGCCGCGTCGGCGTGGGTGTCGCCGACGAGGGCGGGCAGATGGGCCTGGTGCGGGACCTCGCCGCCGAGCGTGACGGCGAACCGGAGGGTCTCGCGGGCGGAGGCGCTCAGCCGGGAGGCGAGCAGCGCGGCGGGCGCGGCGCCCTCGGCGAGGGAGGGCAGGGGGATGTCGTTCTCGCCCGGGACGGCGTCGGCGGGGGTGTCGAAGGACGCGTCGAAGGGGGCGTCCACGGGCGGCGCGTCCTGGAAGACGCCGAACTCGTCGACGGCGTCCACACCGGCCCGCTGCCGGTCCCGCTGCCTGAGCAGGGCCCCGGCCTGGGTGAAGCGCAGCGGCAGGCCCTCGGACTCGAACCAGAGGTCACCGGCCCAGTTCGACTCGTCCTCGGTGAGCACCCGGCCGACGGCCCGCTCCAGCAGCTGTTCGCTGCCGGCCCGGTCGAAGCCGCCGAGGACGATCTCCTCCAGGGGAGCGTCGGCGGACGGCAGGGGGACGTCGGGGGTGGCTCCGATGAGGAAGGCGCACTCGGGGGTGGCGTCGAGCAGTTCGTCGAGGGCGATCCCGCCGAACTCCAGGTCGTCCAGGACGACGACGGCACCGATGTCCCGCACGATGTCGAGCATCTGCTGCCGGCCGGGCCGGAACAGGGGTGTGCTGTACACGGCTGCGAACAGTTCGTACAACAGGTCGTCGACCGTGCGCCGGAAACCGCTCAGCCGGACGACACCGTCGGGTGCCAGGTCCGCGCAGTCCTCGGCGACGGCGTCGAGGAGGGTGGTCCGGCCGGAACCGGCGGCTCCGCTGAGGCGGACGGAGCGGCCGCGCGCGAGGAGCCGTACGAGCCGCTCCCGCTCGTCGCCGCGGTGGAGCAGGGGCAGCCGGGGCAGTGAGGGGCCCGGGGGCACCGGCGGCCGGGCGGCGCGGTCGAGTGCCGTGCGCTCGGAGGGCAGATGCTTCACGGGCTGACCAGGCAGTTCGCCCGGTGGGCAGTTCTCGATCTCGCTGCCGTCGACCGGGTTGACGGTGAGCAGGAAGTCGCCCGAGACGAGTTGGACGGTGCGGGCGAGTGCCGGGGCGTGCCGGTCGAAGTCCTGCGTCAGCGCGTCACGCGCCGATCGCTTGTTCGGCGTGTGACCGTCGTCATGGCCGTACTCTTCGGGTCCCCGGGTGTTCGGGTCCATCGGTTCTAGCCCCCCAAAAGCGTCTCGTGTGCTGGAGCCCCTCCCGGCCGTGTCGCACACCGCGCTGTCGCTTCTGGTCCGGAACCCGCGTGAGGGTAGCTGGCAGCGGGCAGCCGAACCCTAAACCTTCGCACAGTATCTCCGACAGTCCGGGGTCCCGCGCCGTCCGAGACGTCACAGTCTCATGAGGATTGGCCGTGTGGTGCGTTTCGCCCCCATGGTCCCCAGGTGACGCGCAGGTGATCTTCAGGGTGGCCCGCACACACAGAGCCATACGTACGGGCCCGTACACGCGTTCACACTCTGGGCAACGACTCCAGACCGATACCGCCCTCGATCGCCAGGATGCGGTGCAGCCGGGTGGCCACGAGCAGCCGCTGCATCTGCGGTGGCACATCGCGCAGCACCAGCCGCCGCCCGCACCGTCCCGCCCGCCGGTGGGCTCCCATGATCACCCCGAGTCCGGTGGCGTCCCAGGAGTCCAGCTCTGACAGGTCGAGCACCAGGTCGCCGGCTCCGTCGTCGACGGCCGAGTGCAGGACCGTACGGGCGTCCGCCGCGCTGCGTACGTCGAGGCGGCCCCCGACGACCAGCTCGGCGTGGTCGCCCCTGATGTACATAAGCGCTCCCCGTGAGTGCGTCTCGTACTCCGTGTGATGGGTGTGCAACGTCTGACGGTGTTTGACACCGACAGGTTGCCGTCTGTGAGCGAACCGATACCGAATTCACCTCAAGGGGTGAGGCCGGAGAGGCTCATGCGTTCACATGCGTGGGAAGGGCCGCCCGTGACGCGTGTGCCGGCGTCCGCCGGGTCCGCGTCAGTAGGTGTAGAAGCCCTGCCCGCTCTTGCGTCCGATGTCACCGGCGTCCACCATCCGGCGCATCAGCTCCGGCGGGGCGAACTTCTCGTCCTGGGACTCGGTGTAGATGTTGCCGGTGGCGTGCAGCAGGATGTCGACGCCCGTCAGGTCGGCCGTGGCCAGCGGTCCCATCGCGTGGCCGAAGCCCAGCTTGCAGGCGAGGTCGATGTCCTCGGCGGTGGCGACGCCCGACTCGTACAGCTTCGCCGCCTCGACGACCAGGGCGGAGATGAGACGGGTCGTCACGAAGCCGGCGACATCGCGGTTGACGACGATGCAGGTCTTGCCGACCGACTCGGCGAACTCCCGTGCGGTGGCGAGCGTCTCGTCACTCGTCTTGTAGCCGCGGACCAGTTCGCACAGCTGCATCATCGGCACCGGTGAGAAGAAGTGGACGCCGACGACCCGCTCGGGCCGCTCGGTGGCCGCCGCGATCTTGGTGATCGGGATGGCGGAGGTGTTCGAGGCGAGCACGGCGTCCTCGCGGACGACCTTGTCGAGCGCCCGGAAGATCTCGTGCTTCACTTCGAGCTTCTCGAACACCGCCTCGACGACGATGTCCGCGTCGGCCGCCGCGTCGAGGTCGGTGGTGGCGGTGATCCGCCCCAGCGCCGCCTCGGCGTCCTCGGCCGCCAACTTCCCCTTGCCCACGAACCTGTCGTACGACGCGCTGATGGAGCCGATGCCACGGTTGAGCGCCTCGTCGGTGACATCGCGCAGGACGACGTCCCAGCCCGCCTGCGCGGAGACCTGGGCGATCCCGGACCCCATGAGCCCGGCTCCGATGACGGCGAGCTTCCGTGTCACTGTGCGACTCCCCTGGTACGCGCTGTCGATGGGTTACCTCTCCGGCGGACACTAGCGCTCGTGAGGGGCCGTGTGACCGCTTAGTAACGCGAGTCACGTCTCAAGGGGCGGACATCACACCACCGGGACTCACTCGGAGGGTCGTACGGCGTAGTTGAGGACCCGCTCGCTCAACAGGCCCTCCATGTCGTCCAGGAGAAGAAGCACCTCTCGGGACACTTCGTCCGGATTGCGCCCCGCGAGCATCTCGCGCCCGATGACGGCCATCACCGTCTGGTGGACCCAGTTGATCTGACCGGCGATCAGCGTCGGCAGGGAGTCACCGGGGGCGGCGCCGCTCTCCTCGCGCAGGGCCGCCTCCAGGTTGTCCTGGACCTCCTGCTGGATGCTCCAGAGCCGGGACCGCAGGGCGGGCGCCTCGTGGATGGCCTTCATGAACCGGTCGTAACCCTCCATCAGACCGACGCGCGGCGAGACGGCCTCGACCTCTTCGCGCAGTTCGCGCAGGACGGCGGCGACGGCCGACTCACCCCGGTCGCGGGCGCGCACCCAGCGGGCGAGCCGGTCGACGATGCCCGCGCTGCGGTCGAAGAAGAGGTCCTCCTTCGCGGGGAAGTAGTTGTAGACCGTGTTGACGGAGACATCGGCCGCGTCGGCCACCTCCGCGATGGTCACGGTCACGAACCCGTGCTCCAGGAACAGCCCGGTGGCGATGTCCGAGATCCGCTGCCTCGTCTCGCGCTTCTTGCGCTCCCTGAGCCCCTCTGCCATGGGCACATCGTAGGTCGCCGCGCCGGTCGGCGACGATTTTCTGGGGACCATGAAAACTTGGTGGCATTGCAAAATTTAAGTGACTCTGTTTTTCTGGGGTCATGCCCATCATCAGTACGGCCGGACTGAGCCGTACCTTCCAGACCAGGCGCGGCCCCGTCGAGGCAGTGCGCGGAATCGATCTGACCGTCCGGCCCGGTGAGATCCTCGGGCTCCTCGGACCCAACGGCGCCGGGAAGACGACGACCCTGCGGATGCTCACGACTCTGCTTCCGCCGACCGGCGGCGCCGCCACGGTCGCGGGCCACGATCTGGCGACCGACCCCGCCGGGGTGCGCCGGGCCTGCGGCTATGTGGCGCAGTCGGGCGGGGTGGATCCGCAGATCACCGTGCGGGAGGAGCTGGTCACCCAGGGGCGGCTCTACCGGCTGACGAAGAGCCAGGCCATCGAGCGCGCCCGGGAGTTGGCCCGCGAACTGGACCTCACCGAGCTGCTGGACCGCAGGTGCGCCACACTCTCCGGCGGCCAGCGGCGCCGCCTCGACATCGCGATGGCGCTCACCCACCGGCCCCGAGTCCTCTTCCTGGACGAGCCGACGACGGGGCTGGACCCCGCGAGCCGCGCCGACCTCTGGGAGTCGGTCCGCCGACTGCGCGACGAGCACGGCACCACGGTCTTCCTGACGACCCATTACCTCGACGAGGCGGACGCCCTCGCCGACCGGATCGTCGTCGTCGACCAGGGCCTGGTCGTGGCCGACGACACCCCGAGCGCGCTCAAGCTGAGGCACGGCGGCTCGGTCGACGCCACGCTCCAGGACACCTTCCTGGCCATCACCGGACGGGGCCCCTCCCCCGCCGACACCACCCCCGTGGCCGTCTAGGGCCCGGCCCCTGTCACCCGTCCGAGGACTTCGATGCTTCTTCACGACACCGCGCTGATCTTCGGGCGGTACGCCCGGCAGACCCTGCGCTCCCGCTTCGCGATGCTGTTCGGCGTGCTGATGCCGCTGCTGTATCTGCTCTTCTTCGGTCCGCTGCTCACCGACGTCCCGCTCGGCTCACGGGGCACCTCCTGGCAGGTGCTCGTGCCCGGGCTGCTGCTGCAACTGGCCCTGTTCGGGGCCTCGTTCGCGGGCTTCATGGTCATCCTCGAAAAGCAGACGGGGGTGATCGAACGGATGCGGGTCACCCCCGTGAGCCGGCTCGCCCTGCTGCTGGGCCGGGTGCTGCGCGACACGGCGGTCTTCGTCCTCCAGGCGGTGCTGCTGGTCCTCGCCGCCCTGCTCATGGGCCTGCGCGCACCCCTTGCCGGCATCCTGATCGGCTTCGCCTTCGTGGCCCTGCTGACGGTCTCGCTCGCCTCGCTGTCGTACGCGCTCGCCATGAGGGCCCGCTCGCAGCACGAGTTCGGCCCGGCGGTCAACGCGCTGACCATGCCGTCGATGCTCCTGTCGGGACTGATGCTCCCGATGTCCCTGGCCCCCGGCTGGCTCGACGTCCTGTCCCACTTCGTGCCGTTCCGCTATCTGGTGGACGCGATGCGTGACGCGTACGTCGGCGCGTACGCCACCCCGGCCATGCTGTACGGCGTCCTGGTCGCCCTCGGGCTCGCGGCGGTCTCCGTGACGGTGGGCACACGGGTCTTCCGGACGGCCGGGGCGTAACTACGCTGGTCGCATGGTCAATCTGACGCGTATCTACACCAGGACCGGCGACAAGGGCACCACGCATCTCGGGGACATGAGCCGGGTGTCCAAGACCGATCCGCGGATCTCGGCGTACGCGGACGCCAATGAGGCCAACGCGGTGCTCGGGACCGCGATCGCGCTGGGCGGGCTGGACGAGGAGGTCGTCAAGGTCCTCGTACGGGTGCAGAACGACCTGTTCGACGTGGGTGCCGACCTGTCCACACCCGTCGCCGAGAACCCGGAGTTCCCTCCGCTGCGGGTCGAGCAGTTCTACGTCGACAAGCTGGAGGCCGACTGCGACCGCTTCAACGGCGAGCTGGAGAAACTGCGCTCCTTCATCCTGCCCGGCGGCACCCCCGGCGCGGCCCTGCTGCACCAGGCCTGCACGGTCGTACGGCGGGCCGAGCGCTCGACCTGGGCCGCGCTGGAGGTCCACGGCGAGACCATGAACCCGCTCACCGCGACCTACCTCAACCGCCTCTCCGACCTCCTGTTCATCCTCGCGAGGACCGCGAACAAGGAGGTCGGGGACGTGCTGTGGGTGCCGGGCGGGGAGCGCTAGCCGCGCCCGGGGCCCAGGATCACGTTCCGCGCGCCCGCTGGTAGAGGCCCGTGGCGAGCAGGACGCCGCCGACGCACATCATCACCACGCCGACCTTGGTCAGGGTGACGACCGGGACCGTCACCCCCTCGGTGAAGAGCCACAGCACCAGGCCGGTGACGAAGGTGGCGGCCCCTTCCAGCAGGTTCCTCGTCGCCCGGCCGGACGCCCTGTCCCTCGCGGCGCTCATCGTCCGATCCTCTCCTTCGCGTAGCCGGAGTCCCGGTCCTCGCCCCGCGGGGCGTCCGGCTCCTTCTTCGGCCAGATCGTGTAGGCGAGGGCGACCAGGCCGTGGATACCGGCGGCCCGGAGGGCGACCCACTGGAACGACCTCAGCGAATCGACGTTCCCGTCGTCGCCGACGTACCAGACGGCCAGTTGCAGCAGAGCCAGTGCCACCCCGGTCGCCACCAGCGTCCGGGTCCACAGCTTCCCCTCGTGCCGGGCGCGGGCCAGGCCGTACTTCGGCGGGCCCTGCGGCTTGGGCCCGCCGGCCAGGCGGTGGGCCGCGTGGCCGTCCAGCCACGTGATCATGTAGTGGCCGTACCCCACGGTGAAGCCGATGTAGAGGGCCGCCACCCCGTGCTCCCAGCTCGGCTCGGCGCCGTTCTTCAGGTCGATCGCGGTCACCACGAACAGCACCAGTTCCAGCACGGGCTCGCAGAGCAGCAGGACGACACTGGCCCGGCGCTTGTTCAGCAGATAGCGGACGGCCAGGGCCAGCGCCAGCAGCACCCAGAAGCCGACCTCACAGGCGATGATCAACGCGACGATCACGACGCACTCCTTTCGGTCACCCTTCCAGGCTCCCGGCCGCCGCCGCCCGTTTCGTCGTCGGCGGTGACGAAGTCGCGGTACATCGAACGATGCAGTCCAGGACCGTTCGCGGGGATCAGGCGGCGGGGGCGCGCGGCGTGTTGGATGGAGGACATGGCCGTACGACTGCCCCGCCCCCACCGCTTCGACCTGTACGCCGCCCTCGCCGGACTCCTCGGGGGTCTGCTGCTGTGGAGCCTCGGCCTCGCGACCCGCCCCGCCGACGATGCGCTCGTACTGCTCGGCGGGCAGTGGTGGATCCTGCTCCCGCTCGTGGTGACCGCCGTATGCGAGACCCTGCGCCGCGCCATGCCGCGCACGGCCCTGCTCGTCGGCTGGGCCGCGCTGACGCTGGACACCATCACCCAGGGCAATCTGCTCACCCTGCTGATGTTCACCGACCTGGTGTACGCGGCCGTGCTGTACGGCCGGCCTTCCACGGCCCGCCGGGTCCCCTGGATCGCCGGGCTGATGACGGTGGCCGGCACCGTCGTCCCGCTCGCGGTGTGGCAGCGGCCCGAGGCCCTGCTCATCGGGGTGGTCATCGGACTGGTCGGCTTCACCCCCGCCGCCACCGGCTGGATCGTCCGCGACCACCGCGACGCCGCCGAGGCCGCCCGGCTGCGCGCCGAACAGACCGCCCTGCTCGCGGAGATGGACCGCGCCCAGGCCGTCGTATCCGAACGGGCGCGCATGGCACGGGAGTTGCACGACATGGTCGCCAACCACCTCTCGGCCATCGCGATCCACTCCACGGCCGCGCTCTCCCTCGACGACCCGGACACCTCCAAGGAGGCCCTCGGGGTCATCCGGGAGAACAGCGTCGAGGGGCTCGCCGAGATGCGCCGGCTGATCGGCATCCTGCGCGATTCGAGCGACGACACCGAGCCGTCCGCCGCGCCCACCCTCGACGGGCTCGGCGCGCTCGTGGACGCCGCCCGCACCAACGGGCTCGACGTCACCCTCGACGCCGACCACGGCGCCACCCTCCCGGCCCCCGTCGAACTGGCGGCCTACCGCATCGTCCAGGAGTCGCTGACCAACGCCCTGAAGCACGCCTGCCCCGGCCGGGTCACCGTCGCGCTGCGGCAGACCGACGGCACCCTGGGCATCGCCGTGACCAGCCCGTACG
This sequence comes from Streptomyces griseiscabiei, assembly GCF_020010925.1. Classification (NCBI taxonomy): domain Bacteria; kingdom Bacillati; phylum Actinomycetota; class Actinomycetes; order Kitasatosporales; family Streptomycetaceae; genus Streptomyces; species Streptomyces griseiscabiei. Next base: position 451,541 of record NZ_JAGJBZ010000002.1, on the reverse strand, counting down.
GCGACCGGAACGTGCCGAGCGCGCCCGGTTCCGGTGCCGGCCTGATCGGGATGCGGGAGCGGGTCGCCCTGCTGGGCGGCACCTTCGAGGCGGGCCCCGAGAGCGCGGGAGACGCCAAGATCTGGAGGGTCGGCGCCGCCCTCCCCGTCACCGAAAGAGAACCCACGTGAGAGGAGAACCCGCATGATCCGTGTGCTCGTCGCCGAGGACCAGTCCGCCGTACGGGCCGGACTGGTGCTCATCCTGCGCAGCGCGCCGGACATCGAGGTGGTCGGCGAGGCGGCGGACGGGGAGCGTGCGGTGGCGCTCGCCCGGGAGCTGCGGCCGGACCTGGTGCTGATGGACGTACAGATGCCGCGTCTGGACGGGGTGTCGGCGACCCGTCAGGTCGTCGCGGAGGGGCTGGCCGACGTCCTCGTGCTGACCACCTTCGACCTCGACGAGTATGTGTTCGGGGCGCTGCGGGCCGGCGCCTCGGGGTTCCTGCTGAAGAACACGGAGGCGAGGGACCTCATCGAGGCGGTACGGGCGGTGGGGCGCGGCGAGGGGCTGATCGCCCCGGCGGTCACCCGGCGGCTGATCGCCGAGTTCGCCGCCAAGCCCGTACGCGAGCCCACGGTCGATCCGGTGGTCCTCGACTCGCTGACCCGGCGGGAGCGGGAGGTCCTCTCCTGTCTGGGCGAGGGGCTGTCGAACGCGGAGATCGCCGGGCGGCTCCGGATGGCCGAGGCGACGGTGAAGACACACGTCAGCCGGTTGCTGGGGAAGCTCGATCTGCGGAGCCGGGTGCAAGCGGCCGTGCTGGCGCAGGAGTTGGGGGTCTGACGGCGGCGGGCTCCGCCGGGGTGTCATGAGCGGGCGCACTGGTCCAGACCCATTGACCTATGGTCCAGACCTTTCTATTCTCAGCCGCACTGCGCCACGTCATGCTCATGCTCACGACACCCCACAAGGAGGCGCACATGCGCTTCAGGCAACGAGCCACAGCGGGTCTCGCCACCCTTCTCCTCCCCCTCGCCGGCCTCGTCGGTCTCGCCACCCCCGCCCAGGCCGCCACGCAGGCGACCGCCACCTACGCCAAGCCCCAGGACTGGGGCTCCGGCTTCGAGGGCAAGTGGACCGTCAAGAACACCGGGACGACCACGATCAGTTCCTGGACCGTCGAGTGGGACTTCCCCTCCGGCACGTCCGTGACCTCCGCCTGGGACGCGGACGTCACCTCCTCCGGCACCCACTGGACCGCCAAGAACAAGTCCTGGAACGGCACCCTCGCACCGGGCGCCTCCGTCTCCTTCGGTTTCAACGGGAGCGGCTCAGGCTCCCCTTCGAACTGCAAGCTGAACGGCGGCAGCTGTGACGGCGGCCCGTCCGTCCCCGGCGACGCGGCCCCCTCCGCCCCCGGCACCCCGACCACCTCGAACGTCACCAACACCTCGGTGAAGCTCAACTGGTCGGCGGCCACCGACGACAAGGGCGTCAAGAACTACGACGTCCTGCGCGGCGGCACCAAGGTCGCCACCGTCACCGGCACCACCTACACCGACACCGGTCTGAGCGCCGGCACCGACTACTCGTACACCGTCCAGGCCCGCGACACCGCCGACCAGACCGGGCCGGTCAGCGGCGCGGCCTCGGTGCGGACCACGGGCGGCGGCACCGACCCGAACCCCGGCGCGAAGATCAACCTCGGCTACTTCACCGAGTGGGGCGTCTACGGCCGCAACTACCACGTCAAGAACCTGGTGACCTCGGGCTCGGCATCCAAGATCACCCACATCAACTACGCCTTCGGCAACGTCAAGAACGGCCAGTGCACGGTCGACGACACCTTCGCCGCCTACGACAAGGCCTACACCGCCGACCAGTCCGTCAGCGGCACCGCCGACACCTGGGACCAGCCGCTGCGCGGCAACTTCAACCAGCTCCGCCAGCTCAAGGCCAAGTACCCGCACATCAAGGTGCTGTACTCCTTCGGCGGCTGGACCTACTCCGGCGGCTTCGGCCAGGCCGCGCAGAACCCGGCCGCCTTCGCCAAGTCCTGCAAGGCCGTGGTCGAGGACCCGCGCTGGGCGGACGTCTTCGACGGCATCGACATCGACTGGGAGTACCCGAACGCCTGCGGTCTGACCTGCGACACCAGCGGACCGGCGGCCTTCAGGAACCTGATGTCCGCGCTGCGCACCGAGTTCGGCTCGAACTACCTGGTCACCGCCGCGATCACCGCCGACGGCTCCTCCGGCGGCAAGATCGACGCGGCCGACTACGGCGGCGCCGCGACCCATCTGAACTGGTACAACGTGATGACGTACGACTACTTCGGCGCCTTCGACGCGGACGGCCCGACCGCCCCGCACTCGCCGCTCACCTCGTACCCGGGCATCCCGGCGGCGGGCTTCAACTCCGCCGACGCCATCGCCAAGCTGAAGTCGAAGGGCGTCCCCGGCTCGAAGCTGCTGCTCGGCATCGGCTTCTACGGCCGCGGCTGGACCGGGGTCACCCAGTCCGCCCCCGGCGGCACGGCGACCGGCGCGGCACCCGGCACGTACGAGGCCGGCATCGAGGACTACAAGATCCTGAAGAACTCCTGCCCCGCCAACGGCACCGTCGGCGGCACGGCGTACGCGCACTGCGGCAACCAGTGGTGGTCCTACGACACCCCGGCCACCATCGGCTCCAAGATGACCTGGGCCAAGAACCAGGGCCTCGGCGGCGCCTTCTTCTGGGAGTTCAGCGGCGACACAGGCAACGGGGAGCTGGTGAGCGCGATCAGTAACGGGCTGAAGTAGCCCACGACAAGAAACGACTAGGCAACATTGACGCGCTGACCGGGCGGGGCTGCCTCCAGCCACGCGAGGAAACCGGTCAGCGCGTCCTCGCTCATCGCCAGTTCCAGCCGGGTCCCGCGGTGCTGACACGCGAGGATCACGGCGTCGGAGAGAAGCGCCAGCTCCTCCTCGCCCTCGGGGGTGCGGCGCCCGGCCACCTCGATCGCCGAGCGCTCCAGCACCCGGCGGGGGCGGATCGAGTACGAGAAGACGCGGTACCACTCGATACGGTCGCCGTTGTAGCGGGCGACCCCGTACCCCCAGCCCTTGCCGTTCTCGTCGCTGCCGGGTTTCTCCGGGGCGTCCCAGCGCAGGGAACAGTCGAAGGTGCCACCGGAGCGCTGGATCAGCCGCCGGCGCAGTCCGAAGACGAAGAGCCCCACCACCACGAGCGCGATCACCGACCCGCACACAGCCAGAGCGAGGACCATCGACACCGACCTCCTCGTCTCCCAGGTAACGCGCCTGCTAGGTAATGGAACGTAAAAAACACCCATATTTGCCTCAGCCGCGGCTGGGTCGGGATGAGGACATCCCGACCCAGCCGCGGCTGAGGTACAGCATCACACGACGTCCGCGCTCAGCGCGCACCCGCCGTACGCAGTCGTACATCCGCGCGGCGCTCGGCGGCGGCGTCGCCCTCCGCCTTCGCGCGCTCCAGCTCTCGCTCCGCGCCCTGGACGTCGATCTCGTCGGCCAGCTCGGCGACCTCGGCCAGCAGGGACAGCTTGTTGTCCGCGAACGAGATGAAACCGCCGTGCACAGCGACGACGACGGTGCCGCCGTCACTGGTACGGATGGTCACCGGGCCCGACTCCAGCACACCGAGCAGCGGCTGGTGACCGGGCATGACGCCGATGTCGCCGGACGTGGTACGGGCGACGACCAGGGTGGCCTGGCCGGACCAGACCTCTCGGTCGGCCGCGACCAGCGCGACGTGCAGCTCAGCAGCCAAGGTGGCTCCTCGGGTCACCACCCGGCGCCTCGGCCGGGTGTTGGGTCAATTCTAGTGGGAGTACAGAGAGGGGCGGGACGCACCCCATGAGGTGTGGTCTCGCCCCCCACTGTTCACAAGTCGCCGGGCGTCAGCTGACGCCGAGCTCCTTCGCGTTCTTCTTCAGGTCCTCGATACCACCGCACAGGAAGAAGGCCTGCTCGGGGAAGTGGTCGTACTCGCCGTCGATGATCGCGTTGAACGCGGTGATCGACTCGTCCAGCGGGACGTCCGACCCGTCGACGCCGGTGAACTGCTTGGCGACGTGGGTGTTCTGGGACAGGAAGCGCTCGACGCGACGGGCACGGTGGACGGTGAGCTTGTCCTCCTCGCCCAGCTCGTCGATACCGAGGATCGCGATGATGTCCTGGAGGTCCTTGTACTTCTGGAGGACCGTCTTGACGCGCATCGCGGTGTTGTAGTGGTCCGCCGCGATGTAGCGGGGGTCCAGGATGCGGGACGTGGAGTCCAGCGGGTCCACGGCCGGGTAGATGCCCTTCTCGGAGATCGGACGGGAGAGAACCGTCGTCGCGTCGAGGTGGGCGAAGGTGGTGGCCGGGGCCGGGTCGGTCAGGTCGTCCGCGGGGACGTAGATCGCCTGCATCGAGGTGATCGAGTGACCACGGGTCGAGGTGATGCGCTCCTGGAGGAGACCCATCTCGTCGGCCAGGTTCGGCTGGTAGCCCACCGCGGAGGGCATACGGCCGAGCAGGGTCGACACCTCGGAACCGGCCTGGGTGAAGCGGAAGATGTTGTCGATGAAGAACAGCACGTCCTGCTTCTGCACATCGCGGAAGTACTCCGCCATGGTCAGACCGGCGAGGGCCACGCGCAGACGGGTGCCCGGGGGCTCGTCCATCTGACCGAAGACCAGCGCGGTCTTGTCGATGACGCCCGAGTCGGCCATCTCCTCGATGAGGTCGTTGCCCTCACGGGTGCGCTCACCGACACCGGCGAACACGGAGACACCGTCGTGGTTGTTGGCGACGCGGTAGATCATCTCCTGGATGAGCACCGTCTTGCCGACGCCGGCACCACCGAACAGACCGATCTTTCCACCCTTGACGTACGGGGTGAGAAGGTCGATGACCTTGACGCCGGTCTCGAACATCTCGGTCTTCGACTCGAGCTCGTCGAAGTTCGGGGCCTTGCGGTGGATGCCCCAGCGCTCGCCCGTGTACTTCTCGTCGGTGTTCAGCACCTCACCGAGGGTGTTGAACACCTTGCCCTTGGTGAAGTCGCCGACGGGGACGGTGATGGAGGCACCGGTGTCGGTGACCGGGGCCTGGCGGACCAGACCGTCGGTGGGCTGCATGGAGATGGTGCGGACCAGGCCGTCACCCAGGTGCTGGGCGACCTCCAGGGTCAGCGTCTTCTTGGCGCCGTCCTCGGCCGGGTCGGCGACCTCGACGTGAAGGGCGTTGTAGATGTCGGGCATGGCGTCGACGGGGAATTCCACGTCGACGACCGGGCCGATGACCCGGGCGACGCGGCCCGTGGCAGCGGCCGTCTCAACTGTCGTCGTCATTACCTGTCACTCCCCGCGTTCGCGTCGGCCAGGGCTGCGGAGCCACCGACGATCTCGCTGATTTCCTGGGTGATTTCGGCCTGGCGGGCCGCGTTGGCAAGGCGGGAGAGCGTGTTGATCAGCTCGCCCGCGTTGTCGGTGGCCGACTTCATCGCGCGGCGGGTGGCGGCGTGCTTGGAAGCGGCCGACTGAAGCATCGCGTTGTAGATACGGCTCTCGACATAGCGCGGCAGCAGGGCGTCGAGGACGTCCTCCGCCGACGGCTCGAAGTCGTACAGCGGAAGGATCTCGCCCTTGGGCGTCGCCTCCGCCGCCACCTCTTCGAGGCTGAGCGGCAGCAACCGGTCGTCGAGCGCCGACTGCGTCATCATCGAGACGAACTCGGTGAAGACGATGTGGAGTTCGTCCACACCACCCTCGGCCGTGTCCTTCTCGATGGCCTCGATCAGCGGACCCGCGACCTTCTTCGCGTCCGCGTAGCTGGGCTCGTCGGTGAAGCCCGACCACGACTCCACGACCTTGCGCTCGCGGAAGTTGTAGTGGGCCAGACCGCGGCGGCCGACGATGTACGTGTCGACCTCCTTGCCCTCCGCCTCAAGACGCGCCGTCAACTTCTCGGCGGCCTTGATGGCGTTGGCGTTGAAGGCGCCGGCCAGTCCGCGGTCGCTCGTGAGGAGCAGCACCGCGGAACGGGTCGCCGTCTCCGCCTCCGTGGTCAGCGGGTGCTTGGTGTTCGAACCGGTACCGACCGCCGTGACCGCGCGGGTGAGCTCGGTCGCGTACGGCGTGGAGGCCGCCACCTTGCGCTGCGCCTTGACGACGCGCGAGGCGGCGATCATCTCCATCGCCTTGGTGATCTTCTTGGTCGCGGTGACGGATCGGATGCGACGCTTGTAGACCCGGAGCTGGGCTCCCATGAGTCAGGTCCCTTCCTTACGTCACTTGGAGACGTTGACGGCCGGGGCGTCCTCGCCGAGCAGCTTGCCGTCCGCGGTCTCGAACTGCTTCTTGAACTCGGCGATCGCGTCCGCGACGGCGGTCAGGGTGTCGTCCGACATCTTGCCGCCCTCCTTGATGGAGGTCATGAGGCCCTGCTCCTTGCGGTGCAGGTACTCCAGCAGCTCCTTCTCGAAGCGGCGGACGTCGGCGACGGGGACGTCGTCCATCTTGCCGGTGGTACCGGCCCACACGGAGACGACCTGGTCCTCGGTCGGCATCGGCTGGTACTGCGGCTGCTTGAGCAGCTCGACCAGACGCTGACCGCGCTCCAGCTGCGACTTCGACGCGGCGTCCAGGTCGGAACCGAAGGCGGCGAACGCCTCCAGCTCACGGTACTGGGCGAGGTCGAGGCGCAGACGGCCGGAGACCTGCTTCATCGCCTTGTGCTGCGCGGAACCACCGACTCGGGAGACGGAGATACCGACGTTCAGCGCGGGGCGCTGACCGGCGTTGAAGAGGTCCGACTCCAGGAAGCACTGGCCGTCGGTGATGGAGATGACGTTGGTCGGGATGAACGCCGAGACGTCGTTGGCCTTCGTCTCGACGATCGGCAGACCAGTCATCGAGCCCGCGCCCAGCTCGTCGGAGAGCTTCGCGCAGCGCTCGAGGAGACGGGAGTGCAGGTAGAAGACGTCACCCGGGTAGGCCTCACGGCCCGGCGGACGGCGCAGCAGCAGTGACACGGCGCGGTAGGCGTCGGCCTGCTTCGAGAGGTCGTCGAAGATGATGAGGACGTGCTTGCCCTCGTACATCCACTGCTGACCGATGGCCGAACCGGTGTACGGCGCCAGGTACTTGAAGCCGGCCGGGTCGGACGCCGGGGCGGCGACGATGGTCGTGTACTCCAGCGCGCCGGCCTCTTCGAGGGCGCCACGCACGGAGGCGATCGTCGAACCCTTCTGACCGATGGCGACGTACACGCAGCGGACCTGCTTGTTCACGTCACCGGAGCGCCAGTTGTCGCGCTGGTTGATGATCGTGTCGACGGCCAGGGCGGTCTTGCCGGTCTGACGGTCGCCGATGATCAGCTGACGCTGGCCGCGGCCGACCGGGGTCATGGCGTCGACGGCCTTGTAGCCGGTCTCCATCGGCTCGTGCACCGACTTACGGGCCATGACGCCGGGAGCCTGCAGCTCCAGGGCACGGCGGCCGGACGTCTCGATCTCGCCGAGGCCGTCGATCGGGTTGCCGAGCGGGTCGACGACGCGGCCGAGGTAGCCCTCGCCCACGGCGACCGACAGCACCTCGCCGGTACGGCTGACCGGCTGGCCCTCCTCGATACCGCTGAACTCACCGAGGACGATCGCGCCGATCTCGCGCTCTTCCAGGTTGAGCGCGAGGCCGAGGGTGCCGTCCTCGAACTTCAGCAGTTCGTTGGCCATGGCCGAGGGAAGACCCTCGACCTTCGCGATGCCGTCGCCGGCAAGCGTGACCGTACCGACCTCTTCGCGCGAGGCCGCGTCCGGCTGGTACGACTGGACGAAGTTCTCCAGCGCGTCCCGGATCTCCTCCGGCCGGATCGTGAGCTCCGCCATCTGGGTTCCCTGCTCTCCTTGTTGGGCCCGAAGTTTCACTTTGGGGGGATGGGGACTCCCCCCTGAAAGAGGTGAATCCTCTGCACGGCCCAACCGGGCCGCAGACATACGTACGTACTGCTATGAAGTTTGGTGCTAGCTCGCCAGGCGGCGGCCGGCGTCCTCGAGACGGTCCGCGATCGAGCCGTTGATCAGCTCGTCGCCGACCTGGACCCTGATCCCGCCGACGACGGCCGGGTCCACATCGAGGTTGAGGTGCATCGTGCGGCCGTAGAGCTTCGCCAGGGCGGCGCCGAGGCGGCGCTTCTGGGCGTCGCTCAGCGGAACCGCCGAGGTGACGACGGCGACCACACGGTCCCGGCGCTCCGCGGCGAGCTTGGACAGCGAGTCGAGTCCCGCTTCCAGGCTACGTCCACGCGGCGCGGTCACGAGGCGCGTCACCAGACGCTCGGTGGTGGCCCTGGCGCGGCCGCCGAGCAGGCTGCGCAGCAGCTCGCCCTTGGCGGAGGCACCGGCGGCACGGTCGGTCAGCGCGGCCCGCAGCTCGGTGTTCGAGGAGACGATCCGGCCGAACCGGAACAGCTCGTCCTCGACGTCGTCGAGCGCGCCCGACTGCTGCGCGGCGGTGAGGTCGGCGACATCGGCCAGCTGCTCCAGCGCGTCCACCAGGTCGCGGGGCTGCGACCAGCGGGAACGCACCAGGCCCGACACCAGGTCGGCGGTGGTCGCGCCGACCTGGCCGCCGAGGATGCGGCCGATCAGCTCGGCCTTGGCCTCGCCGGACTGCGCCGGGTCGGTGATGACCCGACGCAGCGACACCTCGCGGTCGAGCAGCGCGGTGACGGCGGCCAGCTCGTCGGCGAGGACCGTCGCGTCCACGGACGTGGAGTCCGTCAGCGCGTCGAGACGCTCACGGGCGGCTGCCAGGGCCTCGCGGCTCGCTCCGTTCATCGCGCGGCCTCGGCCTTCTCCTCGAGGTCGTCGAGGAAGCGGTCGATGACGCGGCTCTGCCGGGCGTGGTCCTCCAGGGACTCACCGACGAGCTTGCCGGCCAGGTCGGTGGCGAGCTTGCCCACGTCCTGACGCAGCGCCGAAGCGGCGGCCTTGCGGTCGATCTCGAGCTGCGAGTGACCGGCGGCGACGATCTCCTCGCGCTGCCGCTGGCCTTCCGCGCGCATCTCGGCGATGAGCGTGGCGCCCTGCTCCTGCGCCTCCTGGCGCAGCCGCGCGGCCTCGTGCCGAGCTTCGGCGAGCTGGGCCTTGTACTGCTCCAGCACGCTCTGGGCCTCGACCTTCATACGGTCGGCCTCTTCGATACCGCCCTCGATCGCGTCGCGGCGCTCTTCCAGAACCTTGTTGATGTTCGGGAGCGCCTTCTTCCAGAAGAAGAAGAACACGATGGCGAAGGCGATGGCGCCCACGAGCAGCTCGGGGCCCGGCGGGATGAGCGGGTTCTGCTCTTCCCCGGCCGCCAGCTGTACCAGGTTGGCGATCACATCAGTGCCTTTCGTTGAAAGGTTTGCTCGTCAGGGCTCGTCAGTTGTAGACGAACGGCATGACGATGCCGATGAGGGCGAGCGCCTCACAGAAGGCGAAGCCGAGGATCTGGTTGGCACGGATCAGACCGGCGGCCTCGGGCTGACGGGCCAGGGCCTGGGTGCCGTTGCCGAAGATGATGCCGACGCCGACGCCGGGGCCGATGGCGGCGAGGCCGTAGCCGACGGAACCGATGTTGCCTTCGAGGGCGGCGAGGGTCTCCATGGCAGCCATGCTGATTCTTCCTTCTCTTTCATGGACCGGCGGGGGTTGGCCACCGGACGTTCTGGGGGGCTTGTGAAGCGGCGGGGCTCAGTGGTGCTCGGCGAGCGCGCCCTGGATGTACGAGCAGGCGAGGAGCACGAAGACGTACGCCTGGACGGCCTGCACGAAGAGCTCGAAGAGGATCATGACGATGGTCATGACGAAGGAGACACCGGCCGCCGGGATCATCCAGCTGTTCAACAGGTACCAGGAGGCGACGGTGAACATGACCAGCATCAGGTGGCCGGCGAACATGTTGGCGAAGAGTCGCACCGCGTGCGTGAACGGGCGGACCAGCAGGTTCGAGAAGAACTCGATGACCACGACGAGCGGCAGCACCGGGCCGAGCGACTTGTCGTAGCCGGTGACGTTCTTGAAGAAGCCGACGAAGCCGTGCTTCTTGAAGGTCAGCGAGACCCAGACCACGTAGACGATCAGGGCGAGGACCATCGGGTAGGCGATGATCGACGACACCGGGAACTGGGCCAGCGGGATCACGGACCAGATGTTCATGAGCCAGATGAAGAAGAACAGCGAGACCATCAGCGGGACGTACTTCTCGCCCTCCTTCCGGCCCAGCGTCTCGTAGACGATGCCGCGGCGTACGAAGTCGTAGCCGGCCTCACCGATCATCTGCAGCTTGCCCGGTACCACCTTCGCCTTGCCGAAGGCGAGGGTGAAGAAGGTGATCACCAGGAGGGTGGTGATCAGGGCGAGCAGCATCACCTTGTTGAACTCGAACCCGCCGACCGTGGCGATCGGCTTGAAGAGGAACGAGTGCAGGCCCGGAGCCGGGAAGCCACAGCCGTTGTCGGACATGATCCGACAGCTCCAGTCAAAGGCGAGCTGGGTCTGGTCAGCACTCACCACGGGCTCCTTCGGCGTGACGCATGGGTACGGCAACCTCGTTGTGTCGGCGCGGCGCGCAGCCGCGGGTCGGCACTGGACTGGTGTTACGGATGTGGGGGCGGCTGGGGGGCATCAAGCCTCGCGATTGAGCAGGCGTCAGCTCAGATGCCCGCGCCCGCGATGCCGCAGTTGGCACCGGACGATAGCAGGAGTTCGCACACGCCCTTATCCCGGCCCTACTCCTCACGACGAGTGCCCCGATTTTTCGGGCTTGTTGCCCGTCGGCTCATCGGGTTCGACATAGAGGATCTTGGCCTTCATATGGGCACGCGTCTGTGCGGCGATCCACACGAGGGTGGTGGCGACGAGCGTGAACGCGAAGGCCCTGGGGTGGAACAGGGTGGTGTTCTTGAACGCGGACAGGAAGATGAACAACAGCAGGATCTGTGCCGCGTAAAGCATCAGTCCCATCATCTGGAACAGATGAGGAAGCGATTTGGCGGTGCGCTGCAGAACGTAGAGCCCGATTCCCATGAAGAGGATCGTGATCACCGCCGCCACGACGGCACCGAGAGCCCCCTTGCCTCCGACGACCACACCGCTGATCACAGCGGCGATCGCGCCGGCGGCGGCCGTGGGTACGGCTGCCTGAAGGAGGGTCCGGACGTCATTGGACGGCATGGCGGCAACTCCGCTTGCTAAGGGGGCAGGGTGTCGTCATGGACGAGCGTAGACCCCGGGGGCGAGCGGAAATCTCCCGCCAACAGACCGTCGTATTGCGGTCCTTCGACTCTGTCCCGGGTTCTCGTGAACCGTATCACAAACTATTTGATGAGGTCTTTACCTGAATGCTGTGCCAGGTGTCACACATGAGAGTGAAGCTGCCCGTCTGTGCAAAATCCGCGCCGACTTGTCTGGTATAAGGCCGGTTTGAACCGTCAGGGTCTTGCATGGCATCGGCAAAGTGTTAGTCAGATTCTTACCTTGCCGTCAGCGCGACGCCCCGCCCCTCCGCCCGCACGACGGACGGCCGGAGGCCGTGCGCGGCGTACCGCGCACGGCCTCCGGCCGGTTCCCCGCGCGCTGCGACGCGGGGCCCGGGGAACGGCTCCGGTTCAGCGGCGGGCACCCGCCGGACTGCGTTCCGGTTCGTGCGTCCGGCCCCCGATCGCCGTCGCTCCGTTGAGGGACGGGGTCCAGTCGGCGACGGGCTCGGCGGCGGACTCGGCGACGGCCGGGACCGCGCGACGGCGGCGGTAGCGCGGCGGGACGAAGCGCTGGGCCCAGAGCGGGGCGCGGGGGGTGAAGCGGGGCAGCAGCAGGAGGAAGAGGCCGACCCCGCTGAACATGGCGATGGCGAGGACGATCCACATCGACGCCGCGTTCACCGTGTACGCGAGGGTGCCGAAGGCGATCACCGCGGACCAGAAGTACATGATCAGCACGGCCCGGCTGTGCGAGTGCCCGACCTCCAGCAGCCGGTGGTGCAGATGCCCCCGGTCGGCGGCGAACGGCGACTGGCCCCGCCAGGTGCGGCGCACGATCGCGAGGATCAGGTCCGCCGCCGGGATCGCGAGGATGCTCAGCGGCATCAGCAGCGGGATGTAGACCGGCACCATCGAGTAGACCGTGCTGCGCTCCGAGCCGTACAGGTTCATCACGTCCGGGTCGACCTGCCCCGTGATGGAGATCGCGCCGGCCGCCAGCACCAGGCCGATCATCATCGAGCCCGAGTCGCCCATGAAGATCCGGGCCGGATGCATGTTGTGCGGCAGGAAGCCGAGGCACATGCCCATCAGGACGGCCGCGAACAGCGTGGCGGGAGCCGCGGCCTCGATGCCGTAGCTGTACCAGAGGCGGTAGGCGTACATGAAGAACGCCGCGGAGGCGATGCAGACCATGCCGGCGGCGAGACCGTCGAGGCCGTCGACGAAGTTGACCGCGTTGATGGTGATGACGACCAGGGCGACCGTGAGCAGGGTGCCCTGCCACTGGGTGAGCGCGACGATCCCCACACTGGGGATGGGCAGCCACAGGATCGTCAGACCCTGCATGACCATCACACCGGCGGCGATCATCTGGCCGCCGAGCTTGATCAGGGCGTCGATCTCGAACTTGTCGTCCAGGACGCCGATGAGCCAGATCAGCGCGGCCCCGGAGAGCAGGGCACGCGGCTCGTTGGACTCGGCGAAGACCTCGCTGAGGTTGGTCAGATGGTCGGCGACCAGCAGACCGGCGCAGAGCCCGAAGAACATCGCGATGCCGCCGAGGCGCGGTGTCGGTTCTCGGTGGACATCACGCGCACGGATCTCCGGCATGGCTCCGGCCACGATCGCGAACTTCCGCACCGGCCCTGTCAGCAGGTACGTCACCGCGGCCGTGATGCAGAGCGTCAGGAGGTATTCACGCACGGGCTTCCCCACAGGTCTCGCTGGCCATCACAGCCTCACACCCTAGCGATGCGCGAAGCCGCGCACGCATACGGTTGAGGACTTCCGGGTAGGGCCGATGGTTGCATGTGTTGCTGTGCCCGGTGGTGCGTCTACCCCACCTCAGCGCGGATACGGCGGAAATCTTCCGGCCAGGTCCCGTACTTCTTCACGCGTGCGCTTGCCGTCCGCGCCCTCCCCGAGGGCCTGTGCGAACAGGACGGCGAGGCGTGCCATCTCGGCCTCGCCCATGCCCTGGGTGGTCAGCGCGGCCGTACCGAGCCGCAGGCCACGGGCGTCGCCGTGGGGCAGCGCACAGCAGTCGAGGACGATCCCGGCCGCCGCGAGCCGTCCGCGGGCGGTCCGTCCGTCGACACCGAGTGGCGCGGGATCGATGGTCAGCAGATGGGTGTCGGTGCCGCCGGTGACGACCACGAGGCCCTGCTCGGCCAGGCCCCGGGCCAGGGTGCGGGCGTTCGCGACCACCTGATGGGCGTACGCCGTGAACGCGGGTGTTGCCGCCTCCCCGAAGGCGACGGCCTTCGCGGCGATGGTGTGCATCTGCGCGCCGCCCTGGGTGAACGGGAACACCGCCCGGTCCACCCGCTCGGCCAGCTCGCCGCCGCACAGCAGCATCCCGCCGCGCGGCCCGCGCAGCACCTTGTGCGTGGTGGCGCACACGATGTCGGCGTACGGCACCGGGTTGGGCGCCGCTCCCCCGGCGACCAGGCCGATCGGATGGGCCGCGTCGGCGATCAGATACGCGCCCACCTCGTCGGCGACCTCGCGGAAGAAGGCGTAGTCGAGGTGGCGGGGATAGGAGATCGACCCGCACACGATGGCCTTGGGGCGGTGCGTACGGGCGAGGGTGCGCACCTGCTCGTGGTCGACGAGCCCGGAGTCGGCCTCGACGCCGTAGCCGACGAAGTCGAACCAGCGGCCGGAGAAGTTGGCGGGCGAGCCGTGGGTGAGGTGCCCGCCGAAGTGCAGGCCCATCGCGAGGACGGTGTCGCCGGGGCGCAGCAGGGCGGCGTACGCGGCGAGCACGGCCGAAGACCCGCTGTGCGACTGCACGTTGGCGTGGTCGGCCCCGAACAGCGCCTTCGCGCGCTCCACGGCCAGCCGCTCGGCGACGTCCACCAGCTCGCAGCCGCCGTGGTGGCGGGCGCCCGGATAGCCCTCCGCGTACTTGTTGGCGAGCGGCGACCCGAGCGCGGCCAGCACCGCGGGCGAGGTGAAGTTCTCGGCGGCGACGAGCTGCAGCGTCGTCGTCTGCCGATCCAGCTCCCCGAGCAGGATGTCGGCCAGCTCAGGGTCCTGCCGCCGCAGGACATCGGCCTCGAGTACAGGGGTGACCGACATGATGGACTCCGGGGCGTCGACGGTGACGTACGACCCAATGTAGGCCCGCGATGCCCGGAGCGCCCGGTGTTGCCGTGCCCGATCACCGCGGCCGGCCGACGGCTACGCCCGGGCCGGTACCCCGGTCAGTGCCGTCACCACCGGGTCCAGCGCCTGGTGTATCTCGTCGCCGACCGACTGGAAGAACGGCAGCGGGGCGCCGTAGGGGTCGTAGACCTCGTCGGCCTCGGCCGTGGGGGCGAGGAGCCACCCGCGTAGAGCCGCCGCAGCGCGGACCAGCGCACGCGCGCGGACGACCATGCCCTCCTCCAGCGGAGGGAGCGTGGTCGGGTCGATGGCGCGGACGAGGCGGGTGAACTCCTTCAGCGTGAAGGTGCGCAGCCCGGCGGAGTGACCCATGGAGATGACCTGGGCTCGGTGGTCACGGGTGGCGGTCAGCACCAGGTCGGCCATGATCACGTGTTCGTCCAGCAGTTCCCGCCCCGTGAAACCGGAGGTGTCCGCGCCGAAGTGGGCGAGGACCGCCTCCGCGTTCGCCTCCATGGGCGCCCCCTCGTGCCCCCAGGTCCCCGCGCTCTCGACGACCAGACCGCCCCACAGCGGGTCCCCGAGCCGGTCCGCCAGGGCATGCCGGGTCAGCCGCTCGGTGATCGGCGAGCGGCACACGTTGCCGGTGCTGACGTGGAGGATGCGGAAGGTGTCCCGCGGCAGCCCCGTGAAGGTCCGCGTCTCTTCCCCGTCCCATATGCCACGCCCCGCGTCAGGGGCCGTCAATTCGCCACCTCGAGGTCGGGTACGACCTTGCGCAGCTCCTCCGCCGACAGTGCGCCCGCGCGCAGCAGGACCGGCACCTTGCCCGTGACGTCGACGATCGAGGACGGGACGTTGCCGGGCGTCGGGCCGCCGTCCAGGTAGACGGAGACGGAGTCGCCGAGCATCGCCTCGGCGGCGTCGCAGTTCTCCGGCGCCGGGTGCCCGGTCAGGTTCGCGGAGGAGACCGCCATGGGGCCGACCTCGGTGAGCAGCTCGATGGCGACCGGGTGCAGCGGCATGCGGACGGCGACCGTGCCCCGGGTGTCGCCGAGGTCCCACTGCAGCGACGGCTGGTGCTTGGCGACGAGGGTCAGCGCGCCCGGCCAGAACGCGTCGACCAGTTCCCAGGCCATCTCGGAGAAGTCCGTGACCAGGCCGTGCAGGGTGTTCGGGGAGCCGATGAGCACGGGCGTGGGCATACTGCGACCCCGGCCCTTGGCTTCCAGCAGGTCGGCCACGGCCTCCGACGTGAACGCGTCCGCGCCGATGCCGTACACGGTGTCCGTCGGCAGCACCACGAGCTCGCCCCGGCGAATGGCGGACGCGGCCTCGCGCAGACCGGTGGCGCGGTCGGTCGCGTCGTTGGTGTCGTATCGCCGTGCCATCTAGCGGGCCTCCTCGTACACGTACTGCTGCTGGGGGGTTTTCATCAGACGCGTGCTCATGCTCGCGCGCGGGCTCATCAGGGCAGCGCCTTGCGGGCGGTCGCGAACCGCGGCCGGTTGTTGAGGTCCGGGTGGTCGGCCGCGTCGGCCCAGCCCCGCTCCTCGGTGAAGATCCAGGGCACCTGGCCGCCCTGGGTGTCGGCGTGCTCGATGACGACGACACCTCCGGGGCGCAGGAGCCGGTGTGCGGTGCGCTCCAGGCCGCGGATGAGTTCGAGGCCGTCCTCGCCCGAGAACAGGGCGAGTTCGGGATCGTAGTCGCGGGCCTCGGGCGCCACGTACTCCCACTCGGTGAGCGGGATGTACGGCGGGTTGGAGACGACCAGGTCGACCTGGCCGTCGAGGTCGCGGAAGGCGTCCAGGGCGTTGCCCTGGCGCAGGTCGACGCGGGAGCCCGCCATGTTCTTGCGGGTCCAGGTCAGGGCGTCCTCGGACAGCTCCACGGCGTGCACGCGCGAGCGCGGCACCTCCTGGGCCAGGGCGAGGGCGATGGCGCCGGAGCCGGTGCACAGGTCGACGATGAGCGGCTCGACGACGTCCATCGCGCGGACGGCGTCTATGGCCCAGCCGACGACGGACTCGGTCTCCGGCCGGGGCACGAACACCCCTGGCCCGACCTGCAGTTCGAGGTAGCGGAAGTAGGCGCGCCCGGTGATGTGCTGCAGCGGCTCACGCTGCTCGCGCCGGGCGATGACCTCCCAGTACCGGGCGTCGAAGTCGGCGTCCTTGACGGTGTGCAGCTCGCCCCGCTTGACGCCGTGCACGAACGCGGCGAGCTCCTCCGCGTCGTTGCGCGGCGAGGGCACGCCGGCGTCGGCCAGGCGCTGGGTGGCCTGGGCCACTTCCGCGAGCAGCAGGTTCACGCAAGTCCTCCGTCGTACTGGTCGTGCTCGTGAGCGGCCTTACGCGGCTGCCAGCTTCGCGGCCGAGTCCGCGTCGACGCAGGCCTGGATCACCGCGTCGAGTTCACCGTCCAGGACCTGGTCCAGGTTGTAGGACTTGAAGCCGACGCGGTGGTCCGAGATGCGGTTCTCCGGGAAGTTGTACGTACGGATCTTCTCGGAGCGGTCGACGGTACGGACCTGGCTGCGGCGGGCGTCGGCGGCTTCCTTCTCCGCCTCCTCCTGTGCCGCGGCGAGCAGCCTGGAGCGCAGGATACGCATCGCCTGCTCCTTGTTCTGCAGCTGGCTCTTCTCGTTCTGGCAGGAGGCGACGACTCCGGTGGGAATGTGCGTGATGCGCACGGCGGAGTCGGTGGTGTTGACGGACTGGCCGCCGGGTCCGGAGGAGCGGTAGACGTCGATCCGCAGGTCGTTCATGTTGATCTCGACGTCGACCTCCTCGGCCTCGGGCGTGACCAGCACACCGGCCGCGGAGGTGTGGATACGGCCCTGGGACTCGGTCGCGGGCACGCGCTGGACGCGGTGCACCCCGCCCTCGTACTTCAGCCGGGCCCAGACGCCCTGGCCGGGCTCGGTGGCGCCCTGGCCGCCCTTGGTCTTCACGGCGACCTGGACGTCCTTGTAGCCGCCCAGCTCGGACTCGGTGGAGTCGATGATCTCGGTCTTCCAGCCGACGCGCTCGGCGTACCTGAGGTACATCCGGAGCAGGTCACCGGCGAAGAGGGCGGACTCGTCGCCTCCGGCGCCGGCCTTGATCTCCAGGATGACGTCCTTGTCGTCGGACGGGTCCCGGGGCACCAGCAGCAGCCGCAGCTTCTCGGTCAGCTCCTCGCGGTGCTTCTCCAGCTCCTTGACCTCGGCGGCGAAGTCCGGGTCGTCCGCGGCGAACTCGCGGGCCGTGTCGATGTCGTCGCCGGTCTGCTTCCAGGAGCGGTAGGTGCCGACGATCGGGGTCAGCTCCGCGTAGCGCTTGTTCAGCTTGCGCGCGTTGGCCTGGTCCGCGTGGACCGACGGGTCGGCGAGCTTCTTCTCCAGGTCGGCGTGTTCCCCGACCAGTTCCTCGACCGCCTCGAACATCTCTTCCGGCTCCCTGTACGACGTACTACGTGGTGAGTGGGCTGCACTCATGGGCTGCGCAGCTGTGTGCCGCACCGCAAAGCGCCGGTCCCGACGCCCCCGGAGGGGCACCGCGGACCGGCGCTGGGGGCTCGCTACTTCTTGGCAGCGGCAGCCTTGCCGAAGCGGGCCTCGAAGCGGGCCACACGGCCACCGGTGTCGAGGATCTTCTGCTTGCCCGTGTAGAACGGGTGGCACTCGGAGCAGACCTCGGCACGGATGGTGCCGCTCTCGATCGTGCTACGGGTGGTGAACGACGCGCCACAGGTGCAGCTGACCTGCGTCTCGACGTACTCGGGGTGGATGTCGCGCTTCAAGGTGTCTCCTAGTTTCGGGAGGGCGCCGGGTCGCTGTCGCGGGCTGCGAGAGCGTGAACCGGAGCCGACGTACCAGTCTGCCAGGACTGGTGCCATCTCCCCAAACCAGGGGGTGGGCTCAGGTATTCCCGTCGCGTGCCCGCGGCCGCCGCCAGGGGCGCCGAGGGGGGCCTCGCGGCGGCCGTACGCGACCGCCCCGCCCTTGTGGCTAGGGCCCTAACCCGCCACGACGCCCTCGGCGGCCCCGGTCGCCGTGCCCTTCGTCGCCGACTTCGGGATGGTCCGGTCCGCCTTGAGCGCCGCCCAGACCTGCTTCGACTTCGCCTCGTCCACGAGCACCCGGTTCGGGTCGGCGGGGTCGTACTGGACCGGCATGGTGACCATGGTCATGTTCTTGGAGTCGATGCCCTTGAGCCCGGACGCGAAGGACGCGAGGTCCTTGACGCTGTCGAGGTCGGAGTCGGTGGTGACCGCGTCCGTCGCGGTGTCGGCGAGGTCGTAGAGCTTCTTGGGGCTGCTGAAGATCCCGACGGACTTGACCTGCTCGATGAGTGCCTTGATGAACGCCTGCTGGAGCTGGATACGGCCGAGATCGGACCCGTCGCCGACCCCGTGCCGGGTGCGGACCAGCCCGAGGGCCTGCTTGCCCGTGAGCGTGTGCTCCCCGGCCTTCAGGTCCAGATGGCTGTCCGGGTCCTCGATGTCCTTGGTCGTCGTGATGTCGACCCCGCCGAGGACGTTGATCAGCTTCTCGAAGCCCGCGAAGTCGACCTCGATGTAGTGGTCCATCCGGATCCCGGTCATGGACTCGACGGTCTTCACCGCACACGCCGCGCCGCCCGTCGAGTACGCGGAGTTGAACATCGCGTACGAGGCCGCCGGATACGTCTTGCCGTTCGCGTCGGTGCACTCGGGCCGCTCGACGAGCGTGTCCCGGGGTATGGAGACCACGCTGGCCCGCTTGTGGCCCTCGTACACATGCACGACCATCGCCGTGTCGGAGCGCGCGCTGCCGTCGTCCACGCCCCCGCCGAGCTTCTTGTTGCTGCCCGAACGGGTGTCGGAGCCGAGGACGAGGATGTCCTGCGAGCCGTTGTCGACGTCGAGCGGCCGGTCGGTGCCGAGGGCCTGGTTGATGTCGACGCTCTTGATGTTGCCGTTGAGCTTGAAGTACAGGTAGCCGACGCCCGTGCCGCCCAGGACCAGGACGCCCGCGGCCGTCCAGGCGGTGACGACCGCCGCTCTGCTGTGGCCGCCACGTGTCGTGCGGTTCCTGCGGCGGCGGCTCTTCGCGGCGCGGTGACGCGGGCCGGTGGTGCCGGTCTGCCCCGGGGTGCCGGGTGTCGGCGTGCTCTCGGCGGACATCTGCTCCTCGGTTCCCTTTCCTGTCGGTTACCCCCTGCGCTCAGGCCCAGGCCTGTCGGGTCGGACACGGCCATGCCGTTCCATGGCCGCTCCGCCCGGTCAGACGGGAGAATCCGGGAAAGGGTTGCACGACGAACGGTGCCCATCGCGCAAACGCGATGGGCACCGTGTGTGACGGACGAGCCCGGCGGGACCGGTCTCACCTGGTGTTTCAGCCGAGCAGGTCGTACTGGGCGTAGCTGGTACCGACCGAGCCCCGTGTGCCGAAGATCTCGCTCGTGGCCTTGCCGGTGCCCTTGTAGAGGTACAGCGTGCCGGCCGTCGTACGGGCCAGCAGGTCCGCCTTGCCGTCACCGCTGACGTCACCGGGAGTGACGAGCGTGTTGTACGAGCTCCAGTCCGAGCGGACCTTGATCCGGGCCGCGAAGGCGCCCGTGCCGGACTTGCCGGTGCCCTTGTACAGGTACAGGTTCGACCCGGTCTTGGTGCGCGCGATCAGGTCGGCCTTGCCGTCGCCGGTGAAGTCGCCGTGACCGACGACCGCGTTGTACTGGCCCCAGCCCGTGCCGACCTTGACGCGGGTGCCGAAGGAGCCGGTGCCCTTGCCGGGGTAGATCCACAGCGCGCCCGCCGAGTCGACCGAGAGCAGGTCGGGCAGGGCGTCCCCGGTGACGTCACCGGGGGTGACGATCCGGGTGCGGGTCTTCCAGTCGTCGAAGATCTGCGTCGTCGACCAGGTCTTGGACGAGGGCACGTACCGCCGCCAGAAGACGTCACCGTCGGAGGAGCGGCGCAGGACGTAGTCCTGGTGGCCGTCCCGGTTCAGGTCGGTCTGCTGGACCAGGTTGTAGCCCTTCCAACTGCCCTCGGCGGTCAGCGCCTTGCGGTCGCCGAGCTTGGAGCCCGTGGAGGCGCGGACGTAGCCCGTGCCGGTCTCCTTGTTGCGCAGGAAGGCGTCCGCCTTGCCGTCGCGGGTGATGGCCGCGTCGTCGACCCTCGGGTAGGTCGCGCCGACGTACTTGCTGACCTTCGCGAAGACCGGGTAGGCACCCTTGTACACACAGTCCTCGACGCCCCATGAGACGACGCCGACGACCTTGTTGTTGACGACGAGCGGACCACCGGAGTCACCGTTGCAGGTGGCGGTGGTGGTGGCGTCCGTGCCGCCGGAGGGCTTGCCCGCGCAGACCATGTGGCCCTTGACGAAGTAGCTGCCCCAGGTGCTCCCGCAGGTCGTGTCGCTGACGATCGGCAGTGTGGCCGTCTTCAGCGTCTCCGAGATGTCCTCGGTCTTGGAGCTGGTACGGCCCCAGCCGTAGACCGTGGCCTTGGTGCCGGACTTGTACGAGGTGGTGTCGTCCGACGTCGTCATCCTGATCGGCTTGGCCTTGACCGGCGACGCCAGTGTCAGGACGGCGACGTCGTTGTCGATCGCCTCCTCGTCCCACGAGGGGTGGTTCCACTGGCGCGACAGCGTGCTGCGGGTGCCGCCGTGGTAGTCGACGTGGTCGAGGGTGCCGTCGTCGTTGTAGACGGCCGTGGGCAGCCGGTCGGTACCGGTGACGATCTCGCCGTACGCGGCCCAGTCGTAGTAGTCCTTGTCGACGCAGTGCGCCGCCGTCAGGATCTTCGTCGGCGAGACGACCGTGCCGCCGCAGAAGAAGCCGAGGTCCTGGGTCGGGTCGTAGTACCAGAGCTGGGCCATCCACGGCGCCGAGGCGATCGTGGTCTCCGAGCCGCCGATGATCTGGGCGGACCGCCCCGGGCCGTCGTCCGAACTCGCGCTCGACGACGGCTCGCGCGTCGCCACACGAGCGGTGTCGTCCGCCGCCATCGCCTTGGCGATCCGTACGTCCAGCGCGTCGGGCGTCGAGGTGTCGGCGCCCGCCCCGCTCGCGGACGCCATCAACAGCGTCCCGGCTATCGCGGCGGCCATGGCTCCGGACAAAGGTCTAGCCACTCAATTCCCCCCTGGAAGTGCAATGGTTGATCAGAGCATGAAGACCGTGATCGTACACGTGTCCCATACAGAAAACCGGGGCCACCCTCACGAAGGAGGGTGGCCCCGGTGTTCGGGCAGGTGCCGACCGGCTGCTAGTCGCCGTTGCCCGGCATCGGCGTCGTCTTCTGGATCTGCAGCAGGAACTCGCCGTTCGACTTCGTCTGCTTCATCTTGTCGAGCAGCAGCTCGATCGCCTGCTGGGAGTCGAGCGCGTGCAGCACACGGCGCAGCTTCCAGGTGATGGCGAGCTCGTCGCTGCCGAGCAGGATCTCTTCCTTGCGGGTACCGGACGCGTCGACGTCCACCGCGGGGAAGATGCGCTTGTCGGCGAGCTTGCGGTCGAGCTTCAGCTCGGCGTTGCCCGTGCCCTTGAACTCCTCGAAGATGACCTCGTCCATGCGGGACCCGGTGTCCACCAGCGCGGTGGCGAGGATGGTCAGCGAGCCGCCGTCCTCGATGTTGCGGGCCGCACCGAAGAAGCGCTTCGGCGGGTACAGGGCGGTCGAGTCGACACCACCGGACAGGATGCGGCCGGAGGCCGGCGCCGCCAGGTTGTAGGCACGGCCCAGACGCGTGATCGAGTCGAGCAGCACGACCACGTCGTGGCCCAGCTCGACGAGGCGCTTGGCCCGCTCGATGGCGAGTTCGGCGACCGTCGTGTGGTCCTCGGCCGGGCGGTCGAAGGTCGAGGAGATGACCTCGCCCTTCACCGACCGCTGCATGTCGGTGACCTCTTCCGGACGCTCGTCGACGAGGACGACCATCAGGTGGCACTCGGGGTTGTTGTGCGTGATCGCGTTGGCGATCGCCTGCATGATCATGGTCTTGCCGGTCTTCGGCGGGGCCACGATCAGACCGCGCTGGCCCTTACCGATCGGCGCGACGAGGTCGATGATGCGGGTGGTGAGGACGCCCGGGTCGGTCTCCAGACGGAGCCGGTCCTGCGGGTAGAGCGGCGTCAGCTTGTTGAACTCCGGGCGCCCGCGCCCGGATTCGGGCGCCATGCCGTTCTGGGAGTCCAGCCGGACCAGCGCGTTGAACTTCTCGCGGCGCTCGCCGTCCTTGGGCTGGCGGACCGCGCCGGTGACGTGGTCGCCCTTGCGCAGGCCGTTCTTGCGGACCTGGGCGAGCGAGACGTACACGTCGTTCGGACCGGGCAGGTAGCCCGAGGTCCGGATGAACGCGTAGTTGTCGAGGATGTCCAGGATGCCCGCGACGGGGATCAGGACGTCGTCGTCGGCGAGCTGCGGCTCGGGGGCGCCGATCTCGTCACGGCCGCGACGGCCACGACGGTCGCGGTAGCGGCCGCGACGGCCACGGCGTCCGCCGTCGAAGTCGTCGTCGTCCTGCGGGCCGTTGTCGCGCTGGCGGTCCTGACGGCCGCCGCCCTGCTGCTGGCCCTGCTGCTGACCGCGGTCGCGCTGCTGCTGACCGCCGCCCTGCTGCTCGTCGCCCTTGCCACGACGGCCGCGCTCACCGCGCTCGCCGCGGTCGGTACGGTCGCCCCGCTCGCCGCGGTCACGGCCGCGCTCGCGGCGGCCCTGACGGCCCTCGCCGCCCTGGTCACCGGCGTCTGCCTGGGCCGGGGCGGGCGTCTCGGCCTTGGCCTCGCTCTTGGCCTCGGCGGTGACGGTCTCGGGGCTGCCCGCGTCGGCGGTGGCCCGGCGCCGACGGCGCTCGGTGGGCGCCTCGTCGCCGCCGGCCGGCTGGCCGGGGATCTCGATCTGCTGCTGGGCCACGGCCTTCTCGGTCTTGTCGACCTTCTCGGCGGGCGCCTCGGCCTTCTTGGCCGGGGCCTTCTCGGCCGGGGCGGCGTCGTCGCCCGTGCGCGCCTTCGAGGTGGCACGGCGCTTCGGCTTGGCCTCGGCGGCGGCCTCGGCCTTCGCCGGGGCACCCCCTCCCGCCTGCGCGTCCTTGATGACCTCGATCAGCTGGCTCTTGCGCATCCGCGCGGTGCCCCTGATGCCGAGGCCGGATGCGACCTGCTGCAGCTCGGCCAGCACCATGCCCTCGAGGCCGGTGCCACGGCGCCGCCGGGAGCCGGCACCGCTGGCAGGCGCGGCGTCCGTGGCGGGCGCGGCAGCGGTGTCCTCGACACGTGCGCCCATCAGATCGGTGGTGTCGCTCACGAAGGGTCCTTCCCTGGAGCGGACGTCGGCCTTCTGGCTCGGCGACCGTTTGTGCTGTCCGGCTTCGGCCCTGTTCGGGTGGACCGTGCCGGGGCGGTGGTCCGCCAAAGGCGGCGGAGGAAAAATTTCTGGTGATTCGGCGCTTTCCGGGCCGTGGCACTGAGTGTCTGTGTCACGGCCGGCTCGGCCACGCCGGTTCCGGAGCCTGCTCGGCAGACCGCTCAGTGCCTGCGTACGGCGTACAGCTTGACGTACGAAGCACAGTGCGGCTTGGGAGACTCCCGGAAGAATGGTTGTCCCGGACGGGGACGATAAGCACCTCGCCATGGCTGGGGCAGGTGCAGACTTGAGGTTAACACTACCGGATCCAACAAACATTCCCCCTCTCGAAATCCGGCAACCGAACGCCCCTACTCGACGCCGCTGTCGGCGCCGGTCTCGATGACGTTCGTGGTCAGCGGCAGGACGCACGCCCCTCGGGCGTCGAGATCCAGCCGGTTGGCGGCCCATCCCGCACCCGCGAGATCGGCCACCTTGTCGGCGCTGGCCTCGTCGGCCAGGGCCAGGACGGTGGGTCCGGCGCCGGAGATGACGGCCGGTACGCCGTCGGCGCGCAGCCGCTCCACCAGGGCCGCGCTCTCCGGCATGGCGGGCGCGCGGTACTCCTGGTGCAGCCGGTCCTCGGTGGCGGGCAGCAGCAGTTCGGGGCGCCTGGTCAGGGCTTCCACGAGAAGGGCCGCCCGGCCCGCGTTGGTCGCAGCGTCGACGTGCGGGACGTTGCGCGGGAGCAGTCCGCGCGCCGTCTCCGTGAGAACCGGCTTCCCGGGCACGAAAACCACCGGAACGATGGAATCCGCGGGATCCATCCTGATCGCCCGCGCGGCGCCGCCCTCCATCCAGGAGAGCGTGAAGCCGCCGAGGAGACAGGCCGCGACGTTGTCGGGGTGGCCCTCGATCTCCGTGGCCAGTTCGAGCAGCGCGGCGTCGTCGAGCCGGTTGTCGCCGCCTATGGTCACGGCGCGGGCGGCGACGATGCCGGCGCAGATGGCGGCGGAGGAGGAGCCGAGGCCGCGGCCGTGCGGAATGCGGTTGGCGCACACGATCTCGAGGCCCCGGGGCTGTCCGCCCAGCAGGTCGAAGGCGGTGCGCAGGGACCGTACGAGGAGGTGTTTCTCGTCGCGTGGAAGGGTCTCGCTGCCCTCCCCCGCGATGTCGACGTGCAGGCCGGAGTCGGCCACCCGGACGACCACGTCGTCGTAGAGCCCCAGCGACAGGCCCAGAGCGTCGAAGCCCGGGCCGAGGTTGGCGCTGGTGGCGGGGACGCGCACCCGTACGGCGGCGGCGCGGAACGCTGGACCGGCCATCGCTCGATGACTCTCCTTGAGCTGCGAGATTGACGATTCTCGATTGTCGATCGTCGAATGACGTTCGATGGATATCGACGGACATTCGACAGGTACGTGAGACCCTGCGGCCGCTCAAGACGGCGCGGCGCCGCACCCTTGCGGGGCATATGCGGCGGGCGGGTTCAGTACAGCCTATCGAAGGAAGGTTCTGTGGCGACATAGGGCGCACAGGAGGCGCACGATGCGTGTCGTAAGCCCCCTGTGCACCCCCTGTCGGGTCCTGTCAGGGTTATCCCCCGGGAACCCGCGTCTACGCGCGACTCCCAGGTCTTTTCGAACGGCTGGGCGAGAGGATACGCGAGTGGTCGCGGACGCGGTTACGCGAGCCCGAGACGCTCGGCGGCCGTCGCCGCGTCCACCGGGACGGTGACGGGCTGCGGGGCGCCCGCGACGGCCCAGTCGGGGTCCTTGAGGCCGTTGCCGGTGACCGTGCAGACGATGGTCTGGCCCGGGTCGACCTTGCCGGCCTCGGCGGCCTTCAGCAGACCGGCCACGGAGGCGGCGGAGGCGGGCTCCACGAAGACACCCTCCTGAGCGGCCAACAGCCGGTAGGCGCGCAGGATCTCACGGTCCGTCACCTCGTCGATGAAGCCGCCCGACTCGTCCCGCGCGGCCAGCGCGTAGTTCCAGGACGCGGGGTTGCCGATGCGGATCGCGGTGGCGATCGTCGACGGGTCCTTGACGACCTCGCCGCGCACGATGGGCGCGGAACCGGAGGCCTGGAACCCCCACATGCGCGGGGTCCTGGCCGCGATCCCGTCGGCGGCGTACTCCTTGTAGCCCTTCCAGTACGCCGTGATGTTGCCCGCGTTGCCCACCGGCAGGACGTGGACGTCGGGCGCGTCGCCGAGCATGTCCACGATCTCGAACGCGGCGGTCTTCTGGCCCTCGATGCGCACCGGGTTCACCGAATTGACCAGCGCCACCGGGTAGTTGTCGCTCAGTTCACGCGCGAGGGTGAGGCAGTCGTCGAAGTTGCCGTCGACCTGGAGGATCTTCGCGCCGTGCACCAGGGCCTGGCCCATCTTGCCCAGCGCGATCTTGCCGCGCGGGACGAGCACGGCGGAGACCATGCCCGCGCGGACGGCGTAGGCGGCCGCGGAGGCAGAGGTGTTGCCCGTGGAGGCACAGATGACGGCCTTCGCGCCCTCTTCCTTCGCCCGCGTGATGGCCATGGTCATGCCGCGGTCCTTGAAGGACCCGGTGGGGTTCGCGCCCTCCACCTTGAGGTGGACCTCGCAGCCCGTGCGCTCGGAGAGCACCTGCGCGGGCACGAGGGGCGTGCCGCCCTCCCGGAGCGTCACGACCGGCGTGCTGTCGGAGACGGGCAGCCGGTCCCGGTACTCCTCGATGATTCCGCGCCACTGGTGGGTCATTGCTGGTTACTCTCCTTCAACCCGCATGATGCTGGCGACACCCCGCACGGTGTCGAGGTTGCGCAGCGCCTCGACGGTCCCGGTGAGGGAGGCGTCGGAGGCGCGATGGGTGACGACGACGAGAGAGGCCTCGCCGTCCTTGCCCTGCTGCCGAACCGTATCGATCGACACCCCGTGCTCCGCGAACACGGTCGCCACCTGGGCGAGAACACCCGGTTTGTCGGCGACGTCGAGGCTGATGTGGTAGCGGGTGACGACCTCGCCCATCGGCGAGACCGGCAGGGCGGCATAGGCGGACTCGCCGGGTCCGGTGGAGCCGGCGAGGCGGTTGCGGCACACGGCCACGAGGTCGCCGAGCACGGCGGAGGCGGTGGGGGCACCGCCGGCGCCCGGCCCGTAGAACATCAGCTGACCGGCGGCGTCCGACTCCACGAACACCGCGTTGTAGGCGCCGCGCACGGAGGCGAGCGGGTGCGTCAGCGGGATCATCGCGGGGTGCACGCGCGCGGTGACGGAACCGCCGTCCGCGGCCCGCTCGCAGATGGCGAGCAGCTTGATGGTGCAGCCCATGTTCTTGGCGGAGGCGAAGTCGGCCGCCGTCACCTCGGTCATGCCCTCGCGGTACACGTCGTCGAGGCGCACACGCGAGTGGAAGGCGATACCGGCGAGGATCGCGGCCTTGGCCGCGGCGTCGAACCCCTCGACGTCGGCGGTCGGGTCGGCCTCGGCGTACCCGAGGGCGGTGGCCTCGTCGAGGGCCTCCTGGTACCCGGCGCCCGTGGTGTCCATCTTGTCGAGGATGAAGTTGGTCGTGCCGTTGACGATGCCCATCACCCGGTTGATCTTGTCGCCGGCGAGGGACTCGCGCAGCGGCCGGATCAGCGGGATGGCACCGGCGACGGCGGCCTCGTAGTAGAGGTCCGCGTCATGGTCCCCGGCGGCGGCGTGCAGGGCGGCGCCGTCCTGGGCGAGGAGGGCCTTGTTGGCGGAGACGACGGAGGCGCCGTACTCGAACGCGGTGGTGATGAGGGAGCGGGCGGGCTCGATACCGCCGATGACCTCGACGACGACGTCGATGTCCCCGCGTTTGACGAGCGCGGTGGCGTCGGTGGTGACGAGGGCGGGGTCGATGCCCTCACGGACCCGGGAGGGCCGCCGCACGGCCACGCCCGCGAGCTCGACCGGGGCGCCGATGCGTGCGGCGAGGTCGTCGGCGTGCGTCGTCATGATGCGCGCCACCTCTGAGCCGACGACCCCACAGCCCAGCAGCGCCACCTTCAGCGGACGCGTACGCATCATCCGACCTCGTTTCCTCAACATACCGACATACCGAATACTCGCTACCGAATACGGTGGGACCAGTCTCACTCACCGGACGGGGGTTTCTGTCCCCGGTCCGGATCGTGAGACATCTATTTCATTCTCTCCGGGCCGGAAGAAGGAGATCTTCCGGCCCGGCATTTCTGCGGCCTTTCCGGGGCCGCGCCTCAGCCGACGTCGAGCCGAAGGAGATCCTCCTCCGTCTCACGGCGGACGACGACCCGGGCCTCTCCATCATTGACGGCGACGACCGGCGGGCGCAGCACGTGGTTGTAGTTGCTCGCCATCGAACGGCAGTACGCGCCGGTGGCCGGTACGGCGATCAGGTCACCCGGTGCCAGGTCCGCCGGCAGGAACGCGTCCTTCACGACGATGTCCCCGCTCTCGCAGTGCTTGCCCACGACCCGGGCGAGCATCGGCTCGGCGTCGGAGGTCCGGGAGACCAGCGCCACGCTGTACTCGGCGTCGTACAGCGCGGTCCGGATGTTGTCGGACATGCCCCCGTCGACCGAGACGTACGTCCGCAGCCCGTCCAGCGGCTTGATGGTGCCGACCTCGTAGAGCGTGAAGGCGGTCGGGCCGACGATGGCGCGCCCGGGCTCGACGGAGATCCGGGGCGCGCGCAGCTTCGCGGCGTCGCACTCCCGGTTGACGATCTCGGTCAGCGCCTTGGCGATCTCGTGCGGCTCACGGGGGTCGTCGTCGCTGGTGTACGCGATCCCGAGGCCGCCGCCGAGGTCGATCTCGGGCAGCTCGATCCCGTGCTCGTCGCGGATGTCCTTGAGCAGCCCGACGACCCGGTGGGCGGCGACCTCGAACCCGGAGGTGTCGAAGATCTGCGACCCGATGTGGCTGTGGATGCCGATCAGTTCGAGCCCGTCGAGCTTGAGCGCCCGCCGCACGGCCTCGGCGGCCTTCCCGCCGGCCAGCGGGATCCCGAACTTCTGGTCCTCGTGGGCGGTGGCGATGAACTCGTGCGTGTGGGCCTCGACGCCGACGGTGACGCGGATCTGCACCTGCTGCCGACGGCCGAGCGACTGGGCGATGTGCGCGACCCGCACGATCTCCTGGAAGGAGTCGAGCACGATCCGCCCGACCCCGGCCTCGACGGCCCTGCGGATCTCGTCCTCGGACTTGTTGTTGCCGTGGAAGGCGATGCGGTCGGCGGGCATACCGGCGGAGAGGGCGGTGGTCAGCTCGCCGCCGGAACAGACGTCGAGGTTGAGCCCCTCCTCGTGCAGCCAGCGCACGATGGCCCGGGAGAGGAACGCCTTCCCCGCGTAGAACACGTCGGCGTCCTGTCCGAACGCCGTGCGCCAGGCGCGCGCCCGCGCGCGGAAGTCGGCCTCGTCGACGAAGTACGCCGGCGTGCCGAACTCCTCCGCGAGCGCCTTCACATCGATCCCGCCCACGCTGACGACTCCGTCGTCGCCCCGGGTGACGGTCTGCGCCCACACCTTCGGGTCGAGCGTGTTCAGGTCGGCGGGCGGGGCGGCGTAATGCCCCTCGGGAAACACGTCGGCGTGACGGGGCCCGGCGGGGTGTGCGGAACGGCTCATGTCTGTACGGCTTTCTGTGTGCGCTCTGGGCTGTGGTGTGCGGGGCGTCGGCACCGGCCTCGGCTTGGGGCTTCGGGCTTCGGGCTCCGCGGGTTACTCGCTCAGAGGTGGTCGGGTGCGTCGATGCCGAGCAGGGACAGGCCGCCGGCCAGCACCGTCCCGGCGGCTTCGGCAAGCGCCAGCCGGGCCCGGTGGGCGGCCGAGGGTTTCTCGTCGCCGCGCGGCAGCACCGTGTGCTGGAAGGCGAGCAGGGCGTCGGCGGTGACGACCAGGTGCCGGGCGAGACGGTCGGGAGCGCGGTGGGTGGCGGCTCGGGCGAGCGCGGAGGGGTATTCGGTGAGGGCGGTGAGGAGGGGGGTGGTCACGTCGGGGGTGACGAGGGTGGTGGTGAGGGGGGCGGTGGTGAGGGGGGCGCCGGAGAGGGCCGGGGTGTTCGAGGCGGCCGGGGTGCTCCGGGGGCCGGTTGTGCCGAGCGGGCCCGGGGCGGGGGTGAACCCGAGGGCCGCGGCGTTGCGGGTGAGCGCACGGGCTCGGGCATGGGCGTAACGGACCCGGAAGAGGGGGTTGGCGGCACGCTGCACAAGAAGGTCCGCGCTGATCCGGGGCCGGTCGTGCGCGGCCGGGGCCAGCAGGGCCCAGCGGAGGGCGTCGGGGCCGAGGGGGGTGGGGTCCTCCGGGGCGGGGACGGGGCGGAGGTCGACGGGTGGGTCGGGCTCGGGGACATCGCGGCCGTCGCCGCCGCCGTCGGGCCGATCCAGGTGATCGATGCCGCTGAGGTCGATGTCCTTGAGTTCCGCGGGCTCGGCCTCGCCGGTGATCGGGGGGCGGGCGTGATCGACCTCGACGCGGCCTCCCTGGCTGCCGACGATCCGTACGAGCGCGTCCGCGACGACCTCGGCACGGATGTCGTACGGAATCCGCAACCGCACGACCTGTCCGGCGAGGGTGCCGCTGTGACCGTACGGGAGGGGGGCGGGGGCAGGGCCTGGTCCGTCCCGGTCGCCCTCGGTTCCTCTGATCCGGTGTACGAGCGCGGCGACGGCGGCCCGGTCGAGGTGGATGTTGAGGAATCCGGGGCCCGTGATCTCGACGGCGGCGACGCCCTCGGTACGGCTGAGATGGGGCCGCAGTATCTCGGCGACCTGGAGCGGCGGCCGCCCTGCGGGCCGGGCCAGCTGCAACGCGATGTTCGTCGCGTAGTCCCCGCTTCCACCGGGCCCCGGCGGAGTCACCACGGCCCGTGCGGGCACCGCGACACTGAGCTCCCCCTCATCCACAGCACGACGCACCGCGCGCAGCACGGTACGGGAGAGCTCGACGGGGGTCACGGGGACAAGCGTATGGGAGGAGGGGGGTGGGTATGCGAGCCGGTTTGCCCAGGGTCCGGGATGTGGACGGGGTGGGGGCCGAAGGCCGGGCCGACGGCCGGTCGACGGGGTCGGCCGGGACGAGCGGATCGGCCGGACTCAGGGGAGGGCGAGGCGCGACGCCTGGAACTCCTGGCACTGCTGGAGTTCCTGGAACTCCTGGAGTTCCTGGAGACACCGCACACCTGACAGAGCTCGTCGCCCGCGCAGGCGGCCCGGCAGGAGCCGGTAGCGATCAGTTGCCGGTTCGACCGGCGCGCTCGGTGTACTCGGTCCCACTGTCGGGGGAGGCGCCGGAAGCGCCGGCGTGCGTGGACCCATCGGCGCCACTGCCGCTCCCCCCGTGCCCATTCCCTTGCCCTTGCCCTTGCCCTTGCCTGCTCCCACGGGGCACGGACTCGCCGCCCCCGGCATGCCCTCGCTCGACCAACCGCCTTACGAGGGCGACGAGTTCGGCGGGCTCGAAGGGCTTGGCAAGGAACGCGTCGACACCGACGTCGAGCCCGGCGTCGACCTCGTACTGCGAACAGGCACTGACGATGGCGAGCGGAAGGCCGCGTGTCCGGGGGTCACCGCGGAGTTGGGCGGCGGTACGGAGACCGTCGAGCCGGGGCATCACGACGTCGAGGGTGATGAGGTCGGGCCGCACCTGATGAACGACGTCCAGGCATTCGGCACCATCAGCCGCGGTCACCACCTCGAAGCCCTCCAGCTCGAGGTTGACCCTGATCAGCTGCCGGATGACCTTGTTGTCGTCCACAACAAGCACCCGGCCGGACACGCCTGGCACAACTCGAGAGTAGGTCCGCGCCCACCACCGCGTCCGGGTTTTCCCCACTTCCACCCCCTGCGGGCGACACCCCCGTCCCAACCCCGCCCACCACCCCCAAAACCCGTTCATGATCTCCCTCAGAGAGCTGGTAGGGTTCTACCCGTCGCCGCCGAACAAGGCGCCCGACACGCCCCCGTAGCTCAGGGGATAGAGCAACGGCCTCCGGAGCCGTGTGCGCAGGTTCGAATCCTGCCGGGGGCACCTTGCACGAGGTGCCCAAAGACCCCGCCATCAGCGGTTTCGCTGAGGACGGGGTCTTTGTGTTTGGGTCCTGTGCGGCTTCGGCCTGGGGTAGTGCCGGGGACGCCGGAGCGGACCCGGGTGGGTATGTCCTCGGTGGTTTCGGGGTCGTTGACAAGGCCGAGCCGGACGGGGTGGGCGACTGCGGCGCCTGCCTGGTCTCAGGCTCCAGGCGGGTGGAGATGCGGGTGGGGACCAAGGACTGCTGGAGGCGGGTGGTCTGGGTCTCGTGGTCCATTCCGGGGAGTTTGGGGGTGACTCAGCAGCAGTCTCGGCTGAGGGTTGCCCGGGATGGGGTGGGGGTGTCATCCGGGGCCTCATCCCGTCAGAGGGCATGGCCGAGCCGGTGTTACTCCGTGGCCGTCAGGTGGCGTGCCGCGTCGTGGAGCGAGCGGGCGTGGAGTTTGAGCATGGTGGGGAGGTCGATCGTGTTGCCGTGGATCTCGTGTTGGATGAAGAGGCCGTCGGCGCCGGCCATCGCGTAGGTGGTGAGGGTGTGGGCCGAGGTGTCGTCCAGGGTGGGGAAGAGGTCCTTGAGGACGGCCGTGATCTTTCGGGCTGCGATGTCGCGGACCTGGAGAAAGACCGTGCGGCCTCTCGGTTCGGTGGGGCGGCGTTCCAGGGCGAGCATCAGGCCCAGGCGGAGGAAGTCGGGGGCGTCGACGAGGGACTTGGCGACTCCGGCCGCCATGAGGGTGGCGCGTTCCAGAGGGGTGCCCGTCTCCTCGTCCGGGAGTTCGACGGCGGTGAGCCAGGTCTCGAAGCTGCGCTCGATCACCGCGGCGATCAGGTCGTCCTTGTCCTTGAAGTGCCAGTAGATCGAGCTGGCGGGCAGCCCGCACTTGGCGCTGACCGCCGCGATGGACGTGCCCTCGTAGCCGCGTTCGCCCGCGATCTCCACGGTGGCGTCGAGGATGCGCTGACGGGACTCCACACCGTTGGCACGCTTCTTGCGCGGCGTCCTCGACCCGGTCGTCGGCCGTGCATCTGGCGTCGGCTGTGCCCCGGTCGTCGATTGCGGCTTGGTCATCAGCTGCGTTCCGCTCCTTCTGCCGTGGTCGTCACGGCTGTCATCGCCATCACTGCCATCACTGCCATCACTGTCATTGCGTCTGCGGTAATTGTAATGAGTGTTCCATCAAGGGCGGGGCAACGGCTGTTCGGTCCAGATGGTCTTGCCGTCGGGGGTGTAGCGGGTGCCCCAGCGTTCGGTGAGCTGGGCGATCAGGAAGAGGCCGCGGCCGTCCTCGTCCTCGGTGCGGGCGCGGCGCAGGCGGGGTGAGGTGCCGCTGCTGTCGTAGACCTCGCAGATCAGGGCGCGGTCGCGGAGGAGGCGGAGGTGGATGGGGCCGGTGGCGTGGCGGATGGCGTTGGTGACGAGTTCGCTGGCGATGAGTTCGGTGGTGAAGGCCAGGGCGTCCAGGCCCCAGGCCGAGAGCTGGGCGGTGACCGACGCGCGGGCGCGGGCGACGACGGCCGGGTCGCTGGGCAGCTCCCATTGGGCGACCCGTTCCGGGCCGAGCGTGTGTGTACGGGCGACCAGCAGGGCCACGTCGTCGCCCGGCCGGGCCGGGAGCAAGGCGTCGAGGACGGCCTCGCAGGTGTCCTCGGGGGCGCGGTCGGGGTGGGCGAGGACCTTGCGGAGCGCGTCCAGGCCGGTGTCGATGTCGCGGTGCCGGTCCTCGACCAGGCCGTCGGTGTAGAGGACGAGCTGGCTGCCCTCGGCCAGGTCGAGTTCAACGGTCTCGAAGGGCATGCCGCCGAGGCCCAGCGGCGGTCCCGAGGGCAGGTCGACGAAGTCCACCGTGCCGTCCGGGGCGACGACCGCGGGCAGCGGGTGCCCGGCGCGGGCGAGGGTGCAGCGCCGGGAGACCGGGTCGTAGACGGCGTACAGGCAGGTCGCGCCGACGATGCCGGAGTCCTGGTGGGTGTTC
Source organism: Streptomyces griseiscabiei (assembly GCF_020010925.1). NCBI lineage: Bacteria > Bacillati > Actinomycetota > Actinomycetes > Kitasatosporales > Streptomycetaceae > Streptomyces > Streptomyces griseiscabiei. The sequence goes on along the minus strand of NZ_JAGJBZ010000002.1, from coordinate 417,877 downwards.
TCCACCGCCCAGCCCTCGCCCCGGTCGAGGCGGCCGACGAGGTCGTCGAGGTGGGTGAGGAGTTCGTCCGGCGGCAGGTCGAGGGCGCAGAAGTTGTGGACGGCGGTGCGCAGCCGGCCCATGGTCGCGGCGGCGTGCAGGCCGTGGCCCACGACGTCGCCGACCACGAGGGCGACGCGGGCGCCGGAGAGCGGGACGACGTCGAACCAGTCGCCGCCGACGCCCGCCTGCGCGGGGAGGTAGCGGTAGGCGACCTCGACCGCGCTCTGTTCGGAACGGCCGCGGGGCAGCAGGCTGCGTTGCAGGGCGAGGGCGGTGTTGTGCTCGCGGGTGTAGCGGCGGGCGTTGTCGATGCAGATCGCAGCGCGGCCGACGAGTTCCTGGGCCAGGGAGAGGTCGTCGTCCTCGAAGGGGGCGGGCCGCTCGGAGCGGTAGAAGCTGACGACGCCGAGGGTCGCGCCGCGCGCCCGCAGCGGCACGGTGATCAGGGAGTGGATGCCGGCCGCGAGGGCGCGCTCCAGCCGGGCCGGGTCCTGGGCGAGCCAGCCGCCCGCCTCGGCGAGCACGGGTTCGAGCACCGACCGGCCCGTCTCCCAGCAGCGGGCCTGCGGGGTGGTGGGCACGTACCGGACGGGGTCCCCGACCTCGTACAGATGCGAATGCTCGTGCACGGCGCCCAGCGCGACCCGGCGCAGGCGCATGCCGGGGCCGAGGGGTTCGGGTTCGTCGCCGAGGAGGACGGAGACGGGCAGGTCGACGGCCGTGAAGTCGGCGAAGCGGGGGACGGCCACCTCCGTGAGTTCCTCGGCGGTCCGGGTGACGTCGAGGGTGGTGCCGATCCGGACTCCTGCGTCGTGCAGCAGTTCGAGCCGTCGGCGGGCGAGTACGGCGAGGCGGCCCACGCCGGGTTCGCCGATGAGGAGCAGCCAGGCGTCGGAGGGGGAGTCGGGGGCCGCGGGAGGCTCGTGCGGGGCGGGCCGGGGCGGTGGGGGTTCCGTGGGGGTCGGGCGGGGGTGCGGGGCGGTGGGTACGAGGGTGCTCAGGACGACGGTCGGTGGTGGGGCGGTGGGGGCCGGGACGGGCGGGGCGGCCGGCCCCGGGGCGACAGCGGTGACGGGGCCCGGGGCGGCATCGAGCGTGACGGGCGGTGGCGGCGTCGGCCGGGCGGGGGGTGGGGTCGGTTCCGTGCGGGGCGGGTTCGGGTCCGTGCGGGGCGGGTTCAGTTCTGTGTGGTGCAGGTGGGGGCCGCCGAGGACGCGGGCCTCGACGACCACGCCGGACTCGCCCGAGTCGCTCATGATCGGGCGGCGCAGGAGGGTCGCGATCCGGCCGCCGGAGAGGGTGACCTCGTCGAGGGTGCGGTGCGGGGAGGCGATGAGTTCCTCGGCCTTCTCGCGGAGGACGGCCAGGTCGACGCGGCCGAGCGTCTCGCCGTGCCGACCCTCGTCGCCGCGTGCCCAGGGCGGCTCGTCGGGCTGGCGGGGCCAGGCGCCGGGGCCGGCCGTGGTGCGGGCGGCGCGGTGGTAGGCGGCGAGGAGGGCCCGTTCGCGTTCCGTGGCCTGTTCCAGGAGGCCGGCCTCGATGTCGTGGGCGGCCTCCTGGACCAGCCGCAGCATCGTGGGGTCACCGTCGTCGCGCAGACAGGTGAGGTCGAGGACGGCCTCCACCCGGCCGCTGAGCGGGTTGCGGACGGGGGCTCCGGCGCAGGCGAAGGGTGAGAGGCAGTCGGCGAAGTGTTCGCGGCCGAGGACGTAGACGGGCCGGCGTTCGGCGAGGGCGGTGCCGACGCCGTTGGTGCCGGCGGCGGCCTCGGAGGCACAGAAGCCGGGGGCGAAGTTGATGTCGTCGAGGCGGGCGCGGAGCCGGTGGTCGCCGCCGTGGCGCTGGACCATGCGGGCCTGCCCGTCGCAGAGCACCACGGTCATGCTCACGTTCGACAGGGAGGTGGTGAGGCGGTCGAGCACCGGGTCGGCGGCGCGCAGGAAGGGGTCGTCCAGGGCGAGGTCGGGCGCGTACGGGATCAGCAGCCGGTGGGGTTCGAGGCCGGCGGAACGGCACCGCTTCCAGGAGTCGAGCACCGGGTCCCGGACATCCGCGTCGACCCGTGCCCCGGCGAGGAAGCGCTCATGGGCATCGACGAGACCGCCGATGTCGTCCCAGGAGACGGACAACGGGATCACTTCCCTCAGCCGCGGGCGGCCCCGCCGCACACCGCCACCCGACGCGCTCCGGGGGCCGCCTGCCAGGCGCTACAACCCTAGACCTTGGGTGACGCGCATCACAACAGTGGAGAGGGGCGGGAGCGGAGGGGCGGAGGCGAGGGGGGCGCGGGGCGGACGGAGGGGGGTCCGGGAGGTGACTCGCGTCTGTCGGGAGGTGACTCGTGCCTGTCGGCAGGTGACTCGTGCTTGTCGGGAGGTGACTTGCGTCTCATGGGGGACGGGTGGGGCGGGGCGGGTTCCGGCGGCAGAGTCGCTGCTCGGAAGCGGTGTCGTCGTTCTGCCGGTGGCAGGAGTTCGGGTGGCGCATACCGGGGAGTCATTTGGGGTGGGAACGGTCCTGGGGTTCCCTTCGTTCTTGACTTGCCCTGCCTCCGTCGGAGCGGTCCCCCGCCGTGCCGACGCGACGCGGAAGGACGACGTGCCCTTTGTTCCCGCTCCCGCTCGACGCGCCGCCCCCCTCGCGGCCCACCCCGTCCCCGGTCACCGACCCGCTCCCCCTGATACCCAGTCCGGCCCGGCCCGCGGACCTCACCAAGGGTCCGACGGCGGTCTCCGACGCCCCCTGTGCTCCCCTTACGGTCCCGGGACCGAGACCACTGCCCGATGCGGCCTCCGCCCGTCCCTGTGACCCCGTCGATCCGGCCGGCCCCGGCGTCTCCCCCGCCGCCGACGCCGCGGGCCCCCGGCCGTCCCGGATGCCGGCGTTCCTGCCCGGCCGGGTGCGGGCGCTGCTGCCCGCGCGGTCGGCGGCCAACGCGCGGCGGCTGCGGTTCGCCCTCGCCCTGCTGCCGTTGCTGTTGCTCGGGGTGTGGGCGGCGGTGGACTGGCGGACGGTCCACGACGGGGCGCTGCGGCTGGCGTCGGCCGACCCCTGGTGGCTGCTGGCCGGTGCCTTCTTCACCGCGCTGTGCTCGGTGGCGTCCGCGTGCATCCGGCAGGGCGCGGTGCCGGAGCGGCTGCCGCCGGGGCAGCTGCTGGCCACGCAGTTCGCGGCCGGGGCCGCGGGTCACGCGCTGCCGGGCAACATCGGCGCCCACGCCGTCGTCCTGCGGTTCCTGCGCCGCCGGGGCATCCCGCTGGCCCGGGCCACCTCCTCGCTCGCCCTGTACTCGGCGGTCAAACCGGTCGCCAAGACGCTGGTGATCGTCGTCTTCGTCATCGCCTTCCCGGGCACGCTCCGACTGACCGAGCTGCTCCCGAAGGGCGAGACCCTCGCCCTGGCCGGCGCGATCACCGGCGTCGGTCTCGCCGCCGTGGTCACCCTGGTCACGACCGTACGGCCGTTGCGGCGGCCCCTCATCGGAGGGCTGCGGACCGCCCTCACCGACACCCGGCTGGTGCACAGCCGTCCCGTCCGGGCGGTCTCGCTGTGGGGCGGGGCCGCGGCCTTCCCGCTGTGCCAGGGGGCCGTGCTCGCCTCGGTCGGCTCCTCGCTCGGGCTGTCCGTGTCATGGGTCCAGATGATCTTCGTGTACCTCGTCGCCAGTACGGCCGCCGGTGCCGTGCCCGCGCCGGGCGGCCTCGGGCCGATGGACGCGGCGCTCGTCTTCACCCTCGTCGCCTTCGGCGCGCCCGCGACCCTCGCCACCACCACCGTCATCGGCTATCGCGTCCTGACCGTCTGGCTCCCGCTCCTGCCCGGCACGCTCGTCCTCTCGGCGTTGGTACGCGCGAAGGTGCTCTGAGCGGTCTCCCCATCCCCCCGGCCCGATGCCGACAAGCCCTTCGTCCCCGGGTGCAGCAGGCAGTTGAAGCGGGAACCATCTCTGGGACAAGAGGCATCGGGCGGGGTCGGCGGGTTGGGGGATGGCACATGTCGTACGCGACGGGGCGACGGGTGGTCGTGACGGGGCTCGGGGCTGTCACACCGCTCGGCGTGGGTGTGGGCGAACTGTGGCAGGGGTTACTGGAAGGGCGGTGCGGGATACGGGAGTTGGAGGGGGCGGAGTTCGCGGAGTTACCGGTGCGGGTCGCGGGGACGGTGCCGGTGGATCCCGCCGGGCTGCTGCCCCGGCCCCGGGCGCGGCGGATGAACCGGGCCGCGCGGTTCGCCGTACTGGCGGCGCGGGAGGCCTGGCGGGACGGCGGGTTCGATCCCGGCGGCACGGCGGCGAGCGGGCTCGATCCGCAGCGGGTGGGGGTGTCCGCCGGGGCGATCCTCGGTGACGCGTCGGTGCTCGTCGCCGGCGACCGGCAGTTACGGGACCGGGGGCCGCGCGGGGTCTCGCCGCTCACCACACCGATGTGCGTGCCCTCGCAGGCGGCGTCGCAGATCTCCCTGGACCTCGGTATCACCGGGGAGGCGCGGACCGTCACCAGCGCGTGCGCGTCCGGTACGGAGGCGATCGGGCAGGCGGTGGACCGGATCCGGTACGGACGGGTGGACGTGGCGGTCGCGGGCGGGGCCGAGGCGGTGGTGACCCCGGCGATCATGGCGTCCTTCGCGGCGATGCGGGCGCTGTCGCGGCACGGGCTGGACGGGGGCGGGGGGAGTCCGTCGCGCCCCTTCGCGACGGACCGGGACGGGTTCGTGAACGGGGAGGGGGCGGGGTTCCTGCTGCTGGAGGCGGAGGACCGGGCACGGGCGCGCGGGGCCCGGATCTACTGCGAGGCGGCGGGGTGGGGGCTGTCCGCCGACGCGCACCACATGGCCGCGCCGGACCCCTCGGGCTCGGGGGTGGCGCTCGCGCTGCGCCGGGCGCTGGCGGACGCGGCGGCCTCGGCGTCGGACGTGGTGCACGTCAACGCGCACGCGACCGCCACGGTCGACGGGGATCTCGCGGAGGCGAACGCGCTGACGGCGGTGCTGTCGGGGCGGCGGGTGCCGGTGACGGCGCTCAAGGGACACCTCGGGCATCTGCAGGGCGCCGCCGGGGCGGTGGAGGCCCTCGCCACCGCGCTCACCCTCCACCACGGGGTCATCCCGCCGACCATCGGCTGCGCCGACCAGGACCACGCCATCACCCTCGACCTCGTCACCACCGCTCCCCGTCCCCTCCCGCCCGACGGCGACCTCGCCCTCACCAACTCCTTCGGCTTCGGCGGCCACAACGCGGTCCTCGCCCTGCGCCGCGCGGCGTAGCCCCGGGTGCACGCCGGCCTGGGCCGCACGGCATGGCGCCCGGGGGACCCCGGGCGCCTCGGCCGCTACGGCACCGCCGACCCGGCCGGTCCGCACTGCCGCCCCGGTCGCTCCGGCCGGTTCGGCACCAGGTCGCCGCCGTCGTGGCTGGGCACGGCTGCGGCGGGAGAGAGCGGGCGGTGGCTGCGGGGGTTGAACAGTCCGAGCGACGACGAGCGGTGACCTGTAGGACTGAGCGGACCGGGCGGCAACGAGCGGTGGCCCAGGCGGGCGATCGAACCGAGGGGCTATGAGCGGTGGCGCGTGCGGCCGACCAAACAAAGCGGCAACCAGCGGTGCCCCGCTCGGCCGATCAAGCAGAGCCGCTACGAGTGCGGTGGCCCGCGGCCGACCAAACCGAGCGGTGGCCCGGGCTGGTGGTCAAGCCGAGCGGCTGTGGGCATGGCCCGGGCGTCCGACCAAACCGAACGGCAACCAGCGGTGCCGGACGGCCGACCCAATCGAGCGGCCACGAGTACGGGGGCGCGTGCGGGCGATCGAACCGAACGGCAACCAGCGGTGGTCCGCGCGGGCGATCAAGCAGAGCGGCTACGGGGGCGGTGGCCCGGGACGGGCGGTCAAGCTGAGCGGCAACCAGCAGTGCTCCGGGGCAGGCGACCAAACCCAGCGGCGACCAGCGGTGGCCCGCCCGGCTGACCGAGAGGCTACGCGTGCGGTGGCCCCGGGACGGGCGGTCGGGCCGAGCGGCTACGAGCGCGGTGGCCCGGGCGGGGGGTCAGGCCGAGCGTTTGCGGGTTGCCGTCTTCTTGGTCGGTGTCTTCTTTGCCGGTGGCTGCTTGGCCGTGGATTTTGTCGCGGTGGACTTTGTCGCCGTGGACTTCGTGGCGGTGGGCTTCGCCGGGGTCGTCTTCTTGGTGGTCGACTTCTTCGCGGTGGTCGTCTTCTTCGGGGACGTCGTCGATTTCCTGGTCGTCGGTGTGGTGGATTTCTTGCCCGTGGGCTGTTTCGGGGTGGGGCGGGGGGACAGCGGCGTGACGTCGGCGTCGGCCTCGCCCCGGGACTCCTTGGCCTCCCGGACGCTCTTCTCCAGGGCCGCCATGAGGTCGAGGACCTTGCCGCCCGGGGCCGGGGCGGGGGCGGAGGGGGGCTCTTCGCCGGAGGCCTTCGCGGCGATGAGTTCCTCGACCGCCTCGCGGTAGTCGTCGTGGAGGGAGTCGAGGTCGACCTCGCCGAGGGTGTCCATGAGGGCGTCCGCGAGGTCGAGTTCCTTGTCTCGGACGGTGACGCCGGCGTCGGGGGCGACCCCCTCGGTCGTACGGATCTCGTCGGGCCAGAGCAGGCCGTGCATGGCGAGGACGTCGTCCACCACCCGCAGCATGCCGAGGCGCTCGCGCCCGCGCAGGGCGAACTTGCAGATGGCGACCTTTCCGCTGCGCTTGAGCGCCTCGCGGAGCAGGGTGTACGGCTTGGCGGCGGGCACGCCGTTCGCGGCGAGGTAGTACGCGGCGTCCACCTGCAGCGGGTCGACGCTCTCGGCCGGGACGAAGCCCTCGATCTCGATGGTCTTGGCGGTGGGGATGGGCAGCGACGCCAGGTCCTCGTCCGTGATCGGGATCATCGTGCCGTCCGCGTCCTCGTACGCCTTGCCGATCTCCCCCTGCGCCACCTCGCGGTCCTCCAGCTCGCAGACCTTGCGGTAGCGGATACGGCCGCCGTCCTCCAGGTGGATCTGCCGGAAGGAGACGGAGTGGCTCTCGGTCGCGTTCACCAGCTTGATGGGGATGCTGACCAGGCCGAAGGAGATGGCGCCGTTCCAGATGGATCGCACGGGCAGCACGCACCTTTCGGGTAGCCGCGTCCGGTTCGTCCACACCGTAACTCCGGCGTGTCGCCGCTGCCCGTCGGCCGCCGGGCAGCGGCGCACGGCCGTGCGCGGTCCCGGACCGGTCAGGATTCGAGAAGCGCGGACGGGCGGGGCGCGCCTAGCGTGAAAGCCATGGACCTCACCATCAACGCGAGCTTCCTCCCGCACGACGATCCGGACGCCTCCCTCACCTTCTACCGCGACATCCTCGGCTTCGAGGTCCGCAACGACGGCGGGTACGACGGGATGCGCTGGATCACGGTCGGACCGGCCGGCCAGCCCGACACGTCGATCGTGCTGGAGCCGCCGGCCGTCGACCCCTCCGTGGACGACGCCGAGCGGCGCGTGATCGTCGAGATGATGGCCAAGGGGACGTACGCCCGTGTCCTCCTCGCCACCGCCGATCTCGACGGCACCTTCGCACGGCTGGAGGCGGGCGGCGCCGAGATCGTCCAGGAGCCGATGCGGCAGCCGTACGGCGTCCGTGACTTCGCGGTCCGTGATCCCGCGGGCAACCTGATCCGCGTCCACGAGGTCTGAGGTACCGGCTCCGGACGCGCACGCGGGGCCCACCACCGCACACCGCACACCGCACGTACTGTTCCCACTGTTCCATGCGGATCGGATCCGGACAGGCGACGCCGGCGGGGACCGCCACGCGGCTCCGCACGACAGATGGAGGAACGATGACCAAGGCCACGAGGGCGCGGACGCAGGCGCAGTCTCCCGGGCCGCACGCCGCCGACAGCCATGATCTGATCCGTGTGCACGGGGCCCGGGAGAACAACCTCAAGGACGTCAGCATCGAGATCCCGAAGCGCCGGCTGACGGTGTTCACGGGGGTCTCCGGCTCGGGCAAGAGCTCGCTGGTGTTCGACACGATCGCCGCGGAGTCGCAGCGGCTGATCAACGAGACGTACAGCGCCTTCCTCCAGTGCTTCATGCCCAACCTGGCCCGGCCCGAGGTGGACGTCCTCGACGGGCTGACCACCGCGATCACCGTGGACCAGCAGCGGATGGGGTCCGACCCGCGCTCCACCGTCGGCACCGCCACCGACGCCAACGCGATGCTGCGCATCCTGTTCAGCCGGCTCGGCAGCCCGCACATCGGCCCGCCCGGCGCGTTCTCCTTCAACGTCGCCTCGGTCTCGGCGAGCGGCGGTCTCACGGTCGACCGGGGCGCCGACAAGACCAAGACCGAGAAGGTGACGTTCAGCCGTACCGGCGGGATGTGCACGCACTGCGAGGGCCGGGGCAAGGTCTCCGACATCGATCTCACGCAGTTGTTCGACGACTCCAAGTCCCTGTCCGAGGACCCGTTCACCATCCCCACCTACACCGGGGACGGATGGGTGGTGCGGGTGATCGCCGAGTCGGGCTTCTTCGACAAGGAGAAGCCGATCCGGAAGTACACCAAGAAGGAGCGGCACGACTTCCTGTACCGCGAGCCGACCAAGGTGAAGATCAACGGGGTCAACCTGACGTACGAGGGTCTGATCCCGAAGCTGCAGAAGTCCTTCCTCTCCAAGGACCGCGAGTCGATGCAGCCGCACATCCGGGCGTTCGTGGACCGGGCGGTCACCTTCGCCGTCTGTCCCGACTGCGAGGGCACCCGGCTCAGCGAACTGGCCCGTTCCTCCCGGATCGGCAAGGTCAACATCGCCGAGGCCTGCGCGATGGAGATCCGGGACCTCGCCGAGTGGGCGCGCGGCATCGAGGACGCGTCGGTGGCGCCGCTGCTCGCCAAGCTGCACTACACGCTCGACTCGTTCGTGGAGATCGGCCTCGGCTATCTCTCGCTGGACCGGGCCTCGGGCACGCTCTCCGGCGGTGAGGCGCAGCGGACGAAGATGATCCGGCATCTCGGTTCCTCGCTCACCGATGTGACGTACGTCTTCGACGAGCCGACCATCGGGCTGCACCCGCACGACATCGAGCGGATGAACAACCTGCTGCTGCGGCTGCGCGACAAGGGCAACACGGTGCTCGTCGTGGAGCACAAGCCGGAGACGATCGCCATCGCCGACCATGTCGTGGACCTCGGCCCCGGCGCCGGTACGGCGGGCGGCACGGTCTGCTTCGAGGGCACCCTGGAGGGGCTGCGGGCGAGCGACACCGTCACCGGGCGGCATCTCGGGGACCGGGCCGCGCTGAAGGAGACGGTCCGCACGCCCACCGGGACGCTGGAGGTGCGGGGCGCGAGCGCGAACAACCTCCAGGACGTGGACGTCGACATCCCGCTCGGAGTGCTCACCGTCGTCACCGGGGTCGCCGGGTCCGGCAAGAGTTCGCTGGTGCACGGCTCGATGGCCCGGCAGGCGGGGGCGGAGGGCGTGGTGTCGATCGACCAGACGCCGATCCGCGGCTCCCGGCGCAGCAACCCGGCGACGTACACCGGGCTGGCCGACCCGATCCGCAAGGCCTTCGCCAAGGCCAACGGGGTGAAGCCGGCGCTGTTCAGCGCCAACTCCGAGGGCGCCTGCCCCACCTGCAACGGCGCCGGGGTCATCTACACCGACCTGGCGATCATGCAGAGCGTGGCCACCACGTGCGAGGAGTGCGAGGGGAAGCGGTTCGAGGCGTCGGTGCTGGAGTACCGCTTCGGCGGGCGGGACATCAGCGAGGTGCTCGCGATGTCGGTGACGGAGGCGGAGCGGTTCTTCGGCGAGGGCGAGGCGCGGACCCTCGCGGCCCACCGGATCGTCGAGCGGATGGCGGACGTCGGCCTCGGCTATCTCACCCTCGGCCAGCCGCTCACCACGCTCTCCGGCGGCGAGCGGCAGCGCCTGAAGCTGGCCACCCACATGGGTGACAAGGGCGGGGTCTACGTCCTCGACGAGCCGACCACCGGTCTGCATCTCGCCGACGTGGAGCAGCTGCTCGGGCTGCTGGACCGGCTGGTCGACGCCGGGAAGTCGGTGATCGTCATCGAGCACCACCAGGCGGTCATGGCCCACGCCGACTGGATCATCGACCTCGGCCCCGGCGCCGGTCACGACGGCGGCCGGATCGTCTTCGAGGGCACCCCGACCGAGCTGGTCGCGGACCGCTCCACGCTCACGGGGGAGCACTTGGCCGCGTACGTGGGGGGCTGAGCGGAGGGGGCGGGCGCCTGGCCTTGGCGGGTGGGCGCCCGGCCTTGGCGGGTGCCCGACCACGCGGCGGATGGGCGTCCGGCCGCGCGGCGGATGGGCGTCCGGCCGCGCGGCGGATGACCAACGGGCGGTCGGGTGCCCGGCCCCGGCGGGTGGATGCCTGGCCGCACGGCGGGTGGATGCCCGACCCGGGCGGCGGATGGACGCCGGACCGCGCGGCGAATGACCACCGGGCGATCGGGTGCCCGGCCCAGGCGGGTCGGTACCCGGCCGCACGGCGAGTGACCACCGTGCCAGCTGCTCGCCGGCCCCTGGCCTCGGGCCACCGGATCGCCAGGCGCCTGACCTAAAGGGAAAGCTGATCGCCGGGCGCCCGGCCCCGAGACACCTGATCGCCACGTGCCCAGCCGCAGTACGCCGACCGGCGAGCACCCAACCCCGGGCCCGCCCAACCGACGAGCACCCAACCCCCGGGCGCCCACCCAATAAGTACCCTTTGCCGCCAACCGCACCAAATGGGACTCTGGCTCCCATGACACCGATCACCGAGGTGGAGGGCCGCAGGGTCGCCCTCTCCAACCTGGAGAAGGTCCTCCACCCGGCGACGGGCTTCACCAAGGGCGAGTTGCTGCACTACTACGCGACGACGGCGGACGCTCTGCTGCCGCATCTGCGCGACCGGCCGGTGTCGTTCCTTCGCTATCCGGACGGGCCGGGCGGTCAGGTGTTCTTCACCAAGAACGTGCCGCCGGGCATCCCGGACTGGGTCACCACGGCCGAGGTGCGGCGGATGGAGGGCCCGGCACGGATGGTGCTGGTGCAGGATCTGGCGAGCCTGATGTGGGCGTCGAACCTGGTCGCCGAGTACCACACCCCGCAGTGGACCGTCCGTGGCTCCGACGAGGCCGACCGGCTGGTGTTCGATCTGGACCCGGGGGCGCCCGCGACGGTCGTCGAGTGCTGCGAGGTGGCCCGCTGGCTGCGGGAGCGGCTCGCGGCGGACGGGATCGAGGCGCATGCGAAGACGTCCGGGTCGAAGGGGCTGCATCTGCTGGCGGCGGTGCGCGGGGCGTCCTCGGAGCGGGTGTCGGAGTACGCCAAGCGGCTGGCCGTGGAGGCGGAGGAGGCGCTGCCGCGCCTGGTCGTCCACCGGATGACCCGCAGTCTGCGCCCCGGCAAGGTCTTCGTCGACTGGAGCCAGAACGCCGCCCGCAAGACCACCGCCACGCCCTACACCCTGCGCGCCCGCGCCGAGCCGACCGTCTCCGCGCCGGTGACCTGGGCCGAGGTGGAAGAGTGCGCCTCCCCCGACCGGCTGGTGTTCCGCGCCCAGGACATCGCGCCCCGCCTCCAGGACCACGGCGACCTGCTGGCCCCGCTCCTGGACCCGGAGGCGACACACGCGCTGCCGTGACGGCGCCACCGCCGACGGGGCCTGCACCCCGGCGGCACCGTCCGTCGACGTGCCCTACGCCCCGGCCGCGCCGTCGGCGTGGCCAGCATCCCGGCCGCATCGTCGGCGTGGCCTGCCTCCCGGCCGCACCGCCGGCATGGCCCGCACCTCGGCCACACCACCGGCGCGGCCCGCGCCCTGGCTGCACCACCGACGTAGCCCACAGCCCAGCCGTGCCACCGACGTGGTCTACACCCGGGCCCACGTCCGCCGGTCGCGGGCCATAGCGTGCAGGCCCTCCACGTCCGCGGGCTTCAACACCCCTCCGGCGCGGGCGAGTTCGCGCAGGTCCGTGTCGCGCAGGACGCGGAGTTCGCGCAGGGGCGTGGCGATGTCGAGGGCCGCGGGTTCGACGAGGGCGAGGACGGGGCGGACCTCGGCGGTGAGGGCGTAGGAGGCGCGGTCGGCGTCGGCGCGCAGCCCGCGCAGCAGCGCGCGGGGCTCACGCCGGCCCACGGCGACCACGGGGTCGGTGACGACGACACGCTGCCTGCGGGCGTACAGGGACCGCACGCAGTACAGGCCCCCGGGACCGAGCAGCAGGTGGTGGATGCGGTCGCCGCCGGGCAGCGGCACGGAGTGCACGGTGTGCCAGCCGGCGCCCTCCAGCCGGTCCAGCGCGTCGCCGACGGTCTGCTCGGCGGCGAGGGCCCGGCGGCGCGGGTCGGGGCGCAGCCGGCGCGGTGGTCCGGGGGCGCGGTCGAGGGCGATCAGCAGGGCCTCGCCGGGGCGGTTGGGGGCCAGGTCGTCGTCGGGGTGCAGACTCAGCCGGACCAGCTCGGCGGGGGTGGGCACGGGCGGCGGGCCCACCGCGACCGGGCCCGCGATGAAGGGGCCGAGAACGGCCAGCACATCCTCTCCGTACTCCTCGGCGAGGAGGTTCACCCGGCCCGCCTCACGGTCGTACCAGGCGAGGTTCCGCCCGTCGGCGCGGCACACGTACAGACGCTCCCGTCCGTGCCGCCAGGTCGGTATGACGCGCAGTCCGCTCATGCACCATCACCCCACGACCATGGGAACAGGCGGGGTGCTCCATCGGCAAGAACCCGGTTACCTTTGGGGTGACGACCCGCCGTCAGGGGCTTGGGGAGGCGCCGTTGCGGACGCGCAGGATGCGACCCGATGTTCCCGCGCCGGGGGAACCGTGGAGCGAGATCGTGCCCGGACTGTGGATGGGCGGGCACGAGTTCGCGCGGCGGACCGGTGCCGGGGGAATCGAATTCGCGGTCGTACACGATGAGTTCGACCTGGTGCTGACGCTGCTGCGGCTTCCGGGGTACGGGCCGGACGAGGGCGTCGAGCATCATGTGTGGGCGATCCCGGACGGACCGCTGGACGGTACGCAGTTGGCGGGGGTGCTGCGGCTCGCGCAGGCCGCGTGCGACGCGCTGGAGGACGGCAAGCGGGTCCTCGTGCGCTGCTACAGCGGGTACAACCGGTCGGGTCTGGTCGTCGCGCAGGCGCTGATCCGCGACGGGCACTCCCCCGAGGAGGCGATCCGGCTGATCCGCACCCGCCGTTCGCCGTGGGCGCTGCACAACGAGCTGTTCGTGGAGTATCTGCACACCGGCCTGGCGACGGTCCGGCTCCTGGAGGAGTTGGAGGAGCTGACATGAGGGCGCGGCCCGGACGGCGGAGCAGCGGGGCGGACGGAGGGGTTCCGCACGTATAGGGGGTGCGGACGAATAGGGTGTACGGGATCGTAACGACGCCCCCAGGAGTCCCGTGTCCCCCCGTCACCGGCACCGGCACCGCGCGCGCGTGGCCGCCGGCGCGTCGGCCACCCTGGCCGCCACCCTGCTGCTGGGCGCCTGCGGCGACTCCGGGGGTCTGGTGAGCGCGGGCGCCACGCCCACCGCGAGCGGCCCGACCCGGCTGTGGCCCGGGGAGCCGCCCGCCTCCTCCCCCGCCTACGACTACGGCGAGGCCGAGACCGAGGTCGTCAAGGGCGTCCGGGCCCCCGGCGAGGACATCCGCGAGGTGGACCCGGTGGCGGTCGTACGCGCGGAGATCGCGGCGCACCCCGATGTGTACACGGGGTCCGGGGCGCCCTACGGCGGGACGGCCGCGCGCATGGCGGACTGCGGAGACGACGGCGGCGAGACGGACAGCGGCGGGGCCGGTGGCGGGGACCGTGCCCGGTGCCCCGTCCTGAAGGCCTACTACCGGGACCTCACCGGTGACGGGCGCGACGACATGGTGCTCGGGTTCCGGCTGCTGCCCGGGAACCAGACGGCGGTGCGGATGTACACCTTCCAGGCGGACCGGCTGGTGCAGGTGCTGGCCAGCGACGACGCCGTGATCGCGGTCGAACTGGCCGGGCGGACGGTGATCATCCGCTCGCCCGCGGGGATCGTCGGCTACGAGTACCGCACCCAGTGGACCTGGGACGAGGACCAGTTGGCGATGCTGCTCACCCGGGACGAGATCCTGCGGGTGGGCGGCGCGTCGGCGAAGCCGGTCCCGCCCACCGTGACGCCGTCGTCCTCGCCCTCGCCCTCGCCCTCCACGACACCCGCGACCTCCCCCTCGACGAGCCCGCGGTGAGCGCGCCGGGGTCCGCGCGGAAACGGTTCGGCCTGCGGCGCCGGGCCTCCTCGCTCACCTGGAAGGCGCTGGCCTTCATCACGGTCATGTGCTGTGGGCTGGCCGCGCTGCTCGGCGCCCTCGTCCATGTCTCCGTGACCAACCGGACGGTGAGCGACGCCCGCTCCCGGGCGCTCGTCCGGCTCGACGAGGCGGTACGGGCGTACGAGGCCGGGAACCGGCTGCCGCCGCTGACCGGGATCGACGCCCCGGGGCTGCCGAAGCCGCTGCGCGAGCTGGCGGTGAGCGGGCGGCGCGGCACGATGGTCGGGGTCGCCCACGGCTACCCCACGATGTGGGCCGCCGCGCCGGCCGACGGCCGTGCCCTCGCCGTACAGATCGACTACGCGCAGAGCGCCGCCACCATCGAGAACCTGGACCGGGCCATCCTCGGCTCCTCGGCGCTCGCGATCGGGGTGACGCTGATCGTGGGCGCGCTCGGCGTCAGCGGGGTCACCCGGCGGCTGCGGGCGACCTCGCAGGTGGCCCGGCGGATCAGCGCGGGCGACCTGGACGCGCGGGTCGGCGACCCCCGGACGACGGACCCGCGGCGGTACCGCGACGAGGTCGCCGCGGTGGCCGCCGCGCTCGACACCATGGCGTCCACGCTGCAGCGGAAGCTGCTGAGCGAGCAGCGGTTCACCGCGGACGTCGCCCATGAGCTGCGGACACCGCTGACCGGGCTGCACGCGGCGGCCGAGCTGCTGCCGGCGGGGCGGCCGACGGAGCTGGTGCGGGACCGGGTCTCCGCGCTGCGGACGCTGACCGAGGATCTGCTGGAGATCTCCCGGCTGGACGCGGGCAGCGAGCGGCTGGAGGTGGACACGATCCGGCTGGGGGTGCTGGCGCAGCGGGTGGCCGCACAGGCGAGCGGGGAGACGGAGGTGCGGGTCGTCGAGGACACGTGGGTGGAGACGGACCGGCGGCGGCTGGAGCGGGTGTTGGGGAATCTGGTGGCCAACGCGCACAACCACGGGGGGCCACCGGTGGTGGTGACCGTGGAGGGGGCCGTCGTGAGTGTTCGGGATCACGGGGGCGGGTTTCCGGAGTACCTCGTGCAGGGCGGGCCTCAGCGGTTTCGGACCGAGGGCTCCGCCAAGGGGCATGGGCTGGGGCTCACCATCGCGGTGGGACAGGCGGAAGTCCTGGGAGCGCGATTGGGATTCGAAAACGCTCCGGGTGGGGGTGCGTTGGCCGTATTGCGGCTTCCGGTGAGTGAGGGTTGATCGCGCAGTTCCCCGCGCCCCCAAAAGGGGCGCGCCGCCCTGATGGCCCATTGGAAAAGGCGCCCCGCCCGCCCTCCTCCTAGCGTGGCGAATAGTCAGACTCGCCCCCTTTTTCTTCTGGAGGAGCTTCAGATGTCCCTGCGGATTCTGCTCATGCGGTTCGGTATAGCGGCTGCCGGTGGCGCCCTGGTGGCGTTCGCGGCCACGACTCCCGCGCTCGGCGTCGGCGCGGAGGACCCGCGGGAGAGCAAGCAGATCGTCAAGGGCGAGGTCGTCGCCCGTACCGGCCTGATCCTACGGAGCGCGCCGACCCGCGGCGGGTCGGTCATCCGGGTCGCGCGCCACGGCGAGATCGTCAAGATCTACTGCCGGACCCAGGGCCAGAGCGTCGACGGCGTCCGGCAGTGGTATCTGCTCGTCGACGGCACCTGGGCCTGGGGCTCGGCCCGCTACATCGAGCCCTTCAAGACGCCGCGCTGGTGCGACGCCTGAGCGACAGAGCGCGCAAGGCACCCCAAAAAGGTCCTATATGGGTAAGTTCCGGGCATGACCACCAAGGCCGGAACGACCCTGGCGGCGGATCCCTCCGACCCGTCCCCGCCACCCGCCGTACGCCTGCTCCGGCGCCGAGGCGTCGAGTTCACCCTCACCGTCGTGGCCGTCCTGCTCTCCGTGTCCGGCTACTGCGCCGTCGGTCTGGCGAAGAACGGCACCGTCCCGCCCGGCGCCGGCGACTACGGCGCCGGGCTCGGCGTGCTCGCGCTGCTGGCCCATCTGGCGGTGCGGCTGCGGGCGCCGTACGCCGATCCGCTGCTGCTGCCGATCGCGGTGCTGCTCAACGGCCTGGGGCTGGTGCTGATCCACCGGCTCGACCTGGAGACCCCGGCCGACCAGGCGGCACCCGCGCAGCTGAACTGGTCGACGCTCGGGGTGGCCCTGTTCATCACGGTCGTGGCGCTGCTGCGCGACCACCGGGTGCTGCGGCGGTACGCGTACGTGTCGGTGGTCGCGGCGCTGGCCCTGCTGGCGCTGCCGATCCTGTTCCCGCCGGTCAACGGGGCCCGGATCTGGGTGCGGATCGCGGGGTTCTCGCTCCAGCCGGGCGAGTTCGCGAAGGTGCTGCTCGCGGTGTTCTTCGCCGGCTATCTCGCGGCGAACCGCAACGCGCTGGCGTACGCCGGGCGCCAGGTCTGGCGCTTCACGCGCCTCCAACTGCCCACCGGACGCGTCCTCGGCCCGATCGTCACCATCTGGCTGCTGAGCGTCGGTGTCCTGGTCCTGGAACGGGACCTGGGCACCTCGCTGCTGTTCTTCGGCCTGTTCGTGATCATGCTGTACGTGGCCACCGGCCGCACCGGCTGGATCGCGGTGGGGCTGCTGCTGGCATGTGTGGGCGCGGTGGCCGTCGGCCGGCTCGAACCGCATGTGCACAGCCGGGTCGAGGACTGGCTGCATCCGTTCGCGTCGATCGAGGCGGGCCAGGGTGCGGGCCAACTCGCCCAGTCCCTCTTCGCGTTCGCGGCCGGCGGGCTGCTCGGCACGGGTCTGGGCCTCGGCCACTCCGTGCTGATCGGCTTCGCCGCCAAGTCGGACTTCATCCTGGCCACGGCGGGCGAGGAGCTGGGGCTCGCCGGACTCGCCGCGATCTTCCTGCTCTACGCCCTGCTGGTGGAGCGCGGCTTCCGCACGGGCCTCGCCCTGCGCGACCCCTTCGGCCGGCTGCTGGCCACGGGGCTCGCCTCGATCGTCGCCCTCCAGGTCTTCGTCATCGCGGGCGGGGTCACCGGCCTCATCCCCCTCACGGGTATGGCGATGCCGTTCCTGGCCCAGGGCGGCTCCTCCGTCGTCACCAACTGGATCATCGTGGCGCTGCTGATGCGGATGAGCGACTCCGCGAGACGGCAGTACGATCCCGGGCCACCGCTCGCCGATACTGGGCCACCGCTCGCCGATCCCGGCCAGGAGGGGCAGCGGGAGGAGAGCGGCGGGGCGGCGGAGTCGGGGAGCGGCCGGGAGGGTCGGGGCGTATGACGAAGTACATCCGGCGCGCCGCCGCCCTCTGCGCCCTGCTGCTGCTCGCCCTGCTCGTCAACGCCACCCGCGTCCAGGTCGTCCAGTCCCGGGCCTACGACGACAGTCCCGCCAACCGCCGCCAGGTGATCGCCCGTTGGGGCCAGCCGCGCGGGGACATCGTGGTCGAGGGGCGCCCGGTCACCGGCTCGAAGGACACCGGGGAGCAGCTCCGCTACGAACGGACCTACCGCGACGGCCCGTTGTACGCGCCGGTCACCGGCTTCGCCTCTCAGGAGTACGGGACGACGTTCCTGGAGCACGCGCAGGACCCGCTCCTGGACGGCAGCGACCCGCTGCTGTCGTTCCTCCCCCTGTGGAACGACCTCACCCGCGACCGCAACGCCGGCGGCCAGGTCGTCACCACGCTCCGGGACGCGGCCCAGCGCGCGGCCTATCTGGGGCTCGGCGCCCGCCGGGGCGCGGTCGCCGCGCTCGAACCGGCCACCGGGCGCGTCCTGGCCCTGGTCTCCCGGCCGTCGTACGACCCCGGAGTGCTCTCCGGCAACGGGCGCGCGGCGACCGAGGCGTGGGCGCGGCTGAACGGGGACGCGGGCAGGCCGATGCTCAACCGGGCGGTGCGGCAGACCTATCCGCCGGGTTCGACGTTCAAGGTGGTGACGGCCGCCGCCGCGCTGGACGCCGGGGTGGTGACGGACCTCGACGCCCCGACCCGCTCCCCCGACCCGTACACCCTGCCGGGCACCAGGACATCCCTGTCCAACGAGGTCGACGGCTGCGAGAACGCCTCGCTGCGCTACGCCTTCGAGTGGTCCTGCAACACGGTCTTCGCCAGGCTGGGCGTGGACGTCGGGCTCGGCGCCATGACGGACTCGGCCCGCGCCTTCGGCTTCAACGACCCCGGTCTGCGCATCCCCTTCTCGGTCGCGCCCAGCAGCTTCGACACCGAGATGGACCGGGCGCAGCTGGCGCTCTCCTCCATCGGCCAGTACGACACCCGGGCCACGCCCCTGCAGATGGCGCTGGTCACGGCGGCCGTCGCCAACGGGGGCTCGGTGCGGTCACCGTATCTCGTCGAACGCACCACCACGGCGAGCGGCCGCCCGGTGGCCGGCTCCGGCGCGCACCCCCTGCGCCGGGCCATGAACCCGACCACCGCGCGGCGGCTGCGCGACCTCATGCGAGGCGTCGTGGAGGACGGCACCGGCGCCAACGCCGCCCTGCGCCACGCCACCGTCGGCGGCAAGACCGGCACCGCCCAGCACGGCATCGGCAACTCCGGCACCCCCTTCGCCTGGTTCATCGGCTGGGCCCAGTCCGACGGCGCGGTCGAGCCCGAGGTGGCCGTGGCGGTGGTGGTGGAGGACGCGGAGGCCGTACGGGGGGACATCAGCGGGGGCGGTGACGCGGCACCCATCGCGAGGGAGGTGATGAGGGCGGTGCTGGGGCGGTACTGAGGGCTTCCGGGCCCCGCCCCGTCAGGGGCGCGGGGAACTGCGCGGCCCGCCCCCACCGGCGCGCGCCTTGCGGACCATGACCACCGGCCGAGATGAGCACTGTCACCTCCGGACCCGCCCGGCCTACCGTTCGGCCATGACTCCCGCCACGTACGAACTCGCCCAGGTCAACATCGCCCGCCTCAAAGCCCCGTTGGACTCCCCGCAGTTGAAGGACTTCGTCGACGCCCTGGACCCGGTGAACGCGGTCGCGGACCGCGCGAACGGCTTCGTCTGGCGCCTGCAGAGCGACTCCGGCAACGCGACCGACATCCCCGTCCTCGGTGACGAGTGGCTGATCATCAACATGTCGGTGTGGCGGGACACCGACGCCCTGACCGCCTTCATGTACCAGGGGCAGCACCGGGAGCTGCTGTCCCGCAGGCGGGAGTGGTTCGAGCGGCTGGCGGAGGCGGCGACCGCCCTGTGGTGGGTCCCGGCCGGGCACCGGCCCACCGTCGCCGAGGCGGAGGAACGGATCCTCCACCTCCGGGCCCACGGCCCGGCCCCGTACGCGTTCACCCTGCGTACGTCGTACCCGGCGGGTCCGGCGGGGCCCGCCGGACCGGCGGAGGCAGGGCCCGAAGCGGGCGCGGCGCCCGTCGCGCCGGACACCTCCGCCGTCAGCTGATCGGCTTCCGTATCTCGTCGCGGACCTGGAGGGTGCGCTTCGCGAAGGCCTCCACGTCCACCTTCTCGGGGTCCTGCCCGACGCTCGCCGTGCTCAGTTCGGCGACGGACGCCCCGGTGTTGCCGTCGGCCCAGGCGCACATCGGGTAGGTGACCTCGCTGCCGGCCTGGTCCTGGGTGACGACCTGACAGCTGATGGTGACGTCCGAGCCGTCCGGGGTGTAGTCCTCGGGCGGCACGGCCACCGTGATCGTGTCGACCCCGGCCGCGCCCTTGAGCATGTTGTCGCGGGCGGCGTCGGTGTTCTTGAACCGCCCGTACATGCCCGAGACGATCAACGCACCCTGCGCCCCGTCCTCCTGGGGCGCGTACTGCGCGACGGCGGCGGTGACGTCACGGGCGTCGAAGGCGCCGTCCGCCTCCTTCTCCACCTGCTTCCCGGTGGTGTCGGAGAGATCCTGGGCCAGCTTGTACTCACCGTCCAGCACGGTGTCGGGCAGCACGAGCCGGTACTCGGCCTCCGGGAATCCGCTCGTGCTCTGTGTCCCCACGACCCACAGGCCCACGGCGCCGACCACCGCGAGAGCGACGACCCCGCCGACGATCCCGAGGATCAGCCCCACCCGGCTCTTCGGCGGCGGCGCGGGCTGCCATCCGCCGGGGTGGGGCGGCCCACCGTGCGGCTGCTGCTGCGGCGGGTACGGCTGCTGCCCGTACGGCTGGGGCTGCGGCGGCTGCTGCGGATACGGCTGACCGTACGGACCGGGCTGGCCCTGGGGCTGCTGACCGTACGGACCGGGCTGGCCCTGGGGCTGCTGACCGTACGGCTGTTGACCGTAAGGGCCTGGCTGCTGGGGCGGTGGAGGCATGGACACGCCAGCACGGTACTCCACACAAGTGGTGCCCAAAGGATTGACGGCCTTGCTGACAAGTAGTCTCATAAGCGGTGACCGCTGGTAACGCACCCCGGTGACTCCCTGAAATCCCGTACGAGGAGCTGCGACGGCATGACTACGGTGACCTCGGTGAACTCCGCGCACTCGACGAATCCCGTGTCGGAGGCGGAGGTCCTGCGCGACGCGCTCGGACTCCTCAAAGACCGCGAACAGGTGGCCGAACGGCTGCTCGTGTCCTCCGCGAAGCACTCCTTCGACCCGGACAAGGAGCTGGACTGGGACGCCCCCTTCGAGGAGGGGAAGTGGTACTGGCCGCCGGAGCTGGTCTCCCTCTACGGGACACCGCTGTGGCGGAAGATGTCCGAGGAGCAGCGGATCGCCCTGTCCCGGCACGAGGCGGCGGCGCTGGCCTCCCTCGGCATCTGGTTCGAGATCATCCTCATGCAGCTGCTCGTGCGGCACATCTACGACAAGGCCGCGACCAGCGCGCACGTGCGCTACGCGCTCACCGAGATCGAGGACGAGTGCCGGCACTCGAAGATGTTCGCCCGGCTGATCAGCAAGGGGGACACCCCGTACTACCCGGTGAGCCGGCTGCACCAGAACATGGGCCGCCTCTTCAAGACGGTCTCCACGACCCCCGGTTCCTTCACCGCGACGCTCCTCGGCGAGGAGATCCTCGACTGGATGCAGCGGCTGACCTTCCCCGACGAGCGGGTCCAGCCGCTCGTCCGGGGAGTCACCCGTATCCATGTGGTCGAGGAGGCCCGGCACGTGCGGTACGCCCGTGAGGAGCTGCGCCGCCAGATGGTGACCGCTCCCCGGCTGTCCCGGAGCTTCACCCGGGTCACCTCCGGCGAGTTCGCCCGCGTCTTCGCCGTCGCGTTCGTCAACCCCGAGGTCTACTCGAACATCGGCCTCGACCAGCGGGTCGCCGTCGCCCAGGTGCGGGCGAGCGGGCACCGGCGGGAGGTCATGCAGACGGGCGCGAAGCGGTTGACCGACTTCCTGGACGACATCGGGGTGCTGCGGGGTGTGGGGCGGCGGATGTGGAGGTCTTCGGGGTTGCTGGCGTAGGTGGGTGCGGGTTCGTGGGCGGATGCGGCTCCGGTGGGGGCTGGTCGCGCAGTTCCCCGCGCCCCTGAAAGACCAGGCCCCTGCGGGCTGAAGAAAGCACGGGGCGCGGCCCCTGCTTCTCAGGGGCGCGGGGAACTGCGCGAGAAGCCCCACCGGCCCGCACCCGCCCACGAACCCGCACCCCCCACCCCGTGAGCGCGCCCCCGACTACCCTGCGGGTATGACGTCCGAGGCCCCCACCCGTGCGTACCGCCGTCTGAGCGTGGAAGAGCGGCGCAGCCAGTTGCTGGACGCCGCGCTGGAGCTGTTCGCGCACCACGCGCCCGAGGACGTGTCGCTCGACGACGTGGCGGAGGCGGCCGGCGTCTCGCGCCCCCTCGTGTACCGCTACTTCCCCGGCGGCAAGCAGCAGCTCTACGAGGCGGCCCTGCGCTCGGCCGCCGAGGAGCTGGAGCACTGCTTCGACGAGCCCGCCGAGGGCCCCCTCACCAGCCGCCTGGCCCGCGCCCTCGACCGGTATCTGGCCTTCGTCGACACGCACGACACCGGTTTCAGCGCCCTCCTCCAGGGCGGCAGCGTCGTGGAGACGTCCCGGGCGACGGCCATCGTGGACGGGGTGCGGCGCGCCGCCGCCGACCACATCCTGCGCCACATCGACGTGGCCGAGCCGGGCCTGCCGCTGCGGATGACCGTCCGGATGTGGATCACCTCCGTGGAGGCCGCCTCGCTGATCTGGCTCGACGAGGGCAAGCGGCCGGACGTCGGCGAGCTGCGCGACTGGCTCGTCGAGCAGTTCATCGCCTGTCTCACGGCCACCGCCGGACGCGACCCGCAGACCGCCGCCGTCGTACGGCACGCCCTCACCGTCGAGACCCCGGACGGCGCCGTCGCCGCCCTGGCCCGCCGCGTCCTGCCCGTGGTCGGCGACGCCGGTCACCTGCTGTGACACCGGTGGGCCGACGGCTGTGACACTGGTCCGGTGAAGAGCCAAGACACCCCCTTCGTGGGTGGCCCCCTCGACGGGCGCGTCCTGCCCGTGCTGCTCGGCATCACCGGGCACCCCCCGAAGACGTACCGGGTCCCGGTGCCCGACGCGGCCGGCGGCCCCCCGGCCGTCCTCGTCTACCGCCGGGTCGACGCCGGCCGGGGCGGTCTGCTGCACCAGTTGTGGAAGTACGAGTACGCCCCGGACGCGGACCCGAGCCGCCGCCCGAAGTGGCCGTGGTCCAGGCCCGGCGCCCCACGCGGGCGATCCGCCACGCCGCCCGAGGGCCCGCGCCCCACCGACGAGTGACACTCCGGCGCCGAACGGTCCACCCGGCGCGCGCCCGCCCCGCACGCCCCCCAATCTGCCGGTGCGAGGTGGACGGCCCATCTCCGCACCGGAGGTGATGACGTGTCAGGAAGGCTTCTGCGCCTGGTCGGTACGGCGACGGTCACGGCCCTCACGGCCGGCGCCCTCATCGGCACGCCCTCCGCCCTGGCCGCACCGGATCCGGGCGCCCGCTCGGTGGCCGGTCTCCTCGGCGACCTCCGGCGGCTGTACCGCGAGGCCGAGGAGGCCGAGGAGGCGTACACCGCGACCGGCGACGCGCTCACGAGGCAGCGGGCCGAGGTGACCCGGCTCGACCAGCGCCTCGCGGCGGCCCGGCTCTCCCTGCACGACAGCCGGGGCGCGGCCGGCCGTCTGGCCCGGCAGCAGTACCAGAGCAGCAGCATCGCGCTCTCCCCGTACGTCCGGCTGCTGATGGCCCGTGACCCGCACCGGGCGCTGGAGCAGGGGCATGTGATCGGGCAGGTCGCCCAGGAACGCGCCGAGACGATCGAGCGCCTGACCGGCAGCGCACACGACACCGACACCCTCGCCCGCCGGGCCCGCGCCGCCCTGGACCGCCAGCTCACCCTCGCCGAACAGCACAGGCGCCACCACGACACCGCCTCCGACCGCCTGGACGAGATCGAGGAACTCCTCGCCGCCCTGACCCCGGACCAGCTGACCGCCGTGCGGAAGGCCGAGGAGACTCCCGACCCCGGCCTCCCGAAGCCCCCGGCTGCTCAGGGGCGCGGGGAACTGCGCGAGAAGCCCCACGCACCCGCACCCGCCGAAGAACCCGCACCCCCACCCCGATAGGCGCGCCCCGCCCTCAACCCCCCGCAACCTCCGCGAGATACGCCCGCGTCTTCTCCGCCTCATAGAAATAACTCTCGAAGTCCGCCGGATCGTCGAACCCATTGGCAAAACGATCCGCCACCACCGGCAGCCCCTCCGCCGCCCCGACCAGCTCCAGCACATGCCCGGCCGGCGGAGCCAGCATCGTGTTGGTCCACTTGGTGACCGGCCCCGCGATCCGCCAGAACCGTTCGAACGTCCGCCGCATCCACGCCTCGTCGAACTCCGCGTCCCCGTGGTCGAGGATCGCGGCGAGATAGACGGCCGCGCACTTGGTCGCGGAGTTCGATCCCTGCCCGGTGAGCGGGTCGTTGGCCACGACGACGTCCCCGGCGCCCAGCACCGGCCCGCCGCCGGGCAGCCGGCCGACGGGGTCGCGCACGACCGGCGTGTAGCGGCCGGTCAGCGCCGCCCCCGGGTCCGTCACCTCGACGCCCGCGGTGCGCGCGTACTCCCAGGGGACGTACCGCCTCATGAGGTCCAGGGTCAGCGCGAGCTGCTCGTCGGCGCCCCGGACGCCGTCGAACGCGTCGAGCGGTCCGCCGGGCAGGCCCAGCCAGAAGAGCGCGTCCGCGCGGCCGGAGGTGGTCAGGACCGGCTGGACGATGAGTTCGCCGAGGCCGGGCACCAGGTTGCAGCGGGCCGCGTCGAACTCCGGGTGCTCGGGGCGCGGGCCCAGCCCGTGGACGTAGACGGCGGCGAGGGCGCGCTGCGGTTCGGTGTGGGGTGAGCGGGCGGCGTCCCGGGGGAACATCCGCACCAGTTCGCCCTTGCCCGCGGTGACGAGCACGAGATCGTAGACGCGGGAGAACCAGTCGAGGTCGGAGACCGCGGCGCCGTGGACGACCAGCTGGCCGCCGCGCCGGGCGAAGGTCTCCAGCCAGCCGGCCATCTTCACCCGCTGGTCCACGGCCTGGGCATAGCCGCGCAGCCGGCCGACCCAGTCGACGGCGCGCCCGCCGTCGGGCCCGGCGACGGAGACGCCGACGCCCTCGATCCTCGGGGCCTGGGACTCCCAGAAGTTCAGGTCGAGGTCGCGCTCGTGGCGCAGCGCCGAGTCGAACATGCACTGGGTGGACATGATCCGGCCGGCGCGTATCTCGTCCGGGGTCCGATTGGACATCAGGGTGACCTCGTACCCGTGCGACTGGAGGCCGAGGGCCAGGTGCAGCCCGGACTGGCCGGCTCCGACGACGAGAATCTTCCGCATCCGGACAGGTCTCCTGGTTCGTCCGTGGCGTCCCGTGTCACCTTCCTCCGTCCCGCTGGGAGGGACCGGAGGAGGGACTACTCGGGGCTGAGGGATATCGCGTGGCCGCAGAGGGCCAGCAGGGTCTCCATCGCGGAGGCCCGCTTGCGTGCGTCCATGATCATGACAGGTACATGTGCGGGCACGGTCAGCGCGTCCCGGACGTCGTCCGGGTCGTACCGCACACTGCCGTCGAAGGCGTTGACCGCGACGATGTACGGCAGTCCGCAGCTCTCGAAGTAGTCGAGCGCGGGGAAGCAGTCGCCGAGGCGGCGGGTGTCGGCGAGGACGACCGCGCCTATCGCACCGCGCACCATGTCGTCCCACATGAACCAGAACCGCTCCTGGCCGGGCGTGCCGAACAGGTAGAGGACGAGGTCGTCGTCGAGGGTGATGCGGCCGTAGTCCATGGCCACGGTGGTGGTCAGCTTGTCCGGGGTCGCCGACAGGTCGTCGGTGCCGGCGCTGGCCTCGGTCATCAGGGCCTCGGTGCGCAGCGGGGTGATCTCGGAGACCGCGCCGACGAACGTGGTCTTGCCGACGCCGAAGCCGCCCGCCACCACGATCTTCGTGGCGATGGGGGCCCGGCTGAGATCGGCCTGCCAGGGTTTCAGCTCCTCCTCGGGCTCCGCCCCGGGCGGGGCGGGGTCCACGTCCGCGCCGTGCGCGGCGGCGTCGAGACGCGGGGCGTGCGCGTCGACATGGACGCGGAGGGCGTCGTCCTTGACGCCCGGGGTGACGCCGGCCGAGGCGTCGGGGGTGACGCCGGCCGAGGCGGCGTCAGAGACGGCGGAGTCCACTCAGCACCCTTTCCAGCAGAGCGCGGTCCGGCTGTCCCGGTCCGTGACCTGTTCCGTACACACGGATCTTTCCCTGGTCCGCGAGATCGCTGAGGAGGACGCGGACCACACCGAGCGGCATCTTCAGCAGCGCGGCGATCTCCGCCACCGTCCGCATACGGCGGCAGAGTTCGACGATGGCCCGCATCTCGGGCATCACCTTGGTGTTGAGTGAACCTCCCCCACTATTGAACATGTGGGCGGTACCCCCAACCAACTCCGGCCGCTCCGCCGGGGCTTCGAGTACGGCGACGAAGGTCTCCACATGCAGGACGTGGCCGAAGCGGGTCCGGCCGCCGGTGAGCGAGTAGGGGCGTACGCGGGCGAGTTTGCGGTCGCCGCCGCGCACCGGGAGCTTCTTGGCGCCCTTCGCGCCCGCGCCCTTCGCGCCTCCCGTGCCCTTGACCGTCTTCGCGGACTTCGTGCCCTTCGGCCCGGCGGGCCGCTTGGCCGGGCCGGGCTCGGGGGCGCGGGCCCGGTGCTGCCGCGGGCCGTTCATCGACGGCTCCCGGCGGCCTCGGTCTCCTTCTGCGACTCGGCCTCCAGGGACTTGCGCAGTTCGCTGCGGAGCTCCGGGGTGAGGACATGGCCGGCGCGGCCGACAAAGAGCGCCATGTGGTACGCGACCACGCTCATGTCGCAGTCCGGTGAGCCGTGCACCCCGAGCAGCGAGCCGTCGCTGATCGACATCACGAAGAGGCTGCCGTGGTCCATCGCGACCATCGTCTGCTTGACCCCGCCGAACTCCATCAGCTTGGCGGCACCGATGGTGAGGCTGCCGATGCCGGAGACGATGGTGGCCAGGTCGGCGGCGGAGCCCCGGGGGCCCTGCGGCCGTTCGTCCCGGACCTGACGGGCCTCGGCGATTCTGCCGGGGTCGGAGGAGAGCAGCAGCAGGCCGTCGGAGGAGACCACCGCGACCGACAGCAGCCCCGGCACCTCCTCGACGAGGTTGGTCAGGAGCCAGTGCAGGTTGCGGGCTTCACTGCTCAGTCCGAAGGTAATGGGCGCGGTCAACTGCTTTCCTCCTCGGAAGTGCCCCCCGTGGTGTCAACTGCCTCTGTCCGGTACTCATGTGCCACGTGCTGATGCTCCAGGGGCATCCGTGTCTCGCCCGACTGCTCGGCGATCTCCGCCTCGACGTCGCGGCGCCCCTGGCTGGCCCCCTGGTGGAACCCGCCGAGCCTACGGCGCAGTTCCTCGGCGTTCACGCCCCCGGCCCTGGGCCTCGGGGGCATGGGCGTGGGCTCGGTGATCCTGGGCGTGCGCTTGGGCAGGCCCTTGTCGGTCAGGCGCGGGGTCTCCTCGCCCCGTCGCCCCTCCGTGCCGGCCCGCGGCGCCTCCGCCGCGCGCCCCGCGTTGCCTTCCTCGTCGGCGGCCCGCTCATGGGCTTCGGGTTCGTCCGTGTACGGGTCCTCGCCCGCCCACGGCTCCTCGTCCTCGTCGGCGACATCCTCGTCGGCGCCCTTCCCCGGGGCCACCGGAGCGAAGAGCTCCATCGTCGTCTCGGACACGGACTCGGTCCCGCTCCCGGATCCGGCCCCGGGTCCGTCGTCTTCCGGTACGACGGTCCCGGTGGCCTCCGCCGTGTCGGCGAAGTCGGCGGCGTCGGCGGCCGTCCCCACGGCCTCCCGCGCCAGCAGTGCCCGCTCGGCCGCCTCGATGAGCGGGTCGCCGTCGCCTTCCGGCTCACGGACGGCGACGGAACGGCCGGGCAGGACGTTCGAGTTGGCCTCGGCGTCGGCGCCCGGCAGAGTGAGCGCGGGCGTGAGCGAGACCGGGGTGCCCACGGGCACGGCGGGCGTGGGGGCCAGCAGTGCCTTGGGCAGGACGACGACCGCGGCGGTGCCGCCCGAGTCGTGCCGCTGGAGCCGGACCGGGGTGCCGAGCCGGTGGGCGAGGCGGGCGACGACGTACAGGCCGAGGCCGAGTCCCTCGCCGTCCTCCTGCTCGTAGGGCGCCTCGGGGTCGAAGTCGGTGAGGCGGGCGTTGAGCCGGGCGAGGCGGTCGGGGGCGACGCCGATGCCGCCGTCCTGGACGGAGAGGGTGATCTCGCCGTTCTCCATCAGCCAGCCGGAGACCTCGACGGACATCTCCGGCGGCGAGAACGAGGTGCCGTTCTCCATCAGTTCGGCCAGCAGATGGCTGAGGTCGTCGGCGGCGAACCCGGCGACGTGCGCGGCCGGCGGCAGCGCGGCGATGCGGACGCGTTCGTAGCGCTCGATCTCGCTGACCGCGGCGCGGACGACGTCCACGAGCGGGACGGCTCCGGCGTGGTGCTGGATGTGCTCGTGGCCGGCCAGGACGAGGAGGTTCTCACTGTGGCGGCGCATGACGGTCGCGAAGTGGTCGAGCTTGAAGAGGGTGGCGAGCCGGTCCGGGTCCTGCTCGCGCTCCTCCAGGGACTCGATGACGGCGAGCTGCCGTTCGACGAGGCCGAGGGTGCGCAGCGCCAGGTTGACGAAGGTGGCGTGGACGCTGTGCTGGACCTTCGTCAGATGCGCCGTGGCCGCGGCGAGTTCGGCGCGCAGCCGGTCGCGGTCGTCGGCCATGGTCTGGCGCTGGCCGATGAGGTGCTTGCGGTCGCCCTCCAGGGGCGCGAGTCGCTCGTGCAGCGCGAGGGCGTGCGCGTGGAGCGCGTTGACGGAGCGCACGACCTGGGCGAACTCGTCGTTGCGGCCGGTGAACTTGACCGGTTCCTCGGTCGCCGGGTCGCCGGCCACGCGGGCGGAGCCGATGCGCAGCACCGCGAGCGGGCGGGTGAGGGAGCGGGCCATGCCGGTGGCGACACCGACGGCGAGGAGCATCAGGGCGCCGAGGACGGCGATCCGGATCTCCAGCGCGGTGACGTCCTCGTCGCGGAGCTGGGCGAGGTCCTTGGTGCGCCGGTCGTAGAGCGAGGACTCGGCGCCGCGCATCAGCTCCACACGGGCGGAGAGCGCCGCGCCCACCTTCTTGGCGCTGGTGCCCGCCTCGTTCGCGGAGAGCGTGGGCTGGTCGGTGAGGGCCGCCAGGTACTTCTCGGCGCTGTCGGCCTCGGGGCCGGTGACCGTGGCGTCGTACGAGGAGCGGCCGGCGGCGGGCGCGGTCTCGCGGAAGTGGGAGAGGGCCGCGTCGGAGCGGACCCGGGCCTGCTGCGCGACGGCGGTGAGCGCGTCGCGCTGCTTGGCGTCGGCGGCCGAGGCGCCGGTCGTGGTGGTGGGCAGCCCGGTGGTGGGGTCGATGACCGTCTGTGTGGTCGTCGGGACGCTGAGCGCGGCGACGAGCAGGCCCCGGGCGGCGGCGGCCTGCTGGACGGCGGTGTCGAGTTCGGCGAGGGCGTAGGCGCCGCCGCCCGCGCGCGGGGGCAGTTCGGCGGCGAGTTCCTCGGCCAGGGCGTGGAGTTCGGTGACGACGGCGGTGTACGCCGTGTGCGCCTCGAGCGCGGTGCTCTTCCCGGAGAGCGCGGCCTCCCGGACGCCGGCGATGGACTCGATGTCCTCGCGCAGCCCGGCGGAGGTGTCGGTGTCCGCGCTCAGTTCCCTGACCTGGGTGTCGACGCGTTCGCCGCGCTGCCTGCTGGGCTCGGCCGACTTGGGCCGCCCGGCGGCGATGTACGCGGTGACCTCGTCGCGTTCGTCCGCCAGCGCGTGCGCCAGCGTGAGCGCTTCCTGGGTCTGCCCGGCGAGGGTGACCAGGCTCTGGGTGTCGTGCAGTTGCTCCGAGGCGGCGAGGATCGAGGGTGACCCGGCGCCCGCTATGGCGGCGGCGACCACGGCCACGGCCACGATGAGCCGGTTGCGTACGTGCGCCTTCCGCCCGGTGCCGACGGCGGGGGCCTCGGCCTGTGCCGTCCCCTGCTGGTTCGAGGAGGCCGCCGAGGCCTTCGAAGCTGCCTTCTTGCCTGCGCGCCGAGGCCGCGTCTTCTGCACCGGTGCTCGCATTCCTGACTCGTGTACCCATGGGCCGGGGTGACGATCCGTCGACCGGTCGAAAGCCGTCGGTCGCTAGTCGTATGTCGTGCACAGCCGTCCCCCCGGTACGGCTCCCGACCCTCCCAGTGCCGGTGGGCGACGGTCCCGCATCAACAGTCCCGCCACCCGAAGGAGTGAACATCGCCGGGGAGTTGGCGGGCAAGTTCCTCCGGCTCGTGCCGATGCCCCGTACTGCGGGCCGGTTGGACGTCGGCGACGCGCTTTGACAGTATTCGCCGCCGCGCTTCACCGCTCACGATCATTCCATGCCAAACCCGGCGCCCTGTCTGGAGGGTCCGGGTCGTACGGCGACCATTGTCGGCCTTTCACTGATCTTGTGGAGGGCTCGTGCAGACTGGCCGAATGCGCACGGAACTCGTCTCGGAGCCCGGCAACCCCTTCCACCCCAACGAGGACTTCGCGGCGGTGGCCCTGCCCGCGGGGGGACAGGGCGGCGCCCTGGTCGTCCTCGACGGGGTGACCCCGCCGCCCGGGGGCCACGGCTGTCGACATTCGGTCGCATGGTTCACTTCCCGCCTCGGCGGCTCCCTGACCGAACTGTCCGTTTCGGAGCGGGATTCGCCGTTGTCCGACGTGCTCTCACAGGCCATTTCCCGTACCGCCGGGGCGCACGTCCAAACCTGTGACCTTTCTCACCCACGAACCCCACAGGCCACGGTGGTTGTCGCCCGCTGGTCCCGGACGGCCGTGGAGTACCTGGTGTTGTCGGACTCGGCCCTGCTGTTCGAGCGGCCGGACAACACGGTGACGGCCGTCCTGGACGACCGTCTCTCCCGGCTCCCCCGCGCGGCCCTGGCCACGGCCGCGCACGTCGACTCGGTCCTGCGCAACAAGGAGGGCGGCTTCTGGACGGCCGCCGCGGATCCCGCCGTGGCCGCGCGGGCGGTGACGGGAACCCTCCCCCGCGAGGAGGTCCGCGCACTGCTCGCGTTGACGGACGGCGCGAGCCGCTGGACGGAGATGTTCCGGGAGGGCGACTGGGCCGACCTCCTCGCCTTCACCCGCAAGACGGGGACCCGGGGGCTGGTGCGGCGGGTGCGGGAGCTCGAAGCCACCGACACGGACCGCGTGTTCCTGGGCCGTGCCAAGAGGCACGACGACGCGAGCGCGGTGTTCGCCGAGTGGTAGTCAGCTCTCCACGCCGCGGTTGAGCTGGAGCAGCAGCCGGGCCAGCTCGGCCACCTCGTCGCGGTCCCAGCCGGCGAGCTGGCGTACGTACGCTCCCCGGCGGGCGTCGCGGACCGCGCGGAAACGGGCGCGGCCCTCGTCCGTGAGGTGGACGAGCCAGGCGCGGCCGTCGGCGGGGTCGGGTTCGCGGGCGATGAGTCCGAGGTGCTCCAGGGCGCGGAGCTGACGGGACATGGTGGCCTTGCCGACACCGATGAAGGCGGCGAGTTCGGTGGCGCGCAGGCGGCCGGCCTCGTCGAGGCGGGCGAGGAGGCCGTAGGCGGCGGACTCCAGGTCGGGGTGGACGGCGCGGGCCATCTCCCCGGACTTGGCGCGGGCCCGCCGCAACAGGACCGTCAGCTCCCGCTCCAGCGCGAGGTACGCCTGGTCCATCCCGCTCACCGGCAGATCGGCGCCGACACCGCCGCCTTCGCCGTCGCCGATTCCGCCTTCGTCCTGCACGTGGGGGCTCCTGATTCCTGTTGCGGGTACCTGCGGGTCAGTATTTCGCAGGTGGGGGGCGGACAGGGTCCAGGGCGCCCGCGGGTCCGGTGGGGGCTGGTCGCGCAGTTCCCCGCGCCCCTGAAAGCAACAGGCCCCTGCGGGCCTGAAAAGCACGGGGCGCAGCCCCTGCTCTTCAGGGGCGCGGGGAACTGCGCGAGAAGCCCCACGCACCCGCACCCGGCACGCACCCCGGACACCCCCCACCTCACCCCGTCACGCCGCCGCCGGCACCGCCGTCTCCGCCGGCGCGAGCGCCAGCTCCAGCACCTGCCGGACATCCGTCACGGCGTGGACGTCGAGCTTGTCCAGCACCTCCGCGGGGACGTCGTCGAGGTCGGCCTCGTTCCGCTTGGGGATGACGACGGTGGTGACACCGGCCCGATGCGCCGCGAGCAGCTTCTGCTTGACGCCGCCGATGGGCAGCACCCGCCCGGTCAGCGAGACCTCACCGGTCATCGCCACGTCCGTACGGACCAGCCGCCCGGACAGCAGCGAGGCGAGGGCCGTCGTCATGGTGACGCCGGCGCTCGGGCCGTCCTTGGGGACCGCGCCCGCCGGGAAGTGGATGTGCACACCCCGGTCCTTGAGGTCGGCGACGGGCAGCTCCAGCTCCGCGCCGTGCGAGCGCAGGAAGGAGAGCGCGATCTGCGCGGACTCCTTCATCACGTCGCCCAGCTGGCCGGTGAGGGTCAGCCCCGCCGCGCCCGTCTCCGGGTCGGCGAGCGACGCCTCGACGTACAGCACGTCACCACCCGCGCCGGTGACCGCGAGCCCGGTCGCGACACCCGGCACCGCCGTCCGCCGCTCCGCCGGGTCCTGGGCCGACTCGGGTACGTGGTGCGGGCGCCCGATGAGCCCGCGCAGCTCCCCCTCGGTGACGGTGAACGGCAGCTCCCGCCGCCCCAGTTCGTGCTGGGCCGCGACCTTGCGCAGCAGCCGCGCCACGGACCGTTCCAGGTTCCGCACGCCCGCCTCGCGGGTGTACTCGCCGGCCAGCTTGCGCAGCGCGCCCTCGTCGAGGACGACCTCGTCGGCGCCGAGCCCGGCCCGCTCCAGCTGACGGGGCAGCAGATGGTCCCGGGCGATGACGACCTTCTCGTCCTCGGTGTACCCGTCCAGCCGGACGAGCTCCATCCGGTCGAGCAGGGCCTCGGGGATGGCCTCCAGCACATTGGCCGTGGCGAGGAAGACGACGTCGCTCAGGTCGAGTTCCACCTCCAGGTAGTGGTCCCGGAAGGTGTGGTTCTGCGCGGGGTCGAGGACTTCGAGCAGCGCGGCGGCCGGGTCGCCCCGGAAGTCGGAGCCGACCTTGTCGATCTCGTCGAGCAGGACGACGGGGTTCATGGACCCGGCCTCCTTGATGGCGCGGACGATCCGTCCGGGGAGCGCCCCGACGTACGTACGCCGGTGCCCGCGGATCTCCGCCTCGTCGCGCACACCGCCGAGCGCGACCCGGACGAACTTCCTGCCCATCGCGTGCGCCACGGACTCGCCGAGGCTGGTCTTGCCGACACCGGGCGGCCCGACGAGGGCGAGCACGGCACCGCCGCGCCGCCCGCCGACGACACCCAGCCCCCGGTCCGCGCGCCGCTTGCGCACGGCGAGGTACTCGGTGATGCGCTCCTTCACGTCCTCCAGACCGGCGTGCTCGGCGTCGAGCACCCGCTGGGCGCCCCGGATGTCGTACGCGCCAGTGTCATCGGTTCGCTCGTTCCAGGGAAGTTCGAGCACGGTGTCGAGCCAGGTCCGGATCCAGCCGCCCTCGGGGGACTGGTCGCTGGACCGCTCCAGCTTGTCGACCTCCTTGAGGGCGGCCTCCCGGACCGTCTCCGGCAGGTCGGCGGCCTCGACGCGGGCCCGGTAGTCGTCGGACTCCTCGCCGTCCTGTTCGCCGTTCAGCTCGCGCAGCTCCTTGCGGACGGCTTCGAGCTGACGCCGCAGCAGGAACTCGCGCTGCTGCTTCTCGACGCCCTCCTGGACGTCCTTGGCGATGGTCTCGGCGACGTCCTGCTCGGCGAGGTGGTCGCGCAGCTGCTGGGTGGCGAGCTTCAGCCGGGCGATCGGGTCGGCGGTCTCCAGGAGCTGGATCTTCTGCTCGACGGTGAGGAAGGGCGAGTACCCGGAGTTGTCGGCGAGCGCGGAGACGTCGTCGATCGCCTGCACCCGGTCCACGACCTGCCAGGCGCCGCGCTTGCGCAGCCAGCTGGTGGCAAGTGCCTTGTACTCCTTGACGAGTTCGGCCACCTGTCCGGGCAGCGGCTCCGGCACGCTGTCGTCGGCCCGCGTCCCCTCGACCCACAGGGCGGCGCCGGGCCCGGTGGTCCCGGCCCCGATCCGCACCCGCCCGAGGGCGCGGATGAGCGCGCCGGGGTCGCCGTCCGCCAGCCGTCCGACCTGCTCGACGGTCCCGAGCACACCCGTGCTCACGTACGCCCCGTCGATCCGCGGCACCAGCAGCACCTTCGGCTTCCCGGGCTCGGCCCGGGCCGCCGCCTGCGCGGCCTCCACCGCGGCCCGTACATCTGTGTCATTGAGGTCCAACGGCACCACCATTCCCGGCAGCACGACCTCCTCGTCGAGCGGCAGCACGGGCAGGGTGAGCGGTGCGGACGTCGATGCCATGATCTCTCCCTAGGCAGTCAAGTTGAGCTATGCCGACTCAATGCACATGAGCCGAGGAATGTTCCCCGAGGGGCGGCCCGTTCGCTGTGGGCGATCACGCACCCCGGAGACCGACGGTCACACCCGCCCGCTCCACCATGAGTAATACTCTCTTTCCAACATCACCTATTACCGACTGATTGCTTACCTACTTACTCACCTACACACACGGAGGTCGTGGTGGACGGAATCGTGCGGGCCTGGGTCGACGGATGGGTGGTCTCGCGTGGTGCGGCGCCGCCGGTGGCCGAGCCGTGGGGCTGCACGATCGACATGGGCATGGCCCACCACGTCACCCGCCACGTCCTCGGGGCGACGAACGAGGAGGTGACGGAGGCGGCGGTCCGTAAGGTCGCGGACGCCGTCACCGGGGCCGCGGTCTGGCTCAAGGTCTTCGCGGAGCCGTCGAGGGTGACGCCCTGGCTCGGCGAGGGCTGGTGGGTGGACCCCGAGCCGGGCTGCCTGATGACGACCCGGCTGAGGACGCACGGGACCCCCGCGGCCACGTCCCGCCCCCTCCCCGACGGCTACCGGCTGCGCACCTGGTCGACCGGTGGGGTGACCCGGGTGATGATCGCCGCGCCCGACGGCTCCTTCGCCGCCCGCGGCCAGATCGCCCCCACCGGGGCGACCGCCGTCGTCGACCAGATAGAGACGTCCCCGGACCACCGCCGCCGCGGCCTCGCCACCACCGTCCTCCACACCCTCACCCGCTCCGCCCTCACCCAGGGCGCGGAGACCGGGGTCCTGGCCGGCACACCGGACGGGCGGGCGCTGTACGAGGCACTGGGGTGGAGGGTGGAAGCGCCGCTGACGAGTGCGAGGTTCACGGGGCGGGCGGGCGACGGGCGGCCGTGACCCGGGCGCACGGAACAGCGCCGCCGATCCGGAGCACCGGTCGGCGCGCACCGCCGTACGCGCCCCTCACGCGCCCTCCACGCACCCCCGACCGGCGCACGAGCGCCGCTCGTGCCACCGGCGCACCTCCCCGCCGGTACGACGCCGCCACCTGCGCAACCTCACGCGGTGAATCCATCGATGTGCTCCGCGGCTGCACGGTCCGCGAGTTCCTGGCGTACGCGGCGTGGCTGCGCGCGATGCCGGGCGGGCGGATCGCGGAGGCGGTCACCAGGGCGGCGGAGGCCGTCGACCGGGGCGACCGGCTGGGGCACAGGCTCCGTACCCTCTCCGGCGGGATGAAACAGCGGGTGGGCATCGCGCAGGCCATCGTCGATGCGCCCACACTGCTCCTGCTCGACGAGCCGACGGCCGGGCTCGACCCGTGCGACGACGTCACCGTGCTCCGCTCCGGCCGCCTCGCCTCCACGGCCCGCTGGACGCGCTGGGCGCGGGCGGCGGCTACGCGACGGTCGTGACGGCCTGAGCCCGCCCCGTCCCCGCCCCGGGGCCCACCGGCCCGGCCTGCCGCGCCCGCCGCCAACTCCGCACCACCGGCCAGGTCGCCACCTCGATGGCCAGGGACATCAGATGCCCCCAGTTCGTCATCGGGTCCGCGTACGCGAACAGGTCGTCCACCAGCATGCCGCCGAAGCACAGCAGGATCGGCCACCGCAGCCACGGCGACAGCAGCCCCGCCAACGCGCCCACACTCGCCGCCACCCCGAAGCTGATGCCGTAGTCGAGACGGTGGAGGGAACTGTCGGGGAGACGGCCCGCCAGGACGGCGAAGCCCACCGGGACCTCGGTCGCGAGGGTGGCGAGGACATGGCCCAGCAGGAAGACCGCGGCCGTGCGCCACCCGCCGACCCGGCGTTCCAGCGCGGTCAGCACCAGCACGAAACCGAGGGCGTACGGGGATCCGACCCCGCCCGCGACCCACAGCGCGCTGGCGAACAGCACCAGCACCGGGGTCCGGACCAGGTGCGCCACGTCCGTGCTGGAGCCCTGGTGCAGCGCGTGCACCAGCGCCGGATCGGCGTGCGCGGCGACCAGCGAGGTGCCCAGCAGGACGGCGGCGTAGAAGAAGGTGAAGGGCGTACCGGTGGGCGTGGGGAGCAGCCGCCAAGGGCGCGGGAGCGGGGGGCGCGTGCGCGGGGCGGGCACGCGTTCTTCGAGCCCCGCGGGCTCGCCCTCGGGCTCGTCCTCGCGTCGCGCCACTTCGGCCGGCACCGCACCCGCCTGCCGAGGGATGCCGTCGAGGAAGGGTCGCGCGGCGGTCGCGGTCCCGGAGGCGCCGGTCCCGGCAGCGTCGGTCCCGGCGACGTCTGTCTCGGCAGCGTCGGTCCCAACAGCGTCGGTCTCGGCGGCGTCCAAGGTGAGGCGCTCCTTCCGGTTCACCCCACCTTCGACGCCTCGCCGGTCCCTTGTCTGTGACCCCCGCCACCCGCGCCACGATTCACAGCAACTCGACAGCCGCCGGTGCCCCTAGGCCCTTCTGGTGGATCTCCGACGCCGCGAAGATCCGTCAGAAGGGCCCTAGGGCCTGTCTTCACATTCCCGCCTGCCCCGCGACGCCATGCACGCTCCCCCACTCTCGGCTTCGCTCGAGCGGGAGGTACCCCCACCGCCGCACCGGGCCCTGACCCGAGTACGTCCAGTACGCGGGTCAGGGCCCGGCACGCCGAGAGCACGCTCCCCCAGTCTCGGCTTCGCTCGACCGGGAGGTACCCCCACGACGCCGCGGGGCCGCCCTTCGGGCGACGACGGGAATGTGAAGACAGGCCCTAGGCCGCGTCCGCCCCGATCTCCCGGGCCACCCGCTCCGTATACGCCCGGAACCGCCCCGCCATGTCGAACCCCTTCGGGTCCAGCACCCACTGGATCTGCAGCCCGTCCATCACCGCCGCCAGTTCCTGCGCGACGGCCACGACATCCGTGCCGGCCCGCAGTTCACCGGCGTCCACCCCGCGCCGCAGCACTCCCGCCACGGTGTCCACGACCTCGGCGTACCGCTTGACGAAGTACGTGTGGGCGGGATGACCGGGGTCGCCCGCCTCGGCGGCCAGGACGTTGAACATCCGGGTGCGGCCCGGCCGCGCGCTGTTGTACTCGGCGAGCCGCACGAGCGCGGCGAACATCTGGGCCGCCGAATCGAACTCCTTGGAGAAGAACCGCTCCCGGTCGGACTCGTCCATGCGCTCCAGCACCTGGACGAGCAGATCCTCCTTGCTGCGGAAGTGGTGCAGCAGCCCGCCCTGGGTGATGCCGACATCGTCGGCGATCCGTGCCAGGGAGGAGGCGTGGAAACCCCGCTGGGCGAAGTGCTCGACGGCCGCTTCGAGAATGCGCAGGCGCCGCTCGTCCCCGACGGCGTACGAGCCACGCGTGCCGGACCCCTGCGGCCTCCGGTTTCGCACCATGTCCGCCACCCTAGGGCCTGTCTTCAAATTCCCGTCGTCGCCCGAAGGGCGGCCCCGCGGCGTCGTGGGGGTACCTCCCGGTCGAGCGAAGCCGAGACTGGGGGAGCGTGCTCTTGGCGTGCCGGGCCCTGACCCGCGTACTGGACGTACTCGGGTCAGGGCCCGGTGCGGCGGTGGGGGTACCTCCCGCTCGAGCGAAGCCGAGAGTGGGGGAGCGTGCATGGCGTCGCGGGGCAGGCGGGAATTTGAAGACAGGCCCTAGGGCAGCCCCAGCCCCCGTCGCACGGCCTCGAACCGCCCTCGCGGACCGGCGGTTACACGAGTCAACGACCTCTTCTTTCAAGCCATGTGCCGCGTGATTGTGGCCACTTGCAGCAAACCTAGTACCCACTCGGTTTTGCTGCTTCCCTGAACGGGCCTGCGCGGCAGCGAAGCCGCCCTCGTCCCCCAGGAGAGCCCATGGCCGTCACCCCGGACGCCGTCCCGCTCGGCAAGGCGACCCCACGACCCTCGCAGTCCCCTCAGCCCCCACAGTCCCCTCAGCCACCGCAGTCCCTTCGACCCCCCGGGTCCCCCGACCTCCCCCGGCAGATCGAGAACGCCCCCGCCCGACTCGTCCTCGGTCTGGCCCTGGCCCAGTTCGGCACCTATCTCGCGGTCCTCACCCCGGTCGTCGTCACCCTCGCCCTGCGTGTGAACCAGATCGTCCCGGAGGCGAGCCGGGGCGCGGCCCTCGGCCGGGTGCTCTCCGTCGGCGCCCTGCTCGCGATGCTCGCCAACCCGGTCTTCGGCGCCCTGTCCGACCGTACGACCAGCCGATTCGGCCGGCGGCGGCCCTGGCTGCTCGGCGGCATGGTCACCGGTCTGGCGGGTCTCCTGATCGTCGCCCTCGGCGGCAGCGTGCTCACCCTGATGCTCGGCTGGGCGGTGGCGCAGCTCGGTATCAACGCCACCCTCGCCGCGCTGACCTCGTGCGTACCGGACCTGGTACCGGACCGGCAGCGGGCCCGGGTCTCCGGCATCGTCGGCATGACGCTGTCGCTGTCCCTGGTGGCAGGGGCGGGACTCGCCCAGCTCTTCAGCGGCTCGCTCTTCCTCGCGTTCCTCGTGCCCGGGCTGATCGGCCTGGCCTCGGTCGGCTTCCTGAGCGTGGTCGTCAAGGACCGCGACCGCCCGGCGCGCACCGGCGCGTTCGAGCCGTACAGCCTCAAGGAGTTCCTGCGCAGCTTCTGGGTGAACCCGCGCCGGCACCCCGACTTCATGTGGAACTTCGTCGGCCGCTTCCTGGTCTTCACCGGCGCCGCCTGTGTGACCAGCTACTCCGTCTACTTCCTGATGGACCGCATGGGCTACGACGGCACCGAGGTCGCCGACAGGTTCTTCGTCGGCATGCTCGTCATGGTCGCCGCGACCGTCGTCGGCTCGATCGCGGGCGGCCAGCTCTCCGACCGCTCAGGCCGCCGCAAGCCGTACGTCCTCGGCTCCTCGCTCGGGATGGCGGCCGGGCTCGCGCTGATGGCCACCGCCCACACCTTCGGGACGTATCTCCTCGCCATGGTCGTCTTCGGCTTCGCCGAGGGGCTCTATCTCTCGGTCGACATGGCGCTGGCCGCCGCCGTGCTGCCCGATCCGCAGGAGTCCGCCAAGGACATGGGCGTCCTCAACATCGGCAACGCCCTCCCCCAGTCCCTCGTCCCGATCATCGCCCCGGGCCTGCTGGCCATCGGCGGCACCGGCGCCAACTACAGCGCGCTGTTCCTGTTCGGCGCGCTCGCCTCGATCGCGGGCGCCCTCGCCGTCCAGTTCGTCCGCTCGGTCAAGTAGCGCCGCCCGAGCCCTCGTACAAGGAATCGCATGCTCCCGTACCGCGACCCGCACCGCCCCGTCGACGAACGCGTGGAGGACCTCCTGGCCCGGA
This sequence comes from Streptomyces griseiscabiei, assembly GCF_020010925.1. Classification (NCBI taxonomy): domain Bacteria; kingdom Bacillati; phylum Actinomycetota; class Actinomycetes; order Kitasatosporales; family Streptomycetaceae; genus Streptomyces; species Streptomyces griseiscabiei. Next base: position 378,417 of record NZ_JAGJBZ010000002.1, on the reverse strand, counting down.
TGACCCTCGCGGAGAAGGCGGGCCAGCTCTTCCACGCGATGCTCACCATGAACCCCGACGGGTCACTGGCCGAGACGGGCGACGGACCGTTCCTCCGGCACGGCACCACGGACCTGGTCGCGGACGGCCGTCTGACCCACTTCAACCTCGTGGGCCGGTACGGGGTCCGGGAGACGGCCGAGTGGGTCAACCGGCTCCAGGCGCTCGCGGCGGACACCCGGCTGGGCATCCCGGTCACCCTCTCCACCGACCCGCGCCACGCCTTCACCGACCACCCGGGCGCCTCCTTCGGCTCCGGCGCCTTCTCGGCCTGGCCCGAACCCCTGGGTCTGGCCGCGATCGGCGAACCGGAGCTGGTGGAGCGGTTCGCCGACACGGTCCGCCGCGAGTACCTCGCCGTCGGTTTCCGGGTCGCCCTGCACCCGCAGATCGACCTCGCCACCGAGCCCCGCTGGTCCCGTCAGTCCGGCACCTTCGGCTCGTCCGCCGAGGTGACGAGCGCCCTGGTCCGGGCGTACGTCCGCGGTCTCCAGGGGCCCCGGCTCGGCCCGCGCTCGGTGGCCGCCATGGTCAAGCACTTCCCCGGCGGCGGCCCGCAACAGGGCGGTGAGGACCCGCACTTCCCGCACGGCAAGGAGCAGATCTATCCCGGCGGCATGAGCGAGTACCACCTCGCGCCCTTCCGGGCGGCGATCGAGGCCGGCTGCTCACAGCTGATGCCGTACTACGGACAGCCGATCGGCGTGGACGGCTGGGAGGAGGTCGGCTTCGGCTTCAACCGGGACGTCCTCACCGGTCTGCTGCGCGAACGCCTCGGCTTCGACGGCGTCGTCTGCACCGACTGGGGCCTGCTCACCGACGCCCCCATCGGCGGCGAGCTGCACCAGGCCCGTGCCTGGGGCGTCGAACATCTCACCGTCGCCGAGCGCGCCGCCAAGGCCCTGGCCGCGGGCGCCGACCAGTTCGGCGGCGAGCAGTGCCCCGAGGTGATCGTCGAACTGGTCCGCTCCGGCCGGATCGCCGAGGAACGGATCGACACCTCCGTACGCCGGCTGCTGCGCGAGAAGTTCGTCCTCGGCCTCTTCGAGCGGCGCTACGCCGACCCGGACCGCGCCGAGGAGACCGTGGGCGCCGCCGAGTTCACCACCCTCGGCGAGACCGCCCAGCGCCGCTCGCTCACCGTCCTCACCAACCGCTCCCTGCTCCCGCTCACCGACCGGCCGAACCTGTACGTCGAGGGCGTGGGCGCGCAGACGGCGTCCCGGTACGGCAATGTCGTGGCCGATCCGGCGGACGCGGACGTGGCCGTCCTGCGGCTGCGGACGCCGTACGAGGAGCGGCCCGGCTTCTTCGAGTCGTTCTTCCACTCCGGGTCGCTGGCCTTCGGCGAGGAGCGGCTGCGGGAGATCCTCGCGCTGCTGGCGGCCGTGCCCACACTGGTCTGCGTCAACCTGGAACGGCCCGCCGTGCTCCCGGAGATCGCCGCGCGGGCCGCCGCGCTCGTCGCCGACTACGGCGCCTCGGACGCGGCCCTGCTCGACGTGGCCTTCGGCCGGGCCCGCGCGGAGGGCCGGCTGCCCTTCGAACTCCCGCGTTCCATGGCGGCGGTGGAGGCGTCCCGCCCGGACGTCCCCAACGACACGGCCGACCCCCTCTTCCCCTACGGCCACGGCCTGACCCTCTGAAGTCCCGCGCCCCGCGACGTAATTCGGCCGCCCCCGCGTCCCCGGCGCGCGAGGATGGGCGGATGCCCATCACCGACGAACCCGAAGTCATCGACCGACGCGAGGGCCCCTACGGCGAAGTGGTGCTGCGGCGGCACGGGGAACTGCTGCAGATCATCGCCAACGGATGCTTCCTGATGGACACCTCGGACGGCCGCTCGGAACGGCTGCTGGTCGACGCCGCCCTCGACGCCCTGGACGGCCGTTCTCGGCCACATGTGCTCATCGGGGGTCTGGGCGTCGGCTTCTCGCTGGCGCACGCCGCCGCGGATCCGCGCTGGGGTCCGATCACAGTTGTCGAACGCGAACCCTCCGTCATCGACTGGCACCGCGCCGGACCGCTGTCCGAGGTGTCCGCCGAAGCACTCGCGGACCCCCGTACGGAGATCGTCGAAGCCGATCTCGTCAAGTACGTCAATGAGACATCCGCCACGTTCGACGCGCTCTGCCTGGACATCGACAACGGCCCGGACTGGACCGTCTCCGAGGCCAACGACAGCCTCTACGCGCCCGCCGGACTGGCAAGCTGCGCAAGGGCGTTGAGACCTGGTGGGGTGCTTGCCGTCTGGTCGGCCCGGCCATCTGCGGAATTCGAGGAAACCTTGGGGAATGCCGGGTTCCAGCAGGTGCGTACCGAAGAGATCCCGGTTGCCCGAGGAGTTCCGGACGTGGTGCACCTCGCGATCCGACCTGGATAGCCCTGGTGCGGTGACTGCCCGTACCCTGCTTGCCTGACGCCGATCATTCAAGCGTCAATCGCAGTCATGCGCAGCCATGCGTAGTCAAGGGATCACCCCACGGATTCCGGAAAGCAACACAGGGGCGGGCGATGGAGCAGACACACACCACCCACAGCAACACCACGGCGACGCCGGGCGCACAGCGCCGGGTGCTCGTGGTCGAGGACGACCCGACGATCGTCGACGCCATCGCGGCCCGCCTGCGCGCCGAGGGTTTCGTCGTGCAGACCGCGTCCGACGGCCCGGCCGCGGTGGACACCGCGGAGGCCTGGCAGCCCGACCTGCTGATCCTCGACATCATGCTGCCCGGCTTCGACGGTCTGGAGGTGTGCAGGCGCGTCCAGGCCCAGCGGCCCGTCCCCGTGCTGATGCTCACCGCCCGGGACGACGAGACGGACATGCTGGTCGGCCTCGGCGTCGGCGCCGACGACTACATGACCAAGCCGTTCTCCATGCGGGAGCTGGCCGCCCGTGTGCACGTCCTGCTCCGCCGGGTGGAGCGCGCCGCGCTGGCCGCCACCACCCCCCGCTCGGGCATCCTGCGCCTCGGCGAGCTGGAGATCGACCACGCGCAGCGCCGGGTCCGGGTCCGCAGCGAGGACGTGCACCTCACGCCCACCGAGTTCGACCTGCTGGTATGTCTCGCGAACACCCCGCGTGCCGTACTCTCGCGCGAGCAGCTGCTCGCCGAGGTGTGGGACTGGGCGGACGCGTCCGGGACGCGGACCGTGGACAGCCACATCAAGGCGCTGCGGCGGAAGATCGGCGCGGAGCGGATCCGCACGGTGCACGGTGTGGGGTACGCCCTGGAGACCCCCAATCCCTGACCCCGTGCCCGCACCGCGTGCGCAGCGGACACACGGGCGCGCAGGTACGTCGGTACGTAGGCACAGGGGGCTGGTGGCGTGATGAGCGGAGTCGGTGACCCGAGGTCCCGGAACCGGATTCCCGGTGGCGCGCAGCCGCGGAAGGGCGCGGGCCCGCTCGGCGGTGTGCGCCCCTTCTCGATCAAGACGAAGCTCGGCGCGCTCGTCGTCATCTCGGTCCTGATCACGACCGGTCTGTCGATGATCGCCGTGCACACCAAGACGGAGCTCCGCTTCATCACGGTGTTCTCGATGATCGCCACACTCCTGATAACGCAGTTCGTGGCGCATTCACTCACCGCCCCCCTGGACGAGATGAACGCGGTCGCCCGCTCCATCTCGCGCGGCGACTACACCCGCCGGGTCAGCGAGAACCGGCGGGACGAGCTGGGCGACCTCGCCCACACGATCAATCTCATGGCCGACGAGCTGGAGGCCCAGGACCGCCAGCGCAAGGAGCTGGTGGCGAACGTCTCGCACGAGCTGCGCACGCCCATCGCCGGCCTGCGCGCGGTCCTGGAGAACATCGTCGACGGTGTCACCCAGGCCGACCCCGAGACGATGCGCACCGCCCTGAAGCAGACGGAACGCCTGGGCCGCCTGGTCGAGACGCTGCTGGACCTGTCCCGCCTCGACAACGGCGTGGTCCCGCTGCGCCGCCGCCGTTTCGAGGTGTGGCCGTATCTCTCGGGCGTCCTCAAGGAGGCCCAGATGGTCGCCTCCGCGCGCGGCGGCGTCGCCTCGGACTCCGGCAAGCACACCCGCACCGACGTCCACCTCCACCTGGACGTGCACCCGCCGGAGCTGACGGCCAACGCCGACCCGGAACGCATCCACCAGGTCGTCGCCAACCTCATCGACAACGCGGTCAAGCACAGCCCGGCCCACGGCCGTGTCACGGTGAAGGCCCGGCGGGGTCCCGCCCCGGAGTCACTGGAACTGGAGGTCCTGGACGAGGGCCCCGGCATCCCCGAGTCCGAGTGGCACCGCGTCTTCGAACGCTTCAACCGCGGCGCCGTCAGCTCCCCCCACGGCCCCGGCAGCGACGGCGGCACCGGCCTCGGCCTCGCCATCGCCCGCTGGGCGGTGGACCTCCACGGCGGCCGTATCGGCGTGGCCGAGTCGCCCAAGGGCTGCCGCATCCAGGTCGTCCTCCCCGGCGCCCCCTCACGTCCCCAGGGAACGGCGACCTTCTAGGAGCGCCGGCCCGGGATACCCACATCACCCCTGGCTGAATCCCCCCACCATTGCCGAATATCGCTCATTCTCCCGGGGCTTACATCTCTGCCAAGTTGACGTAAAGTTCGAACCGGAGCCACAAGATCCACGCCCGATCCGCCCAGCCGGACACGCGTGATCAGGTGCGTTCGGGCAGAGGGCCGCGTACACATACCCGCAGGCCCCACCCGACGCATGCCCGGCCCGCACCCCTCACCCCCCTTCCGGACCGGAACCACGCTTGTTTCCCGCCATTTCCACCCCCGAAACACGCTTTCCAATGTGACTTACGCGACGAAGAGCGGACTCGGCCTGACCTTCACGGCCACAGGGGCGTAGCCTTGATTCCCGCTGTCCATCACCTTGTGAAGCGGAAGAGGGCGGTTGCCGCCGTGTCGCCACAGTCCCCCAGTAACTCGAGCATCTCGACCGACGCAGACCAAGCGGGTAAGAACCCCGCTGCGGCCTTCGGTCCGAACGAGTGGCTCGTCGACGAGATCTATCAGCAGTACCTCCAGGACCCGAACTCGGTGGACCGAGCCTGGTGGGACTTCTTCGCCGACTACAAGCCAGGCGCACCTGCCGCCACGGCTCCGGCGAGCACTGCGGCCGCGGGGGCCGCAGCGACCACCACACCGGCGGCCCCCGCCGCCCCGGCCCAGGCCGCACCCGCCGCCAAGGCCGCCCCCGCCCCGGCTGCGCCGAAGCCCGCCGCGGCCGCTCCGGCCCCGGCCCCCGCGAAGCCCGCGGCCGCCGCGCCGGCACCGGCCAAGCCGGTCGCCGCCGCCCCTGCGAAGCAGGCCGCGCCCGCCGCCGCCACCGCCGAGGGCCCGGAGTTCATCACGCTGCGCGGCCCCGCCGCCGCGGTCGCGAAGAACATGAACGCCTCGCTGGAGCTGCCCACGGCCACGTCCGTGCGCGCGGTCCCGGTGAAGCTGCTGTTCGACAACCGCATCGTCATCAACAACCACCTGAAGCGCGCCCGGGGCGGGAAGATCTCCTTCACGCACCTGATCGGCTACGCGATGGTGCAGGCCATCAAGACGATGCCGTCGATGAACTGGCACTACGCGGAGAAGGACGGGAAGCCCACCCTCGTCAAGCCGCCGCACGTCAACTTCGGCCTCGCCATCGACCTGGTGAAGCCCAACGGCGACCGCCAGCTGGTCGTCGCGGGCATCAAGAAGGCCGAGACGCTGAACTTCTTCGAGTTCTGGCAGGCCTACGAGGACATCGTCCGCCGCGCCCGCGACGGCAAGCTGACGATGGACGACTTCACCGGTGTCACGGTCTCCCTGACCAACCCCGGCGGCCTCGGCACCGTCCACTCGGTCCCGCGTCTGATGCCCGGTCAGTCGGTCATCATGGGCGTCGGCTCCATGGACTACCCGGCCGAGTTCCAGGGCACCTCCCAGGACACCCTGAACAAGCTGGGCATCTCGAAGGTCATGACGCTGACCTCGACGTACGACCACCGGGTCATCCAGGGCGCCGCCTCGGGCGAGTTCCTGCGGATCGTCGCCAACTACCTGCTCGGCGAGGGCGGGTTCTACGACGACATCTTCGAGGCCCTGCGCATCCCCTACGAGCCGGTCCGCTGGCTCAAGGACATCGACGCCAGCCACGACGACGACGTCACCAAGGCCGCACGGGTCTTCGAGCTGATCCACTCCTACCGGGTCCGCGGCCATGTCATGGCCGACACCGACCCGCTGGAGTACCGCCAGCGCAAGCACCCCGACCTGGACATCACCGAGCACGGGCTCACCCTGTGGGACCTGGAGCGCGAGTTCGCCGTCGGCGGCTTCTCCGGCAAGTCCCTGATGAAGCTCCGCGACATCCTCGGCGTCCTGCGCGACTCGTACTGCCGCACCACCGGCGTCGAGTTCATGCACATCCAGGACCCGAAGCAGCGCCGCTGGATCCAGGACCGCATCGAGCGCCCGCACAGCAAGCCGGAGCGCGAGGAGCAGCTGCGGATCCTGCGCCGGCTGAACGCGGCGGAGGCCTTCGAGACCTTCCTGCAGACGAAGTACGTCGGCCAGAAGCGCTTCAGCCTGGAGGGCGGCGAGTCCGTCATCCCGCTGCTCGACGCGGTCATCGACTCGGCGGCGGAGTCCCGTCTCGACGAGGTCGTCATCGGCATGGCCCACCGCGGCCGGCTGAACGTCCTCGCCAACATCGTCGGCAAGTCGTACGCGCAGATCTTCCGCGAGTTCGAGGGCAACCTCGACCCGAAGTCGATGCACGGCTCCGGCGACGTGAAGTACCACCTGGGCGCCGAGGGCACCTTCACCGGCCTCGACGGCGAGCAGATCAAGGTCAGCCTGGTCGCGAACCCCTCGCACCTGGAGGCGGTCGACCCGGTCCTGGAGGGCGTCGCGCGCGCCAAGCAGGACATCATCAACAAGGGCGGCACGGACTTCACCGTCCTGCCGGTGGCCCTGCACGGCGACGCGGCCTTCGCGGGCCAGGGCGTGGTGGCCGAGACCCTGAACATGTCGCAGCTGCGGGGTTACCGCACCGGCGGCACGGTCCACATCGTCATCAACAACCAGGTCGGCTTCACGGCGGCTCCCGAGTCGTCGCGTTCCTCGATGTACGCCACCGACGTGGCCCGCATGATCGAGGCCCCGATCTTCCATGTGAACGGCGACGACCCCGAGGCCGTCGTCCGCATCGCGCGGCTGGCCTTCGAGTTCCGCCAGGCGTTCAACAAGGACGTGGTGATCGACCTCATCTGCTACCGCCGCCGCGGTCACAACGAGTCGGACAACCCGGCCTTCACCCAGCCGCTGATGTACGACCTGATCGACAAGAAGCGCTCGGTGCGCAAGCTCTACACCGAGTCCCTCATCGGTCGCGGCGACATCACCCTGGAAGAGGCCGAGCAGGCGCTGCAGGACTTCCAGGGCCAGCTGGAGAAGGTCTTCACGGAGGTCCGCGAGGCCATCGCGCAGCCGGCGACGGCCGCCGACGCCGAGGCCCCGCAGGACGGCTTCCCGGTCGCGGTGAACACCGCGATCACCGCGGAGACCGTCAAGCGCATCGCCGAGTCCCAGGTCAACGTCCCGGACCACATCACCGCCCACCCCCGTCTGCTGCCGCAGCTGCAGCGCCGGGCGGGCATGGTCGAGGACGGCACCATCGACTGGGGCATGGGCGAGACCCTCGCGATCGGCTCCCTCCTGCTGGAGGGCACCCCGGTCCGCCTCGCCGGTCAGGACTCGCAGCGCGGCACCTTCGGCCAGCGTCACGCGGTGATCATCGACCGTGAGACGGGCGAGGAGTTCACGCCGCTGATGTACCTCTCCGAGGACCAGGCGCGGCTGAACGTCTACAACTCCCTGCTCTCCGAGTACGCGGCGATGGGCTTCGAGTACGGCTACTCGCTGGCCCGTCCCGAGTCCCTGGTGCTGTGGGAGGCCCAGTTCGGCGACTTCGTCAACGGCGCCCAGACGGTCGTGGACGAGTTCATCTCGTCGGCGGAGCAGAAGTGGAGCCAGACCTCCGGCGTCACCCTGCTCCTCCCGCACGGCTACGAGGGCCAGGGCCCGGACCACTCGTCCGCCCGCCCGGAGCGCTTCCTGCAGATGTGCGCGCAGAACAACATGACGGTCGCGATGCCGACCTCGCCGTCGAACTACTTCCACCTCCTGCGGTGGCAGGTGCACAACCCGCACCACAAGCCGCTGGTCGTCTTCACCCCGAAGTCGATGCTGCGCCTGAAGGCCGCCGCGTCGAAGGCGGAGGAGTTCACGAGCGGTGAGTTCCGCCCGGTCATCGGCGACAGCTCGGTCGACCCGAACGCGGTCAAGAAGGTCGTCTTCTGCGCCGGCAAGGTCTACTACGACCTGGAGGCCGAGCGTCAGAAGCGCGGCATCACGGACACGGCGATCATCCGCATCGAGCGCCTCTACCCGCTGCCGGGTGCCGAGGTCCAGGCGGAGGTCAACAAGTACCCGAACGCCGAGAAGTACCTCTGGACCCAGGAGGAGCCGGCGAACCAGGGTGCCTGGCCGTTCATCGCGCTCAACCTGATCGACCACCTCGACCTCGCGGTCGGCGCGGACGTCCCGCACGGCGAGCGCCTGCGCCGTATCTCCCGCCCGCACGGCTCCTCGCCGGCGGTCGGCTCGGCCAAGCGCCACCAGGCCGAGCAGGAGCAGCTGGTGCGTGAGGTGTTCGAGGCGTAACAGCGCCCGAAGACGGTACGCGGCCGGGCCGCATCCCCTCTCCAGGGGGTGCGGCCCGGCCGTTTCCGCGCACTTATCCTTGACCCATGTACTTCACGGACCGTGGCATCGAGGAACTGGAGAAGCGGCGTGGCGAGGAGGAGGTCACCTTCGAGTGGCTGGCCGAGCAGCTGCGGACGTTCGTGGATCTGAACCCGGACTTCGAGGTTCCGGTGGAGCGGCTGGCGACCTGGCTGGCGCGGCTGGACGACGAGGACGAGGACGAGTAGCCGGCTCCGCCTCGCTCGGTCATCGCGCTACGTCCGGGCCGCCGCCGTAGCGCCGCGCGACCTCGCGGAAGGCCTCCTTGGGTCTGTACGCGCCGTCGCCGGTCACCGCCACGACCCCGAACCCGGCCTTGCCGAGCAGCCGTGCACGCCCTCCGCGTCGTACTGATCGATGAGTTCACCGAGGTACCAGCAGGCCGGCCACGGCCGCCCAGCGGTGCCGGGGCCGCGGCGGTGCGGCAGGCTTGGACGATGCGGGCATGAGGGTCCTCTGCGTGGCGGTCGGGAGGCCGGGTCGTCATCGGTCCGTCGACCGTAGGGAAATCGCCGACTGCCGGACATCCGCCTTTCGTCCACGGGCGCACGACTTCCGTCCACGGGCCCCTGGCTTCCGTCCCGTGCCCGGCCCTCCGGCCGGACCTGCGCCGAGGCACGGATCTCGGTGCCGCCGTCGCGGCGGAGCCCGGCGGTCAGTCGCGCGGGTGGGCCAGGTCGTAGAGCAGGCCGAGGGCGCCGTGCGCGACCAGCAGGCCGCCCGCGGCGAGCCAGCCGGGGCTGCGGCGGTACAGGCCCCAGGCGGTGACGGGCAGGCCCGCGACGAGCTGGGCGGTGGCCAGGGCACGGGCCCTGGGGGTGCCGGCCCAGGGGAGCCAGGGGCCGAGACGTCCGCGTTCGAGGGCGTCGAGTTCCGTGCGGACCGCCCCGCGCCAGCCGGTCCACTCGATGCGCTGCACGCCGGGCTGGACGCGGGCCACCTCCCGGAGGCGGTCCGCGGGCTCCCCCGGGGTGAGCCCGGCGGGGAGGGTCACTCCGGCTCGGGTGAGGACGGCGAGGAGGCCCAGCAGCCGGGAGCGGACATCCGCCGCCGGGTCGGGTCGCGTGAGGTCGTCCAGGGACTGGGTGTCGAGGACCGGGTCCAGGCCGAGCCGGGCGGCGAAGGTGCGCATCGCCTCGTCCTCGCCGACCGGGGTGCCGTTCGCCAGCCAGACGTAGCCGACGGTGCGGCGGAAGCCCGCGGCGAGGGTGTAGCCCCCGCGGTCGGCGTCCCACCAGAGGGCGAGCACGGGCCAGGGGACGCCGACGGCCAGGGCGGTCGCCCAGCCGGTGAGGACCCGGTCGACGGGCTCGCCGCCCAGCAGCCACGGCTTTCCCTCGGGCACGAGCGCGGTCCACTCCCGGCCGGCCGAGGTGAGCAGCATGCGTTCCCGGAGCAGTTGCGCGACAGGGGCGACGGAGTCCGGGTCCGCCCGGCAGAGCAGCAGCGCGCCGGGGGCGGGCGTGGGCCGCGGGGCACGGGATCCCTGGGAGCGTTCCGTCGACATGCCCCCACGCTAGGGCGATTTGCCCGCATATTTCCCTACGGAATCACCAGAACGGGTGTATTGACTTTCCGTGACCGCGATATATCGTGAATACGGAAGACGCGATATTGCGCGTATTGCGGGTATGGAGGAGGTCGGCACATGTCCGAGTGGTCCGTCGCCGAGCCGCGGAAGCTCACGTTCGACGAACCGGTGACGGCACTGCACGTGCGGGTCGTCAACGGCACGGTGAACGTGGTGGGCACCGACGAGGCTGCCGCCCGTCTGGAGGTGTCGGACGTCGAGGGCCCGCCCCTGACGGTGACCCAGAAGGACGGCACCCTGACCGTGGCCTACGACGATCTGCCCTGGAAGGGCTTCCTGAAGTGGCTCGACCGCAAGGGCTGGCGGCGCAGCGTCCTGGTGTCCCTCGCCGTCCCGACGGGCACCCGTGTCGAGGTGGGCGTGGTCGGCGCCACGGCCGTCGTGTCCGGACTGGGCGGGCGTACGGAGGTGAAGGGCATCTCGGGAGACACCACCCTGGTCGGCCTGTCGGGCCCGGTGCGCGCCACCACGGTCTCGGGCAATGTGGAGGCACAGGCCCTCACGGGCGACCTCCGGCTCAGCTCCGTCTCCGGCGACCTGACCGTCGTGGAGGGCTCCTGCCCCACCGTGAAGGCCGACTCGGTGAGCGGCTCCATCATCCTCGACCTCGACCCGACGGGCGGCCCCACCGACATCGGCCTCACCAGCGTCTCCGGCGAGATCGCCCTGCGCCTCCCCCACCCGACCGACGCCGAGGTCGAGGCCCAGACCGCCGGCGGCACCATCTCCAACGCCTTCGAGGACCTCCGCGTCAGCGGCCCCTGGGGCGCCCACAAGGTCACCGGCCGCCTCGGCACGGGCAACGGCCGCCTCAAGGCCACCACCGTCTCCGGCTCCATCGCCCTCCTCCGCAGGCCCCCGGCGGAGGACACACCGTCGTGGGACGGGGAGGCGGGCGAGCCGCCAGGCGCGAGCAAGAGCGGGAGCAGGAGCGGGAGCGCGACGGAGCGTGCGCCCGAGGCCCCGCCAGGCGCTCCGCCGACCCCCGCGCCCACCGCCCGCCCCGGGACCATGACCGACAATCCTTCCGACGGCCCTGGTGACATCCCGAGCACCGCCCCGATCGACGGCTCGACCGCCACCGGGACCGACAGCGACAGTGACACCCCGGCCGAGGCCGAGTCCGCGGCCGACCGCACGATCGACAAGAAGGTGCTCTGACATGCCTCCCGTCTTCGCCCACGGACGCCTGCGGCTGTATCTGCTGAAGCTGCTGGACGAGGCGCCACGCCATGGTTACGAGGTGATCCGCCTGCTGGAGGAGCGCTTCCAGGGCCTGTACGCACCCTCGGCCGGCACCGTCTACCCCCGCCTGGCCAAGCTGGAGGCCGAGGGCCTGGTCACCCACACCACCGAGGGCGGCCGCAAGGTGTACGCGATCACCGACGCGGGCCGCGCCGAACTGGCCGACCGCAGCGGTGAGCTGGCCGATCTGGAGCTGGAGATCCGCGAGTCGGTGGCGGAGCTGGCCGCCGAGATCCGGGCCGATGTCCGGGGCGCCGCGGGCGACCTGCGCCGCGAGATGCGGGCGGCGGCCTCCGAGGCGCGCAAGGGCGGCGGGGCAGGCGAGGGCGAGCATGGCCCGCTCGGGGAGTTCGGGGCGTACGCCGACCACGAGTCCTGGCGCGCCGCGAAGGAGGAGATGCGCCGCGTCAAGCAGGAGTGGAAGGAACAGGCCCGCCGCGCCAAGGACGAGAGCCGCCGCGCCCGCGAGGAGGCCCAGCGCGCCCGCCGCCAGGCCAAGGAGGCCCAGGAGCACGCCCGCACCCAGGCCCAGGAGGAGCTGCAGCGCATCGCCAAGCGGGTCCAGGACCACGTCCAGGACCACTTCACCCGGGGCGACTGGCCGACGGGCGTCCGCGAGGGCCTGACCGAACTGGCCAAGGAGTTCGGCGAGTACGGCAAGGACTTCGGGAAGGAGTTCGGCAAGGACTTCGGCTTCGGGCGGCCGGGCGCGGGTAGGGACAGGGCCGGAACACACACCGGCTCGGGGGAGCCCGAGTACTCGACCACCCCCGAGGAGTTCCCCGCCGCCTACGAACCCGCCTGGGCGCACGAGACCCCCACGGGCGACCCGGCCCGCGACCTCGACCGCCTCCTGGACCGCTTCCGCGACGACATCCGCGACGCGGCCCGCGACCACGGCGTGACCGAGGACCAACTCCGAGACGCCCGCCGCCATCTGTCGACGGCGGCGGCGCACATCGGGGTGACCCTGCGAACACCAAAGGGATAGAGGGGCTGCGCCCTCCGGGGGCAGGCGGCAAGGGGCGCAGCCCCTACCCCTGCCCCAGAGGGGCGCGAGGAACTGCGCGACAAGCCACGACGAACGAACACCCCGCAACGCACATCACCCCCACCCCCAACCCGCCCCAAGCAGACGCAGGTTCTCCCAAGTCACCCCGCCTTGGCCTCCCCCACGCCATAAAGAACCCGCTCCAGCGCCTCGTACGTCACCCCGTGGTCGGCGAGAACCTCGGCCGGGACACCGGGGCGGATGGTGAGGGCGAGCAGAAGATGCTCGTCGCCGATGTGACGGTCGCGGTGGGCGTGGGCGGTGCGGAGGGAGCGGGTGAGTACATCCTTGGCGTCACGGGTGAAGGGCCGGTGACCGGAGAGACGCCCCCAGCCACTCCGCCCACGGGACCCGCCCGGCTCCAACACCCCCGCCCCGTGGGCCTCTTCGACGCGGGAGACGATCTCGGAGAGGTCGATACCGAGGCCCGAGAGGGCGTCCATGTCGGCGCGGGAGAGGCCACCCCGGCGGCGTGCCTCGGCGAGACCCCGCCGCACGGAGGTCCGGCGATCCGTCTCGGCGAGCCCCAGCGCGGCCAGGGCGAACGACGCGCGGCCGGCCTCGCGGTCCAGCAGGGAGAGCAGGAGATGCTCCTCGGTGACCTCCCCGGCATGGGCGCGCTCGGCGTGGTCCACCGCTCCCACAACCACGGCGCGGGCGTCCTTCGTAAACCGTTCGAACATCAATGCCTCCCGTACTTCTTGTGCACGGCCTGCCTGCTGACGCCGAGTTCCGCGGCGATCTCCTGCCACGACCAGCCCTGATTGCGCGCACTGCGCACCTGCACCGACTCCAGCTGCTCCAGCAGCCTCCGCAGCGCGGCGACGGCCCGCAGTCCGATCCGGGGGTCGCGATCGCCCGCGCGCTCGGCGAGATCCGTTGCTTCGGTCATGATGTCAACCTACGTTGACGCGGGCGACCACGTCAACTCTGGTTGACATGACGACGGCCGGCCCGGAGGTCCGGGCCGGCCGTCGTCATGGCGAGAGAGCGAGAGAGCGAAACCCGTCAGGGGCTGGTGAGCACGATCTTGCCGAACTGGTCGCCGGCCGCGAGGCGTTCGAAGCCCTCGCGGGCGCGGTCGAGGGGCAGTACCTCGTCGATGACGGGACGGACACCGGTCGCGGCGCAGAAGGAGAGAAGATCCTCCAGCTCGTCCTTGGTGCCCATGGTCGAGCCGACGACCTTGAGTTCGAGGAAGAAGATGCGGGTCAGTTCGGCGTGGGAGGGGCGGTCGCCGCTGGTGGCGCCCGAGATGACGAGGCTGCCGCCGGGCCGCAGCGACTTCACCGAGTGGGACCAGGTGGCGGCGCCGACGGTCTCGATGACCGCGTCCACGCGCTGCGGCAGCCGTGCCCCCGGCTCCAGCGCCTCCACCGCGCCCAGTTCCACGGCCCGCTTGCGCTTGGCCTCGTCGCGGCTGGTGGCGAAGACCCGCAGGCCGGCCGCCTTGCCCAGCACGATCGCGGCGGTGGCGACACCGCCGCCGGCGCCCTGGACGAGGACGGAGTCCCCGGGGCGCACACCGGCGTTGGTGAAGAGCATGCGGTAGGCCGTGAGCCAGGCGGTGGGCAGACAGGCGGCCTCCGCGAAGGAGAGTTCCGCGGGCTTGGGGAGGACGTTCCAGGTGGGGACGGAGACGAGTTCGGCGAAGGTGCCCTGGTAGCGCTCGGTGAGGATCGAGCGGGGCTCTTTCGGACCGACGCCGTGGCCGGTCTGGCCGATCACCGAGTGCAGGACGACCTCGTTGCCGTCCTCGTCGACGCCGGCGGCGTCACAGCCGAGGATCATCGGCAGCTTGTCCTCCGCGAGGCCGACGCCGCGCAGGGACCAGAGGTCGTGGTGGTTCAGCGAGGCGGCCCTCACCTTGACGGTGGTCCACCCGGGCCTCGGCTCCGGGGCCGGGCGGTCGCCCAACTCCAGTCCGTCGAGCGGTCGGTCACGGTCGATGCGGGCGGCATAGGCAGCGAACATGCGCCTGACCATAGGGGGACGCCGGGACCGATGGAACCGACCACCGCTGTGACACGCGTCCCGTCCCGCCCAACAGCTCGGGGGTGCGGGGTTCGCGGGCGGGTGCGGGTACGTCGTGGGCGCTCGCGCAGTTCCCCGCGCCCCATGCTCTTCGCCCCGAAAGGGCCGCAGGCCCCTTTCAGGGGCGCGGGGAACTGCGCGAGAACCCCCACCGGACGGACGCCTGGGGGTCAAAGGGGCGCAGCCCCTTGAAGGGATGGGACGGGTAGGGGCGGCGGGGGCGAAAAACCCACCCCGCACCACCCCCCGCACTCAACGCCGGGCCACACCCTCCGCCCGAGCCGCCGCAGCCACCGCCGCGGTCACAGCCGGAGCGACCCGCTCGTCGAACGGCGACGGAATGACATAGTCCGCAGCCAGATCGTCCCCGACGACCGCCGCCAGCGCCTCCGCCGCCGCGATCTTCATCCCCTCGGTGATCCGAGAGGCCCGCACCTGAAGCGCCCCCGCGAAGATCCCGGGGAACGCCAGCACGTTGTTGATCTGGTTCGGGTAGTCCGACCGCCCGGTCGCGACGACCGCCGCGTACTTGTGGGCGACATCCGGGTGCACCTCGGGGTTCGGGTTGGCCATGGCGAACACGAACGCGTTCTCGGCCATGGAGGCCACCGCCTCCTCCGGCACCGTACCGCCGGAGACACCGATGAAGACGTCCGCGCCCACGAGCGCGTCCTCCAGGGACCCCGTCAGCCCGGCCCGGTTGGTCAGCTCGGCCAGCTCCCGCTTGACCGGCGTGAGGTCCTCACGGTCCACCGAGACGATGCCCTTGCGGTCGGCGACGGCGACATCGCCGAGCCCGGCCTCCAGCAGCATCTTGGCGATGGCGACACCCGCCGCACCGGCACCGGAGATCACCGCGCGCAGATCGCCCAGCCCCCGCCCGGTCAGCCGCGCGGCGTTCCGCAGCGCCGCCAGCGTCACGACCGCCGTACCGTGCTGGTCGTCGTGGAAGACCGGGATGTCGAGCGCGTCCTGCAGCCGCTTCTCGATCTCGAAGCAGCGGGGCGCGGAGATGTCCTCCAGGTTCACGCCGCCGAAGGAGGGCGCGAGGCGGACCACGGTCTCGATGATCTCGTCGACGTCCGTGCAGGCGAGCGCGATCGGCACCGCGTCGACGCCGCCGAACTGCTTGAAGAGGATCGCCTTGCCCTCCATGACGGGGAGCGAGGCCTCGGGGCCGATGTCACCGAGCCCCAGGACCGCCGTACCGTCCGTCACGACGGCGACGACCGACGACTTCCACGTGTAGTCGTTGACCAGGTCGGGCTGCTCGGCGATCGCGGTGCACACCCGCGCGACGCCGGGCGTGTAGGCGAGGGACAGGTCGTCCTTGTCCCGGATCGGCACGGTGGCCTGCACGGCCATCTTGCCGCCGCGGTGCAGGGCGAAGGCGGGGTCGAAGGAGTCCAGGGAATTGAGGGGCTCCCCGCCGCCTTCCTGACCCGTACTGCCGTCGCCGCTGTCGGTGCGAGGATTGACAATCTCCGCTGCCACTTTGTGTACCCCTTAGGTCTTCATGGTTTGAGGGTGACCGCTTCCGGTTCGGGAGCGGGCGGGCACCGCGTAAGGCCCAGGTCAACCGATACGTACGGCGACGCCTGAGGGCTCAGACGCGACGGGCGCGCCGCACACGCGCCCTGGGCCCCGGATGAGGGGTGTAAGGAACCTTCTTACCGGACGGACGGCGCCGAGGACGAGTCCATACGTCTTCATACCTCGAAGGTCACAACTCGAAGGTCATTTGAAGACGATCATGGATGGTTCGACTCTTCGACGGATGGCCGGACAAGTCGGGGTATGGGGCGACAAGTCCCGTACGGCCACGTGCGCGGAGTTCGCGGCCGACCGCATCCTGAGATGCGCCGAAGATCTTCCGGCCGGAAGGCGGGATTCCCGCACAGCATCCGGCGTGATCACCTGGTCCACGGCGGTTCATGAGTCATTCGGGGGGTGACCCGTTATCCGATTTTGACATGGCTGGTCATCTGATTGCACATGCCCGAATGGCAAGATGCCGTAATCACACGAGGTCGCCACACTCGAAGACGCGTGTTAATCGTCGACCTGTCGGCAACTCCACACCACCCCCGCCGGAGGAACCCACCATGACCGCAAGCACCACCCGTCGTACGACCGGCCTGCGTTCCCGTACAGCCGCGGTCGGAGCGATCGCGGTCGCGGGCGCCCTGCTGCTCACCGGCTGCGGTGACCAGACCAAGAGCAAGGACAACGGTTCCGACGAGGCCTCCACCAGCGCGGCCCCGCTGGCCGACAAGCTGCCCGCGGCCGTCCGGGACAAGGGCGTGCTCAACGTCGGCTCGGACATCGCGTACGCCCCCGTGGAGTACAAGGACTCCTCCGGCAAGGTCGTCGGCATCGACATCGACATCGCCAACGCCATGGGCAAGCAGCTCGGCGTGGACTTCAAGTTCCAGAACGCCACCTTCGACACCCTCATCGGTGGCCTCGCGGCCAAGCGGTACGACATCGCGATGTCGGCCATGACCGACACCAAGGACCGCCAGGAGGGCATCGACGCCGACACCGGCAAGAAGGTCGGCGCCGGCGTCGACTTCGTCGACTACTTCACCGCGGGTGTCTCGCTGTACACCAACAAGGGCGACGACCAGGGCATCAAGACCTGGGACGACCTCTGCGGCAAGACGATCGCGGTGCAGCGCAACACGTTCTCGCACGACCTCGCCAAGGAGCAGGCGACCAAGTGCAAGGACGACAAGAAGAAGGCCCTCAAGATCGAGGACTTCGCCACCAACCCCGAGGCCGAGACCCGGATGCGCTCCAAGGGCGCGGACGTCGTCTCCGCCGACTACCCGGTGGCCGCGTACTCGGTGAAGACCTCGGGCGGCGGCGACTACTTCGAGATCGTCGGCGACCAGGTCGAGGCCGGCCCGTACGGCATCGCCGTCGCCAAGGACAACACCGAGCTGCGGGACGCGCTGCAGGCCGCCGTGCAGGCGATCATCGACAACGGCGAGTACGAGAAGATCATCAAGAAGTGGGGCGTCGAGGACGGCGCGATCACCGAGGCCAAGATCAACGGTGGCACCTGATCCCCGGCTGATCCCGGCTCGGTTCTGCTCGTTCCTGAAAGGCTCCACCCGTGACTGTTGACGTCAGCAAGACGGACGGTCCCTCGGACACGCCCCCCGCCGGCCCGGAGGCCCTCAAGGCCGTTCCGGTCCGGCACCCGGGGCGCTATGTGTCCGCGGCCATCGCACTCGCCCTCCTCGGCTCGATCGTCTACGCGTTCGCGCAGGCGAAGAAGATCAACTGGGGCGCGGTCCCCGACTACTTCTTCGACGACCGCATCATCGAGGGCGTCCTGAACACCCTGCTGCTCACCGTGCTGTCCATGGTGATCGGCATCGTCGGCGGCATCCTGCTCGCCGTGATGCGGCTGTCCAAGAACCCGGTGACGTCGTCCGTCGCCTGGTTCTACATCTGGTTCTTCCGCGGCACCCCGGTCCTGGTCCAGCTCTTCGTCTGGTTCAACCTCGGACTGGTCTTCGAGTACATCAACCTCGGTCCGATCTACAAGGACTACTGGTCGTCCTTCATGACGCCGTTGCTGACGGCGCTGCTCGGCCTCGGTCTCAACGAGGCCGCGTACATGGCGGAGATCTGCCGCGCCGGTCTGCTGTCGGTCGACGAGGGCCAGACCGAGGCGTCGCACGCGCTCGGTATGAGCCACTCCAAGACGCTCCGCCGGATCGTCATCCCGCAGGCGATGCGCGTGATCGTGCCGCCCACGGGCAACGAGGTCATCAACATGCTGAAGACCACGTCGCTCGTCTCGACCGTGCAGTACGTGGATCTGCTCAAGGCGGCCCAGGACATCGGCCAGGGCTCCGGCTCCACGGTGGAGATGCTGTTCCTCGCCGCCGCCTGGTACCTGATCCTGACCAGCATCTTCAGCGTCGGCCAGTACTACCTGGAGCGGCACTACGCGAAGGGGTCCTCGCGGTCCCTGCCGCCGACACCGATCCAGCGTCTGAAGACGGCGGTGCTGCCGGTGCGCCGCCCGAAGGGAGTCTCGGCATGACCGCCATGGTGAAGGCCGAGGGCATCCACAAGTCGTTCGGCCCCGTCGAGGTCCTCAAGGGCATCGATCTGGAGGTCCAGACGGGCGAGGTGTTCTGCCTCATCGGCCCGTCCGGCTCCGGCAAGTCGACCTTCCTCCGGTGCATCAACCACCTGGAGAAGATCAACGCCGGACGGCTGTACGTCGACGGCGAGCTGGTCGGCTACCGCCAGAAGGGCGACAAGCTGTACGAGCTGAAGGACAGCGAGGTCGCCCTCAAGCGCCGTGACATCGGCATGGTGTTCCAGCGCTTCAACCTGTTCCCGCACATGACGGCCGCGGAGAACGTCATGGAGGCGCCGATCCAGGTCAAGGGCGTCAGCCGGACCCAGGCCCGCGAGCGCGCCCATGAGCTGCTGGAGCGCGTCGGTCTCGGCGACAAGTCGGGCAACTACCCGTCCCAGCTCTCCGGCGGCCAGCAGCAGCGGGTGGCCATCGCCCGGGCGCTGGCCATGGAGCCGAAGCTGATGCTCTTCGACGAGCCGACCTCGGCGCTCGACCCGGAGCTGGTCGGCGACGTCCTCGACGTCATGCGCGACCTGGCCGAGTCCGGGATGACGATGGTCGTCGTCACCCATGAGATGGGCTTCGCCCGCGAGGTCGGCGACAGCCTGGTCTTCATGGACGGCGGTGTGGTGGTCGAGTCCGGCAACCCCCGTGACGTGCTGACCAACCCGCAGGAGGAGCGGACCCAGTCGTTCCTCTCCAAGGTGCTGTAGAGCGGTAGCGCGACGGGCCGAGGGGCGGTACGGGTTTCCGTACCGCCCCTCGGTCATGCGGCGGCGCACGTCGGGCCGGGGCCTACCTCACGGCCAGCACCAGCGAGTCGGAGGGCGAGCACCACACCGGGCGGGCCTCGGCGAAGCCCTTCTCGCGCAGGACGCGGACATGCCAGTCGACGGAGGGGGTGTCGCCCTCCGCGTGCTCGCCGTAGATCTCGAAACGCCGGGCCGTCGGCGCGGCGAGCACCGGGTCCTCGGCCGCGAGCTGCCACCATTCGGCCCAGTCGGGAACACCGGCCGCCTTGGCCTGTTCCATACCCGTGTGACGGTGGGCGCGCTCCGCCGCGTTGATCCGGGGCGTCGACTCGTCGATCATGTGGTCCGCGTTCATGAAGACACCGCCGTCGCGGACGAGTTCCGCGACCTGACCGTAGAGGGCGGCGAGGGGTTCGCTGTGCAGCCAGTGCAGGGCGGTGGCCGTCAGGACGGCGTCGTACGTGTCGTACGGCAGCCGGGTCGTCCAGGCGGGGTCGGTGAGGTCGGCGGTGACGAGGCTGACCCGCGGGTCGCCCGCGAACGTGCCCTCGGCGATGGTGAGCAGCGCGGGGTCGAGGTCCACGCCGGTGCTGACGGCCTGCGGGAACCGCGCGAGCAGTCTGGACGTGATGGAACCCGTACCGCAGGCGAGGTCGAGGACACGGGGCTCGGGGCCGGTGAAGGCCTCGACCATGTCGAGCATCACCCGGAACCGCTCCTCGCGGTCCGGCAGGTACATCTCCTGCTGCCGGTCCCAGCTCTCCTGCCAGGCGTGCCAGTCGGTCCCGGTCGTGGTGGTCATGGGGTCCCCTTCGTCCGTGTACCGCGCGCTCCCGTACTTCCCGCTACCGCGTAATACCCTGTAAGCACGAGCAGCCATTACCTACACCGCATCACGACAATAGAGCGCCCTCGTAAGGACTACAAGTGGAACTGGCCCATTACTCGGACTATGCCGTACGCCTCGTGAACACCGAGGAACCGGCTCGGGGCAAGGACGCGCTCACCTCGGTCGAGGCGGTCCGTGATCTCTTCGGACCCAGCCGGCAGGCGGCCCGGCGGGCGACGGACGCCGATGTCACCCGGTTCCGGTCGGTGCGGTCCCGGCTGCGCTCGGTCTTCGAGGCGGCGGACGGCGGCGACGAGACCCTCGCCGTGGACCTGCTGAACTCGCTGCTGCTGGAGTTCCCGGTGAGTCCGCAGATCTCCGGGCACGACTTCCGGGACGACGACGGCCGCCCGCTGTGGCACATGCATCTGGCGGACCACCCCTCCAACGCGACGGCGGGCTATGCCGCCATCGCCGCGATGGGCCTCGCCTTCCACCTCACCGAGTACGGCGTGGACCGGCTCGGCCTGTGCGAGGCGGCGCCGTGCCGCAACGCCTACCTCGACACCTCCACCAACCGCTCCCGGCGCTACTGTTCGGACCGCTGCGCGACCCGCGCCAACGTGGCCGCCTACCGGGCCCGCAAGCGCCTGGAGGCGGACCGGTCGCCGAACACGGGCCTGGCGGCCGAGAGCGCCCAGCGGGCGAGCGCGAACGGCGACCGCTGACCGTCCGCGGGCCGGGGCCGGGGCCGGGGCCGGTACCGGAACCGCACCTTCCCCAGCACCAGTTCGTCGGGGACGACCCCGTAGTCCGTGCTGTCCCCACCCGCGTACGCGTTGTCCCCGAGCACCCACCAGCCGCCCTCGCGCCGCTCGGCGATCCGCTTCACGACGAGCAGGTCCTGCTGGAAGGGATGGCGCAGCACTAGCACGTCACCGACCCCGAGACGGGCCCCGTAGTGGACGAGCAACTGGTCCCCGTGGCGCAGCGTGGGAACCATCGAGGGCCCCGTGACCTCGGCCACCCCGAAGGGCAGGAGAGCCCTCCCCCGCTCGCTCCCCGCCTCACTCCCAGGCCCGCTCTCCTGCGACGGCTCCGGCATCACCCGGCACCTCCCCGGTCCGTTCCTCTCCGGTGCTCCACCGGTCCCAGTCTGACCCCGGACTTTTGTCCTAAGCCCATGGGGGCACTCGCGAAAACCTCTCTCGCAGGGAGTAATGTCCCACCTGAGAAGACGATCACGAGGAAGGAATGCTCCATGCTTTCCCGCCTGTTTGCCCCCAAGGTCAAGGTCAGCGCCCACTGCGACCTGCCCTGCGGCGTGTACGACCCGGCCCAGGCCCGCATCGAGGCGGAGTCGGTGAAGGCCGTGCAGGACAAGATGGCCGCCAACGACGACCCTCACTTCCAGGCTCGCGCCACCGTCATCAAGGAGCAGCGCGCCGAACTGGCCAAGCACCACGTGTCGGTCCTCTGGAGCGACTACTTCAAGCCCCCGCACTTCGAGAAGTACCCGGAGCTGCACCAGCTGGTCAACGACGCCCTCAAGGCCCTCTCGGCCGCCAAGGCGTCCACCGACCCGGCCACGGGTCAGAAGGCGCTCGACTACATCGCCCAGATCGACAAGATCTTCTGGGAGACCAAGAAGGCTTGATCTTTGATCACGCCATGTGACCTGCGATTTCCTTGGTCGCCAGGTCAACCGGTCCGCACCCGGTCCGCATGCCGCCGAGCACGGCGTCCATGACGGTCCGGGTGCGGTCTTCTTCGCCCGGCCACAGGTGCGCGTAGATCCCCAGCGTGATGACGGCGGACGCGTGGCCGAGGACCAGCTGGACCTGCTTGACGCTCGCTCCGCCGGCGATGAGGGCGGAGGCGTAGAAGTGGCGCAGGTCGTGGGTCACCATGTGCGGCAGCTCGACGGGCTTGCGGCCCTCGCGCTCGGCTGCCTCGTTCTCCGCTGCTTGGAGCGTCCTGCGAGCGCAGTTCCACTCCGTCTTCCAGCGGCGGTAGTTGAGCGGCTCTCCCTCCTCCATCGTGAACAGCCACTCCTTGGAGGGGCGTGCGGCGAGGTGCGCAAGGAGGGCGTCGGTGACCACCTCGCCGACCGGGACGGTGCGTCGGGACTTGGCGGTCTTCGGCGGGCCGATCTTCCCGGACTGGAGGCGCTGGCGCTCGACGCGAACAGTGCCGGCCTTGAAGTCGACGTCCGACACCTTGAGGCCGAGCAACTCGCCTATTCGCAAGCCTGATCCGGCGAGCGTGACGATCGCCGCGCGGATGTACGGCGGCATTACGCGGGCCATGGCCTCGACCTGCGTGACCGTGGGCGGCGTGACCTCCTCGTCCTGCATGGGCGGAAGGGTAATCCGGCGGCAGGGGCTGGACTCGATGACCTTGTCCTCCACGGCCGCCGTCATGAGGCGTACGAGGACGTCGTAGATGTTGCGCACACTGCCGGGGCCGAGCAGCTCGGACAGGCTCTTGAAGAGCACCTGGAGGTCGTTGCGGCGTATCGCCGCCATCGCGCGGGAGCCAAGCGCCGGGACGAGGTGGAGCCGGAGCGCGTTGTCGGTGATCCGCTCGCCCGCCTCGCTCGCGATGAGCGACTCCTCCCACTTCTTCGCGTACTTTTCGAACGTGATTCGTCCGGCCTGCGGGTCGACGTACTGGCCGGTCACGATGCTGGCCGTGACCTCGTCGATCCAGCGCTGGGCGTCGAGTTTGCGGTCGAAGTGGCGGGCGTGCTCCTTGCCGTCGAGGTCTCGGTACCGGGCCCGCCATTTGCCGTTGGGGCGCTCTTGGATGTTCGCCAAGTGGCTTCTCCCTTGGGTTGGTTATCGGTGGTAGCCGCCGCCCTCGATGTGCTCGGTGAGGGTGCGGGCGTCGCGCTCATCGCCCATGAGGCGAAGGCACTGCTCGTGAATGGCCCGTGAGCTGTCGGGGTGGGCCTGGATGTGCTCGGCGATGCCGACGACGGCGTGGTGCAGGCGGTCCTCGGCATCGCGCGTCTCGTAGTACGCCTCGACGGCTTCCTGTACGAGCCGTCTGCTGTCGAGGTCCAGCCCTTCCAGCGGCGGGGACATCAGCTCTTCGAGGGGCAGCTCGAAGACGCGGGCGAAGGCGAGGGCTTCGTCGACGTTGATACGGCGGCGCGGGGTGCCGTTCTCGATGCGCCAGACCGCGGTCTGGTTCATCTTGACGCCGGCCTTGGACACCCGATCTGCCAACTCGGTAGTGCTCCACCCCCTGACCTCGCGCTCCAGCGCCACCCGCGCGGCGATGTTGCCTTCGCTGTAGAGCAGCGGCACCTCACCGCCGTCGACCTTGTCGCCTGCCATCGGACCTCCATCATGACCATCACTTTCCCAATTGAAACACACACTTGCCGATTTGGTTAACCGGCGATCGTCGAGTACAAATTATGCAGACCGGATTGCCGCCTAGTCGATTGGGAATGCATGCGATACCTGACAACCGCCGAGGTAGCCGAGCGCTACCGAACAGCGGAGAGCACCGTCCGCTACTGGCGCCAGATCGAGAAGGGCCCGCGCGGCATCAAGATCGGCAAGCGGGTGCTGTACCCCGAGGCCGAGCTGCTGCGCTACGAGCGGGCGCTGATCGAGGGCCGAGACGAGTGGGGTCTGGCCTCTTGAGCCGCCGGAGGCTCCGGACACAGAAACGGCCCCCGGCGCGCCAACGCCGAGGGCCGGAGATTCCCCTGCCGATCGCCCATCCCTGAACGTACGAGCTGGTGAGGGGTGGGACGTTGCCTGTCCTGCCCCTCACCGGAGAGGAACGTCTATGGAGGACTCTATGTCCCCCACCACGACGAACACATCCCCCGCCGCCTGGCCCACGACAGCGGTCCCCGGCGGGGGCACCCCCTGGCGCCGCCGGGACCAGGACTCCGCTGATGCGATGCCGGGGGACCGTCCCCGCGACGCACCCGGTCCCCTGTCACCGCAAGCCGCGGTCCCCATATCCACATCCGCTGGAAACGTGCAGGCCAGCAGCGTGGCAACGGGGACCGGTCCCCGAGACGCGGGAGTTGCACCAGGGGACCGCAATGGGGACCGGGGCGTCGGTCCTCGTCTCTCACCCGGGACCGACAATCCCGTGGAGGCCGAGCAGCACGAGATCGCACCCGTCGATGGCAAGGCAGACAACGGCGCCCATGAGGGCGCGCGGGCGCAGGTAACTGCTGACGGGGTCGCGCTGCTGGACGAATTGCGGGCAGCGATCGGCAAGTACGTGGTGCTGCCCAGCGAGGAGGCGCTGACCGCGGTCACCCTGTGGGTGGCGGCCACGCACATCCAGACGGCTCTGCAGCACGCGCCGCGTCTGGCGGTGGTGAGTCCAACGAAGGGGTGCGGCAAGTCCCGGGTTCTGGACGTGCTCCACGAGACCGTGCACCAGCCGATGATGACGGTGAACACTTCTCCGGCGGTCATCTTCCGGATCATCGGCAAGAACCCGCCCACCATGTTGGTGGACGAGGCGGACACCATCTTCAGCCCCAAGGCGAGCGGCGACAGCGAGATCCTGCGCGGCCTGCTGAATGCCGGCCACCAGCGCAACCGGCCCGCCTGGCGGATCTCCGGTCCGGATCACAAACCGACCCCGTTCCCGACCTTCGCCATGGCCGCCATCGCGGGGATCGGCGACCTGCCGGACACGGTCATGGACCGGGCGGTCGTTCTGCGGATGCAGAAGCGCAAGCCGGGCGAACGGGTCACCCCTTTCCGCTCTCGGTACTCGGTGCCAGAACTCAACGCGCTACGTGACCGGCTGACCGCATGGCTGGGTCCGCTGCGTGGGCAGGCAGCCCGCATGGTGCCGCACATGCCGGTGGAGGACCGGGCGGCGGACACCTGGGAGCCGCTGGTCATCACTGCCGACCTGGCCGGCGGCCAGTGGCCCGCCCAGGCTCGTGCCGCCTGCCTGGCCATGACCCGCCACGAGGCGGCCCAGGACGAGCAGAGCAGCCTGAAGACGCGGCTCCTGCGCGACATCCACCGCATCTTCGCGCAGGCGGAGAACCCCGAGGCCCTGTCCACCCAGGATCTGGTCGCTGCTCTGCTCCAGGACGCCGAGGCCCCGTGGGCGGAGCACGGCACCAAAGGGCTGAACGCGTACCACCTGAGCAACCTGCTGCGGGACTTCAACATCAGCCCAGCCAACTACCGGTTCGACAAGGGCAGGCAGGCCAAGGCATACATGCGCAACCGCTTCCTGGACGCCTGGGCCCGCAACTGCCCCGACCTCGTCGAGGCGGCGCCCGAGTCCGAATACGGCGCTTTTCCTGCTCGCGTAGCGCAGGGCAGGCTGCCCGCCGCCCCGGCTGGGACGTTGCCTGTCGGCCCGCCCGGTGGACCCGCCGGACCCAAGCGCGCTCTCTGATCCCACCGGGGTCCGTATCACTTCGTCGCATCCGTCCCCGCGCAGGTCAGCGCGGGGACGGACTCTGTCGCCGGGACGGAGTTCTCCGTACCTGCCCGCGTGTCCGTACCTGTGCTGACCAGGCGTGCGACGGATGCGACGGACGTGACACAGCCCCATCCCTCGCTGCACCGGAGCACCAACATGGACAGTGCGAACGACACGAACCCCCCTTCTCCCCGCCGCTGGGGTTGGTTCAACCGGGACCGACGAACAGCAGCAAGCTGGAGCGAACGAGCCCCTAACGGGGCTTCGTCCGCGCTTACCTCCGCCCCTGGGGTGGCGGCGGGAGAGGGGGCCGGGCGCCAGCGGGCGCCCGAGCCTGACGAGGGGGTGAACGAGCCCCGCACCGCGTCTGCCGCCGACAGCGCCGAGCAGCCCGCCACCGACTCCGTCACCCCACATGCCAAGCCGTCTGCCCGTCGACCGCCCGCCGCCGTTGAGCAGCCCTCGTGGCGTGAGCCCGACGCTCCCGCGCTGCCCGCGCGGATGAACCGCAAGCGCACCACCGAGAAACGCGACCAGGAGAAGAAGATCCGCTTCACCCCGACCGCGGTCCGCCTCATCGATGCCGAGGCCAGGCGGCGCCACCAGAAGTTCGCCGGCTTCGTCGGCGACGCCGCCCTCGCCGTCGCGCTCGGCAAGGCGGGCATGGTCGGCAGCCCGGAGGACGACCCCATCCGCCCGCTGGTGGAGGCCATCGAAGCGCACACCAAAGCGCTGAACCGGATCGGCACCAACCTCAACCAGGTCGCGGCAGCCATCCACTCCGGCGCGATACCCGAGCGCGCCGAGGCCGTCCTCGAACGCATTGAGCAGGCCGCCCAGGCCAGTTACGCACTGATGGACCGGCTCCTGGCGGAAGGGGTTGGTCATGGTTCCTGACGTCTCCACCGGCGCCAGCACGCTCGGCCTGATCAACTACCTCTTCGGCCAGGGGCGACGCGACGAACACACCGACCCCCACATCGTGGCCGCCTGGGACTTGGCCGGCGCCCCCGACCCTGGCCGCGCCCCCTCCGCCACCTACACCCAGCTCGCCCGACGCCTGGACCACCACGTCGACCTGCGCACCCGAGAACTCGGCGGAAAGCAGCCACCACAGCATGTGTGGCACTGCCCGGTGCGCACTGCGCCCGGCGACCGCTACCTCACCGACGCTGAGTGGGCCGAGGTTGCCCGCCGCGTCGTAGCCGCCACGGGCATCGCCCCCGAGGGAGACGACCAGGCGTGCCGCTGGATCGCGGTCCGGCACGCCGACGACCACATCCACATCATGGCCACCAGCGTCCGAGCCGACGGCCGCCGCCCTCGTACGAACCGGGACGGCTGGCGGGCACAGCGCGAATGCCGAAAGATCGAGGCCGAGTTCGGGCTGCGCCGCCTGAAGTCCGGTGACCTCACCGCCCCGCGTACCCCGACCGGCGCCGAGCGGGCGAAGGCGGAACGCCAGGGCCGGGATGAGACCGCGCGGGAGTGGCTGCGCCAGCAGGCGTACGCGGTCGCCGCCGCCGTACGCAGCATCGACGAGTACTTCACCGTGCTGCGCTCCCTCGGCATCCAGGTCAGGCCACGCATAGGCCCCGAGACCGGCGAGGTGACCGGCTACAGCCTGGCTGCTCCCAACGACACCACCCAAGGTGAGCCGGTCTGGTACGGCGGCTCACGGCTCGCTCCCGACCTGTCCTACAACCGCCTCTGCGAACGCCTTCCCACCCAGGATCTGGCCGACCGCCCCGAGCAGGCGGTAGACCCAGCCGAACCGTGGCACCGCGCCGAGACCGCCGTCCGCGACGCCCACACCGCCCTCGACTCGGGCGACGACGCCATGGCCCTGGGACATCTGGATGCTTTCGGCGACACCCTCCACAACCTGGCCCTCGCCGCCAAGGGCGGACACCGGGCCGAACTGCAAGCCGCGGCAATGGCGTTCAACCGGGCCCGCCGCTCGGCG
Organism: Streptomyces griseiscabiei; assembly: GCF_020010925.1. Lineage (NCBI taxonomy): Bacteria > Bacillati > Actinomycetota > Actinomycetes > Kitasatosporales > Streptomycetaceae > Streptomyces > Streptomyces griseiscabiei. The sequence continues at coordinate 350,583 of NZ_JAGJBZ010000002.1, read as the reverse complement.
ATCCGAGCCGATCACCAGGCCGCCACCGCCCTACGGGAAGCCGCCAAGGAACTCGCCTACGCCACACACGATCCGGGCGGACTCGCCATCGCCCTGATCTTCGCTGCGCTCCACGTGGCGCGGGCGGCCGCCAAGTGGCATGAGCAGCGCGGCCACGAGCAGCAAGCCGCAGCGGCCGAAGAAGCCTTCCTCCACCTGCAGGCCGGTTACCAGCAGGCCGCCCAGCCGGTCTTGGCGGATCTCGCCCGTCGCGCACCGCGCGCCACAACCGTCAGCCGCTTCGAGCAGGATCTGCGTGCAGTCCTCCCCGACCACGCCGACCGCGTCCTCGCCGATCCCGCCTGGCCGGCCCTGACCACGACCCTCGCCCGCGCCGAGACCGCCGGCCACAACCCCCGACGCCTCTTGGCCGAAGTCGCCGCGCGCCGAGAACTCGACACCGCCGATCGCCCCGCCGAGGTCCTCAATTGGCGCATCGCCGTGCAGCCGAACAGGCGTGCTCAGGCGGCTCGCAGGCTGAGCACCCGCATGACCGCACCCGTGACGCCCGCACCACAGACCACACCCACGCCGGCGAGCGAACGGCTTACGGAACGCGCCCGACGGCGATAGCCAAGTCGGCTGTCAGCGACGGCAGATGAGGATGCCGCCCAGGCACGTGACCTCGAAGGCCCCATGCCGGGCAATGTGATCGACGAGGATCGAGCGGGCCCGCTCGATCGTGGCCCCGAAAGGCACGTCGTGCTGGTCCGCCCAAGCCCGGTAAGAGGCCATGTGCGCGATGACCGGCTTGGGGTCCTGGACCGTGATGGTGCCGGGCAGTTCGATCGTCTCTACGCGGCCGAACTCCTCGCCCAGGAAGGCCGGGGCCTTCTCCAGGGAGAAGCGGGCGCTGAGCGAGATGCGGGCCGGGCCGCGTCCGGTACCGAGGACGTCGCCCGCAGCCCGCTGCCACAGGTCGTCGAGTTCGGCCTTGTCCCGGTCGCTGTTGGTGGAGACGATCACCGCCCCGTCACGAGCCACGACACGAGCCAACTCCCTGACCGCCTGCGGGATGTCCGGGACGTGGTAGAGCATGTGCAGCGCCAGAGCCGCGTCGATGCTCGCCGTGGCCAAAGGCAGGCGGGTGGCATCCGCCACGGCGACCGGGCCGGGCACGCTGGCGAGGATGCCGGGGGCGATGTCCAGTCCGAGCAGGGCCAGCTCGGGCCGATCGTCGCGAAGCCGCTGGATGAACTTACCGTTGCCGCAGCCGACATCGACTACGCGCCCGCGTACGCCGCTCAGCTGTTCGGCGACGATGCCAGGCAGGTCGTAACGGGGTGTCTGCCACTGGTAGAGCGACTGGCGGGCAGCCAGATCCCGGTCGCCGTTGTAGGCGCTTCCGGCAAGGCGGCTCCGGTCGGTGACGGCGGCGTCGTGTGCGGCAGACAGTTCGGTCACGTCGGCAGCTCCGGTGGATGGGCGGCGGGTGAGGCCGCGAGGACGGCCGTGTGCTGGAGTCGTTCGCTTAGGTGCGCGGCGTGCGCGGCTCCACCGTACTGCGGCCCTCCCAGCTCCCGGCCCAGAGCGGTGAGCCGACGCACGATGCTGGCCGACATGCGCTCGGGCGGGGAGTCGAGGACGAATCCGAGCATCGCCTCGGCGCCGTCCAGGTCGCCCAGGAGCAGGTGACCGCGGGCAAGATCGACATGGGCGGCGAGCAGGTCGCCGACCGACTGATCATCGTCCTCGGCACTGCGGTAGAGCCGGATCGCACTGTCCGCGCTGACGATGGCCTGCTGGACATGCTCCCTCCCGCCCACGGCCAAGTGGCTCGTGCCCGCGTACGCGAACTGCTTGGCGGCCGGGAAGGCGAAGATGCCCGGCACCTCGTCATGGCCGGGCATTGCCTCGCGGGAGCGCTCGGCATCCGCAAGGGCGGCCACCGCGCCCACCCGGTCTCCGGCTATGGCCAGCGCACGCGCCTCCAGGCTCGCCAACCGGGCTCCGATGCTGCCGGGAGCCCGGTGGTGGCGGCCGGCCTGCGCCAGCCGCGCCGCCTGCTCGTACCGCCCCGTCCAGTAGGCGATCAGGGACTCCACGGCCCGTACCCAGGCCAGCATCCCCTCGTGCCCGGCTGCCTCCGCACACGCCCGAGCAGTACGAGCGTGAGTGGCAGCGGAGTCGTAGTCGCCCAGGTCCAAGCAGACGTGCGCCGACAGCCCACACAACCGTGAGGCCGCGACGTACAGGTCAGCAGTCTGCCGGGGATGCTGGCGTCCGCGCAGCAGCTCGAACGCCCCGTCCCGCAGCCGCTTGATCTCGATGTACAGCTCCATCAGCGGATGACTGACGTAGGCGCGAGCGAGCCGAGCAACATCTGCCTCCAACTGCTCGACGACGAACTCATCTGCGTTGCGCTGCGCGATGAACCGGGCGAAGTCCGCCGACATCACCGCGTCCGCCGCCGACATAGCACCTGATCGCGATGGCACCACAGGCCGCGCCGGAACGGTCTCCGCAGCCTTGTCTCCACCCTGGCGGCCCTTACTGACCGCCACAGCACGGTCGAGCACTCCGATGTCGATGCCGAACACCTGCGCCAGATACCTGCGGGTGTACGGGACCGGGATGCGCGCCTCGCGCTCGTAACGCCCAATCTCCTTACCGGTCTTGGCGGCCCGCCCCTCCAGGGCGTTGTATTCGTCGGCCACCTGCTGCTGGGTCCAACCACGCCCAGTGCGCAGCCGGATGAGCAACGTGCCGATCCCCGTGTCGCCCATCCCATCTCCCAGGAGCATGCGAACTCTGGCCCCCATAGTGGCCCCCCGCCTGGCCCCCACGCTGGCTCCCGACCCAAACGAGCGACGGCGGTTGGCTGTTGGCCATGCCCAGCACACTGCCCGGCGAGCCGGACACCCTCGCACCGGAACAAGCCCTCGACGGCGCCGTCGAGCACGCATCGATGCTCTTCGACCGACGCCGGACCACCCCAGGCGCTGCCCGCTCCTTCGTCGCCGAGACCCTTACCCAATGGGGCCGGACCGAACGCCTCGACGACATCCGCCTGTGCACCTCCGAACTCGCCACCAACGCCGTCCTGCACGGAGCTCCTGCAGGCGGTCAGGTCCTCCTACGCGTCGAACTGCACGCCACCGTGCTGCGCATCGAGGTGCACGACGGCGGCAACGGCACACCCACCAAGCAGGAGCCACGGAGCACCACCGACGACGGCCGCGGCCTCCTGCTGGTCTCTGCCGTCGCCGACCACTGGGGCGTGGAAAAACGCGAGGGCCCCGGCAAGTGCGTCTGGGCCGCCTTCCACCACAGCGCGGTGCCCACATGCTGACGCCTGCCCGCACCGAGTCCTTCACGCCTTCCGCCGGACTGATCGCCTCCCTGGCCACCACAACGTGGTTGGACACCACTCCGACCGGCGCCACTCTGTGCTGCCTCCTTCTGGTGCCCCAACCGCCCCGCAGCTGTTACGAGAGGCCGGCCGTCATCGAGCAAGGCATTCGCGCCGTTGCCGAAGCTCTACACCTCGGCCCCGCCACCACACCCCCGCCGGACATCGGGCCACGCCTTCGTCTGATCGCCCCGGCTGAAGTGGCCCTGCGCTTCGACGGCACCCCCTACCGCAAACGCATCCCCACCGGCCGCCCCTGGACTCTGCTGCTCGGCCAAGGAACCCCGGCGGCCATCGTCCTCGGCCTCGACCCACTCTCCCGCAGCGCCGCCCCTGCGGAAATCGACACCTACCTGGACAGCGCCACGCTCCGCCAGCGCCTCCTCTTCGGTCACACCCGAACCGAATGAACCCCAACCCACCTCAGGGGGACATCCCGTGACGACCCACCCCGTCTCACCGAACACCGTCCTCGCCAACGCCCTACACCACGCGGAGGACGTCCTGACTCCACGCATCCTGGCCACCCCACCGGAGCGGATCGTGCTGGTCGTCGGCACCCAGATCAACGGCGCCCCCCACATCGGCACCTCACTCGTGCAGTCCCTGGCCTTCGCCATGGCCGCCCGCCTCCGCGACCGCTTCAGCATCCCCACCGAGGTTCTCTTCAGCGCCCTCGACAACGCCCCCTACGAACTGACCACCGACCCGGTCAGCGGTCACCGATACCAACGCGCCTACGCCCAGGCCCTCGGCCACGGGGCCCTGACGGACCTCGTCAATGCCCTCTACCAACCCCTGTTCACCGCGCTCTCTCGGTGCCTGGGCATCCCTCACCGGATCGAGACCTACAGCCAGCAGCAGGCCGGCGAGCACTTCCGCCGCACATGGCTCCGCCTCCTGCCCCGCCTCGACGCCGCCCGTTGGTGGCTCGCCCCCTCCACCGGCACACCACACCTGCGCGTCCCCTGCCCTCACCCCGACTGCGGCTGGGCCGAGAAACACGCCGAACGCACCCGAGTCCACCTCACCGACCGCGAGACCGCGCAAGTCGCTGCCGTCTGCCTCCACTACGGCCCCTACCGGGCGACCATCACGCCAACCGGAGGCGCCTACCTCGACCTGGCCACCCTGTACCGCAATGCGGTTAAGGAACTCTCCGTGTCCAACCCCCACGGAACGCTGCACGTCATGGTCAAGGGCGGCGACTGGGTCTTCGGCTCCCACCTCGTCGACGAAGCCCTCCAATCGGTCGGCCTCACCCGCGCCCAGATGCCTGCCCGCCTGTTCTGCCCGCAGGTCGTCACCGACACCGGCGCCAAGCTGTCCAAGTCGCTGATCCGCGAGGGCCGCGCAGCCCTGCCCATGGGTGCGGACGACTGGATGCTCGACACCCGACAGTGGCCCGGCACCGTCGTGGAGTACTCCGAGCAACTGCTGGCCATGACCGATACCTTGCTGTCCGACCCCCGCCACTTCTTCCGCGCGTACTCGGCCGCCGAGATCGGCCGCATGATGACCGCACCAGCCACCAGGAGCGTTCCCGCCCCATGACCGACACCACCGCCCGCGTCCACGAACTCAACCTCTACCGCCAGTACTTCGACCTCGTCGCAGCAGGCACCAAGACCATCGAGGTGCGGGTGAAATACCCGCACCTCACCGATCTCGGTGCAGGCGACATCATCTGCTTCCGCGTCAAGGGCACGGACGAAACCTGCAAGGTGAACGTCAAGCGGGTGACCGAATACGCCAATTTCGAAGCCCTGCTCGACGGCGAGGGACCGGCCAACATCAATCCAACCGCTACTCGCGAACAGCAACTCAACAACATCCGAGCCATCTACCCGCCCAAGAAGGAAGCCCTGGGGGCTCTGGCCATCGAAATCGAACGTACCGCTGATCATCAGTTCGGGCTTTCGCAAGGTGGGAGGCAGCGCAAGCGGTCGTGATCGCCAACTGGGCTAGCCGGGCGGTACCTTCAGCAACTCGGTGTCGAGTACGGGGAAGGGGAGGGGCAGCATGTCGAGGGGCCAGCAGATGTTGCACAAGATCGGCTACGCGGTACGAGAGGCGGTCGAGGAGGGGGTCGAGGAGACCGCACGCGCCTGTTACTTCAGTGTGTACGATCGCGGATTCAACGAGGCGGCTCAGACCTGCCGGGGCGTTTTGTCCGATGCGACTGAAGAGTTGCTGGCGAGGATGAAGTCCGGAAGCCTGTCCGAGCAAGAACAGGTGCTGTACGCGCGGCTGACTGAACTGACGGCTGAAATGGACGAACGTCTCCGGAACGCCTGGCAAGAAGAGCCAACAGGAGACGCCCTGCCGCAGCCGTCCGGCACCCGATCCAGCCAGCCAACAAGGCTGCCCTGAGGCTCACTTTTGAGGATCGGCCCCGTACGTCACGACGTCCGGCACATCGAGAGCCATGCCGGTGATGCAGCCCTTGTTCCATGCGTCGCGCTCGTCGCCATCCAGGCCGCTAGGGAGCGATTCTGCGCACTCCCGCTGTCCCACGGAGGCGGGGTACCGGGTGTCGGGGCCGCCGGGGCGGGTGCACATGTCCTGCCGGGCGGCCACCTCCCCGCCGGTCGTGCAGTACGTGAAGTTGGTGTCGAGGACACGCTTCGCGTAGTCCGTCGCCATCTGCTCACCGAACCGGTACCCGTCCCAGTACCTCGCGGCTTTGTCCTCCTCGGTCGTGCAGCCGGCCAGCGGGAGAGCGGCGAGGGCGAGCAGTATGAAGGTGCGTCGCATGCGCCGGAGCATACGAGAAGTACCCCGTCCCCCGCAGGGGGCCGGGGTACCGGCCAGACTGCCAAGTTGTACTCGTCGGGGCAGGTTTCCTCAGCCCACAGGTCGCCGTAGTTTCCTGCACCCAGCCCAGGAATTTCCGTACCCGTAAGAACAGAGTCTCCATCAGCGAACCGACAATGCCGCTTTCCGGAAGTCTCAAGAGACGTCGCGCAGCCCCTGAGGCATCACCTGCTGTAAGGCGCCAGCCCCTCATTTCCAGCGACGACCAACGAGTCGACGAGCATCTGCCACTCGTCCAATTTGCCGAGTTCCTCGGCCGGCCTGCGAATTTCCTTGAGCCAGCTGTTCGAGAGCCACGACTGCTTGACCGTGACACGTCCATCTTGAATGCAGAAGTCGGAAACCCAATGCACGCCACGGGTAGCCTGCACTTCCTCCGAGAGCTTCCGCAAGATGCCGATGAGCGCATCGACGGACTTGGCCTCCCCGCGAGCGATCGGCAGCCAATCGTCGATTGACGCAACGAGGTCCTCAGCGCGGACCCAGTCGACGGGCTCACCAACGACCTCGTTGTACAAGCCCTGCGTCCACGGAAGAGGGTCCGGCAGCAGGGCAGCGGCAGCCCAGTCGCCCCAATGATGGTCACGGTAGGGACTCGAGTCGTCATTCAGGTAGCCAATGGCATGGCGCAGCAACGACGGCCAGACACCTCGGGCAGCTTCAGCCAAGCGTTCGTTCTCTGCACCTGTCGCGGCAAGACCGTGGAGAAAATTCGACATCAGCCCTGCGTCTGCGCGAAGGACGTCGAGGTGTTCGAGCGCCGGTCCGGCATCACCGCTCTTCGCGAAGCCTTCGAGCAGAGCCCGTGCGGCGACCAGGCTGTGCGTCCCGCGGTCGTCCGCGGTCCATCCCTGCTTCTCCTGCGCAACCATGGCGCGTCGCTCGACGTCGAGAAACGCGGCGAGGAGCGTGGCTGCGTCGTCGGTGCAACAGTGGCCCGTCGACGCGGCTGCCCCAAGTCCGCGAATGGCTGCATCCAGAACCGCGATGTCAACGGAGTCACCCGATAGCGCTTGGAGGCGTTCGGCAACGTCGCCGGCAATCAGGACATTCGACCGTCGCTGACCGTGCTGGTCCCACGGACCGATTTCTGCGCCACGGGCACTCTCAAGCAACCAGTTCAACGCGGTCCGGTGGATGCAAGGGTCGAGGTGGCATGGGGACCTCCAGACGACATCGCATCCACGCGCCAGGTACAGCCGAGTCTCCAAGGACGCCTTGCCTGCCATCGCAAGACCAGCCTCGGCAACATCTTCGGTCGAGACGCCAACCGCTTCCAGCGGCGCTGCCAGTGCGGGTGTGAGAAACGCCGGCAAGGCTTGAGCCACGGCTCGATCGGCACCAAGATCGAAGAACTGATCCTCTTGACGTTGATCCTCGGCCTCCCGGAACAACAATGCGATGCCGATGACGAACTCAGTTACGAACTGCTCTTCGTTGCCCAGCGCCTCCATATCACCAGCGGCGGCTCGTTCGATCGCTGCTCGAACGACATGGGCAACGGCGTCCACAGGCCGATTCGGCATCAGTTCTTCATCGGCTTCGACCAAGGCACGTCCTGCCGCCAGGTCCGCAGCGATCTCCTCCGACGAGGGCAGCACGTACTCCGCGTCATGCTTGGCCGAGCCCCAGTACCGATTCTGCAGCCGCAGGCTAGTCTGCACGACCTCCTGGTGAGCCGCGTGCGCTTCTTGCACGGCTTGCAGCTCAAGTGGTGATTCGACCTCGATGTAGACCTGATCGCCATGCTGCTTAACTCGATATTGCTCCGGGTCCAGGCTGGCGGCCCAGTTCTTCGTACGCTCCTGGCTAATGCCCAGCCGGTCGCCGTTCTCGACAAGCTTGTCGGCAACCTTCTTCAAAGCCTGGGCACGCTCCTGCCCGCCGTGCACCATCAGCCACATGGCTACCTCACGCGGTGTCCACTGGCGACGTTCAAGGTTTGCGAGCCCCTCGGTTGCTGCACGCAGCCCTACGTACTCACTCGTCCTGCGGCCAAACTCCAACTCCCATACGACAGGTTCGGCGAGAAAAAGGTCGAGTTCGGTGCCGACCTTCTCAATGTGGCGCACCAGCAGACCGAATAGCATCCCTGGAACCGCCAGGTTCTCGCAGCCGTTCAAGAGGGCCTCGACAACCACCCTCGGTGAGGCACCCCGGCTCAACCCCGCGTCGGCAAGGCGTTCCATCGCCTGGAGTCCGCTCATAGCAGAGTACGGGCCCACCGACGTGCCCCGGTACCAGCTCCACACGTGGCTGTCGCCGACATACAAGCGAGCAGTACCGTCAAGGTTCAGGACCGCACCGCGCTCTTCAACCTCTCCGTTCTCTGTCTCACTATCAGCACCCTCGTCCCCGTCATCAAAGGGATCAGTCAACGCGTAAGGCGGACTAGGCCGCGACAGCGTCGCTACGCGTGACCGCGCACCGCTGTTCAGGATGCTGTTCAAAACCCGCGCCGAGGTCGGCAACGGCGCTGTCTGAAACAGTTGCCAGAACCCGCCGAAGTAGTACTGGAAGAACGGTGGTCCGACACCGGTCCACCGGCCCTGATGCCTCCGGACACCCTCATCTCGGTGCCAGCTTGGCTCGTCGTCGATGTAGTAGGCCGCCATCAACGTCGCCAATAGCTCCGGGTCCTTCTGCGCCAAGGCTCGGGCGCTAAACGGCGAGTCCACAGCCGGAGCCAGGAACGCTGGCGCATTTTCCGCAACAACTCGAAGGCACCTTTCGACGGCATCATCGATGTCCGGACCGAGCAGGGCCACAGTTTCGACGAACGCTTCCTTCGTCAGGTGGTAATCCAGCTCGCGTCGGCGTCGCCGACGCTGCGACGTCCCCCCAGACGGCGTTTCCCCGCTGGTCTTGCGTAGAGGGAACGAGTTCCAGTAGGCAAGAAGACGGTCCCGAAGTCGGATTCGTAGTTCGTTGCCAGCCGGAACGTCCGCTAGGGACAGGGCTTGCATCCAGTCCGCGAGCAGTTCAAACGACTCCTTCGACACGTCCCACGGCTTTTCATCATCAAGGAGGAACTGCACAACGGAATTGGTGACTAGACGGTCGACCAGTCCGTTGACCTTATACCGCTGCTGAACAACTCGAACCACGTCGCCGAGCACCAGGCCGACCGACTGATCCATGCACGCTGACTTCAGGCATTCGTACGCGTATGGAGTCGCCAGAACCGCCTCCACCGGAACATCACTCCACCGGGGTCCGCGTGCTGCCGCGAACACCTCAAACTGCGAGCACAGTTCGATGAACTTCCGGACGGGCCGAGCGTCCGGTGCTTTCAGTAGTCCCTCGCACGCAAGAGTGGTGGCCGACAGCGCCCACCGGGGCGCTCCCGCTGCCTGCAGCAACTCGGCGGGGCTCTGACCACGGACGAGAAGAATTGCGGTCGCGTACCGTCGGACTTCGTCATGTGCAAAGTCCGGCTGGTTCCGATACCGGCTCGGTGGCGCGAGCAGATGATCCCGACGCAGCGCGTCGACCGCTGCGGCATCGACGCCTGCGCCAGGTCGACGGTCCTTGGGCAGCTTCATGGTCTCTGCGGCTACCGCGAGCAGTGTCTGTTCGCGTGCCTCCGCCGAGCCGACACCGGGCCGCCCGTCGCCCCGTACAATCCTGCTCCACACCAGATCAAGGCACTCCCACTCACCCAGTGAGCTATCTGGCTCCGCCCCGGTTCGAGCCAGAAGGTCCAGTACAACGGGCCTTCTCAGCAGCGAGTTCACGGGCAGGTCTCGCAGAACCGTACGCAAAAGCGGAAAGTGGTCTGAGACGATAGATATGTCCTCATCGCCCAACGGTCGCATCTCAAAAGACGAAATGGACTTCGAGAACCCCAGCTCCACCTGCTCCCGCACGAAACCCAGTGCCACGTCAGATGTCACCGCAACGAGCCCAACACCCGCCGCAGCCGCTGCCAGCACCAGGTCACTCAACAGGCCAGCAGACCGCTCCAGAGCAGCATCGGCCGCATCGATGACTAGGACCCGAGACGGTGCCGATGTCTCCGCAAGCACGTCCTCCAGCGACATCCCGAGCGCAGCTCGCAGCTCCAAGCTCGACTGCGGCAAGCCGCGGAAGTTCACCACCACGCCCTGGAACCCGGTGGGGTCTGCGGCTTCCAACTCTGCGACAGCCGACAGCGTCAGCGCGCTCTTACCGATGCCCGACTCACCGGATACCAACAGTGCCGAAATACGAGTACCTGCCTCGCTCAGGGCCCCAGTGAGTTGCTCGCGGCGGTCGGCGAGCGAGATCTCGACCGGCCCGCCAGACGCCTCATCACCGATCGTGGTCCGCACACGGGCAACAGCCAGCTTGCGTTGCTCAGCGAGCACCGACCACGCGTGCCGGCTTCGAGTCGCGGCCGAGTCCAAGAGCACGTGAATGTCACGGCGAAGCACCTTGAGGTCCACCACTGCGCCCGTCGCGTCGTAGCGGGTTGCCTCGACCTCAAGCTGGTTCCGGACCACCGCTCCATCGATGGCAGCTGAGGCCACGCCGTCCAGCAACGTTGCGACCGCCGCGCGGTCACCTTCGTCCGGGCTCTGGACCGCAAAATTGAGGATGCGCAGCCGACCAAGCAGCCGCCACGCCAACCGCAGGACCTCTTGCGGTAGCGTGCCGTCTTCGATGACCTTCTCGACCATCTTCAGCAAATGCTTCTGCCGCTCACGCACCGGCTTCGACCAGCGGCCATCGACGTCCATGGATGCTTGGAATGACTCCGGGTCCGCATGGGCCCGCGCGATATCGCAGAGCGTTGCGAGGTGGTCCCACTGATTGGACCGGCCGGCGGTTGCGACGGCGACCTGGTGAGTGTCTGTGTCGAACCTTCCGACTTCGGAAAGCAGCGACCCGACGAGCTTCACCGTCTCGTCATGGCTCGGGACGAAGTCCGGCGTTGCGCGGCATGCCACGGCAAGGGTGACCTCGCCTGACTCATCGCCGCAATCAACAAGAAGGTCATCTACAGGATGCGCCGGACCAGTTTGGAACGACACCCTCCTGACCGGCAGCTCAGATGCCTCCGCCCGTCGCACACCGGTCAACATGTCAGCGAGATAGACAGCCGCGACGCGATGTGCGAACGAAACGCCGCCGCCGCCCGTCGCGTAGGTGCTCGATCCTCGCTCGCTTTCGCCGGCTGCGGCGGTGGCGCCACCGGCGGTCGCATTGTGGGGAGCACCAGCGGGTCCAGACGCCGCCTCGCCCTCGGACCGAGCAGCAGCGTCCGGGGCAACAGACTCGTTCATGTATTCCTCGGTGGCATCGTGCTATCAGTGACCGCACGGCTCACCGTAGCGGTGCGTCGTCAACCGTGCAGCGATATGCCGCATCAATCCCTGCCTAGTACCGCAACGGTGTCTGTTCTGAGTGCTGGACAGTTCGGTCGTTGGTCTGGTTATGGATGGAGCCCTTGCTGACGTCAGGTTGTGGGCGCGTGGACCGGACGTGGTGCATGAGCGGTTCGTGCAAATGATCTGCAAGCCCCTAGCTCCTACCGCCCGTGTTCCAGAACAACCCCTCGAATCGCTGATACTCGCGGCCTAGGCTCGCCCTCCCTGTGTAGTTGGCGAGCGTTGCAAGGAAGAGACGCGGTCCCGCCCAAGCGCCGGTCGACCACAATTGGATCAACCACGCCGGAGCCGTACCGAGATCTTGGGACAGCTCAACCCACGATGCCGTGTCGGGGGCATGCTCTCCGTGCGCCATCGACGACCCGCTCGTCCAGGCGTACCCCTCGATGCCGATTCGGCGCTCAAGATTCTCGCTGAGCCAGTCAATCGAAAGGGGCGTGATCTCGGAGGCGCGGCGGCTCTTCTTCACGGGCCAACCCCGGTCCTTGGCGTAACTCACGATGTCGTCGATGTCCTTCGCAGGATCACGGTTGGACCCGTGCTGGTCATCGACGTCGCCGTCGACTTCGATGAACTGGTCGGCATCATTGACGCCGTCGCCGAGCATGTTCTTGAGACGGATACCTGCCGAGAGTCGTGCGAGGCGACGCGTCAGGGCGCGTTGCAGACGCTCGTCAGTGGTGATGGTCGGGTCGATTACCGCTGTGGCCCACAGGCACGCCTCGAAGATGCCGCGCGCGACCGAGACCGCGCCCATGAGCGATGCCTCTGCGCGAAGCAGGACGGCGAAGCCCCGAAGCTGATCGGCGGCGCTAAGGATATTGACCGCTGATTCATACCTGAGAATCGTTGCGACTGATTCGGCGCGGTCACCGAGCAGGACATCGGGGGCCTTCATGTCCTCTCGCGCCGGGCTCTTTCGCCTCATTTTCCAAGGCTTGAGGCCCAACTGCGTGAATCCGTGCGCTATTTCGTCGACCGCTACCGCGAGCGCGTCGCGACGCTCATGCGCCTCCTGTGTGCCTCGGTTCAGCCGGTCGATGAATTCCATCGCCCACGCCTCGTCGTCACTGCTGGCATCGCCCTCGCCTGTCACGCGCCACACCCTGCCAGAAGGCGCCGACCAGGGAAAAGCGTTTTCCGTCATGAGGAGTCGCGTCGCCGGGCCACCGTGCAGGTATTCACGCGCCCACAACCTGACATCAGCAATGTCTCCCCGTAACCAGACCACCCGACCGAACTGGCCAGCAGTCACGGCAAGCACCGTTGCAGCACTAGTCCGCACCCAGTCCGCAAGACACCCACTCATGACCGTCGCACCCCATCGCCAGCCATCAGCAAAAGGCCAGGTCAGCGCCCCATAGGGGAGATCCCCGCAGGTCACCGACCCGGCCTGTTACTAGGAGACCAAGAAGGCCTGACCCGGCCTCTCTCGCCCGCACCCGGTCCGTATGCCGCCGTCCCGAACGGCGGTGTGACGGGCCGGGTGCGGTCGTGTTCAGGGGCGGTTCGCGGGGCCGTGGGGATTCGCTACCGTGATGCGGAACGTAGTGGGGCGGACGGGGGGAGTCACATGGCAGACAGGCGTATGGAGTTGGGCGAGGCCATCGAGGGTGTGCGGGAGGAGTTGACCGCTCTGCGCCGTCGCCGTGCCGACCACGAGGTGGTGTTCGACGTCGGGCCCGTCGAGGTGGAGTTCGTGGTGGAGGCCGCCTGGGACGCCGGGGTCCAGGGCAAGGCCAAGTTCTGGGTCCTGGAGACCGGGGCCGACCTCCGCCGGACCGGCGGCACGGCCCACACCGTGCGGGTCGTGCTCACCCCCAGGGACGGCCGCGACGGCCAGCCCCTTCAGGTGTCCGACCGGGGACGAGGACTGGTGGACCGCCCCGGGGCCGACGGGTCGTGATCGCGGACTGGGCCGCGGAGGTGGCGGTCGCCACCCCCTCGGGCGGTGGAGCCACCGGCTCCGGCTTCCTCGTCGGCCCACGGCTGATCCTCACCGCGAAGCATGTGGTGGAGCGCGCCGGCCGGGGCGGGTCGGAGGTGGTCGTACGCCCTCTGAGGAGCAACGGAAAGCTTCGCTGTCGCACGGTGTGGACGAGCGCCTCCCGTGATCTCGCCCTGCTGGAGATCACGGACGGTACGTGGTCGCGGCGAGCGGCTCGGCTGGGGCGGTTGACCACCTCCACCCCGGAGATCCCCTGCGAAGCGGTCGGGTTCCCGCGTGCCCAGGTGCACCCCGACGGCTGGGGCGACAGCGAACACCTCACCGGAACCATCAACCCGGCCACCGCCGTGATCAGCGACCGCCATCAGCTGACCGCCGGAAGCGGCGCGGCCCCCTCCGGGTGGCCGGGAATGTCGGGCGCCGCGGTCCTCAGCGCAGGCATGGTCATCGGGGTCGTGGTGGAGGACCGCGCGGCGTTCGGCGGCGCGCGACTGGTCGTGGAACCGGTCAGCTCGGTCACGGGTGACGAGAGCTTCGCCCGAGCCTGGAGTCGCGTCACCGGCAGCGCCCCGCCGGAGTTGGAGTCCGTCGAGTTCGCCCCCGTCTTCGGCGCGGTCTCCACCACGCCGCCGCAGCCGTCGCCGGGCTCCCTGCTGCGTGCGGACGCGTTGGCGGTCCGTTTCCGCGGGCGCGAGCGCGAACTGGCGGAGTTACGCGACTGGTGTGCCGGCGACGGCTTCTCCATGCGGCTCGTCTCCGCCCGCGGTGGCGAAGGCAAGACCCGGCTCGCGCTCCAGTTCGCGGCCGAGTTACGTGCCCGCGGCTGGACCGCGGGCACGGTCCGTGCCTCGGCGCCCGACGAGGCACTGCGCCACGCGGTCACCACCGTCGAGCCGCTCCTGCTGGTCATCGACTACGCCGAGACCCGCGGGCCCCAACTCGCCCGCCTCATCGAGGTGCTCACCGGCTATCAAGGGCGGCACCCCGTCCGGCTGCTGCTGCTCGCGCGGTCGGGCGGTGAGTGGTGGCAGCGGCTGACCGAACGGTTTCCCGTACCCGCCGGGCAGCCGCTGCGGCTCGGGCCCCTGGTGGTGGCCCCGGCGGACCGGACGCGCGCCTACCGGGCGGCGATCGGCGATCTGGCACAGGCTCTCGCCCTGGTCCCGGGCATGCCCTCCGCTGATCCCGGTCCCCTGGTGGCCTCCGCCGGTCCCGCGTCCCCGGCCCGCACCGCCGACCCCGCTTCCCCGTCGGCCCCCGACGCCACGATGCCCGGTGCCCAGCCCCGTACCCAGCCCGGTACGCAACCTGGTGCCCACGACACCTCGGTGCTCGCGCTGCACGCCGCGGCGCTCGTGGCTCTGTTGCAGCAGGGGCCCGACGCCGTGGACGCCCCCCGTGACGAATCCGTCTGGGACACCCTGCTGCGCCACGAACGCCGGTACTGGCGCAGGGCCGCGGACGAGCACCGGCTGACCCTGCGCGAGGAGATCCTGGACAGTGCGGTGACCGGCATGGTGCTCTGCCCCTCGGCGGACGAGGCCGAGGCACGCGCCCTGCTGGCACGCGTTCCGGGACTCCACGACCGGTCCCACGATGTGCGGTTGCGGGTCGGCTCCCTGCTGCGCCACCTGTATCCGGGGGAACCGGACAGCGGCGGCCCCTGGAGTCCGCTGCAACCCGACCGGCTGGCCGAGCACTTCGCGGTGGGGGTCTTGCGGGCGGAACCGGAACTGCTCACCGCCCTGCTGAGGGAGGCGTCGGACCCCCAGCTGGAGCACGCCTTCACGGTCCTGGGCCGTGCTTCGGCGCACCGACCGGAAGCCGCCGACCTGCTGAGCGGCGCGCTGGTCGAGGAGCCCGGTCTCACCAGGCACGCGGTGCGGGTCGTACCGCGCAGCGAGCACCCCGGTGCGCTGACCGACGCGGTCGTGGAGGTGATCGACCGCGAGCTGCTGCCCCTGGACGAGCTGCGGCAGGTTGCCGACGCCATTCCGCCCGTCAGCCCGGCACTCGCCCGGGTCGCCCTGGAGGCGTACGAGACGCTGGTACACCGGTACGACCGGCTGCTCCAGGACCATCCGGGCCATCTGCCCGACTACTTGCACGCCGTCGAGCGATACAGCGACCGACTGAGCGACGCGGGCCGCACGGAGGAGGCGCTCGGTGTGTATCAGGAGGCGCTCGAAGGGGCGCTGCTGCTGTACCGGTCCGGGGCCGAGACCGCCTTCTCCCGCATGATCACCGTGTTCGCCAACTACTCGAACAAGCTGGCCGATGCCGGGCACCATGACGAGGCACTGCGCGTCACCCGGGAACAGGCCGACCTGTTCGAGCGGGCGGGCGCGGACGACATCACCACGGCCGACCCCAAGTATCTGCTGCTCCATCTGATGGCCCGAGTGAAGATCGTGGGCTTTCTCCTGCACTCGGGCAGGACGGACGAGGCGCTCTCCGAAGGCGACCGGCTCCTCGCCCTGGTCCGCCGGGCGGCCGACGCACACACCGACCTGGCCGATCCCGTACTCGCCCCGGCCCTGGCCCAGGTCGCCGTGGTGCTGAGGGCGGTCGGCCGCGAGGAGGAGGCGCTGGGCCTGGAGCGCGAGGAGGTGGCCTACTGGGAGCGCCGCGCGCTGGTCGCCCCCGAACTCCATCTGCCGTCGTTGGCGTTCTCGCTGCGGCACCTCGCCGAGCACCTCTCGGAGGCCGGGCGGACCGAGGAGGCACTCGTCTCGGCGGACCGGGCCGTGGGCATCTGGCGCGACCGGCTGCCGGAGAGTCCGGTGGTCTGCAAACCGCTCCTGGCCAAGGCACTCTTCACCCACGGCTCCGTGCTCGCCGCGGCCGGCCGGCTCGCCGCCGCGGCCGAGGCCGCCCGCGAAGCCGCGGGACTGCGGCGCGAACTGGTCCGGCTGGAGCCCGGGACCTACCGCCTGCCGCTGGTGGAGGCGCTGGCGAACACGGTCCAGTGGAGCGCCGCCGTCGGAGCCCCGTACCAGACCGCGTTGGCCGAGTTGCGCACCGAGTCGGACATCCTTCGCACCACCGATCCTGACGCCGGCGAGGCCCTGGACCGCATCCTGCCCGTACTGGAGGAACGGATCAGTCGTGGTCGCCGAGAGCCCACCCGCCACCCCGATGAGCAGGAGACCGCCCCGGTGTCCGACAGCAACGCCCCGCTGAGCGAGCAGCTCCGACAGCAGCTGACCGCCGATCCGCACAACTCCGCGCTCCGCCTCGGACTCGCCTCGCTGCTCGCCGCCGAGGGGCGCAGGGAACAAGCGCTGGCGGAGGTCGCGACGGTGCTGCAGAGCGCACCGGGCTCCGCGGAGGCACAGCGCCTGATGCGGCAACTCCTGTTGGACCAGACGTCCGTCCCACCGTCACCGCTGTCGCCACCGCCGTCACCGCCGTCACCGCAATCTCCCTCGGCTCCCCTGTCTCCGCCGTCCGGGTCGGGGGCCGGGCCGTCGCCCGAGCGGCAGCCGGTCGTCGGCCCGGAGGCGGCGCGACGGGCTTCCGACCCGCCGGACGGTCTTCTGGAGATCCGTCGGGAAGCGGTACGACTGGCCGATGTCGCCGGCATGGCGACCGTCAAGCAACGCCTGGAACTGACCTTTCTGGGGCCCGCCCGGAATCTGGAGATCGCCAAGACGTTCGGCCACCGACTCCGCGGCGGTCTGCTGCTCTACGGCCCGCCGGGCTGCGGCAAGACCTTCATCGCCCGAGCGCTCGCTGGTGAGCTGGGCGCCGGTTTCCTCTCCGTGACGCTGGCGGACACGCTCGACATGTGGATGGGGAACTCGGAGCGGAACATCCGGTCCATGTTCGTCACGGCCCGACGGAACCGGCCGTGTGTGCTCTTCATCGACGAGATGGACGCCCTCGGCGGACGACGCACGCGTATGCACTTCAGCGGGATGCGCAATGTGGTGGCCCAGCTGCTCACCGAGATGGACTCGGTCAACAGCGACAACGACGGGGTCTTCGTGCTGGGTGCCACGAATCAGCCGTGGGACGTGGACTCGGCACTGCGCAGGCCGGGACGCCTGGACCGCATGCTCTTCGTCGCACCGCCGGACGAACCGGCGCGGGCGGCGATCATCCACCGCGCGCTGGACGGCAAACCGGTGGGCACGGTGGACGTGAACCAGCTGGTCGCCAGGACGGCCGGCTACTCGGGCGCCGACCTGGTCCACCTCTGCCAGAGCGCCGTGGAGTCTGCGATGGCCGACTCGCTCACGGCGACCGGCATCCGGCCCATCGGCACGGCCGATTTCACCGCGGCACTGCGCGAGGTCAAGCCCTCGACCGGCGAATGGTTCGAGTCGGCCAGGAGCGTCATCAAGTTCTCCAACCAGGACCACGCGTACGACGAGTTGGCCGACTACCTCGGACGCGCCGGCAGGAAGCGCTGATGTCGTACGACCCGGAACTTCACAAGGCCGTCATGCTCACCTCGACCGGCAAGCACAAGCAGGCACTGCGCATCATCACCGACATGCTCGCCCGCGACCCGCGCGACCCCATGGCGCTGGGTATGAAGGCGACGATCCTGCTGAACACGGGTCGCCAGGCCGAGGCGTACAAAGCCGCCTCGGCCGCCTGCGCGGCGGATCCCGAGAATCCCCTGGTCCTGCTGACGCGGGCGTACGCCCTGCTGGCCCTGCAGCAGTACGAACTCGCCGGCGCCGATGTCCAGCGCGCGCTCGCGCTGGCTCCGGAACTCCCCCAGGGATGGGCGCTTCGGACCCTCGTCACCGGCATGACCGTCGAACAACAGGGTTTCGCCACCCCCGAACAGCGTCAGCAGACCAAGGACGACGCCGAACAGTTCCTGCGACGGGGCGGCGTCGAGGAACCGGGGTCGGCGCTCGCGGCAACGCTGGGCCTGGCGGCGGTGAAAGAGTCCGGCCGGGCGAAGGAACTCTGTGCGGAGGCGCTGCGTCTGCACCCCGACGACTCCGGCCTGCAGGCCGTCCTCGGACTGCTGCGCAGCGGCGCGCCGCTGGACGTACAGGCGTTTCCGCTCTTCGAACAGGCGGCCAGGGGCGATGCGTCGGTCATGGAGTTCGCCACGTTCGGTATGGAGAGCACCTGGGCGCGGCGGATCACCCGGGTCCAGGGCGGCCTGCTGTGGGCCGCCGGTTTCAGTGCCCTGGCGGTGGCGGCGGAACACGTCCACGGCTGGAGCCAGCTTCCCCGTGCCGTCGTGGCGGGGCTCCAGGTGCTGGCCGCGCTGCTCACTCTCCTGACCGGGCTGCGGATGCCACGAACGGTACGCGAGCATGTGCGGGAACTCCCGGGAACGCGTCCGGCGGTGCTGCTCACCGTCTGCGCCCTCGCGGCCGGCGCCGTCGCCGCCGCGGCGCCCGTGCCCCTCGCACTCGCGGCGGTGGGTGTCACGGTCGTCTCGGTGGCCTTGGCGCTGCCGCCCACCTGCCGGGCGGCCAGTGAGGTCCTGCGGCATACGGAGGCCACGATCCAGCCGCTCATGCGGATCTGGGTGAAGCAGCTGCTCAGCGCCGGCCTGGTGTCGTCCTGCGCCGCGGTGCCGATTCTGCTCACCCTGCTCGTGGACCGCTGGGCCGGCCTCCGGCTCTTCCTCGCGGCCGTACTCGGCGGAGCGGGCGTGGCCCAGGCCGCTGCCACCTACCCCGTCCGGCGCTGGCAAGTCACCGAGGCGCTTGCCGCCCGAACCGGTCACAGTGGGCCGACGTGCACGGCGCTGCTGATCCTGCTGCCGATCGCCGCGGCCTGGGCACCACGATGGTGGGGAGTGGCCCTGATCGCCCTGATGGTGCCGGTGGGGTACCGGTGGAACAACCAGATGCGCATGATGATCGCCTACAGCGACCCGTCCTGGAACCGGGTCTACGCCCCGCCGCGCCTGCTGTAGAGGGACTCCGCCACCCGCGGCCCGCGACTCGCCGCCCCACCCGGGTACGGCCCCGGCCAGATCGCCGAGGCGTCGTCGCGGGTGGGGTCGGGGAGGCGGAGGGGGCGGACGGGGACGGTTCGGGTGCGGTCCCGGCTGGTTGCCGTCCAGGGGGCGCAGTGGCCGGTGTAGGAGAGGGCGGTCAGGACGAAGACGCCGTCCGCGTAGACCTCCACGTATTCGCCGATCGTCAGGACGCGCAGGGACGTGGGCGGTCCGGGGAGGACCGTCTCGGCGAGCGGGGTGCCGGAGCCGCCCGTGACGTGGAGGTTCTTGCCGTCGCAGGTGAGGGTGAGGGCGGGGTCGCCGGAGCCGGCCGCGACCGTGCGGAGGGTGATGTCCACAGGGCCGCCGGAGACGTCGATGTCGCCGACCGCGTGCGCGGCCGGGGCCCGTGTCTCCTCGCCGAGCCAGGCGTCCAGGCCCGGCCACCAGGCCAGGTGGGGTGGTGAATCGGCGGCGACGACCAGGGACTTGGGCTGGGCGAGCATGCCGCGGCAGTGCTCGCCGGAGTCGGTCAGGCCGACCCGGCGGGGGGTGGTGTGCAGGACGACCCGGGAGCCGTCCGGGGCGGCTATGACGCGCGGGGCGTACGCCCCGGTGGGGCCGAGTGGGCCCCGCCGGGTCCAGGGGCCGCGCAGCCGCGGGGCCGTCCATGCCTCGAAGCCCCGGGTGGCGCCGACGGAGCCGAGGAGGAGCCAGGTGCCGTCGTCGAGGCGTTCCAGGACCGGGCACTCCAGCTCGTCCACGTCGCCCGGGGAGATCAACGGCGGGTGGACCGTCCAGTGTTCGAGGTCCGGGGAGGTGGCCCAGGCCACGCAGCCACTGACCTCGACCGGGAGCGAGGCGTCGGCCGCGCAGATCACCATCGCCCAGCCGTCCGTCTCGTCGTCGCGTACGACGAAGGGGTCGCGCCAGCCCATGCGGTCGGCGGTGCGGTACCAGCGGGGGTCCGCCTCCACCACGGGCGTCGTGCCGTGGCGCCGCCAGCCCGTGCCGTCCGTGCGGTCGGAGTGGGCGAGGCCCACGGACTGCAGCGGCCACCCTTGCGGGGTCAGCCCGCTCACGCCCGTGTAGGCCATCGCCATGCCGGTGCCGTGGCGGAAGGGGTGCATCGTCCAGACCGCCTGCTGGTCGAAGCGGCCGGGCAGGCCGTTGCCGAAGGCGGTGCCCGCGGGCCGCCAGTCGACCAGGTCGGCCGAGGTGGCCCGGCCGTAGGAGGTCTCCATCCGCAGATGGTCGAACTCGGCGGTCCAGGGGCCCTGGAGATGCAGCACGGTGTAGGTGCCGTCGTCGTCGCGGAGCAGGGCGAAGTCGTTCACGCAGAGGCCGGGCGGGGCGTATCGCATGCGCAGTGGTTCCTGTCGGCTCGTAGCGCCCAAACGCGTGCGCTGACCATGTATGCGGAAGGTCTCGCTTGAGAATCAGCGCAAGTAAAACTGAACGCAAACGCTTGCGCAACAAGGAGGCCGGGTTTACGGTCACGTCACTCACCGACCACATCGACGTGAAACCGAGGAGGAAACCGCCGTGACGGTCAGCATCACCGATGTCGCCCGCGCCGCCGGGGTCTCGGCGTCCACCGTGTCCCGCGCGCTGCGCGGCCGGACCGGCGTCTCGGACGAGGTGCGCGCACAGATCGCGGCGGTCGCCGCACAACTCGGCTATACGGCCTCCCGCTCGGCGTCCAGCCTGGCCAGTGGGCGCACCTACACGATCGGCGTCGTCGCCCCGTACATCGGCCGCTGGTTCTTCGGCACCGTGCTGGACGCCGCCGAGCAGGTGTTCAGCGCCGCCGGGTACGACGTGCTGCTCTACAACCTGGGCTCACCCGAGGCGCGGAAGCGGTTCTTCACCAAGCTGCCGGTGCGCAAGCGGGTCGACGCGGTGCTGTCGCTGCTCATCCCGGACGAGGACGAGTCGGCCGCCCTGCGCTCGCTCGGGGTGCCGCTGGCCTCGACGGTCGGCGGCCCCCGGCCCGGCTTCACCGTGGTCGGCATCGACGACCGGGCGGGCGCGGAGAGCGCCGTACGGCATCTGGTGAACCTCGGGCACCGCCGGATCGGCATGGTCTCCGGGGCCAGCGGTCCGCTGCACTGGACCACGCCCCTGGACCGGCGCGCCGCCTATCTGCACGTCCTCGCCGAGGCCGGGATCGAGCCGGACCCGGCGCTGGTGGCGGACGGCGACTACACGGTCGACGGCGGCGAGCGGGCGATGACCGAGCTGCTGGCCGCGTCCCGGCCGCCGACGGC
Organism: Streptomyces griseiscabiei; assembly: GCF_020010925.1. NCBI lineage: Bacteria > Bacillati > Actinomycetota > Actinomycetes > Kitasatosporales > Streptomycetaceae > Streptomyces > Streptomyces griseiscabiei. The sequence goes on along the minus strand of NZ_JAGJBZ010000002.1, from coordinate 328,862 downwards.
CGTGTTCGCCCAGTCCGACGAGATGGCGATGGGCGCCCTGCGCGCGCTGCGCCGGCACCGGCTGCGGGTGCCGGACGACGTGTCCGTGGTCGGCTTCGACGACCACGAACTCGCCGATGTGGTGGGGCTGACCACCGTCGCCCAGCCGGTCGCCGGGCAGGGCGCGGAGGCCGCCCGGCTGCTGCTGCGGCAGCTGGACGAGCCGGACGCCGACCAGCCCGGCCATGTGCAGATGCCCATCCGGCTCGTCCTGCGCGAGACGACGGCCCCGCCGCGCCCGCGCGGCCCGCAGTGACCGCCACTGCCCGCACGCCCGGACGGGTAGCAACTCCCCGTCCACACACCCCCCGTGACCACAGCGCCCGCACCGCCCCGCCCGACCACGGCGCCCCACGCGCTCACTGCGGAAAGCCCCGCACCTCGCACCCTCGTCCCGCACGGAGGCACACACCATGAACCCGAACACCAGCCCGACCAGCCGAAGGTTCCGCCGCACGGCCCGTACGGGACTGGCCCTGGCCCTCCCCCTCGCGGCGCTGGCCGCCTGCGGCGGGGGCGGCGGGGGCGACACCTCCGCCGAGGCCGGCAGCGGTGAGGGGACGATCAGCGTCTGGGCCCACCAGGGGCAGAAGAGCGAGTCGGAGGCGCTACAGGGCGCGGTGAAGTCGTTCAACTCCTCGCAGGACAAGATCAAGGTCGAGCTGAAGCTGATACCGGAGACCGACTACACCAAGACGATCACGGCGACGGCTCCCGACAAGCTGCCGGACGTACTGGAGTTCGACGGCCCGACCATGGCGAACTTCGTCTACAACAAGAAGCTCGCCCCGATCGACGACTACGTCTCCGCCCAGACCCTCGACAACGCCACCGACGCGAGCAAGGCGCAGGGCGAGATCGACGGCAAGCACTACGGCCTGGGCATGTTCGACTCCGGGCTCGGTATGTACGGCAGCAAGAAGCTGCTGGACGCGGCCGGGGTGACGTATCCGAAGGGCGTGGACGACGCCTGGACGGCGGACCAGTTCGACGCGGCGCTCAAGGCGCTGAAGGCGAAGGACCCGGACGGCAAGGTCGTCGACCTGCAGGAAGGTTCCGGCTATGCCAACGAGTGGGGCACCTACGGCTTCGCCCCGATCGTCTGGTCGGCCGGCGGCGCGCTGCTCAAGGACGGCAAGGCGGAGGGCGCCCTCGACACCCCGGCCGTGGTGTCGGCCATGAAGACCTTCCAGTCCTGGAAGGCGTACACCGACCCCAACACCGACGGCAACGCCTTCGCCAAGGGCCGGGTCGCGCTGAGCTGGGTCGGGCACTGGATGTACCCCGCCTACAGCGAGGCGCTCGGCGACGACCTGGTGGTGCTGCCGCTGCCCGACTTCGGCGACGGCCCGAAGACCGGCCAGGGCTCGTGGGCGTGGGGCGTCGGCGCCGACAGCAAGAACGGCAAGGCCGCGGGCGCCTTCCTGGACTTCCTCCTCGACGACACCAACGTCGGCGCGATGACGAAGGCCAACGGCGCCCCGCCCGCCACCAAGTCCGCGCTCGCCGCGAGTGCGCTGTACAAGGAGGGCGGCCCGCTCCAGCTCTTCGCCGACCAGCTCGCCAAGCCCTGCGGTGACAGCGAGATCGGCACGTCCTGTGTCGCCGTCACCCGCCCGGTGACCGCCGGATACCCCGTGGTGACCGCGAAGTTCAGCGAGGCCGTCAACTCGGTCTACGGCGGCGCGGACCCGAAGGACGCCCTGTCCGAGGCCGCCCGCGCCATCGACCGGGACTTCTCGGACAACGCCGGATACGAGATCCCGTAGGGACGCGCTCTCCCGGACCCGTCGAACCCAGCTGTCGGGGCGGGCGCGCATCCGCTGCCCGCCCGCCCCGCCGGAAAGAGGACCCCGTGACAACCGTGGAACCCGTGCCCGCGGCGGCACCAGGCCGGAAGCAGGCCCCACCCCCCGGCGCCCCGGCCCGGCGGCCGTCCCGTCGGAACCGCGACCGGCTGCACGGGCCGCTGATGGCGGCCCCCGCCGTCGCCGGACTGATCGCCTTCGTCGGCATCCCCTTCTGCTACGCCGTGGTGCTCTCCTTCTACAACGTGCGCCTCGGCTCCCCGCTGGAGCCCACCTTCTTCGGGATCGAGCAGTACCGCCGGCTGTTCACCGACCCCGACCTGTCCGGCCCGTTCCTGCGGGCGCTGCTCAACAACCTGACCTTCGCCGTGGTCGTCGTACCGCTGCAGACCGGCCTCGCGCTCGGCCTCGCGATCCTGCTGAACCGCAAGCTCAAGGCGATCGGCCTGTTCCGCTCCCTCTTCTTCATGCCGGTCGTCTTCCCGATGGCGCTGGTCGCCGTGATCTGGCGGCTGATCCTCGCCCGCAGCGACCAGGGCATGCTCAACTCCGCGCTGGACGCGGTGAGTCTCGGCAACTGGGGCGCCTTCGACTGGCTCGGCGACGGCCTGACCGCGATGGCCTCGGTCATCGTCCTCTCCGTCTGGCAGGGCGTGGGCTTCCAGATGGTCATCCTGCTCGCCGGACTCCAGCAGATACCGGGCGAGCTGTACGAGGCCGCCGAACTGGACCGCGCCTCCCGCTGGCAGCAGTTCCGCCACGTCACCCTGCCCGGCATCCGGGGCACCCTCGTCTTCGTCGCCCTGCTGACCTCGGTGCTCTCCTTCCGGGTCTTCGACCAGGTGTACGTCCTGGTCAAGGGCGGAGGGCTCGACGAGGACGCCGCCCGCACGGTGATGTACCAGGCCGTCACCACCGCCTTCGACCAGAACAACATCGGCCAGGCGTCCGCGATCACCGTCGTCTTCTTCCTGATCGTCGTCGCCCTGACCCTGATCCAGCGCCGCGTCGTCCGGCCCGACAACGAGGACTGACCCCATGAGCACGCTCACGACCGGCCGGACCGTCCCCACGACCGGCACGACGACCGGCCCACCCCGCACATCACTGCGCCGCGTACTCGACTACGCCGTCCTCTCCGTCCTGGCGTTCGTCTTCGCGCTCCCCGTCCTCTATCTCCTCCTCGGCAGCCTCAAGCCGTCCGACGAGGTCCTGAACGGCCTGTCCGGTTTCCTCCCCACCCATCTCTCCTTCGACAACTACGCCGCGGTCCTGGACAGCCTGAACTCCGACAGCACGGGCTACTTCTGGCAGTTCATGGGCGTCTCGCTGCTGCTGGCGTTCGTGGTCGTCACCGGGGGCCTGTTCGTCAACTCGATGGCGGCGTACGGGCTCTCGCGCCTGAAGTGGCGGGGCCGGGAAGCCGTGTTCACCCTGGTCCTGCTGCTGATGCTGGTCCCGTTCGAGTCGGTGGCCGTGCCGCTGTTCTACCTGTTCAACGACCAGCGGAACACGCTCTTCATCCAGGCGCTCCCGTTCATCGCCAACGCGTTCTCGGTCTACCAGTTCCACACGTTCTTCCGCTCGATCCCGCCGAGCATCGAGGAGGCGGCCCGGCTGGACGGCGCGGGCCCCTGGCGCACCTTCTTCGCGATCATCGTCCCGATGTCGAAGCCGGCGTTCGCCTCGGTCGCCATCCTGACCTTCCTCACCCAGTGGGGTTCGTTCCTGTGGCCGGTGCTCATGGTCTCCGACCCCTCGGTCCGCCCCCTCCCCCTGGAGATGAGCGTCTTCCAGGGCCAGCAGCCGCCGGACTGGGGCCAGATCCTCGCCTTCGGTGTCCTCCTGGTCCTCCCGGTCCTGATCGTCTTCGCCTTCTTCCAGCGCTGGTTCGTCCAGGGAGTGGCCAGCTCGGCGGTGAAGGGCTGACCACGGGGGCCGGCCCGCGCCTGGCCCGTTGTCAGTGGCCGGTGCGATGCTGTGGTCATGAACCGGGACGATCTGGTGCGGCTGCGGCGGGCGCGGGACCGCATGGACCGCGAGTACGCCGAGCCGCTGGACGTGACCGCCCTCGCCCGCACCGCGCTGATGTCCCCCGGACACTTCCAGCGCAGCTTCCGCGCGACCTTCGGCGAGACCCCGTACGGCTATCTCATGACCCGCCGGATAGAGCGCGCCAAGGCCCTGCTGCGCCGGGGCGACCTGACGGTGACCGAGGTGTGCATCGCGGTGGGGTGTACGTCGCTGGGTTCGTTCAGCTCCCGCTTCACCGAGCTGGTCGGCGAGACACCGAGCGCGTACCGGGCACGCTCGCACGAGGAGAGCGCGGCGATCCCCGCCTGCGTGGCGAAGCGCCTGACCCGCCCGACCCGACATCGCATACGCACGGCGGAGCCGGGCGAAGCGTCCTAGCGTGAGGGCATGGCCGAGAACGAAGCAAGCAGACCGCCCGCCGCCGCCGACGTGAAGCTCGCCCAGTGCTTCCTCGCCGTGGACGACCACGACAAGGCGCTCGCCTTCTACCGGGACGTACTGGGCATGGAGGTCCGCGGCGACGTGGGCTTCGAGGGCATGCGCTGGGTCACCGTGGGATCCCCGCTCCAGCCGGACGTCGAGATCGTCCTGGAGCCCCCCGCCGCCGACCCCGACATCTCCCCCGCCGACCGCGAGACCATCGCCACCCTCCTCGCCAAGGGCGTCCTGCGCGGGGTCAACTTCACCACCACCGACTGCGACGCCCTCTACGCCCGCGTCGAGGCCTCCGGAGCCGATGTCCTCCAGGAGCCCATGGACCAGCCCTACGGCGTCCGCGACTGCGCCTTCCGCGACCCGGCGGGCAACATGCTGCGCTTCATGCAGCGCCGGGACTAGATATCGCGTTGCGTGAGGCAGGACGGCGGGAGATCGTACAAGCCGTCCAGCCACGAGGGAGGGGCGTGCGAGAGAGGTGGCACCGTGGACGGAGCGAGCGGGGCGATCCGATGGGTGTACGCCTTCATCGACCGGCCGGTGGCCGGGTTCCCACGCGCCTGCGCCTTCTGGACGGCGGTCACGGCGACGAGGCTGTCCGAACCGCGCGGTGACCGGGCCGAGTTCGTGACCCTGCTCCCGTCGACGGGCGACGCGTGTGTGAAGGCACAGGGTGTCATGTCCGGTGACGGCGGCGCCCACCTGGACCTCGCCGTCGAGAACGTCCCCGCGCTCGTCGACCGGGCGGTCCGGCTCGGCGCCGAGGTGGTCGCCCCGCACGAGGGCTGGGCCGTGCTGCACTCACCCGCCGGCCACCTGTTCTGCGCGGTGCCCTGGCACGGGGAGTCCGGACGACCACCGGTGGTCGACGGCAGCCGGCTCGACCAGGTCTGCCTGGACACGGCACCCGCGGCCTTCGAGCGCGAGGTGGCGTTCTGGGCGGCCCTGTCGGGATGGGACTCCCACCCGGGCTCGCGCCCGGAGTTCCACTTCCTGCGCCCACCGGCCCCGCTCCCCGTCCGTATCCTCCTCCAGCGCCTCGACACCCCGCGCCCCGCCTCCGCCCACCTCGACCTCGCCTGCACCGACATCGAGGCCACCCGCACCCACCACGAATCCCTGGGCGCCACCGTCCTGGCCCACCACTCACACTGGACGGTGCTGCGAGACCCGTCGGGCGGCACCTACTGCCTCACCGCCAGATCCCCGGAGACAGGCGGACTACCACCCAGGACGAACTGACGCCCGGAAACCCGAGTACGGCGAGAAGGGGGCGTGTCGGGGGTGTCCGCCCGCAGCGGTTGGCGCGTCACCCCCTCGAACTTCCCAGCCAACCGATTCCGCGCCGTTCCGAGGACGGACACCCCCCGGCACGCCTCCGACCCACCCACCACGCGAAGGCACCGGACGGAACCGGCAGCGAAACCCCCAGCCGCACTACCCGTCCCCCCGCTCCCCCTCCGCCTCCCCCGTGAGCCGAGCCGCCCGCGCCAGCAGATACCTCCGCTCCGGAAGACTCAGCGTCCGCCAGGCCGCCGACTCGTACGCGACCCGCGCGGCCCCCACCTCCCCCGCCCGCTCCAGCAGATGCCCCCGGACCGCCTCCACCCGATGCCCGATCGGGACCGCGTCCTCCCCGAGCGCCGCCAACGCGGCGAGCCCGGCCCGCGGCCCCCGCACCATGGCCAGCGCGACCACCCGGCTGAGCCGCTCGACCGGCCCCGGAACCAGTTCCACCAGCACGTCGTAAAGCCCGAGAATCTCCCGCCAGTCCGTGACGTCGTACGAGTCCGCCTCGTCGTGCACCGCGGCGATCGCCGCCCGCACCTGATACGGCCCCGCACTCCCCGTCGCCCCCGACAGCGCCCAGGTCACCAGCGCGACCCCCTCCTCCACGGCCGCCCTGTCCCACAGCCCCCGGTCCTGTTCGTCGAGCGGCACCAGCTCACCCCGCGCGTCCGTGCGAGCGGCCCGCCGCGCGTCGGTGAGGAGCATCAGCGCCAGCAGCCCGGCCACCTCACGGTCCTCGGGCAGCAGCCGCCGCACGGTCCGCGTCAACCGGATCGCCTCGGCCGCCAGATCGGCCCGCCGCAGACGCGGTCCTGACGTGGCCGTGTATCCCTCGTTGAACACGAGATACAGGACCTGCAGCACGGCGGGCAGGCGTTCCTCCCAGTTGTCGGGCCGCCCGAACCGCACCCCGCGCACCTTCTGCTTGGCCCGGCTGATCCGCTGGGCCATCGTCGGCTCGGGCACCAGACACGCCCGCGCGATCTCGGCCGTGGTCAGCCCACCGACCGCCCGCAGCGTCAGCGCGATCTGCGCGGGCACCGACAGCGCGGGGTGGCAGCACAGGAAGAGCAGGGTCAGGGCGTCGTCCTCGTTCGGCGCCCGGTCCACCCCCGGCTCCGGCGTCACGAACGCGTCCCGCGGTGTCAGCGCCGCCGCCCTCTCCTCCCGCAGCCGCCGCGCCTCCTCACTGCGCAACGTGTCCGTCAGCCGCCGCGAGGCCACCTTGACCAGCCACCCGCGCGGATTGTCCGGCACCCCGCGCGACGGCCACTGCCCGGCCGCCGCGAGCAGTGCCTCCTGCACTGCGTCCTCGGCGGCGGAGAAGTGCCCGTACCGCCGCACCAGCGCGCCGAGGACCTGCGGCGCGCACTCCCGCAACAGGCCCTCGACCTCGCTCATCCGCCCCACCGAACCTCTCGGAGCCTCCCACGGGGCTCCACGCGGCGCTCCGCTCGGCGCTCCACGCGGGACCCCGCTCGGTGTCCGGCCGCCCCGTGGCGCCTCAGATGTCCCCCGCGCCGTCCAGCACCGGCCGGATCACCACCGGGTACTCCGTGAGCCCCTCGGGGCCGGGGCACCGCGCGACACGGGCCGCGATCTCCGTGACCCGGTCCAGGCTCGCGCAGTCCAGGAGCCAGTAGCCCGCCAGCAGCTCCTTGGTCTCCGGGTACGGCCCGTCCGTGATCACCGGCTTGCCGTCGGCGTCGGCCGTGACGAGCCGGGTCCGGGCCGGCTCCGCCAGCCCCTGGCCGTCGATGATCTCCCCGGTCTCCGCGAGGTCGTCGTTGATCGCTCCCATATGGGCGTACATGGCCTGCAGCTGCTCCGGCGTCCAGGCCGGGGAGTGCTCGGAGGCCTTGCCACGCATGCCCTCGTAGTCCGACTGGGTGCCCAGGACCATCACCAGGTACTTCATGAGTCCGCTCCTTCGCCTTCCTCGGTTCGAACCACCCGGGTCGGGCGGCTCTCACAGGAGACGTCGGAGCCGCCCTGCGCTTCTCGACACACCCACGGGATGTTTCCCCGAGTACTTCTCCGGACCGGACGAACACGGCGCGGACGAACACGGCCCGGAAGAACCCACAGCTCGGTCCGCGACCCGCCCTACCCTTCGCTCCTCACCCCGTCGGCCTCGTCGCCCCCAGCGCCCCCACCGACCTCGACGGCGTCATCGGCCGCATCGGCCGCATCGGCCTCGCCGACATACACCGCACACTCATGATTCCTGCACGGACCCGGACTCCATACGGGTACCCACGCGCCGAACGTCTTGTGCCGCCGTACGACCGTGGCCACAGGCTGTCCGCAGACCGGGCAGACTTGCTCGTCGATGCCCATGTCCTCAGGGTATGACCGCCGGGGTCGGGCCGCCCCCCGCCGTGCACCGGCAATCAGCGCTTCCTGCTGTACCGCCGCACCACCACCCCGTTGTCGAAGCCGCGCACCTCGTCGAGCGTGAACTCGTGGAGGGTGAAACCGGCGCCGAACATCGGCATGCCGGAGCCCTGCACGACCGGGTACGTCTTGATGACCAGCTCGTCGATCTCGTCGATCAGCTCGCCCGCGACGACGGAGCCACCGCACAGGTAGATGCCGAGGCCGCCGTCCTCCGCCTTGAGCGCGCGGACCCTGCCGACCAGGTCCTCCGAGATGATCTCGACGTTCGGGTCGGGCGACTCCTTCAGCGTGCGCGAGGCGACGTACTCGCGCAGATGGGAGTACGGGCTGGTGATGCCCTCCTTCAGTGCCACGTCGTAGCTGGCGCGGCCCTGGATGATCGTGTCGTACTCCTTGTTCGGCAGACCGTCGGTGCCGACGAGGCGCCGGACATGGGCCGGGGTGGTGTCCGGGTGCTCCGCGCTGAGGTACTCGGCGAAGTCCCCGACCACGTACGGGTACATGTACGACGCGTCACCGTCCTGGTCCCCGATGAAGCCGTCGATCGAACAGGCGATGAGGTACGTGAGCTTGCGCAAACCGGTCTCTTTTCCTCGTCCGACAGCGAGCGGCGTCCGAGCCGCTCCCTCAACCACGTCAGTTATAGTACTTCATCTGTAGTGGTTGCAAGAGAACAAGAGATTCAGGGATTCAGGGATTCAGGGATTCAGAACCGAGGCTCAGGGAGCCCGGACGGTCAGGAACCCGGCGGGCCCCGCACACCGTGGGGATGTGCGGGACCCACCGACCACCCGAAGGCACCGGCACCGCGCGGGGTCAGGTCCACCCGGCACCACCGCCTCGGGAGCATCAACCGACACGCACCCACCTCGACCACGGCTTCCGCCTCGACTGTCGCGTCGCCCCGGCTGCCGCGCCCTGTCAACTGCTGCGGCGCGTCACGAACTCGGCCAGCGCCAACAGTCCCCCGGCCGACTCCGGATCGGGAACGGCACGCGACAGTTCGTGTACGGCCCGGGCCATACGGTCGGCCGCCTGGACCTGAGCCCAGTCACGGCCACCGGCCCGCTCCACGGCCAGCGCCGTACGCTCCAGATCTCCCTCGGCGTAGGGCATGCCGTACAGCTCGGCGAGTTCCGCGGCCTCCGGAGTGCCGGAGGCGAGGGCGGCGACCACCGGGAGGGACTTCTTGCGGACCATGAGATCCGCTCCGGCCGGCTTGCCGGTGCGGCCCGGGTCTCCCCAGATGCCGATCACGTCGTCGATGAGCTGGAAGGCGAGCCCCGCCTCCCGCCCGAACGCGTCGAGGGCCTCGACGTCCTCCGCGCCGGCGCCCGCGTACAACGCCCCCACCGCACAGGCGCAGCCGAGCAGCGCGCCCGTCTTCGCCTCGGCCATGGCGAGCACCTCGTCGAGGGTGACCTCCTCGGGACCGCGGCCCTCCATCTCGGTGTCCGTCTGCTGGCCCGCGCACAGCTCGACGACACAGGACGCGAGCCGTGCCGAGGCCGCGGCCGACGCCGGATGCGGGTCCTCGGCGAGCAGCCGCTGGGCGAGGGCCTGCAACGCGTCCCCGGCGAGGATCGCGTCGGGGACACCGAACACGGTCCACGCGGTGGCCCGGTGTCTGCGGGTGGTGTCCCGGTCCATCACGTCGTCGTGCAGCAACGTGAAGTTGTGCACCAACTCCACCGCGGCCGCGGCCCGTACGGCGACGGCCTCGCGCCCCCCGAGCGCGCCGACGGCGGCCAGGACCAGCGCCGGGCGTATCGCCTTGCCCGCGTTGCCCGCGGCCGGGGCGCCGTCCGCGTCCTCCCAGCCGAAGTGGTAGCGCGCGACCCGGCGCAACGAACCGGGCAACGACTCGACGGCACGCCGCATCTCGGGGTCGACGGACACCCGGGCCTGCTCCAGGATCCCCGCCGCCTCCTGCCCGTCCAAGGGGCTCGCCCCACCCGCCCGACGGGCCGGCCCCCGGTCGGCGGCAGGGGGTAACGACCCCGCCGGCCCACCCGATCCCTCCGTATCCGCATCGGGAGCTCCGGACCGATGCCCGCCCTCGTCCCCGTCCTCCGACGGGCCCGCACCGCCGGGGTGCACCCGCCCTGACGGACGGGTGCACGGCAACCGGTCGGACAAGGTCACCGCCAGCGGCCGATCTCGACGTTCTCCAGAACGCCGAGCGCGTCGGGGACCAGGACCGCGGCCGAGTAGTAGGCCGTCACGAGGTACTTGATGATCGCCTGTTCGTTGATGCCCATGAAACGGACGGACAGGCTGGGCTCGATCTCGTCCGGGATGCTCGCGGCCCGCAGACCGATGACGCCCTGGTCCTCCTCGCCGGTACGCAGGGCGATGATCGACGTCGTCCTGGCCTCGGTCACCGGGATCTTGTTGCACGGGTAGATCGGCACACCGCGCCAGGTGGGGATGCGGTTCCCGGCGATGTCGATGGTCTCGGGGACCAGCCCGCGCTTGTTCAGCTCGCGGCCGAACGCGGAGATCGCGCGCGGGTGGGCGAGGAGCATCTTGGTGCCCCGGCGACGGGAGAGCAGTTCGTCCAGGTCGTCCGGGCTGGGCACACCGTCGTGCGGCTGGAGCCGCTGGTCGTACTCGCAGTTGTGGAGGAGGCCGAACTCCCGGTTGTTGACCAGCTCGTGCTCCTGGCGCTCCTTCAACGCCTCGACCGTGAGCCTGATCTGCTGCTCGGTCTGGTTCATCGGCTGGTTGTAGAGGTCGGCCACGCGCGTGTGGATGCGCAGGACGGTCTGGGCCACGCTGAGTTCGTACTCGCGCGGCGCGGCCTCGTAGTCGACGAAGGTGTGCGGGATGTCCGGCTCGCCGCTGTGGCCGGCGGCGAGGTCGATCTCCTTCTCGCCGTACTTGTTGGTGCGCTGCGACGGGATCGCGCGCTGCTCCTGGAGGTGCTCCCTCAGGGTCTCGGCGCGCTCCGCGAGCTGTTCGACGGCCTGGCGCGGCAGGACGAGCACCGTGCACGCGGTGACCGCGCGGGCCGTGTACTCCCAGATGGCCTCGGAATCGAGGAGCGCCTGCTCGCCGAAATAGGCCCCGTCGGCCAGCACGCCGAGGACCGCGTCGTCGCCGTAGGGGCCGGTGCCGATCTTCTCGACCTTGCCGTGGGCGAGCAGGAACACCTCGTCCGCCTGGCTGCCGAATTCGGCCAGCACGGCACCGGGCGCGAACTCCCGCTGCTCGCACCGCTGCGCCAGCTCGCCCAGCACGTCGATGTCCTCGTAAGTCCGCAGGGCCGGCAGTTCGCCCAGCTCCGCGGGGATGACGGCGACCCGGTCGCCCGTCTTCACAAAGGTGACGCGGCCGTCGCCGACCGCGTAGGTGAGCCGCCTGTTGACCCGGTACGTGCCGCCCTGCACATTCACCCAGGGCAGGGTGCGCAGCAGCCAGCGCGAGCTGATCTCCTGCATCTGGGGCGTGGACTTCGTGGTGGTGGCCAGGTTCCGGGCAGCGGCCGTACCGAGACTCTGCTGCGGCCTGTCCTGCTGAGAGCGAACCTCTTCGCCTACCGACATACGGATTTCCCCTCCGGGTGTGCACTGATATCGCGGTCACCGATCTCGCGATCCAGCCTTGCATCACGGAGCGTGCCGATGCTATTACCCGAAAGAGCGGGAATGGATCTTAGAAGACTGGGCATATCAGGGGACTTTGTCGACCATGCGTACCCACCCGCCGTATTCCGCCGCGCACTTGTGCCTCTCGTCGAATCTTGACCGGATCGACTCGTACGGCCCAGCGCCGACTGGCTCCTGTGGGGAGTCAGGGGTACAAGCCTGCGTACGAGGCGGCCACGACCAGCGGCCGTCGCACGGCACGAAGGAGTCGGTCATGGCCCCACCCATGTCCGCGGGCAGGTTTCTCACCGTCCTCAGGAACGAGGGCGTCCGGGTCGTCGAGGTCGGCGACTGGGAGCATCACAACCGCAATCACGTGGGCCCGTGGGGGCCCGTGCACGGGGTGATGATCCACCACACCGTCACCTCCGGCAGCGAACGCACCGTACGCATCTGCCGTGACGGGTACTCGGGTCTGCCCGGCCCGTTGTGCCACGGTGTCATCACCAAGGACGGCCGGGTCCACCTCGTCGGCTACGGCCGCGCCAACCACGCCGGGCTCGGCGACGACGACGTCCTGCGGGCCGTGATCGCCGAGAAGGGGCTCCCGCCGGACAACGAGTCCAACACCGACGGCAACCGCCACTTCTACGGCTTCGAGTGCGAGAACCTCGGCGACGGCCAGGACCCGTGGCCGAAGGCCCAGCTCGACGCCATCGAACGGGTGTCCGCCGCGGTCTGCCGCCACCACGGCTGGAACCAGCGGTCCGTCATCGGCCATCTCGAATGGCAGCCCGGCAAGGTCGACCCCCGGGGCTTCACCATGTCCTCGATGCGAAACCGCGTACGGGACCGCCTGAAATAGCCGCCCGGTCCCGACGCCGGCCGGTCACGTGTCCGACAATGGGCAGGTGACCGGCCAGCCCTCCGCCCCCGACCCCACGACCGCCCTGCGGCCGAGGCTTCCGTCCCCGCTCCAGGAGATCGTGGACGAGCGCTTCGCCCGCCAGGGTGTCCGGCTGCTCCTCAAGCGGGACGATCTGATCCACCCGGGGATCGTCGGCAACAAGTGGCGCAAGCTGGCCCCGAATCTGCGTGCGGCGGCCGGCCGGCCCCTGCTCACCTTCGGCGGTGCCTACTCGAACCATCTGCGCGCGACCGCCGCCGCGGGCCGTCTCCTGGGGCTGCCCACCATCGGTGTGGTGCGCGGTCAGGAGCTGGCCGACCGTCCCCTCAACCCCTCCCTGGCCCGCTGCGCGGCGGACGGCATGCGGCTGCGCTTCATCGACAGATCGACGTATCGCCACAAGTCCGACCCGGCCACGCTGGCCGCCGTCCTCCGCGCCGCCGACGCCGGTGACGCATACGTCGTCCCCGAGGGCGGCAGCAACTCCCTCGCCGTGCGCGGCTGTCAGGAACTCGGCGTGGAGTTGCGCGGGCGGGCCGATGTCGTGGCCCTCGCCTGCGGCACCGGCGGCACCCTCGCCGGTCTGGCCGCCGGCCTCGCCCCCGACCAGTACGCCCTCGGGATTCCGGTTCTCAAGGGCGGCTTCCTCGAAGAGGAGATACGCGCGCTCCAGAACAGGGCGTTCGGCGGACCGCGCGGCGACTGGCGGCTCGACGACCGCTTCCACTTCGGCGGCTACGCCCGTACCGCTCCCGAACTGGACGTCTTCGCCGACGACTTCGAGACCCGCCACGACCTGCCCGTGGAACGTCTCTATGTCGCCAAGTCGCTCTACGGACTCACCACCCTGGCAGCGGAGGGCGCCTTCCCACGCGGGACGACGGTCGCCGCCGTGATCACGGGCCGCCCGTTCCCGGAGCGGACACCCGGGAACCGACCGGTACCGTCCTAGGGCGTGTCCGCAAAGTCCCGCCTGCCCCGCGACGCCTGGCACGCTCCCCCACTCCCGGCTGCGCCCGAGCGGGAGGGACCCCCACCACCGCACCGGGCGAAAACCCGAGTACATCCAGTACGAGGACTTCCGCCCGGCACGCCGAGCGCACGCACCAGACGCCGCGGGACCCGCCCTCCGGACGGACGACGGGACTTTGCGGACACGTCCTAGGCCGTGCCCACGGCCTAGGACGCCTCCCGGTAGACCGCCGCCTCCTCCAGGTCCAGCCGGCGCAGCAGCGTGCGGAGCATCTCGTCGTCGATGTACCGGGCGTCCCGCAGCCTCACGAAGACCGCTCGTTCGGCGCCGATCATCTCCCGGGAGAGTCTGCTGTAGGTGTCGTCGACGCTCTCGCCGGTCACCGGGTTGACCGCGCCGAGCCGCTCCCAGACGGCGTTGCGGCGCCGTTCCAGGACCGTGCGGAGGCGGTCGACGAGCGGCGGGGGCAGTTCGTTGCTCTCGTTCGCGAGGAGTTCGTCGAGGCGGGCCTCGGCGACCCGGGACGCCTGGGCCTGGGCGTTGGCCTCGGCGAGGGTCTCGGCCTGCTGGTCGCGTCCGGGCAGCTTCAGGACCCGGATCAGGGGCGGCAGGGTCAGCCCTTGGATGACGAGGGTCCCGATGACCGTGGTGAAGGTCAGGAAGAGGATCAGGTTCCGCGCGGGGAAGTCGTCCCCGCCGTGCACGGTGAGCGGGATCGAGAAGGCGATGGCCAGCGAGACGACTCCGCGCATTCCGGCCCAGGAGATGACGAAGGGCGCCTTCCAGGTGGGGTTGTCCTCCCGTTCCCGGATGCGTCGCGACATGATCCGGGGCAGGAAGGTCGCCGGATAGACCCACACGAACCGGGTCGCGACCACGACGAGGAAGACGGCCACGGCGTACCAGGTGGCGCTGACCCCCTCGTACTCGCCTAGGCCTTCGAGAACGACCGGCAGCTGGAGCCCGATGAGGGCGAACACGGCCGACTCCAGCAGGAAGGCGACCATCTTCCAGACGGCCTCCTCCTGGAGGCGGGTGGCGAAGTCGACCTGCCAGTTGCGGTAGCCGAGGTACAGGCCGACGACGACCACGGCGAGCACCCCGGAGGCGTGCACCCACTCGGCGAGCCCGTAGGCCACGAACGGGATCAGCAGGGAGAGGGTGTTCTGCAGCAGCGCTTCCTTCAGGTGGGTGCGCAGCCAGTGGATCGGCACCATCAGCAGCAGACCCACGAGGACACCGCCGACCGCCGCCACCAGGAACTCGACGACCCCGCCGGTCCAGCTCGCGCCCTCGCCGATGGTGGCCGCGAGGGCGACCCGGTAGGCGGTGATCGCGGTCGCGTCGTTCACCAGGGACTCGCCCTGGAGGATCGTGGTGATCCGTGACGGCAGCCCCACCCTCCGGGCCACCGCGGTGGCCGCGACCGCGTCCGGCGGCGCCACCACCGCGCCGAGCACCAGGGCGGCGGTCAGCGGCATCCCCGGCACGATCAGATAGGCGGCCCAGCCGACCACCAGGGTCGCGAAGAGCACATAGCCGACCGACAGCAGCGCCACGGGCCGCAGTTGGGCCCGCAGATCGAGGTAGGAACTGTCACTGGCGGCCGTGTACAGCAGCGGGGGCAGGATCAGCGGCAGGACGATCTCGGGGTCCAGCTCGTAGTGCGGCACTCCGGGCAGATACGACACCACGAGCCCCACGGCGACCAGCAGCAGCGGGGCGGGCACCGGCGTACGCCGGGCGGCACCGGCGACCGTCGCGCTCCCTGCGACCAGCAACAGCAAGGGCAAAAAGTGCATCGCTTCCGCCGCCTTCGTTTCCGCGCGGGGTTCCGCGCGCCCGTCGTAACCTGGCAATCATGAAACAGTGCACGCACGCGGACGCGCTGCCGCACCCCGCGCCCGATCCGCTGACCGACACCTGCCCGGAGTGCCTGGCCGCCGGGAGCCATCCGGTGCAGCTCCGGATGTGCCTGGAGTGCGGGCACGTGGGCTGCTGCGACTCCTCGCCCATGCGGCACGCGACCGAGCACCACAAGGAGAGCGGCCATCCCATCATGCGTACGTTCGAAGCGGGCGAGACCTGGCGCTGGTGCTTCGTCGACCATGTACTCGTATGACGGACCTCGTACGACGGACCCGGTCCGGCGGAATTCGTACGCGTATGGCACCCGTGACCGAGGCGTCGCACGACGGAACCATGTCACCCCGCGATACGTCGAGGTACTCGTGTGACAAGGTTCGGCAGTCCGACGCCTGGGTACGTCAATCCGGCGCGCGCTCTTCCTATTTGAGGCCCGCAAACCTCTAGCCACCGAGCGTATTCATAGGCTTACTATGAGTGACAGCATGGGGTGGGGTCCCCAGGACCCCGAGGACACGGCGCTCGGTAGCGCGATAGCGTCACCGCTGAACCACGTAGCGCGTTACCCCGGGGGGCGACCCCTGGGCCCCCGAAAGAGCTTGTACCACCTTGGAGGTGAGGGTGTCCCAGATCGCAGGCGAGCCCGGGACCCAGGACTTCGTGGAAGTCCGGCTGCCGGCCGCGGGTGCCTACCTGTCGGTGCTGCGTACGGCGACGGCCGGCCTCGCGGCCCGTTTGGACTTCACCCTCGACGAGATCGAGGACCTGCGCATCGCGGTCGACGAGGCCTGCGCGATCCTGCTTCAGCAGGCCGTGCCCGGCTCGGTGCTCAGCTGTGTCTTCCGTCTGGTCGACGATTCTCTGGAGGTCACGGTCTCGGCCCCCACCACGGACGGCCACGCCCCCGCGCGTGACACCTTCGCCTGGACCGTGCTGTCGGCCCTGGCGGGCAAGGTCTCCTCCGCGGTGGCCGACGACAAAACCGTTTCGATCAGCCTCTACAAACAGCGCGGCGCGGGACCCGGGCCGGCGTGAGGAACGGGGACGGGCCGGTGCGGGACGAAGAGCGCGGCACACGGGGACTTCCCGCGGAGGACGACGGCGGTCCGAGTGGACCGGCGCATCTGACGGACGGCGTCGACGGCATCCCCGAGCAGGCCCGGCCGCACCCGGAGGACGAGTCCTCGGCGGCCGGGGCGTCTCGATGGGCGGCACCGGCCGACGACGAGGAACCCGGCGCGCCGTCCGACGGGCGACGGGATCCGGAGGGCACCCTCCGGAGCACCACGTCCTCACGAGGGCGGACTGGGGCCTCCCCCGCTGGAGCACAGTCGGGAGCTGGGGGAACGGTGACGGCGGGCGGGACTATGAGCGAGCACGAGCGACACGACGAGGCGGGCGCGCAGCACGCGCAGAGCGTGCGCAGCACACGGCACGACCCTCAGGACCGCAGCGGGGCGCGCGCCCTGTTCGTGGAGCTGCGGGCCCTGCCGGAGGGCAGCACGGAGTACGCGGAGCTGCGCAACCGGCTGGTCCGGATGCATCTGCCGCTCGTGGAGCACCTCGCACGCCGGTTCCGCAACCGCGGTGAGCCGCTGGACGACCTGACCCAGGTCGCCACCATCGGTCTGATCAAGTCGGTGGACCGCTTCGACCCGGACCGCGGCGTGGAGTTCTCCACGTACGCGACCCCGACGGTCGTCGGCGAGATCAAGCGGCACTTCCGCGACAAGGGCTGGGCGGTGCGGGTGCCGCGCAGGCTGCAGGAGCTGCGGCTGGCGCTGACCACGGCCACGGCCGAGCTGTCCCAGCAGCACGGCCGCTCCCCGACGGTGCACGAGCTGGCCGAGAAGCTGGCCATCTCGGAGGAGGAGGTCCTGGAGGGCCTGGAGTCGGCCAACGCGTACTCCACGCTGTCCCTGGACGTCCCCGACACCGACGACGAGTCCCCCGCCGTCGCGGACACCCTCGGTGCCGAGGACGAGGCACTGGAGGGCGTCGAGTACCGGGAGTCCCTCAAGCCGCTGCTGGAGGACCTGCCGCCCCGCGAGAAGCGGATCCTGCTGCTGCGCTTCTTCGGCAACATGACCCAGTCACAGATCGCCCAGGAGGTCGGCATCTCCCAGATGCACGTCTCCCGGCTGCTGGCGAGGACCCTGGCGCAGCTGCGGGAGAAGCTCCTCGTCGAGGAGTAGGCAAGAAGTGGGCAGGGAGCGGGCGAGGAACGGGCGAGAAGTGGGCGAAGGGGAGGCCGACGGTCGGTGCGGGTGACCGCTCCGGCACGGCTACCCCTTGGTCTCCTCCGCCCGGCCCGGCCCCTGGATTCCGAGGGCCCGGGTCGTCGTGGGACTGAGCAGCAGGACCAGCGCCGTGACGGCGACCACGGCCAGCACGATGCCCGCCGGGATCGCCACGCTGTCGGCGCGCAGCAGGTTGTAGGCCACCGGCAGCGCCATGACCTGGGTGATGACGGCGGGCCCCCGGCTCCAGCCGCGCCGCAGCAGCAGTCCGCGCGCGGCGATCAGCGGCAGCAGGGCCAGCGCGACGAGGGTGATGCCGCCGGTGACGCCGGTGCTGAGGTCGTCCGGGTCGCCGGTGAGGCCGAGGACGAGCATGGCCCCGCCGCCCACCAGCAGGGCCACCCCCTCCAGCGCGGCCAGCGCGGCCGCGGCGGTCAGCCGCCCGGGGCGGGGCTCGGCGTCGGAGGTGTCCGGGGTGGGGGTCTGCTCTGGGCTCACCCCTGAAGGGTAGCCCTCGGCCCGTGGCGCGCTCCGGCCCCTGTGCGCGGCCGTGCACCGCCCTCACGCGCCCGCACTCCCCGGCTGCTCACGCCCCACGTGCTCATCGTCACT
The DNA here is from genome assembly GCF_020010925.1 of Streptomyces griseiscabiei. NCBI lineage: Bacteria > Bacillati > Actinomycetota > Actinomycetes > Kitasatosporales > Streptomycetaceae > Streptomyces > Streptomyces griseiscabiei. The sequence continues at coordinate 310,668 of NZ_JAGJBZ010000002.1, read as the reverse complement.
ACCTGATCTCCCCCTTGATCCGCACCTCGGTATGGGCCGGGTACCACCCAGTAGGTACGCTGCAACCCATGCGTGCACTTCTCGTGGTCAATCCGGCGGCAACCACCACAAGCGCACGGACGCGCGATGTGCTGATCCACGCCCTCGCCAGCGAGATGAAGCTGGAGGCCGTCACCACCGAGTACAGAGGCCACGCGCGGGACCTCGCCCGGCAGGCCGCGGAGGGCAAGGGCGACATCGAACTGGTCGTGGCCCTCGGCGGCGACGGCACGGTCAACGAGGTCGTCAACGGCCTGCTGCACCACGGCCCGGACCCCGACCGCCTCCCCCGTCTCGCCGTGGTCCCCGGTGGCTCCACCAATGTCTTCGCACGCGCCCTGGGGCTGCCCAACGACGCCGTGGAGGCGACCGGCGTCCTGCTCGACGCCCTACGCGAGAGCCGGGAGCGCACGGTCGGCCTGGGCATGGCCTCGGGCACCCCGGGCACGGAGGACGAGGCGGTGCCGTCCCGCTGGTTCACGTTCTGCGCCGGCCTCGGATTCGACGCGGGGGTGATCGGCCGCGTCGAGCAACAGCGGGAACGCGGACGGAAATCCACACACGCTCTTTACCTGCGTCAGGCTTTCCGGCAGTTTCTGGAAGAGCCCCATCGCAGACTCGGCACGATCTCTTTGGAGCGGGCCGGCGAGGAACCGATTTCCGATCTTGTGCTGTCCATAGTCTGCAACACGTCCCCGTGGACGTTTCTGGGTAATCGCCCGGTGTACGCGTCGCCTAAGGCCTCGTTCGATAAAGGCCTCGATGTGCTCGGCCTCAGCCGCATGTCGACGCCCGCACTCGCCCGATATGGCACACAGTTGCTCACTTCGTCCCCCGAGCGCGGACCCCAGGGCAAGCACGCCACCACCCTGCACGATCTGACCGACTTCACCTTGCATTCGAAGGTCCCCCTCCCCCTCCAGATGGACGGCGACCACCTCGGACTGCGTACGAGCGTGACGTTCACAGGCGTACGCCGGGCACTGCGTGTGATTGTGTGAGCGGAACGGGCAAAAGTCCTTCCACTCGAACGTTTAGGCCAGGGTCCACCCCATGGAAGTACGGCTGTGACACAGTCGACACCGAGGAATCAAAAAAAACTTTCCGGAAGGGGTTGTATCCGCCGCTGAGGTTTGCGAGTCTCTACGTGGCGCTCGGGACAGCCCGCAACACCGGCTCAAGCAAGCGCCAGAACCCCTCCTCAATCCACAGGACCACACCAGTCCGTCTGGTGATCGGCCCTTCACTTGTTGAGGGATTCGTGAAAGCGTTCACATTCACAAGCAACGAGCATGTAATACCAAGGAGAGGTAGCAGCCATGGACTGGCGTCACAACGCCGTTTGCCGCGAGGAAGACCCCGAGCTCTTCTTCCCCATCGGCAACACCGGTCCTGCGCTGCTGCAGATCGAGGAAGCCAAGGCTGTCTGCCGTCGCTGCCCGGTTATCGAGCAGTGTCTGCAGTGGGCGCTTGAGTCCGGCCAGGACTCCGGCGTCTGGGGTGGTCTCAGCGAGGACGAGCGCCGCGCCATGAAGCGCCGCGCCGCCCGCAACCGGGCCCGTCAGGCATCCGCCTGACATCCCACCCAGCAATAGCCTGAGCTTGGCGGCGCGCACAGCGAGTGCGCTTCTCCCGCCCCCGAGCCGCAGCGCGCAGTGCCCCCGGTGCGCTTAACCAGCCACGAGCCCGAGCCCCGGACCACATGATGGTCCGGGGCTCGGTGCTGTCTCCGGTACGACGAACATGGGCCGGCGGGTGCTACGGCCGCCGTGGCGCGGCTACTTCTGGGCGCGCACCGGGAGGTCCAGGATGACCTGGGTGCCCCGCTCCGGAGCCGGGACCATGTCGAAGGTGCCGCCCAACTCCCCCTCCACCAGCGTCCGTACGATCTGCAGACCGAGGTTGCCGGAGCGGTGCGGGTCGAAGCCCTCGGGCAGGCCCACGCCGTCGTCCTGCACGGTGACGAGGAGACGGGTCTCCTTGGTGGTGCCGCCGCGCACGGCCGAGACCTCGACGGTGCCGGTGTCGCCCTCGCGGAACCCGTGTTCGAGGGCGTTCTGCAGGATCTCGGTGAGGACCATGGAGAGCGGGGTCGCGACCTCCGCGTCCAGGATGCCGAAGCGTCCGGTGCGCCGGCCGGTCACCTTGCCCGGTGAGATCTCGGCGACCATGGCGAGCACCCGGTCGGCGATCTCGTCGAACTCCACCCGCTCGTCCAGATTCTGGGACAGCGTCTCATGCACGATCGCGATCGATCCGACCCGTCGTACGGCCTCTTCGAGCGCCTCCCGGCCGCGCTCGGACTCGATGCGCCGGGCCTGGAGACGCAACAGGGCGGCGACGGTCTGGAGGTTGTTCTTCACCCGGTGGTGGATCTCCCGGATGGTCGCGTCCTTGGTGATCAACTCGCGCTCGCGGCGCCGCAGTTCCGTCACGTCCCGCAGCAGGACGAGCGAACCGATGCGCGGGCCCTTGGGCTTGAGGGGGATCGCACGGAACTGGATCACCCCGTCGCTGGACTCGATCTCGAACTCGCGCGGCGCCCACCCGCTCGCCACCTTGGCCAGCGCCTCGTCCACCGGGCCCCGGGAGGGGGCGAGTTCGGCGGTCGTACGGCCGAGATGGCAGCCCACGAGGTCGGCGGCGAGGCCGAGTCGGTGGTACGCGGAGAGGGCGTTCGGGGAGGCGTACTGGACGATGCCGTCGGCGTCGAGCCTGATCAGCCCGTCGCCGACGCGGGGCGAGGCATCCATGTCAACCTGCTGGTCGGGGAACGGGAAGGCGCCCGCGGCGATCATCTGGGCCAGGTCGGAGGCGCTCTGGAGGTAGGTCAGTTCCAGCCGGCTCGGGGTGCGCACGGTCAGCAGATTGGTGTTGCGCGCGATGACACCGAGGACGCGTCCCTCCCTGCGCACGGGGATGGACTCGACCCGTACGGGGACCTCCTCACGCCACTCCGGGTCGCCCTCGCGGACGATGCGGCCCTCGTCGTGCGCGGCGTCCAGCAGGGGGCGACGGCCGCGCGGGACCAGGTGGCCGACCATGTCGTCCTGGTACGAGGTGGGGCCGGTGTTGGGGCGCATCTGGGCCACGGAGACATAGCGGGTGCCGTCGCGGGTGGGGACCCACAGGACCAGGTCGGCGAAGGAGAGGTCGGACAGCAGCTGCCACTCCGACACCAGCAGATGCAGCCACTCCAGGTCGGAGTCGCTGAGAGCGGTGTGCTGGCGGACGAGTTCGTTCATGGAGGGCACAGGTGCGAGCGTACCTGGCGGTACGAACATGACCGGAAACAGTGGTGGGCATGGCCGGTACGGGCGCCCGAGGCGGCGGGCGCGGGGCCGGGGAACCGATCCGCCGGGCCCCGGAAACACCCGCGGGCCGCGGCGCCTGAGAGGGACCCTCAGCCCTCCCGGCACCGCAGCCCGGAGCAACATCGGCCGTGGGGTGTGCGGTCCCGGTCGGCCGAAGGATGAGGATCCGGAGCAGTCAGGGCAGAGAGCGCCGGGTCCTCGGTCCGCCTTCCTGTGCGGGGAGGGCGGAGGCTTGTCGTCGCGTGTGATCTCCGGCGGCGGGGCCACTGATCGATCACATGCTCCACCACGCATTGTTGACTAGACCACTGCGTGTGTCCATGCGTTGGCGGATGTTTGTTGTTGTTCCCCTGTCCGCCATCCACGGACGGTTCACTCGCAGGGTAGCCCGACTCGGCCCCGCGGTGGGCCGGAACGCCTGCTCACCCCCTGGGGAGAAAGGGCCACCCCTGCTAGATTGGTCTACACCACATGGGAAGTCCTTGACCCTGCGGGTTCCGGTCGAGTCTTCTTGAGTCCTTACTTTCCAGATCGGCAGGCACAGCGTGGAAGTTGTCATCGTTCCGGATGCCGAGGCGGGTGGCGAGCTCATAGCCGAGGCGATGGCCCAGCTGCTCCGGGGCAGGCCCGACGCCCTCCTCGGGGTGGCCACGGGGTCGACCCCGCTGCCCATCTACACCGCGCTGGCGCGGAAGGTGCGCTCCGGTGCCGTGGACGCCTCACGGGCGCGGGTCGCCCAGCTCGACGAGTACGTGGGGCTGCCCGCCGAGCACCCCGAGTCGTACCGCTCGGTGCTGCGCCGTGAGGTGCTGGAGCCCTTGGGGCTCGGCCTGGACGCGTTCATGGGGCCCGACGGGACTGCGGAGGACGTCGCGGGGGCGTGCCAGGCGTACGACAGGGCGCTGGCCGAGGCGGGGGGTGTGGATCTGCAGCTGCTCGGCATAGGGACCGACGGGCACATCGGGTTCAACGAACCGTGCTCGTCGCTCGCCTCCCGGACGCGGATCAAGACGCTGACCGAGCAGACCCGGATCGACAACGCGCGGTTCTTCGACGGCGACATCGAGCAGGTGCCGCACCACGTCATCACCCAGGGCATCGGCACCATCCTGGAGGCCCGCCACCTGGTCCTGCTCGCCACCGGCGAGGGCAAGGCGGACGCCGTCGCCGCGACCGTGGAGGGGCCGGTGGCGGCGGTGTGCCCGGCGTCGGCACTGCAGCTCCACCCCCACGCGACGGTCGTGGTGGACGAGGGGGCCGCGTCGAAGCTGAAGCTGGCGGACTACTTCCGGCACACCTTCGGGAACAAGCCGGACTGGCAGGGGATCTAGGACCTGTCGTTCGAACACACGCAGGCGCCACAGCCCGAGGGAGGGCTGTGGCGCCTGCGTGTGTTCGGGGCGGCCTCTACCGCACCCCAGCGATGACCTCCGCCGCCGCCCTGCCGCAGACCCTGGCCGCGCCGTGGGTCGCGATGTGGAGGGGGCCTCGGGGCGGGGACTGGGGGATGCCCATCTCCACGACGATCGTGTCGGGGCGGATGCCGAGGAGGGTGTCCAGGGCGGTGGTCATCCAGGGGTGGCGGTGTTCGTCGCGGACGACGGCGACGATACGGCGGGTCCCGGCGACCGCCAGGGCGGAGGCACCGGCGCTGTCGCCGGCGAAGGTGCCGGTCTCGGTGCCGGGGAGGAGACGGGCCAGCTCCGCGCCGACGCCCCAGGGGGTCTCGTCGCCGACGGCGATGTTCGCCACCGGGGTGAAGGCCGCGACGTAGAGGGGCTGGGTGGGCGGCTCGTAGGGCACGGCGAAGGTGGCCGTCAGGGCGCGGCGGGCGGCCACCAGGCCGACGCCACCGTCGACGTCTCCAGCACCGCCGGTCTCCCCGGCACCGGCGGGCGCTCCCCCGGCCGCCGACCGCGTCCACTTCGCCAGTTCCCGGACCCGCCGCGCCGCGTCCGCCAGGCGTTCCTCCGGGAGGTCGCCGGTGCGGACGGCGGTGACGAGGGCGTCGCGGAGCCGCAGGACGGTGTCCTCGTCGGCGAGGCCGCCGCCGACGCAGATGGCGTCGGCACCGGCGGCGAGCGCGAGGACGCTGCCGTGTTCGATGCCGTAGGTGCCGGCGATGGCCTGCATCTCCATGCCGTCGGTGACGATGAGGCCGTCGTAGCCCAGCTCGCCGCGGAGCAGGTCCGTGAGGACGCCGCGGGACAACGTCGCCGGGAGGTCGGGGTCCAGGGCCGGGACCAGGATGTGGGCGCTCATGATCGCGTGCGAGCCGGCGGCGATGGCGGCCCGGAAGGGGGCCAGGTCGCGAACGTCCACGAGCGCGCGGTCCGCGTCGATGCGGGGCAGGGAGTGATGGGAGTCGACGGCGGTGTCGCCGTGGCCCGGGAAGTGCTTGGTGCAGGCGGCGACGCCCGCGGCCTGGAGGCCGGCGACATAGGCCGCGGTGTGCCGGGCGACCAGGGCGGGATCGGCGCCGAAGGAGCGGACCCCGATGACCGGGTTGGACGGGTTGGCGTTCACGTCGGCCGACGGGGCCCAGTTGAGGTTGACGCCGCACTCCGCGAGGCGGCGGCCCAGGGCGTGGGCGACCTCCCTGGTCAGGTCCACGTCGTCGACCGCGCCCAGGGCGTGGTTGCCCGGGAAGGAGGAGCCGGTGCGGACCTCCAGGCGGGTGACGTCACCGCCCTCCTCGTCGATCGCGACCAGGACGTCCTCGTGCTCGGCCCGCAACTGTGCGGTGAGGGCGGCCAGTTGTCCGGGCGAGACGATGTTGCGGCCGAAGAGGCCGACGGAGGCGAGGCCCTCGCCGAGGCGACGGAGCAGCCAGTCGGGGGCGGTGGTTCCGGTGAAGCCGGGCTGCAGGACCGTCAGCGCGTCCCGCGCGAGGCCGTCCCGCCCGGAACCGGAAGGGGAACCGGGCGAGCCGGTGGCGAATGTCGTCGGTGACATCAGGGTTGCTTATCCCTTCACGGCGCCCGCGGTGAGGCCCGCGGCCATCTTGCGCTGGACGAGGAGGAAGAGGACCACGATCGGCACGGCCATCAGGGTGGAGCCGGCCATCATCGGGGCGTATTCGGTGCCGTGTTTGGTGGTGAAGTTGCCCAGCCAGACGGTCGCGGTCTGGTTCTGCTGGCTCATCAGCATCAGGGCGTACAGGTATTCGTTCCACGCCTGGATGAAGCCGTAGACGGAGGTCGCCACCATGCCCGGCGCGAGCAGCGGGAAGACCACACGGATGAAGGCGGTGGTGCGGGAGCAGCCGTCGACCATGGCCGCCTCCTCCAGTTCGCGCGGGATGTTGACGATGAAGCCGCGCAGGGTCCACACCGTGAACGGGAGGATGAACGTCAGATAGGTGAGGATCAGGCCGCTGAGGCGGTCGTACTGGCCGAGGTCGTTCAGCAGCAGGAAGACCGGGATGATCATCGCGACCAGCGGGACCATCTGCACCGCCAGGATGCCGACGATGACCACCTTGCGGCCGCGGAAGGCGAAGCGGGAGATGGCGAGGGCGGCCAGCATGCCGACGACGATGCCGATCACGACCACGGTCAGGGACACGATGAGGCTGCGGCCGACCGGACCCCAGAAGTCGGCGATGTCCAGCGCCCGGCCGAAGTTGGAGAAGGTGATCGAGGTCGGCAGCAGGCTCGGGTCCGGGTCGATGGCGTCCTTCGCCGGTTTGAACGCCGTGTTGAGCATCCAGTAGACGGGGAAGCCGGCCGTGACGAAGACGAACAGACCGAGGAGGTTCCAGCCGAGCTTGGACTTGCGGGGGCCCGAGGCGGTGGCGCAACTCATTCGACCTCTCCGATCTTCAGCATCTGACGCATGTAGACGCCGATCACACCGAGCAGCAGCAACACGGTGAGCAGGGCGATCGCCGAGCCCTGCGCGTAGTCGTTGACCACGAACGCCTTGTCGTACGAGTAGGTGGTGAGCAGCTGGAACTCGGCCTCGGGGTGGCCGTTGCGCATCACGAACACCTGCGGGAAGACGCCCATGTCCCAGATGACGGAGAGGGTCGTGAGCATCACGATGATCGGCTTGAGGATGGGCAGGGTGACGTAGCGGAAGACACCCCACGCGCCGGCTCCGTCGAGGCGGGCGGCCTCCTCCAGTTCCTTGGGGACCTGGGTGAGTCCGGCGCTGAGGGTGATCACGACGAACGGCACCGCGCCCCACACCACCAGGAGCGTGATGACGGCCAGGCCCTCGGGGCCGCTGGCGAACCAGTTGTGGCCGATCATGTCGACGCCGGGGAGCTTGCTGAGCAGTGCGTTGAAGATGCCGTAGTCGGAGTCGAAGAGCCACTTGAAGACGGTGGTGGCCACGATGATCGGCATGCCCCAGCTCGCCACGAGCGCGATGTTGACGAGCGTCTTCACCCAGCCGGAGACCCGTTGGAGCAGCAGGGCGATCGCCATGCCGATGACCATCGTGAAGACGACGCAGGCGACGGCGAAGACGATGGTCCGGACGACGACCGTCCAGAACTCGCCGTCGCCCAGCACCTTGGCGAAGTTGTCGAAGCCGACCGACTCGGCGGGCTTGAACCCCCACAGCTGGGACTGCCCGAACTCCTGGAAGGAGAGCGTGACGAGACGGACCAGCGGATAGCCGAGGACGACGGCGAGGATCACGAGGCAGGGAGCCAGCAGCGCCCAGGGGACGGCGGCCCCGCCTGCCGGACGTTTGGCCGAACTCGCGGTAGCCACCGGCGGGTTCGGCGGCGGCGCCGGCCGCGCGGGCGGCACCTTCGCGGGGGCAGTCGTGTCTGCGGCACTCATCGCGCACTCCTAAGCAGCTGAAGGAGGGGCCGGCAGCAGCGCCCCCGAAGGGACGCGGGGAACTGCGCGACCAGCCACGACGCACCGGCACCGAACCCGACACCCCATCGCGGCAACTTTCGTCAATCACCCACCGGCCGACCACGGCGACGGCACCCGGGTGGGCCCGGCCGTCACGGCCGGGCCCGACCGGTGGGTCACCGTCACTCGTTGTTGATGACCTTGTCGATCTCGGCGTCCGCCGTCTTCGCGGCCTCCTCCACCGACTGCTTCCCGGTGCCGATGGACTGCAGCATCGTCTGGAGGATCTGCGCCTTCTCGACCTGGCCCCAGCCGGGCGCCATCGGCACGAACCAGTTGGACTCGGCCGCCGTGGCGGGAACGGCCGTCGCCGGGTCGTCCTTCAGGGTGGCGAGGTCGGTCTTGTTGTTGGGCAGGTTGCCCTTCTCGATCAGACCCTTCTGGCCCGAGGGCCCGGTGAAGGCGTTGATCCACTCGGCGGCGACGGTCTGCGCGTCGGACTTCACCGGGACGGCGAGGTCGCTGCCGCCGAGGAAGACGGGCATGTTCTTGCCGGACGGGCCGGGGAGCACGAAGTTCTCGACGTTGCCGGCGAGCTTGCCGGTCTTGTCGTTCTCCTTGGCCGCGGCGGTCGCGCCCTCCCAGGCGGGGGCGAAGATCATGCCGGACTTGCCCTGGCCGTAGACGATGTACCGGTCGGACTCGTCCTTCGTCTTGTCGCCGTGCATGTACTTGTCGACGACGTTCTTGAACTCGGTGAGCCCCTTGACGGACTCGGGCGAGGAGAGGTTGGCCTTCCACGTGCCGCCGGACTCCACGGCTATGGAGCCGCCGGCGTCGTAGACGAAGGACATGGCCGCGTACCAGTCGCGGGTGGGCTGGTACCAGGCGCTGAACTTGTCGCCCTGCTCCTTCTGGACCTTGTCGAGAGCGGCGGTCAGTTCGGCGTAGGTCTTCGGCGCGGACTTGACGCCCGCGTCGGCGAAGACGTCCTTGCGCCAGTTGGCGACGCGGCCACCGGCGTAGTACGGGACGCCGTAGGTCTTGCCCTCGTAGGTGACGGAGGCCTTGAGGCCGTCCAGCCAGGCGTCGGCGTTGTCGAACTTCGCCGCGTCGAGGGGGGCGAAGGCGCCCTTCACCATGTAGGCGAGCATCTCCGTGTTGCCCATCTCGACCACGTCGGGGGCCTTGTCGGTGGCGAGGACGGCGTCGAGCTTGGCGTTCTTGTCGGGCCAGCCGTAGTACTCGTGCGTGATGGTGATACCGGGGTGCTTCTTCTCGATCGCCTTGTCGGCGGCCTTGACCAGTTCCGGCCAGTTGTTCTGCGCGTCGACCGTGAGCCAGACCGTCAGCTCCTTGGTGTCGGCCCCCGTGTCCGAGCTCTTGCTCCCGCCACCGCCACCGCACGCCGCGACGGAGACCATCATGCCCGCGATACAGACCGCGATCGTCAGCTTCCTCTTCACGCCACCCTCCTCAGGGATGCCATTGCTCAGGGATGCCACAAACCCCCCTGCTCCCCGCGGTGACAGACGTACCGCCCCTGGGGCCAGGACCTGGACCAATGGTGTAGACCAGTAGGCGGAGCTTGGCTCAGACCATTCGGTGTGTCAAGAGGGTGCGAACCGGCTCCCACCAGCCGTTATGCGACCTACATATGCAAGAACCTTTATGTAATAAGCCAGCGAAAACCGCGCGCTTGAGCCACACTCTTCGGGTAGACCACTGCGGCCTCGTGGAGTAGACCAGCGGAGACCCCTCCGTGGACTAGACCAGCGGAGCCTGCGAAGGTATACAGAGGGATCACGCCACGAGGAGCCGGGAAGGCGGAGCATGAGCACCGACGTCAGCAGTGCGGAGAACGAGAACGGGGCGACCGTCCGTACCGCACGCGTGCCCAAGTACTACCGCCTGAAGAAGCACCTGCTCGACATGACCGAGACGCTGCCGCCCGGCACGCCCGTGCCGCCCGAGCGCACCCTGGCCTCCGAGTTCGACACCTCGCGCACCACCGTGCGCCAGGCGCTCCAGGAGCTGGTGGTCGAGGGGCGGCTGGAGCGCATCCAGGGCAAGGGCACGTTCGTCGCCAAGCCCAAGGTCTCCCAGGCACTGCAACTCACCTCGTACACCGAGGACATGCGCGCCCAGGGTCTCGAACCCACCTCGCAGCTGCTGGACATCGGGTACATCACGGCCGACGACACCCTCGCCGGACAGCTCGACATCACCGCCGGCGGCCGCGTACTGCGGATCGAGCGCCTCCGGATGGCCAACGGCGAGCCGATGGCCATCGAGACGACCCATCTGAGCGCCAAGCGCTTCCCGGCCCTGCGCAGGTCCCTGGTCAAGTACACCTCCCTCTACACCGCGCTCGCCGAGGTGTACGACGTCCGGCTCGCCGAGGCCGAGGAGACCATCGAGACCTCGCTGGCCACCCCGCGCGAGGCCGGTCTGCTGGGCACGGACGTGGGTCTGCCGATGCTGATGCTCTCCCGCCACTCGCTGGACATGGACGGACAGCCGGTGGAATGGGTGCGGTCCGTCTACCGGGGCGACCGCTACAAGTTCGTGGCCCGCCTCAAGCGCCCCCAGGACTGAGCCGGTCGGGTCCCTCCCGGGGCGAGCGGGGCGAGTAACAGGTGGTGCACGCGGTGTAGCGCGACCGCCGCGCCTGTTCTACGGTCCTTGCGTCGCCGCATGGACACGGGAGGCCCCGCTGTGCGTACCGCGAACGTCCGCACCGTCGTCGTCTCGAACACAGAACCTCCGCATCCGATATCCGGACAGGGGGTTCCGTGCGGCGGATCGCGTCCCTTACATTCCTGCGCGTCGACCAGGTGATCAGCGAGGGGACGGAACAGGGACATGTCAGAAACACCTGAAGTGTCACCACCCATGAGACCGGCGGTGACACCTGTCAGGGTGGTCATCGCCCTGTGTCTGATCGCCCCGTTCGTGGCGATGCTCTGGGTCGGCTCGTACGCCAAGACGGACCCGGCGTTCATCGGCATCCCCTTCTTCTACTGGTACCAGATGGCCTGGGTGCTCCTCTCCACGGCGCTGACCGCCACCGCGTACGTCCTGTGGCAGCGCGACCAGCGCGCCCGCAGGTCCGAGACGCAGGGGGCCGGGACGCAGGGGTCCGAGACACAGGGCGGGGGTGTCACGAAGTGAAGGACGGCGTGAACGGCGTGGCACTCGCCGTCTTCATCTTCTTCTTCCTGGCCGTCACGGTCATGGGCTTCCTCGCGGCACGCTGGCGCAAGGCCGAGAACGAGCACAGCCTCGACGAATGGGGCCTGGGCGGCCGGTCGTTCGGCACCTGGGTCACCTGGTTCCTGCTCGGCGGCGACCTCTACACGGCGTACACCTTCGTGGCCGTACCGGCGGCGATCTACGCGGCGGGCGCGGCCGGCTTCTTCGCGGTGCCGTACACGATCCTGGTCTACCCGCTGATCTTCACCTTCCTGCCCCGTCTGTGGTCGGTCTCCCACAAGCACGGCTATGTGACGACCTCGGACTTCGTCCGCGGCCGGTTCGGCTCCAAGGGCCTGTCGCTGGCGGTCGCCCTGACCGGCATCCTGGCGACGATGCCCTACATCGCCCTCCAACTGGTCGGCATCCAGGCCGTGCTGGACGTGATGGGCGTGGGCGGCGGTGAGGACACCAACTGGTTCATCAAGGACCTGCCGCTGCTGATCGCCTTCGGTGTCCTGGCGGCCTACACCTACTCCTCCGGCCTCCGGGCCCCCGCGCTGATCGCGTTCGTGAAGGACACCCTGATCTACATCGTCATCGCGGTGGCGATCATCTACATCCCGATCAAGCTCGGCGGTTTCGACGACATCTTCGCCAAGGCGGGCGAGGCGTACAGCCAGACCAACCCGGCGACGGACAAGCCGCGCGGCTCCCTCGTCCCCGGTGACGCCAACCAGTGGACGTACGCGACGCTGGCCCTCGGCTCGGCGCTGGCGCTCTTCATGTACCCGCACTCGATCACGGCGACGCTGTCGTCGAAGAGCCGCGAGGTCATCCGCCGCAACACCACGATCCTCCCGCTGTACTCCCTCATGCTGGGCCTGCTGGCGCTGCTGGGCTTCATGGCGATCGCGGCCGGGATCCAGGTGCAGAACGGCCAGTTGGCGATCCCTCAGCTGTTCGAGACGATGTTCCCGGACTGGTTCGCGGGCGTCGCCTTCGCGGCCATCGGCATCGGCGCGCTGGTGCCCGCGGCGATCATGTCCATCGCGGCGGCGAACCTCTTCACCCGCAACATCTACAAGGACTTCATCAGGCCTGACGCCACGCCCGCGCAGGAGACCAAGGTCTCCAAGCTGGTGTCCCTGCTGGTGAAGGTGGGCGCGCTGGCCTTCGTCCTCACCATGGACAAGACGGTCGCCATCAACTTCCAACTGCTGGGCGGCATCTGGATCCTCCAGACCTTCCCGGCCCTGGTAGGCGGCCTGTTCACCCGCTGGTGCCACCGCTGGGCGCTTCTCGCCGGCTGGGCGGTCGGCATGCTGTACGGGACGATCGCCGCGTACGGGGTGGCCTCGCCGACCCAGAAGCACTTCGGCGGCTCCTCCGCCGAGATCCCGGGCATCGGCGAGATCGGCTACATCGGCCTGACGGCCTTCGTCCTCAACGTCGTGGTCACCGTCGTCCTCACCGTCGTCCTGCGCGCCGCCAAGGCCCCCGACGGCATCGACGAGACCAGCCCCGAGGACTACACGGCCGACGCGGGCGACGCGGGCGTCCAGGTGGAACTGCCTCCGGCAACAGCGGGGACGAGCCACTAGGCTCCGCCTTTCGCCGCCGGGGTGTGTTGTCGGGTGCGGGTGGGTGGGGGCTGGTCGCACAGTTCCCCGCGCCACTGAAAAGCAGGGGCTGCGCCCCCTGCTTTTCGCCCCGAAAGGGCCGCGGGCCTCTTTCAGGGGCGCGGGGAACTACGCGAGAAGCCCCACCGAACCCGCACGTCCCCACCCACCCCCGCGCGGAGCGCGAAAAGAAGGGGGTCGAAGGGGCGCAGCCCCTGGGGATGGGACGGGTAGGGGCGGCGGGGGCGAAAAACACCCGGCTACGCTGAATCCGTGACCGCTCGCGCACCGATCGTCCTCGACAGCGACCCCGGTATAGACGACGCCGTAGCCCTCCAGTACCTCCTGGGAACCGGCCTGTGGGACCTCAAGGCGTACACATCCGTCGGCGGCAACCTCCCCGCCGAGGCGACGTACGCCAACGCCCGCGCCCTGTCCAGAGCCCTCCGCATGGACACCGACGTCCCGGTCCACCGGGGCGCCGGCCGCCCCCTCTCCCGCCTCCCCTACCGAGAGGCCTCCGCCTTCCACGGCCCGGCAGGCCTCGGCCACGAGACCCTCCCCGACTCGACCGCCCCGCACCTCACGGAGTCCTCCGCGCAGGCCCTGCTCCGGCTCTCCCGGGAACACGAGGGCGAGCTGACCGTTTGCGCCACCGGCCCCCTCACGAACGTGGCGATCGCCCTCCTGGAGGACCCCGGCTTCGCCCGCCGTGTCCGCAGGTTCGTGTTCATGGGCGGCGCCGCCCAGGTCCCGGGCAACTTCACGCCCGTCGCCGAGTTCAACATCTGGGCGGACCCGGACGCCGCCGAGGTGGTGCTCTCCTCGGGCATCCCGTTCACCATGGTCGACCTGGACGCCTCGCACCGCTGGCTGTTCCGCCCCGCCGACCTCGCCGCGCTGGAGGCCGCGGGCCCGGGTACGGCCCTCGCCGCCCGGCTGATGCGCACCTACATGGAGGCCTACACCCGCCACGGCGGCGACGGCACCTGTCCGCTGCACGATCCGCTGGCCGTGGGGGTCTGCGGCGACGAGGCGTTCGTCGAGGCGGCCGACGGGGCGGTCGTCGTGGAATGCGGAAGCGAACTCACGCGCGGGCAGACCGTGTTCGTCCCGTCCGCCGCCCGGCGCGTCTACTACTCCGAGTCCCCCGCCCTGACCGCCCGCCTCCGCGCCACCGGCCGGGTCGCCCTCGGCCCGGGCACCCGCGACTTCAGCAAGGACTTCGTGGCGACGCTGCCGCGGTGGCCAGCGGCGACCTGAGCCATCCCGACCCGCCCCAGCCCGACCCCTCCCGGTCCGGGCCCGGGTCCGGCCTCGGATCAGAACCCAGTCCGATCGTCACACGAACGACGCCCCCTGTGGAAAACCCGAGCCGCGCAGATCCCCCGCTCGTGCAAACTGCGACGCATGGACATCACGATCAGGCGGGCGCTCGCCGACGAGTACACCACCCTCGGCGAGATCACCGCACAGGCCTACCTCGGCGACGGACTGCTGGACTTCGGGGAGAGCGACGCGTACCTCGGTGAGCTGCGGGACGTGGCGAAGCGGGCCGCCGCGGCCGACGTCCTGGTGGCCCTCGCGGACGACCGGGTGCTCGGCGGTGTGACCTTCGTCCCGGCGGGCGGCCCCATGGCCGACATCGCCCGTCCGGGAGAGGCCGAGATACGGATGCTCGCGGTCGCCGCCGAAGCACGCGGGCGGGGTGTCGGCGAGGCCCTCGTGCGCGCCTGTGTGGAGCGCGCCCGGACCGTGGAGGGCTGCGCCCGCCTCGTGCTGTCGACCCAGCGGAGCATGCACGCGGCCCACCGCATCTACGAACGCCTGGGCTTCACCCGCACACCGGAGCGCGACTGGAACCCCCTTCCCGACCTCCTCGACCTCACTCTGATCACCTATGAGTTGACGCTCTGACACCCTGCGAAGTCGACAGCGACACAACATGTGGGGGTGACACCGCGACCCGGCACTAGATGTATGCTCATGCTCGCTGTCGCCGCAGGGGAATCCGGTGCGAATCCGGAACTGTCCCGCAACGGTGTACTCGCGTGTGTACGTCTCCATTCGCGCACGCATGTTCAGTCCGAACACCTGCCGACAGCGCGCCCGGCCGTCCGGTCCGGGTGCCTGACGTCCGGGCCTCGTGGAATGGGCCGGTGGACGCGACGCCCCCGTGCGCTCGTGTGCAGCCGCCTGCCCTCCGCAAGGCCCCTTGCCGAGCGAGGGAGAGCCCCACGTGACCATCGCGCCAGCCGACCCGGTTTCAGCCGACCTGGCTTCCGCCACTCCGGCGACGGAGACCGACGGTCCCGGTACCGCGTTGCTGCGGACCCTGACCGAGCTGACCGCCGACCTCCCCGACGCCGACCCCGGCCGGGTCGCCGCCGCCGCCCTGCGCGGCCGGTCGGCTCGGGCCGACGAGTCGGAGCTGCGCGAGCTGGCCACGGAGGCGGCCGCGGGCCTCATCTCCGAGGACCCCGCCTACTCGAAGCTGGCCGCCCGGCTGCTTGCCGTCGGCATCCGCGCCGAGGCCGCCTCGCAGGGCGTCACGACGTTCACCGAGTCCGTCGCGGTGGGCCACCGGGAGGGCCTGGTCGCCGACCGCACGGCGGAGTTCACGCGCGTGCACGCCGGGCGACTCGACGCCATGATCGACCGGGCGGGCGACGACCGCTTCGGCTACTTCGGCCTGCGCACGCTGCACAGCCGCTATCTGCTCCGGCACCCGATCACCCGCAAGGTCATCGAGACGCCCCAGCACTTCATGCTGCGGGTAGCCGCCGGCCTCGCCGAGAACGACACCCCGCGGGCCCTGGACGAGGTCGCCGCGCTCTACCGGCTGATGAGCCGCCTCGACTACCTCCCCTCGTCCCCCACGCTCTTCAACTCCGGTACCCGCCACCCCCAGATGTCGTCCTGCTACCTCCTCGACTCCCCGCTCGACGAGCTGGACTCCATCTACGACCGCTACCACCAGGTGGCCCGCCTCTCGAAGCACGCCGGCGGCATCGGTCTGTCGTACTCCCGCATCCGCTCGCGCGGTTCGCTGATCCGGGGCACCAACGGGCACTCCAACGGCATCGTGCCGTTCCTCAAGACGCTGGACGCCTCGGTCGCCGCCGTGAACCAGGGCGGCCGGCGCAAGGGCGCGGCCGCGGTCTACCTGGAAACCTGGCACTCCGACATCGAGGAGTTCCTGGAGCTGCGCGACAACACCGGTGAGGACGCCCGGCGTACGCACAACCTGAACCTGGCGCACTGGATCCCGGACGAGTTCATGCGCCGGGTGAACGCCGACGAGAAGTGGTCGCTGTTCTCCCCGGCCGATGTGCCCGAGCTGGTCGACCTGTGGGGCGAGGAGTTCGAGGCGGCCTACCGCAAGGCGGAGGCGGCCGGCCTGGCGCGGAAGACCATCCCGGCCCGTGATCTGTACGGCCGCATGATGCGCACCCTCGCGCAGACCGGCAACGGCTGGATGACCTTCAAGGACGCGGCCAACCGCACGGCCAACCAGACGGCCGAGCCGGGCCATGTCGTCCACTCCTCCAACCTCTGCACGGAGATCCTGGAGGTCACGGACGACGGGGAGACCGCCGTCTGCAACCTGGGCTCGGTGAACCTGGGCGCGTTCGTCGACCCGGCGACGGGCGACCTGGACTGGGAGCGGCTGGACGAGACCGTCCGCACCGCCGTCACCTTCCTCGACCGCGTCGTCGACATCAACTTCTACCCGACCGAGCAGGCGGGCCGCTCCAACGCCAGGTGGCGGCCGGTCGGCCTCGGCGCGATGGGTCTGCAGGACGTCTTCTTCCAGCTGCGCCTGCCGTTCGACTCCCCCGAGGCGAAGGCGCTGTCCACGCGGATCGCCGAGCGGATCATGCTCGCCGCGTACGAGGCCTCGGCCGACCTCGCCGAGCGCAACGGCCCGCTGCCGGCCTGGGAGAAGACCCGTACGGCCCGTGGTGTGCTGCACCCCGACCACTACGGCGTCGAGCCGACCTGGCCGGAGCGCTGGGCGTCCCTGCGCGAGCGCGTCGCGGCCACGGGCCTGCGGAACTCCCTGCTCCTCGCCATCGCGCCGACGGCCACCATCGCCTCGATCGCCGGTGTGTACGAGTGCATCGAGCCGCAGGTGTCCAACCTGTTCAAGCGCGAGACACTGTCCGGTGAGTTCCTCCAGGTCAACTCGTACCTGGTGGCCGAGTTGAAGAAGCTCGGTGTGTGGGACGCGCAGACCCGGGAGGCGCTGCGCGAGTCCAACGGCTCGGTCCAGGGCTTCACCTGGGTGCCGCAGGACGTCCGCGATCTGTACCGCACGGCCTGGGAGATCCCGCAGCGCGGTCTGATCGACATGGCCGCCGCCCGCACCCCGTATCTGGACCAGTCGCAGTCGCTGAACCTCTTCCTGGAGACGCCGACCATCGGCAAGCTCTCCTCGATGTACGCCTACGCCTGGAAGTCGGGCCTGAAGACCACGTACTACCTGCGCTCGCGCCCGGCGACCCGGATCGCCCGCGCCGCCCAGGGCCAGACCCAGGCGCAGCAGCCCGAGAAGACCATCCCCGTACAGCAGGCGGCCGACCCGGATGCCGTCGCCTGCTCCCTGGAAAACCCCGAGTCGTGCGAGGCCTGCCAGTAATTCCCACCCGCCACCCGACCACCACCTCTGGAGGACGGCGCTTCGCGCCGACTGTGATGACTGATCAGAACCTGCTCGACCCCGGCTTCGAGCTGACTCTCCGCCCCATGCGCTACCCGGACTTCTACGAGCGCTACCGGGACGCCATCAAGAACACCTGGACCGTCGAGGAGGTCGACCTCCACTCGGACGTCGCCGACCTGGCGAAGCTCTCCGAGGGCGAGCAGCACATGATCGGCCGGCTGGTCGCATTCTTCGCGACGGGCGACTCGATCGTGGCGAACAACCTCGTGCTGACCCTCTACAAGCACATCAACTCCCCCGAGGCACGGCTCTATCTGAGCCGCCAGCTCTTCGAGGAGGCCGTCCACGTCCAGTTCTATCTGACGCTGCTGGACACCTATCTCCCCGATCCGGAGGACCGGGCGGCGGCCTTCGCGGCGGTGGAGAGCATCCCCTCCATCCGCGAGAAGGCGGAGTTCTGCTTCAAGTGGATGGACTCGGTGGAGAAGCTGGACCGTCTGGAGACCCAGGCGGACCGCCGTCGCTTCCTGCTCAACCTGATCTGCTTCGCCGCCTGCATCGAGGGCCTGTTCTTCTACGGCGCCTTCGCGTACGTCTACTGGTTCCGCAGCCGGGGTCTGCTGCACGGCCTGGCGACGGGCACCAACTGGGTGTTCCGCGACGAGACGATGCACATGTCGTTCGCCTTCGAGGTGGTCGACACCGTCCGCAAGGAGGAGCCGGAGCTGTTCGACGAGCTGCTCCAGCAGCAGGTCACGGACATGCTCAAGGAGGCCGTCGAGGCCGAGCTGCAGTTCGGCCGCGATCTGTGCGGTGAGGGTCTGCCGGGCATGAACACCGAGTCGATGCGGCAGTACCTGGAGTGTGTGGCCGACCAGCGCCTCACCCGCCTCGGCTTCGCCCCGGTCTACGGCTCGGAGAACCCGTTCTCCTTCATGGAGCTGCAGGGCGTCCAGGAGCTGACCAACTTCTTCGAGCGGCGGCCGTCCGCGTACCAGGTCGCGGTGGAGGGCACCGTCGACCTGGACGAGGACTTCTGAGCCGCGCTACTTCAAGGTGACGGCGTCCCCGGCCGACGTGACCCTCGCGGTCGTCGTCGTGCCGGGGAAGTACCAGCGCCAGCTGCCGGCCGCCGTGACGGTCGCCTTGGCGCCGAGCTTCCCGGCGCTGCCCGTCTTCACCGTCCTGACGGTGGTGTAGCGGGCGGCGCCCTTCTTCTTGAACCGCAGCTGGACCGACTGCCCGGTGAACCCGCCGTACTTGCGGGTCTCCCAGTTGGCCCGGGTCAGCTTGCCTCCGACGGTGACCTTCGTGCCCTTGGCGACCTTCTCGGGCGCGATCACCGTGGTGAGGACCGAGGCGCGCTTGACCTTGTATCGGGCGATGTTGTCGGAAATCCAGTAGTCGCCGTCGTTCGCCTTGACCGTGGCGTTGACCTGCCAGACTCCGGCGACGCGGTTGGAGTCGATGTCGTCGCTGTCGGCGATCCAGCCCGGGTCGACCGTCATCGTTCCCGTGCAGACCGAGGTCGTCGAGCTCTGCTTCTTGCAGCTGGAGTCGCCGTCCCAGGTCGTGAAGCCGTAGCCGTTGGACCGGTTGAACGTGCTGAGATCTGTGATCTTCTTGGCACCCGAGTCGTCCTTGACGGTGACGGCGACCGGGTACCTGATGGTCTTCGACGTCCCGATGATGACGTTCTTGCCGCCGTTGACGACCGTCCTGGTGACGCGGACGTCCCCCTTGCCCTCGGCGTGGGCACCCGCCGCCGCCAGCAGCACCAGCGCCGCCGCCCCGCCCGCCACGGCCAGGGTCCGGCCGTGTGCGGGGCGCGTTCTGTGTCTCATGATCCTCCCCTTGGGTCGAGGAGAGGCTACACAGAGGGCCGATCACTGTCGTACAGGTATGCGATCAGACGGCGCGGGCGATGCGGTGCGAGGCCCGCCGCTCCTTCGTGGCCCTCTCGATCTGCCGGTCGACGCGCCAGTCGTGCACGACGCCGATGATCGCGGGCAGTACGACCAGGGCGAGCAGTCCGAGGACGGCCAGTGTTCCGATGAGTCCTTGCAGCTGTGTCGTATCCATGGACACCACTGTCGCGCCGAACACTCCTGACAAACAGTGGCAGGACTGCCGCACCCCCTCGAATTACTGCCACTTCCGAGGCACACTGGCAGCATGCTGAAAAACGTGGCCGCCATCCTCATGGAAGGCGTGCATCCCTTCGAACTGGGCGTCGTCTGCGAGGTCTTCGGACTCGACCGCAGCGACGAGGGCCTGCCGGTGTACGACTTCGCGGTCGCGTCGGCGGAGGGCCCGACCCTGCGGACGCACGCCGGGTTCACCGTCTCCACGTCCTACGGCCTGGACCGGCTCGAAGAGGCCGACCTGGTGGTCGTACCGGCGGGCGACAGCTTTGTGCACCGGATCTACCCGGCCGAGCTGCTGGACGCGCTGCGCCGGGCCGCCGACCGGGGCGCCCGGGTGCTGAGCGTCTGCTCGGGCGTGTTCGTGCTCGGCGCGGCCGGACTGCTGGACGGGCGGCCGTGCGCGGTGCACTGGCGGCACGCCGAGGAGCTGGCCCGGCAGTATCCGCGGGCGATGGTCGAGCCGGACGTGCTGTACGTGGACGCGGACCCGGTGATCACCTCGGCGGGTACGGCGGCCGGTATCGACGCCTGTCTGCACATCGTCCGCAAGGAGCAGGGCCCGGAGGTCGCCAACAAGATCGCCCGGCGGATGGTGGTCCCGCCGCACCGCGACGGCGGCCAGGCCCAGTACATCGAGCGCCCGCTGCCCCGTTCGCAGTGCGACACGGTCGGGGAGGTGCTCGTGTGGATGGAGCAGCACCTCGACGAGGAGGTCACCGTCGAGCAGCTCGCCGCCCGGGCGCACATGTCCCCGCGGACGTTCGCCCGCCGCTTCCAGCAGGAGACCGGGACCACGCCGTACCGCTGGATCCTGCGTCAACGGGTGCTGCTGGCCCAGCGGTTGCTGGAGGCGACGGACGAGACGGTGGACGCGATCGCCTGGCGCACCGGCTTCGGCACCGCCGCCGCCCTGCGCCATCAGTTCGTACGGTCGCTCGGCACGACCCCGCAGACCTACCGCCGGACTTTCCGTGGCCCGGAGGCGGCGGCCTGAGCACCGGGGCGGGGCCGCCCCCGGCCTCCGGCTCAGTCGTTGGCGACCACGGGGTAGCGGGGCTCGTTCTCCGCCATCTGCCGCAGCGCGTCCTTGCGGTCACGCTTGGAGAGCCGGTCGATGTACAGGTAGCCGTACAGGTGATCGGTCTCGTGCTGCAGGCAGCGCGCGAAGTAGCCGGTGCCGCGCACCTTGATCGGGTTGCCCTTCTCGTCCTGCCCGGTGACCTCGGCGTAGTCGGGGCGGGCGAGCGGCATGTACGCGGTCGGCACCGACAGACAGCCCTCGTTGCTGTCGTCCAACCGGCGTGCCTCGGCGGGCAGTTCGACCAGCTTGGGGTTGCAGATCACGCCGGTGTGCCGCTTGCCCTCGTCGTCCGGGCAGTCGTACACGAACACCTTCAGATCCACGCCGACCTGGTTCGCGGCGAGGCCCACGCCCTCCGCCGTGCGCTGGCTGGCGAACATGTCGTCCACCAGCTTCGCCAGCTCGTCGCCGAACTCGGTGACGTCCTTGCACTCCTTGTGCAGCACCGGGTTCCCGACCACGGTGATCGGCAGCGACGTGCCGCGCTCCCGGTACGCCTGCTCGCGCTCCTCGCAGTCCTCCGTGTCGACGACGAACCCCTCGTCGTCGACGGGGAGCACGCCCACGTGCTGCTGATCGGTGTCCTGCTGGGCCATGACAGACGTACGCCTTCCTAGAAAAACAGGGGGTTGTGATGCTGATACAGGGTACGGGGATCGCGCCGTTCAGGGGGGCGCCCCGTGAGGAGCGCCCCGTCAGGGGCGCGGGGAACTGCGCGAGCGACCACCACGAACCCGCGGCCGAGAACCAACCGCACGCCCCCTAGCAGACCTCTTCCAGATCCCGCCAGTCCCGGGAATCCGGACTGTCGGCCACCCACCCGTCCAGCAACCCCCGGACCAGCGAGGCCGGCGCGGCCACCCCGCACTCCCGCTCCGGCGCCCACAACTGCCCGTCCGTCACATGCCCCAGCGGCCCGGGATGCCCCGGCTCGCTGTGATCGTGCGGATCGAGATGCTCCCCGTCACCCTCGTCCGACGGCATCCGCGACTCCGAGCACAGCCGGCACAGCAACCGCACCGACGACGACCAGTCCTCCGCCGCGAACCCCGCGTCCGCCGCGAGCCGCTCCAGCGCGTCCCGGTCCGCCTCGGTCGCCGCCTCCAGCAGCACCACCCAGGTCGGCACGGGCGACGGCGCCCACAACTCGATCTCGTCGAACACCGGATACGCGTGCCCCACGGCCGTGGTCCGCTCGCCGTGCGGCACCCCGTCGTGCAGGACGACCTCGCCCCAGCGCCGCCCGGACGACGGCAGTGGGATGGACAGCACCTCGATCCGGGCGGGGTCGAGCCGCCGCCCCCACACGACCTCGGCCTCACCCTCCGGCGAGAGCCGCACGGCCGCGCTGCCGAGGTCCATGCCCACCGGTTCGCCGGTGTCCCCGGCACCTCCCGGCCTCGGCCGGGACGCGCCACCGGGCACCCGCAGCCCGTAGGCCTGCCAGGCCCGGCGGGCCAGCGGCCAGTCCTGGAGGGCGGTCGCGGCGATGCCCACGTTCCACCAGTCGGGCGCCCCGGTCTCCCGGTCGAGCAGCGCGACGGCCCGGAGACCCGCCGCCCGCGCCTGCTCCCAGTCGTGCCGGAACTTGTGCAGCAGCGCGAGATTGAACCAGGACTCGGACAGCCACGGCTCCAGGTCCGCGGCACGTGTCAACAGCGCGCCCGCGTCCTCGTACCGACCGTCGCCGATCAGCGTGAACGCACGATCGGTGGCCTGCCGCCAAGAGGCGGAGGGCCGATGCCGTCCCTTGCCGAAGATCCTCACGATTCCCGCCTGCCAGTTACGGTTCCCGCCTGCCAGTTCCGTCGGAGTGGGCTGGCCGTCGCCCCCGGTACACCCTCTCCCTCGCATCCAACCACGACCGGATGGAGGGCCGCTCATTACCCATGGGTTACCCCACCTCGGGCAGGGTCAGACAGTCTCTCGACAGTACCCTCGCGAGCGTTTCCACCACCTCCGGGTGATAGTCCCGGGCCGTCCCCAGCCGCAGTTCCTCCAGGGCCCTGAGCGGCCCCGACGGCCCTGCTTCCCGGGTCTTCTCCTCGTATGCGTTCACGGCCCGTACGATCCGCGCCCCCACCGGCTGTTCACAGTACGGATCCGCCTGCCGCTCCACCACCACGGCGACCTCGCCGTCCACGCCGGTCCGCCGTACGACCGCGCCGCCGAGCAAGGCGATCCGGCGCTGTTCGGCCGCCGGGAGCCCGGCCGTCGCACCACCCGGCACGGGGTCGACCAGGCTCAGCTGGCCGATGTCGTGCATCAGCGCCGCGTACTCCAGCACGGTCAGCTCCGGTTCGGCGAGGCCCATCTCCCGGCCCACCGCGCGGCTGAGCACGGCGACCCGCCGGGCGTGCCCGGCCGGGGTGTACCCGGCGATCTCCGTGGCCCGGGCGAGTGAGGCGATGGTCTGCCGGTAGGTGGCCCGCACCGCCGCGTACCGCCGGAACGACAGCTGGGCGAGCAGGAGGGGCAGGGAGAAGACCGGCAGGGCCCACAGTCCGACCACGCCGACCGCGAGCGCCATGACGACCCCGGTCGCGCACACCGCCGACCCGATGCCCGCCGGCGCCCGCAGTTCGTCCCTGAGCAGCGGGCCGAAGGGCCACCTGGTCCGCGCGTGTGCCATGGCCGCCGCCAGCACGGCGTCGCAGAGCGCGGTCACGACGAGCAGGGCGACGAGCAGCAGTACATAGGAGGGGCCGCTCCACTCCGGCGGCCTGCCCCGGTCGGACAGCGGCTGGAAGCAGAGGGCGGCGAAGGCGGCGGTGAGCACGCGCCGGGTGAGGTGATCGGCGGTGGACCCGTACCCCCTCGCCACATGCGGCACACAGCCCAGCAGCGCGGCCGCGACGACGACGGCGACGACCTGGAGCACCCCGTGCCCCGTCGGCCGCCCGGCGCTCTCCCCCAGCAGCGCGTACGCCAGCGCCCCGGCCGCCCCGAGCGGCGCGGCCTCCCGCCCCTGCGCCCCCCGCCACCGCGACAGCTCCCCCACCACCATGAGCACTCCGAACGCGAGTGCGATACCGGGTTCGTCGAGCCCGTACCAGAGCGTGTGGCCGAGGCCGAGAAGGGCCACGAGGAGGGCTGCACCGCGTGGGACGACCAGCAGAGTCACGGAACCCGCCCCCCGGCGGAGTCCGCCCGCCCGGCCGGGGCCTGACCACCATGGGGACGGACGGCACGCACCCGGCCCGCATCCACCCGTTCCTCCTCCACCCGGTCCTCGCCCGGCGGCACGTTTCCGCATGAGTCGGCGGTCACCGTCGGGTGCCAGCCGTGGCGGCCGAGGGCCCGCGCCAGCGCGCGCACCATCGCGGGATCGAACTGGGCGCCGGCGCAGCGGTCCAGCTCCGCCAGCGCGGCGGCGACGGGGCGGGCCCGGCGGTAGGAGCGGGTGGAGGTCATGGCGTCGAAGGCGTCCGCGACGGCCACGACCCGGGCGAACTCGGGGATCTGACCGCCGGCCAGCCCGTAGGGGTACCCGCTGCCGTCCAGCCGCTCATGGTGGTGCAGCACCGCCGCCCGGGCCTCCCCGAGGAAGGAGATCCCGCGCACGATCTCGTGGCCGTACTCGGGATGCAGCTCGATGACCCGCCGCTCCTGAGGCGTCAGCGGCCCGTCCTTGCGCAGCAGCCGGGTGGGCACCCCCAGCTTCCCCACGTCGTGCAGGATCCCGGCGAACCGCAGGACCTCGGCCCGTTCGTCGTCCATGCCCAGCTCACGCGCGATCAGCAGGGACGCCTGCCCGACCCGCTCGCTGTGTCCCCGTGTGTAGCCGTCCTTGATGTCGACGGCCTGGACGAGCGCCCGGATGGTGGCCCGGTGCGCGGCCCGCTCCCGGTGGTACTGCGCGAACACCCAGCAGGACACGTACATCGGCAGCAGGACGAGCAGCGCGGCGACGGGCCCGTACGGGCTGTGCCAGAGCACGGCCATCATCAGCCCGGCGAACCCGTGCACCATGACGGGCGCGAGCGACCGCGGGAGGAGCCCCTTCCAGGCGGTGCGCACGGGCGCCCGCTCGGCGAGCGCCCGGATGCCGCCGTCGAGCAGGGTGAGCACCACGCAGAACACCAGCGCCGCACCGGCGGCGGGCAACAGCGCGTACGGGAAGTCGTACCCGGCGCCCGCCTCCGCACCGCCGACCGCGCCCCGGCCCTCGACCGCGTCCCGGCCGCCGAGCATCCCGTACGCCCGCGACGCGGCCCACACCGTGAGCACGAGACGGGCCGCACGCCAGATCCGGCGCAGTGCGCGAGGCCGCTGCTCGACCCGGGAGAGCAGCGCCCCCGGCACGGCCACGAGCGCGGCGGCGGGCACCGGCAGCAGGAAGGCCCCGGCGAGCAGCACCGGGAAGAAGGTGCCCATGCCCGTGGGGGCCCGATGCCCCATGAACGGGCACCGGGTGATCTGCTCGCACCCGGCGTACAGCACGGCGAGCAGGGCCACCGCTCCCCATGGGACAGGGGCGTCCGGCAACGGAATGAGACAGGCCAGGGCACCGAGGGCGGCACAGGCGACGTACAGACGTGCCCCTGCCGGCACCGACCCCATGGCACGCCTCCCGAGTCCAGGCTCCGGAGCCTAGGACGGGCCGGAGCGGGCGGGGACGGCTACGGGTGAATCCATGGGGCCGCGACGGCTGGATTAACTCCTTCGAGTGAAGACACCCATGAAGACGCCCATAGGGACGGCGGCCGAGACGTCGGTGGGGACGGCAGTGAAGACGGCAGGAGGACACCGGTGAAGACCGGTCAGTGCGCCACGTCCGCCGCGAGCGCCTTGTTGAGCTGTTCCACGGTCGCCGGGGACTCGCGCTGGAAGGCCGCGATGTCGAGGCCGTCGTCGCCCATGACGGTCAGCAGGGTGCGCTCGCCGACGGCGACGACGATGACGTGTCCGGCGCCGCACCGGACGACGACCTCGCGGAGCGCGCCGACGCCGGACTGGTCGGCCATGCGGCGGCCGACGCCGAGGGTGGCGGCGGCGAGCGCGGCGACGGACTCGGGGTGGACCTTGTCGACGTCGGCGACGACGAGGAGACCGTCCACGGTGGACAGGACGCTCTCGGCGACGCCCATCACCCGGTCACGCAGCGAGACCAGGATGTCCGTCAGCGATTCGGTCGATGCGTGTGTGGTCATGGGCACGTGCTCCTTGGTCCAGGCTTCTGCGGTGGGTGTGCGGTCCGAGCGGCTCAGTCGGGCAGGTGCCGGTCGGACTCGGGGAGAGCCCGCAGACCGCGGCGGACGCGCCGCAGCATTTCGACGGAGGGTTGGTCGGCGAGCAGTTCCTCGGCCGACAGCAGGGACAGAGGTGGGAAGGGGGGCGGCACGGCCGGGGTGTCCGACGTGTCGTCCCCGGTGTTCGCGGGACCGCGTGCCGCGCCCCGCACGGGTAACGGCGGCAATCCCGAGGGGACTTCGCCTGGTTCGGCGCGTTCGCCGGGTCCGGCGGTCGCTCCGGGTCCGGTGCGCGACGGCCGTGGTGCGGCGGCGGCGCCGGTCGGGGTGGACGGTGACGGTCCGGCCGCCGTGTCCGTGTCACCGGGCGGTGGGCGTTCGGCCGCGCCTCCATGGGGCTCGGTGGACGGTGGTGGTGCCGTGTGCGTGGGGACGGGTACGGCGGGCGGTGCGGTCGCGTCGGGCGGGGCCGGGCGGTCGTCCGCGGCGGCTCCGGGGACCGAACGCCTGCGGAGACGGGCGGCCTTGCTGCGGATGCGGCGCTTGCGGGCCGGGTCTTTGTCGGGGCTCACTACCCGTCCTTCGCTCCGAGGTCTCCGGTGGGAGAGCCTCCACCGGGCCTGCGTCTGGGCAGGGGACCGGCTCTGGGTGGCGGTTCGTCGGCCGCCGCGTGCCCCTGCGGGGTGCGGGGCGCGGTGCTGGGCCGGCTCTCGGGTGCGGGCCTGGTCTCCCAGCGGACGGCCCGCCGCGATTCCAGCCGGACGAGGTCCAGCATCACCGCGTAGAGGCCGCGCCCGCGGGCGAAGGCGATGTCACGTGGAGTGCGGCGGCCGTTGGCGCTCTCCACCAGGTCGCGGTGGCGCCGGGTGAGCCGCCCGTCGGATTCCGGGGCGCCGCGGCCGACGACCCGTGCGGGCCGGGCGCGGGCCAGTTCGCCCGCGGGGCCCCACAGCCGGGTCAGCAGCGCCATACGGCGGGTGGTCTCCTCGGCCAGCGGTCGCGGTTCGACACCGGGCCGGGCGAGCAGGGTGGGCCGGCGTTCGGCCAGTTCCCAGCCGCCGGGCGGGCTGAGCGCCATCGCGAAGGCCCCGTCGAACACGGCGGCCGTGCAGACGACCTCCAGTTCGGCGGCGCCGATCAGACCGGTGGCCGACAGGTGCAGATCGAGCCGGTCGGCGTCGGGTTCTGCGGCGCAGGCCGCGAGCCACGCGTCGTCGTCGACGCGGCCCGAGGCCAGCAGCACGGACGTCGCGGTCGGCGCGCCCGGTGTCTCGATCGCGCCGATCAGTCCGCCCCGCAGGTGAATCGTGCCACCGGGGGAGCCGGAGACCCGCACGGTGCCGGTGAAGCCCTCCTGGTGGAGTGCCTGCAGAAGCGCGGGGACGTTGCGTGCCGAGGGAGTCTTCACGCCAGCACCTCGCGGGCCCGGTCGCCGAGGCTGCGCAGCGCCAGGGCCACGTTCGCCCGGTCGCGGTCGAGACCGGCCGCCAGCAGCAGCGGATCGCCGGCCGACCGGTCCACGGAGAGGAGCACCTGATGGCGTCTCCTGCTGGTCATGACCACGCTCTCCAACTCCCCCTCGGCCCCCGCCGCGCCGAGCCGCTCGGAGATGAGGGTGGCGAGATCGGAGCACTCCGCCCCCGTCCCCACCTGTGCGGCGTCGCCCGCCACGGCGTAGGTCAGGCCCGTGACCGCGTCGACGAGGGCTACGCCGGTGACGCCGGGAGAGTCGAGAAGCCGGTCCAGGCGGGCCTGGAGCGCAGGCTTCGTTTCCTCAAGTCCCCCCATTCGCCCTCCACGTTCACGCGCCGCACAGTACCTTGAACGCCAACTTCCGAAACACGCAGAAAAGTTGATGTTTGTGACCGGTGGGTCACTCGCGTTCGATCGTAGTTGGCCGGACAGTGACCGGTCAGCAGCACTGAGGAATTGGGGCAGCAATATGAACATCGAGACCGCGCTCAAGGAAGCCATGGCCCTCGACGGTGCGATCGGTGTCGCGCTGGTCGACTACGAGAGCGGGATGTCGCTGGGCGCCCTCGGCGGTGGGCAGGGCCTCGACCTGGAGCTCGCGGCGGCCGGGAACACCGAGGTGGTGCGCTCCAAGATGCGCACGCTGGCCTCGCTGGACATGAACGACGTGATCGAGGACATCCTGATCACGCTGGGCCGGCAGTACCACCTGATCCGCCCGCTGACCAGCAGCAAGGGATCGCTCTTCCTCTACCTGGCGCTGGACCGCTCGCGCAGCAACCTGGCGCTGGCCCGGCACGGCCTGAAGCGCATCGAGAACGGCCTGGAGGTCTGAGCCCGTTCCGCCGGCGCTCCGCGCGCGACCGCTGAGACACAGCCGGGACACGACTGGGCCCGTTACGGGGGCAGCCGTACAGCCGCCTCCGTAACGGGCCCAGTGATCAGTTCAGCTCTCCTGCGGTGTGACCGGCGAGGCCGTCACATCATGCTCGGGAACGGTCTGACCTGACCGGATCAGATCGATCCTGCCCATCACCTTGGCCCGCAGATCGGTGGGCACGTCGTCCTGCCCACAGCACCGCTTGACCAGCTTCTTGACGGCCTGTTCGAGCCCGTACTTCTCCAGACAGGGCGAGCACTCCTCGAAGTGGTGCTCGAACTTGGTGCAGTCCGAGTCCGGCATCTCCCGGTCGAGGAACTCGTAGAGATGATCGAGGATTTCGCTGCAATCCGTCTCGTGCGGCTCTCCGCAGCTCATGAGCCCGAGCCTTTCGCTTCGTTCGACTCTCCGGCGCCGGCCGGGACGAGCCCGCGGTCACGGGCGTAGTCCTCGAGCATGCCGCGCAGTTGACGGCGGCCCCGGTGCAGCCGGGACATCACCGTACCGATGGGTGTCCCCATGATGTCGGCGATCTCCTTGTACGCAAAGCCCTCGACATCGGCGAGATAGACGGCGATGCGGAACTCCTCGGGGATCGCCTGCAGCGCTTCCTTCACGTCCGAGTCGGGCAGGTGATCGAGCGCCTGCGACTCGGCGGAGCGCAGCCCGGTCGACATGTGCGACTCGGCGCGCGCCAGCTGCCAGTCCTCGATCTCCTCGGCCGCGGAGCGCTGGGGTTCGCGCTGCTTCTTGCGGTACGAGTTGATGAAGGTGTTCGTGAGGATGCGGTACAGCCAGGCCTTCAGGTTGGTGCCCTCACGGAACTGGTGGAACGAGGCGTACGCCTTCGCGTACGTCTCCTGCACCAGGTCCTCGGCGTCGGCCGGATTGCGCGTCATGCGCAGCGCGGCCGAGTACATCTGGTCGAGGAATTCCAGAGCGTCCCGCTCGAAACGGGCGCTGCGCTCCGCGGCGGTCTCGGTGCCCTCGGGCTGCTCCGCCTGGCCCCGTTCGGTCCCTGCGTCGGTCCCAGTGACCGGACCCACCTCCTCCAGCGTCTGTGCGATACCGAAACCGGTACCACCAGAATCGGAGGATAGACGACGATCCATGCCCGCCGCCGCCCGAACAGGGCCGCTCTTGGCCGCGTGCAGCACCGTCCAGTCCAGGTCAGCGCGGCTGCTGCGGCTCGGGCAATAGGTCGAACCCATGCGGCGGACTTCCTCTCCTACGGCGGTCAGCACGCTCTTTCGCGCTGTCTGATCCGCACAACCAAGGCCCGCCGCTCCGCATTCCCGGCCACCCGCCGGACCGGTCACCGAAGTGACGCGATCCACTCCACGACACCGTCCGTGAGCACCGTCAGCGCCTCCGTCTGCCCGAGCGGCGCCCGCTTCGGCACGGCGAACCCGTGATCGCCGTACGGCACCTCCACGAGCCCGTACGGGCCCTCCG
This sequence comes from Streptomyces griseiscabiei, assembly GCF_020010925.1. Lineage (NCBI taxonomy): Bacteria > Bacillati > Actinomycetota > Actinomycetes > Kitasatosporales > Streptomycetaceae > Streptomyces > Streptomyces griseiscabiei. The sequence continues at coordinate 280,787 of NZ_JAGJBZ010000002.1, read as the reverse complement.
GGAACTCCTCGGGCCTGCCGAACGGGTCGTTCCCGCCCTGGACGACGAGCGTGGGCACCCCGGCTCCCAGCAGCTCACCGGCCCGGGACTTCTCCGGCTTCCCCGGCGGATGCAGCGGAAAGCTCAGCGCCAGTACGGCCACCGCGCCCAGCTCCGTGGCCGTACGGCAGGCGACCCGGGCCCCGGCGCTGCGCCCGCCCGCGATCACCGGCAGCCCCGGCTTCGCCAGCGCGGGCCACAGCCCCCGCCACCCGGTGTCCAGCGTCTTCGGCGCGGGCGCGAGCTTCTTCCCGGCCACCCGCCACGGCTGCTCCACCAGGGCGACGGTCACCCCGTGCGCCGGGAGCACGGCGGCGAGGGCCCGCAGATCACGCGCCTCGATCCCGCCACCGGCACCGTGCCCGACGGCGAGGACGTATTCCGGCCGCGCGGCCTCGTGCCACGTGACCCGGGCCGTCCCCGCCTCGGTGTCGATCTCTTCCTTCGCCGCTGCCTCGATCTCGTTCACGTCAGAAGAGTGTGCCCTCCTCGGGCCCCTCCAGCTCCGTCAGCAGCTCCGGGCTGTTGTTGCGGACATTGCTGACGGCCGTGGAGACGGGGTAGGCGCGCATCAGCCCGGCCGGCGGCGGCTCCAGCAGCCCGCGCAGCTCGTCGAGGTCCGTACGGGCGGGATCGAGCCAGCTGTCCCAGCGGTCGGGGGTGAGCATCAGCGGCATCCGGGGATGGATCTCGGCCAGCGCGTGCGGCCCGTCCGCCGGGGCCACGGCCAGCGGGGTCGTCTCCGCCTCCGTCGTGATCACCGAGCAGGTCACCCACCAGGACCGCGGGTGGTCGTCCGGCAGCGTCCGGTCCCGCCAGAACTCGTACAGCCCCGCCATCGCGAAGACCGACCCGTCGGCCGGAAGCACGAAGTACGGCTGCTTGCGCGGGCGCTTCTTCTTCCCCTCGACCTCCAGATCCCGCTCCCCCTGCCCCGTGACCCACTCGAAGTAGCCGTCGGCGGGCAGGATGCAGCGCCGGGTGGCGAAGGCCCGGCGGAACGACGGCTTCTCGTGCACGGTCTCCGCGCGGGCGTTGATCATCCGGGCCGCGCCCTCGGGGCTCTTGGACCAGGAGGGGACCAGCCCCCACTTCAGCTTCCGCAGCTGGCGAACCGGCCGCTTGTCGTCGGCGTCCTTCACAGGGCGGTCGAGAACCGCGTAGACCTCTTTGGTGGGAGCCACGTTGTAATCCGGCTCCAGTGTCTCCTCCGGCTCCCATTTCTCGATCTCAAAGATTCCTGCGAGATCCTCGGGCCTACGACTCGACGCATACCGTCCGCACATAAGTGCCAGACTTCCATATCCGAAGCGAGCCGAGGGAGCCACCGCAGACCATGGAAAGCACCGCAGCCACCTCACTGGCGAGCCTGTGGGACGAAGTCTTCGGCACCCAGCCCGACCCGGACCTGTGGGTCGTCATAGCCACCGCGGTCGCCGCACTCGCCGCGATCGTCCCGCACGGCGTCTGGCGGCTCTCGCGCAACGCCATCACCATCGCGCACGAGGGCGGCCACGGACTGATCGCGCTGCTCACCGGCCGCACCCTGACCGGCATCCGGCTGCACTCCGACACCAGCGGCCTCACGGTCAGCCGCGGCAAGCCGACCGGTATCGGCATGATCCTCACGGCCGCCGCCGGCTACACCGCGCCCCCGCTGCTCGGCCTCGGGGGCGCCGCGCTCCTCGGCTCCGGCCGCATCACGCTTCTCCTGTGGCTGGCCACGATCCTGCTGGTCGCCATGCTGGTCATGATCCGCAACGCCTACGGCGCCCTGACGGTGATCCTCACCGGCGGCACCTTCGTCGTCGTCTCCTGGCTGGCGGGCCCCCAGGTCCAGGCCGCCTTCGCCTACGCGGTCGTCTGGTTCCTCCTCCTCGGGGGTGTACGCCCGGCCTTCGAACTCCAGGCCAAGCGCCGCCGCGGAGGCGCCGGCGACTCCGACGCCGACCAGCTCTCCCGTCTGACGCACCTTCCGGCGACGGTGTGGCTGGTGATGTTCCACGTGGTGTCGCTGTGCGCGCTGACCGGCGGCGGAAGGTGGCTGCTGGGGCTGTAGGGCCGACCTGCCGTCAGGGGCGCGGGCGCATGGACCGACGGCTCCGCCGCGTGGGCGCGCACCACCACGACGGCCCCGCGGCCGCCCACGGTGATCACGAGGCACCCCCTCGGTCGAACCCCTACTAAAGTGGCCGCATGGCCCTGAACGCACAGCCCGCCCTCTGGCCCGCCCCCATCGCGAGCGGAGCCGTCGACGCGACGGTCCACGTCCCGGGGTCCAAGTCGGTCACCAACCGCGCCCTGGTCCTCGCCGCCCTCGCGAGCGAGCCCGGCTGGCTGCGCCGCCCCCTCCGCTCCCGCGACACCCTGCTGATGGCGGCGGCGCTGCGCGCGATGGGCGTCGGTATCGAGGAGACGGTCTCCTCCAGTTCCTCCGGAGCGGGCGGCTCCGGCGAGGCCTGGCGCGTCCTGCCCACCGGCCTGCACGGCCCGGCCACGGTCGACGTCGGCAACGCGGGCACGGTCATGCGCTTCCTCCCCCCGGTCGCCGCCCTCGCCGACGGCCCCATCCGCTTCGACGGCGACCCCCGCTCCTACGAGCGCCCCCTGAACGGCGTGATCGACGCTCTGCGCGTCCTCGGCGCCCGTATCGACGACGACGGCCGGGGCGCCCTCCCGCTGACCGTGCACGGCGGCGGTGCCCTGGACGGCGGCCCGGTGGCGATCGACGCGTCCTCGTCCTCGCAGTTCGTGAGCGCGCTGCTGCTCTCCGCCCCCCGCTTCAACCAGGGCGTCGAGGTCCGCCACACCGGCGCGACCCTCCCCTCGCTCCCCCACATCCGGATGACCGTCGACATGCTGCGCTCGGTGGGCGCCCAGGTGGACACCCCGGAGTCGGGCGGCGAGCCGAACGTCTGGCGGGTCACCCCGGGCGCCCTGCTCGGCCGCGACCTGACGATCGAGCCGGACCTCTCCAACGCCCAGCCGTTCCTGGCCGCGGCCCTGGTGACCGGCGGCAAGGTCGTCGTCCCGGACTGGCCCGCGCGCACCACCCAGCCCGGTGACCAGCTCCGCGAGATCTTCACGGAGATGGGCGGCGTCTGCGAACTGACCGAGTACGGACTGGTGTTCACCGGTTCGGGCGCGATCCACGGCATCGACGTGGACCTGAGCGAGGTCGGCGAGCTGACCCCGGGCATCGCGGCGGTCGCCGCCCTCGCCGACTCCCCCTCCACCCTGCGCGGCGTCGCCCACCTGCGCCTCCACGAGACGGACCGCCTGGCCGCGCTCACCAAGGAGATCAACGAACTCGGCGGCGACGTCACCGAGACCGCCGACGGCCTCCACATCCGCCCGCGCCCCCTGCACGGCGGTGTCTTCCACACCTACGACGACCACCGCATGGCCACCGCCGGTGCGATCATCGGCCTGGCCGTGGAGGGCGTACGGATCGAGAACGTGGCGACGACCGCCAAGACCCTGCCGGACTTCCCCGACATGTGGGCCGGGATGCTCGGGAAGAACTGACGGGCGGACCGGGATCATGCGCCGTTACGGCAAGCACACCGACGAGGACGACATCCGCAGCCGCCCGAACCGCAAGGGCAACCGTCCCCGGACCCACATCCGCCCCAAGCACGAGGACGCCGCGGAGGGCATGGTCCTCACCGTCGACCGCGGCCGGCTGACCTGTCTGGTCGAGGACCGGGTGGTGATGGCGATGAAGGCCCGTGAACTGGGCCGGAAGGCGGCCGTCGTCGGCGACACCGTCGCCCTCGTCGGCGATCTCTCCGGCAAGAAGGACACCCTCGCCCGCATCGTCCGCATCGCCGACCGCACCTCGGTGCTGCGCCGCACGGCCGACGACGACGACCCGTACGAACGCGTCGTCGTCGCCAACGCCGACCAACTCGCCGTCGTCACGGCCCTCGCCGACCCCGAGCCCCGCCCCCGCCTCATCGACCGCTGCCTGGTGGCGGCCTACGATGGCGGCCTCACCCCCCTCCTCGTGCTCACCAAGTCCGATCTGGCCTCCGCCGACAAGCTCCTGGAGCTGTACGGCGACCTCGACATCCCGTACGTCGTGACGAGCCGCGAGGAACTGGAGACGGGCGGCGCCGCCGACCGCGTACGCCGGCACCTCGCGGGCAAGGTCACCGCGTTCGTCGGCCACTCGGGGGTCGGCAAGACGACCCTGGTGAACGCCCTGGTGCCGGAGGACCGCCGCCGTACGACGGGTCATGTCAACGCGGTGACGGGCCGGGGCAGGCACACCACGACCTCCGCGCTCGCCCTCCCCCTCGCCGACTCGGACGGCGGCTGGGTCGTGGACACCCCCGGCGTACGCTCCTTCGGCCTCGCCCACATCGACCCGTCCCGGGTGATCAACGCCTTCCCGGACCTGGTGCCGGGCACGGAGGGCTGTCCGCGCGCGTGCAGCCACGACGAACAGGACTGCGCACTGGACCAGTGGGTGGCGGACGGACACGCGGATCCGGCCCGTCTTTACTCTCTGCGCAGGCTCCTCTCGACACGCGAACGGCGGGAAGGCGACTGACCTCCGCGTTGACCTCCGCGTTGTTTGCGCCCCCGTCCACCCGGTAAGTGCATAATCGCACCAAGTCGGACCCGGACCAGACGAGATCAGCCGGGAACGGACCAAGCGGTCACAGAACGTGGGGACACGGGAGGACGAGACATGGCGTGGCTGCTGGTGGTCGTGGCGGGACTTCTGGAGACCGGATTCGCCGTCTGTCTGAAGCTCTCGCACGGATTCACCAGACTCTGGCCCACGGTCGCCTTCTGCGTCTTCGCGCTCGGCAGCTTCGGCCTGCTGACCCTCGCCCTCAAGAAGCTCGATGTCGGCCCCGCCTACGCCGTCTGGACGGGCATCGGCGCGGCCGGCACTGCGATCTACGGGATGATCTTCCTCGGCGATCTCGTGTCGACGCTGAAGATCGTCTCGATCAGTCTGGTGATCGTGGGGGTCGTGGGCCTGCAACTGTCGGGCTCGGCACACTAGTTCGCGCCCGCGCCTCCCTCTCCTCCTCTCGCTCCTCTCGTTCCGCCCCGGCCTCGCCTACAGGGGGTTGAGGGGCCGGCTCAGCTGGCGGGGCAGCGCCGTCCGTACGAGATCCGTGACTCCGCCCTCGCCCGGGGGCGCGGCCACGCACGACAGGGCGAGCCGTACGGCGAGTTCGCAGGACCGGGCCAGCTCCGCGGTGTCCGACTTGGGGGTGCCGGGCGCGGAGAGCACGGCGACGGCCCGCTCGCGCACCAGGGCCACGAAGTCGGTGGGCGCGGGCAACGGTCCGTCCGCGCGCCGCTGCGCGGGGACGACCGAGGACGAGGGCACCGCCGAGAGCGTCGGCGCGGGCAGCCGCTCACCCCAGCAGCCGGTGAGCATGGCGCGAACGAGTGCGTTGTTCCGGGAGGCCGCCACGGTCCACTCGGCGGTCGCGGCCAGCCGGTCCCGGGTGTCCGCGTGGGCGGCCAGCGCCCGGTCGACCCCCGCCAGATAGCCGTCCGCCTCCCTCCGGACCAGGGCCCTGGCGAGCCCCTCCTTGCTGCCGAACTCGTTGTACAGCGTCTGACGTGACACTCCGGCCACCGCCGCCACGTCCACCATGCGCACGGCGGACCACGGCCGGCGCACCAGTGCCGTGTAAGCGGCGTCCAACAAGGATTCCCGCGCTGCAGGCATCATCGCCTCCCTGAATGCGAGCGGGCGGCTCTGGCCCTCAGATTTGACGCGCATCAAGTCACTGTCAAGGGTTTCCGGCGGCCCCCAGGGGCGCACTCCGGCCAACGTGCGCGGCCCCCTCCGCCGGCCCCACCCCCCCTACCCCGCCCCGCCGCGGGCAGTCGTACCGCCGCCCCGCCCCCGTACGCCCGATCCCGCGCCCCGTCCGACCCTCGGTCCCCTGTAGCCCCGCACCGACCTCGACAGATACCGTTCGCCACATGGCCGACTACCTCGACGACCTCCGCTTCGCCCACGTCCTCGCGGACGCCGCCGACGCGACCACCATGGCCCGCTTCAAGGCCCTCGACCTGAAGGTCGAGACGAAGCCGGACATGACCCCGGTGAGCGAGGCCGACAAGGCCGCCGAGGAGATCGTCCGAGGCCAACTCAAGCGGGCCCGGCCCCGGGACGCCATCCTCGGCGAGGAGTTCGGCCTCGAAGGCACCGGCCCCCGCCGCTGGGTCGTCGACCCGATCGACGGCACCAAGAACTACGTCCGCGGTGTCCCCGTCTGGGCCACCCTGATCTCCCTGATGGAGGCGGCCGAGGGCGGCTACCAGCCCGTCGTCGGCGTCGTCTCCGCCCCCGCCCTGGGCCGCCGCTGGTGGGCGGCGAAGGGCCACGGCGCCTTCACCGGCCGCAGCCTCAGCTCCGCCTCCCGCCTGCGGGTCTCCCGCGTCGCCGATCTCTCGGACGCCTCCTTCGCGTACTCCTCCCTCAGTGGCTGGGAGGATCGCGGCAACCTCAACGGCTTCCTGGACCTGACCCGCGAGGTGTGGCGCACGCGCGCGTACGGCGACTTCTGGCCGTACATGATGGTCGCCGAGGGCGCGGTGGACATCTGCGCCGAACCCGAGCTGTCCCTCTGGGACATGGCCGCCAACGCGATCATCGTCACCGAGGCGGGCGGCAGCTTCACCGGCCTCGACGGCCGCCCCGGCCCGCACAGCGGCGACGCGGCGGCCTCGAACGGCCTGCTCCACGACGAACTGCTGGGGTATCTGACCCAGCGTTACTGAACGGGCGACACCACCTCCCGATGCGTACGGGGCCCCCGAGTGATCCCGGGGCGCCCCGAACTGGCCACGCACGCCCCCTTGTTGACCTCCGCTTTACCTGCCACATTGAGAGTTCCCCCACTTGTGAACTTGTGAATCCTTGAACTAGCGGTTCACCGGATTCCCTAGGAGGTGGCTGAACTCCATGCTCGTCCGCGACGCCATGAGCACAGTGGTCCTCACCATCGGCCCCGATCACACCCTCCGCCAGGCCGCCGCCCTGATGTCGGCTCGCCGGATCGGCGCGGCCGTGGTCCTCGACCCGGACGCCGGCGGACTCGGCATCCTGACCGAACGCGACGTCCTCAACTCCGTAGGCCTCGGCCAGAACCCCGACGCCGAGCGGACCCACGCCCACACCACCAACGACGTCGTGTTCGCCGCGCCGTCCTGGACCCTGGAGGAAGCGGCCCGCGCCATGACCCACGGCGGCTTCCGCCATCTGATCGTCCTCGACCAGGGCGCCCCGATAGGCATCGTCTCGGTCCGCGACATCATCCGCTGCTGGGTCCCGGCCCGGCAGCACGCGACGGCATAGCGAACGGGCCGGGTTCTCGCAGGAGATCCCGGCCCGTCCCCGACGGCGAGCGGTCCAACCCCGGACGGCCGCACAGGGCCTGGACGGCGGCCTCCGGGCGCTCGCCGAAGCCTCGATCGATCGAGCCCGATCCTACATTGGACCAAATCCAAGTCAAGGCACGCTCCAAAGTCACACCTGTTCGGGATCTGTTCCGACCTGCTGTTACGCTGACCGGTATGAGTGACCTTCTGGAGCGGCTGCGCGGACGCGGATGGCGCATGACCGCACAGCGGCGCGTCGTGGCCGAGGTCCTCGACGGCGAACACGTCCATCTGACGGCCGACGAGGTACACGTGCGCGCTGTCGCCAAGCTGCCCGAGATCTCCAGGGCGACCGTCTACAACACCCTGGGCGAATTGGTCTCCCTCGGCGAGGTGCTGGAGGTCGCCACGGACCGGCGCGCCAAGCGGTACGACCCGAACGCGCACCGCCCGCACCACCACCTGGTCTGCGCCCGCTGCGGCACGATCCGCGACGTCCACCCCACGGGCGACCCCCTGGCCGACCTCCCCTCCTCCGAGCGGTTCGGTTTCACCGTCTCGGACGTGGAGGTCACCTATCGAGGCGTGTGCCCGACCTGCACGACGGCGTAGCCCCTGCCCTGCCCCCCGTGGGGAGGGCTCATCGTTCACCTCAGAACACATCTAGGGCCCGGAACCTGATCGGTTCCGGGCCCTAGATCTTCAGTAGCGGGGACAGGATTTGAACCTGCGACCTCTGGGTTATGAGCCCAGCGAGCTACCGAGCTGCTCCACCCCGCGTCGATGAACAGAACACTACGTCACCGCCATCGACCAGCGCAAATCCATTAAGAACCATGGCTCGGGCGATGGCTTGGGCCATGGCTTGAGCCGCCCTCTACGCCGACAACTCGTCCCGCAACGCGTCGCCCAACCGCGCGGCCCGCTCCGCGACCTCCACCGGTCCGAGAGCGACGGCCCGATCGGCCCACCGCTTGCCCTCCACCAGCTCACCCCGACGCGCGTAGACGAGGGCGAGCCGCAACGCCGCCCGCCCGTGCCCCGCGTCGGCAGCCCGGGCCCACCACACGGCGGCCTCCGGCTCGCTCCCCTCCCGAGCCAGCAGCAGCCCCAGATTGAACGCGCCGTTCCGCGACCCGGACTCCGCCGCGACCCGGTACCACCGAGCCGCCTCGACGACATCCCCGCGCCCGGCGGCCAGCATCCCGACCCGCACCTGCGCCCGCCGATGCCCCTGCGAAGCGGCCCGCTCGTACCACTCCTCGCACTCGTTCTTCTCCCGTACCGGCTCCCCCAGCTCATGCGCGGGCGCGGGCGGCCGACGGGCGTCGAGCACCGCGGCCAGCCGGTACGCGGCCTCGGCGCTGCCCCCGCCGGCGGCACACCTCAGATGCCGCTCGGCGGCCCGCTCGTCCCCGTCCCGCAGGCGCGCGATGGCGACCTGGAGCGCCGCCTCGGTGTGCCCGGCGGCGGCCGCCCGCTCGTACCAGACGAGCGCCGTCGCGTCGTCGCCCCGCCCGGCGAACAGGATGCCCAGGTTGAAGGCGGCGTCCACGCTGCCGGCCTCCGCGGCCTTGGAGAACCACGGCTCGGCCCCGGACGCGTCCCCGACCTGCAGCAGCAGGATGGCCAGCGCGTTCGCCGCCTCCCGGTGCCCGGCGTACGCGGCACGCCGGTACCACTGCTCGGCCTGCGCGGTCCGCCCCTGCTCGGCGCAGAGCAGCCCGAGGTTGTACGCGCCGTTGACGTCACCGGCGTCCATCGCGGCCCGGTACCAGCGCTCGGCGGTCTGGGTCTCACCGCGCTCGGCGTGCAGCGCGCCCAGCGCGTTGGCCGCGTTGCCGTCGCCGTCCTGGGCGGCCCGCAGCCACCACACGGCCGCACTCTCGGTGTCGCCCGCGTCCCGCAGCAGGAACCCGAGCGCGCACGCGGCCCGCGGCTCGCCGTCCTTGGCCGAGGTCAGATACCAGCGCCCGGCCTCCTTCAGCTCCCCGCGCCGCTCCAGGATCGCCCCGAGGTGCAGCGCGGCCCGCCGGTGCCCGCGCGCGGCGGCCTGGCGGTACCACTGCTCGGCCTCCTCGGCGACACCTGCGACACCGTTGTCACCGCCGGGCTCCCCCGCCCCCGCTCGCACGGCGGCGCCGCGGCCTTCCCGTACGACGGGGCGGCCCTCGCGGGCGGCCTCACGGCTCGCACTGCCGATCTCGAACGCCGCGCGCGCGATCCTGCGCCCCTCCCGCACGGCCGCACGCTCCTCCTGCTCGGCGAGGTGGTCGAGCGCCCGCGCGAGGCGGTACGCGGCCTCGCGGTGGCCGCGCTCGGCGGCGACCCGCATCCAGCGCTCGGCGGCGGCGTCGCTGCGGTGCTCCAGCAGGTCGGCGAGGGCGTACGCGCCCAGCGCGTGGCCCTGCTCGGCGGACTGGCGCAGCCAGTACTCGGCGGCCGGTTCGTCGCCGCGCTCACGGTGGTGCCGGCCGAGCGCGTGCGCGGCGGCGGCGGACCCGGCAACGGCCGCGATCCGCCACCAGCCGGCGGCGTCGTCGGGGTACCCGCGCTGGTGCAGCAGGACGCCGAGGTTGTTGGCGGCCGCACGGTCACCGGCGGCGGTGGCGCCGCGCAGATAGGGCTCGGCCCCGTCGAGGTCGCCGCGGCGCAGCAGCATGGCGCCGAGGACGCTCATCGCCTCGGCGTCGCCGGCTTCGGCGGCGAGCCGCTGACGCGTCTCCTCCACGGCGTCCCCCGTCTCGTCCTCCTCCGCGGCAGGCACGGACTCGGCCGACGAAGCGGACGCGGGCACCACAAAGTCGGCAGGCAGCCCAAAGTCGGCAGGCTGCGCAAACCGCCCCGTCTCCAACAGAGTTGCCTTGTCCCCCATAACGTCCATCGTCGCACCACCTGCAACCTGGGTACACCTGGTATACCGCAGCCATTGAGGTCACTACAGCGTTTTGTCGACATGCCCACAGAGCGACAAGTCAAACACAGTTTTCCCGACCACCCCAGGCAACACGTCGAAGGCCCGGATCCTTTGAGGATCCGGGCCTTCAACTTCAGTAGCGGGGACAGGATTTGAACCTGCGACCTCTGGGTTATGAGCCCAGCGAGCTACCGAGCTGCTCCACCCCGCGCCGTTGTGTTGCAACCGTACCACGGCGCGGGGTGGAGCCTTGAATCAGCCGCTGCCGGAGCCCTCCTCGGAGCTCTGCCCGCTGTCCTCACCGGCGTTTCCGCCGGTCCCGCCGGCCTTGGACTGGGCGTCCTCGGCCCGCTTCAGCGCGTCCTCCAGGTCCTGTTGGGCCCGGCCGTACGCCTCCCAGTCGCCGTCCTTGAGGGCCTGCTGGCCCTCGTCGAACGCCTTCTGAGCTTCCTCCAGGGCCTCTTGGACGGTCGGATCACCGGACGTCGGCGGCTCGTCGGTGCCCTCGTCGGGATCGTCCGCCGGTGGCTCGGTGGGCGAACCCTCGGTCTCGAACACCTTGTTGAGCGCCTCGTCGAGGGTGTCCTCGAAGGCCGTGTTGCCGCCGTAGGTGACCAGCACCTTGCGCAGCAGCGGGTACTTGAGCCCGCCGCCTCGCACATAGACGGGCTCCACATAGAGCAGTCCGCCGTCGAGCGGGACCGTCAGGAGGTTGCCGTACTCGACCTGTGAGTCACCTCTCTTGAGGAGGCTGATGGTCTCGGCGATGTCCTGTTCGGAGTTGAACTGGCTCTGGACCTGTTTCGGTCCGTCGATCGGTTCGCTGGTCGGCAGTTTCAGAATTCTGATCTTGCCGTAGTCCTTGGTCCCCGCCTCGGCGTTGACCGCCACGAAGGCGCTGAGGTTGTCCCGGCCGTTCGGCGTGAGCGTCGTGGTCAGCGAGAACGCCTGTGCCGTCTGCCCCGGCAGCTTCATGCTCAGGTAGTACGGCGGCACCGCGTTGCCCGAGGTGTTGGTCGGGTCGTCCGGGACCTGCCACACCTCGCTGCCGCTCAGGAACGTCTCGGCGTCCTTCACGTGATAGCGCGTCAGCAGCTCACGCTGGACCTTGAACAGGTCCTGCGGGTACCGCAGATGGGCCTCCAGCGACTTCGAGATCGCCGTCTTCGGCTCCACCGTGTCCGGGAACGCCTTCATCCAGGTCTTCAGGACCGGGTCCTTGGTGTCCCACTGGTAGAGCTTGACCTGACCCGTGTACGCGTCGACGGTCGCCTTCACCGAGTTGCGGATGTAGTTGACCTGGTTCTGCTGGGCCACCACCGCGCGCTGGCTGTTGTCCGCGGTCAGCGAGTCGGCCGTGGTGTCGCCCAGGGTGGTGCGGGAGGCGTACGGGTAGCCGTTGGTGGTGGTGTACGCGTCGACGATCCACTGGATCTTCCCGTCGACGACGGCCGGGTAGGCGTCGCCGTCGATGGTCAGCCAGGGGGCGACCGCCTCGACACGCTCCTTGGGGGTGCGGTTGTACAGGATCCGCGAGCCCTCGCCGATGGCGCCCGAGTAGAGGATCTGCGGCTCGTTGAACGCCACCGCGTACGCGGCCCGGTTGACCGGGCTGGAGAGGTTGACCCCGCTCTTGCCCTTGTAGCTGGTGGTCTTCTCACCGCTGTCGTCGGAGTAGTCGATCTCGTCCTGGGGACCGCCGACGATCGAGTACTGGGTGGTCTTCTCGCCGTAGTACACCCGCTGCTGGTACTTGCCCAGGTCGCCCTTGGACGGCAGGTCGGACTCGGTGAACACCGGGCGGCCGCCGGAGGTGGCCTCGGTGCCCTTGGCGGCGACCACGCCGTAGCCGTGGGTGTAGCGGAAGTGGTCGTTGATCCAGTTGTTCTTCGGGATGCCGGCGAGGTTCAGCTCGCGCAGACCGATGACCGTGTCCTGCTCCGCGCCGTCCTCATTGCTGTACCGGTCGACGTCCAGGTTCGTGGGGAACGCGTAGTAGTTCCTCATCTGCTGGAGCTGCTGGAACGTCGGCGAGACGATGTTCGGGTCGAGCATGCGGATGCTGGCCGTGGTGTCGGCGTCCTTGCGGAGCTTGGCCTTGTCCGTGGTGTCGCTCACACCCGAGTACTCCTCGACGTCGGTCCCGTCGATGCCATAGGCCTGCCGCGTCGCCTCCAGGTTCTTCTCGACGTACGGCGCTTCCTTGGCCTGCTCGTTCGGCTGGACCTGGAACTTCTGCACGATCGCCGGGTACAGCCCGCCGATGAGGATCGCGGAGAGCACCATCAGGCCGAAGCCGATGACGGGCAGCTGCCAGGTGCGCCGCCAGATGGTGGCGAAGAACAGCAGCGCGCAGATCACGGCGATGCAGAACAGAATCGTCTTGGCCGGCAGATAGGCGTTGGCGTCGACGTACCTGAGGCCCGTCCAGTTGCCCGTCGCCTTGAAGTCGCTGGACTTCACCGCGAGCCCGTACCGGTCGAGCCAGTACGCGACCGCCTTCAGGGTGACGAAGATGCCGAGGAGCACCGACAGGTGCCCGGTGGCCGCTGCGGTGGCACGCGCGCCCGGGGAGGTGACCCGCAGGCCGCCGTACAGGTAGTGCGTGAGCGCGGCGGCGATCACCGAGAGCACGGCGGCGGCGAAGCCGAAGCCGAGCAGGAAGCGGTACCAGGGCAGGTCGAAGGCGTAGAAGGAGACGTCCAGACCGAACTGGGGGTCCTTCTGCCCGAACGACACTCCGTTGACCCACATCAGCCAGGTGCGCCACTGCCCGGAGGCGGAGGCGCCGGCGATCAGGCCCACCAGGGCGGTGATCCCGAGCAGCAGCCACTTCTTGTAGGGCGCGATGCCCATGCGGTACCTGTCGAGGCTCTGCTGCTCCATCGACATCGCGCTCAGCGGCGGCCGCAGCCGGTGCGCCAGCCAGATGTTGAAGCCGACCGAGGCCGACATCAGCAGCCCGAAGACGAAGAAGAGCCCGATCTTCGTCCACAGTGTGGTGGTGAAGACGGACGAGTACTTCACCGACCGGTACCAGAGCCAGTCCGTCCAGAACCCCGCGAACATGACGAACGCCATGCCGAGGACGGCAAGGACGCCCAGCGTCATGAGCAGTGTCCGGACGCGTCGGGACGGTCGGCCCACTCTGATCCGCGGCCCCGTCGGGCCTCCGCCGCGGTCCGGCATCTGGAAAGCCAAGGTGCGCACCTCGAAGTTCGCTGTCGATACGTCAGGCCCGCGTCTACGGACCCGCCAGCGGGCCCCGTGATCGCAGGGGCCTCACCTATGCAACTTACTCACGCTTTACTCGGTTCCCGCTTCGGGGAACGAACGAGGCAGGATTGTGACCATGTCCAACACTCCCATGGCAGCGAACCCCCTCACCCGGGCGGTGCTCGAGATCGACGAGTACGCCTCGGGCCTCGGCTGGGACCAGCCCGCTCGCCTCTTCGCCCTCGTGGATACCGCGCGTCTGCGGACCCAGGAACCCGCCCTCGCGGCGCAGCTCGGTCTCCAGGACGAGTCCGAGACCACCGGTCTCACCCCGATCGAGCAGGACGAGATCCCCGCCGGCAAGGCGCTGGACGACTTCCTCGGCACCATCGCCTGGCCCGACGCGGTGGTCGGCTGCGCACTGACCGTGGAGCGGCTGATGCTGCCGCCGTCCGCGGAGGCCTCCGTCCCCGAGAACCTCGACGGTGCCCGTCTCGCCAAGTGGGTCGCCTCCCACCCGGACCGCCAGGAGGTCCGGATGACGGTCGCCGTCCTGCGCGACGGCTCCCGTGACTCGGCCCTGCGGCTGCGTGAGAAGGACACCCCGACCGAGGTCCTCACCGGCCCCGAGCTGGTCCCGGGCCTGGCGGAGGCCCTGTCCGCCACCTTCGTGGACTGATTTCCGTATCTACGGCGATGGGGGCGCCCTCCGCTTTCGAGGGCGCCCCCACGCGCGCGTACGCCGTCCCGTGCGCCTGTCAGCCCTTGGTGGTGCACTTCGGCAGGTCGGCGGTGTCGCCGGAGCGGATGTCCTTCAGGGCGCCCAGCGCGTCCTCGATGGTGTCGACCTTGACAAGGGTGAGGCCGCCCGGGGTGTCCTTGGCGGCCGCGGCGCAGTTGTCCTTGGGCGTCAGGAAGTACTCGGCGCCCTTGTCGCGCGCGCCGACCGTCTTCATCTCGATGCCGCCGATGGGGCCGACCTTGCCCTCGTCGTCGATAGTGCCGGTGCCGGCCACGAACTTGCCGCCGGTCAGATTGCCCGGCGTGAGCTTGTCGTAGATCCCGAGGGCGAACATCAGTCCGGCGCTCGGGCCGCCGACGTCGGCGAGCTTGATGTCGATGGTGAACGGGAACGTGTGGTCGGTCCCGGCGGAGATGCCGACGATCGCCCGCGCCTCGCCGGTGTCGTCGGACCTCGCCGTGGTGATCGTGACCTTCTCGGTCTCGGTCGCCGTCCGGTTCGCCTTCTCGGCGGCGGCCTGGGCCTTGGCGGGCACGATGACGAAGTCGACGTCCTCGCCCGGCTTGTGCTGGGTGACCAGCTTCGCGACGTCCTCGGGCGCCTTGACCGCCGTGCCGTCGACGGACTTGATCACATCGCCGGCGTGCAGCTTGCCCTCGGCCGGGGAGTCCTTGAGGACGGTGGAGACGATCACCCAGGACTTCACCGGGATGTCCAGTTCCTTCAGGGCCGCGACCTTGGCGCTCTCCTGGGACTGGCTGAACTCCTCGGCGTTCTCCTGGGTCGACTGCTCCTCGGTCTTGCCGTCCGGGTAGAGGGTGTCGTGCGGCACGACCTTGTTGTCGTGCGCCAGCCAGCCGTACACGGCCTCGACGAGGTTCATCCGGTAGTCGGCGCTGGTGACGCGGACCGTGGTCATGTTGAGGTGGCCGGTCGTGGCGTAGGTCTTGCGCCCGGAGATCTGCAGCACCGGCTCGCCGTCGTGCTGCCCGAGCGTGTTCACCGTCGGCCCCGGTGACATCTCCGCGTACGGCACGGGGATGAGCACACCCGCGCACAGGAGCGCGATCAGCATCAGGGTGGAGGCGAGCATCGTCGCGGTGCGGCGTGGCATGGAACGACAGTACGGGACAGGCCTGTAAGTGCACTGTCGGGGCCGTCCGTCCGGGGCGACGGCGGCTGATCGCGCCGTCGCCGGTGTCGGCCGCTAGCCGCCGGAGTGCGAACGTTCCATGGCTTCACGGAAGCGCGAGTAACCCGCGAGTTCGGTGCCGTCCTCGATGCTCTTGCGGTTCCGGCTGGCCCAGCCGCCCCACAGTCCGGCACCGATCGCGGCCACAAGCGGAATCAGCAACCAGGCGAGCGCCGCCATGCCGGCCTCCCAACCCCTATCAAGCAACCACATCTGACTGATCAGCAGATTATCCATCCGCTCCGTCAACGCTCGCGCCGGGGGACAGGTTACGCAACCGGAACGCGCACGGGCGCATTCCGGTCACGGCCTCAGCAGGCCCCCACCCATTCCTCCGTACCGTCCGAGAACTTCTGGTGCTTCCAGATGGGCACTTCGTGCTTGAGATCGTCGATCAGCTTCCGGCAGGCCTCGAAGGCCTCGCCCCGGTGCGGACAGGACACGGCGACGACCACGGCCAGGTCCCCGACCTTCAGATCGCCCACCCTGTGCACGGCCGCCAGCGCCCGCACCGGGTAGTCGGCGACCACCTTCTCCGCGATCCGCCGCATCTCGGCCTCGGCCGTCGGGTGGCACGAATATCCGAGCCGGTCGACATCGGCTCCCCCGTCGTGGTTCCGCACGGTCCCCACGAACAGCGCGGTTCCCCCGGCCGCGTCGTCCCCGACCGCCCGGAACACCTCGTCCAGGGAGAGCGCCGTCTCCCGGATCCCGATCAACTTGACGGGCTCCTCGGCCCCCTGCTCACCAGGATGATCCTCATTCACAGCCATACCCCCCATCGTGCCTCATCCCCCGCACCCGGGAGGCCCGGGAATTCAGCCCGTCCGGCGCTCGATGGCGAGCCCGAAGGCCGGCAGGGACCTCAGCGCCGCCCCCGGGCCTTCCGTGCCCGCCGTACCAACGCCGCCGTACCCAGCAGCGCGACCGTCGCACCGGCGGCGCCCGCGGCCGTCGCGTCCTTGCGCCCGAGCCGCCGCCCGGCCACCGTGTGCCGCCCGGAGACCTCCTCCAGCAGCTCAGCGAGCACTTCCTCGTTCGTCCACAGGGGCCGCCACCCGGCGTCGTGCAACCGGCTCCCGCTCACGACCCACGGATACATCGTGTACGCGAGATCCCCGGCCGGCGACGGCGTCAGCCCGATCCGGTGCAGCCGGGCGGCGGCCCCGAGGGCGACCGCGGACGGCAGCTCCATGCGCCGAATCCCGCTGAGCTCCTCGACCTCCTCCTGCTCCAGCCACCCCTCGCACCCGACGGCCAGCTCCCCGTCGACCTTCTCCAGTACGGCGTACTCCAGCGCCCCGCACAGATCCTCGACGTGACAGAACTGCCAGGCGGGCCGCGATCCGGCCACCACCAGCAGCCGAGGCGACTCGAAGTACCTGGTCAGCGCCGTGTCCGTGCCCCCGACGAGGGTCGCGGGGCGCACGACGGTGACATTGAGGCCCGGGTGGGCGCGCGGCGCCCGGCGCGCGAGCCGCTCGATCTCCAGCAGGTCGCCGACCCCGGTGGCCTCGGCGGTCGCCCGCAGCTCGGCGTCCTCCGAGAGCGGCAGCTCGTTGTCGGGCAGCGCCCCGTAGACCATCGCCGAGGTGCACAGCACGACCCGGTGCACCCCGGCCGCGGCGGCGGCCGTGAGCACCGTCTGCGTGCCGCGCACGTTGTACGCGCTGCGGGCCGCCGAGTCCGTGCCCAGGTCGAGGTCGACGGCGAGGTGCACCACGACGTCCGCACCGCGCAGCTTCTCGGCGATCGCCGGGTCCCGCACGTCCAGGATGTGCCACTGCGCGGCGGCGCACTCCCCGCGCCGCTCGTCGATGGCGACGACCTGCCGGATCTCGTCGGACTCGGCGAGCCGCTCGGTGAGCAGCGCTCCTACCCCGGACGCGGCACCGGTGACCGCGACGACGGGCCCGCGCGCGGCGGGACTGGTTGAGTGGTTTCGCGCTGCGCGAACCTGTGGATCTGGGGAACTCACCGGGCGTCTCCAGCGGTTGTCTTCAGTACGAACGCGGGTGACGCGTACGTACCAGGTGGCATCCATCCTGCCGCAGGCCTTCGGTCGGCGGAGCACCGAGGCCTTATCCCGCCGTGGTGTCTACGCTGGGTGGTGTTCGGGCAGCCGTGCCGTCGGAGAAAACCGATGGCCCTATCAGCCGAGGAATCCCGTGAGTGACACCCCATTCGGATTCGGCCTTCCGCCGGAGGAGCCGGACGACGGCGACGAGGGCAAGAAGAAGGACCAGGAGAGCGGTGGTGGTCAGGGACCGGCCAACCCGTTCGGCTTCGGGTTTCCCGGGGCCGGGGGCTCCGGCGCCGACAATCCGTTCGCCGCGATGTTCGGTTCCATGAACCCCACCGACCTGGGCGCCGCGTTCCAGCAGCTGGGCCAGATGCTCTCGTACGAGGGCGGCCCGGTGAACTGGGACATGGCCAAGCAGATCGCCCGCCAGACGGTCTCCCAGGGCACCGCCGACGGCACCAAGGACGCCAGCGTCGGCCCCGCCGAGCGCACCGCCGTCGAGGAGGCCGTCCGCCTGGCCGACCTGTGGCTCGACGACGTGACGTCCCTGCCGTCCGGCGCGGGCTCCGCCGTGGCGTGGAGCCGCGCGGAGTGGGTGGAGGCCACCCTGCCCGCCTGGAAGGAGCTCGTCGACCCGGTGGCCGAGCGCGTCGGCGGCGCCATGGGCGACATCCTGCCGGAGGAGATGCAGGCCATGGCCGGCCCGCTGATCGGCATGATGAAGTCGATGGGCGGCGCCATGTTCGGCCAGCAGATCGGGCAGGCCGTGGGCGTGCTCGCGGGCGAGGTGGTCGGGTCCACCGACGTCGGCCTGCCGCTCGGCCCGGCCGGCAAGGCCGCGCTGCTGCCGATCAACATGGACGCCTTCGGCAAGGACCTGGGCATCGGCAAGGAGGAGGTGCGGCTCTACCTGGCCCTGCGCGAGGCCGCCCACCAGCGGCTCTTCGCCCATGTGCCGTGGCTGCGCTCGCACCTGTTCGGCGCGGTCGAGGGCTACGCGCGCGGGATCAAGGTCGACACGGCCAAGCTGGAGGACGTGGTCGGCCAGTTCGACCCGCAGAACCCCGAGGAGCTGCAGCAGGCACTCCAGCAGGGCATGTTCCAGCCGGAGGACACTCCTGCGCAGAAGGCCGCCCTGGCACGCCTGGAGACCGCTCTGGCGCTGGTGGAGGGCTGGGTGGACGCAGTGGTGCACGCCGCCGCGAAACCGCGCCTGTCGTCCGCTGACGCGCTGCGCGAGACCCTGCGCCGCCGCCGCGCCACGGGTGGCCCGGCCGAGCAGACCTTCGCGACGCTGATCGGCCTGGAGCTGCGTCCCCGCCGGCTGCGCGACGCCTCCCGTCTGTGGGCGTCCCTCACGGACGCGCGCGGGGTCGACGGCCGCGACGCCCTGTGGGCCCACCCCGACATGCTGCCCACCGCCTCCGACCTGGACGACCCCGACGGCTTCGTCCACCGCGAGCAGATGGACTTCTCCGAGCTGGACAAGATGCTCGGCGAGGCCGCGGGCGGCTCCACCGAGAAGCCCGATCTGAAGAAGAAGGACGACGACACCGAGTGAGCCTGCACGACGACGCGGTCCTCGTACTCAAGAGCTACGAGGACCAGGCCGAGCTGCGCCAGGCGTACCTCGACCACCTCGCGGCCCACCCGGACGGCATGTGGAAGGCGTGCGGCGCCGGTCACATCACAGCGAGCGGCCTGGTGATCGACCCCGAGCGCGGCCGGGTGCTGCTCACCCTGCACAAGAAGCTGCGCATGTGGCTCCAGATGGGGGGCCACTGCGAGCCCGAGGACACCACCCTCGCGGGCTCCGCCCTCCGCGAGGCCACGGAGGAGTCCGGCATCGCGGGCCTGACGCTGCTGCCCGGCGGCCCGGTCCGCCTCGACCGCCATCACACCCCGTGCGCCTGGCACCTGGACGTCCAGTACGCGGCCCTCGCCCCGTCCGGCGCCGAGGAGGCGATCAGCGACGAGTCCCTGGACCTGCGCTGGTACGCCTACGACGAGGTGGCGACGGTGGCCGACGACTCGGTCGTACGCCTGCTGGAGGCCACGCGGGCACGGCTCTGACGCCTGCCGCCGACCTCGCTCGTTCGCGTGGTGTCGACGGGCCGGGGGTGTGCTGCCGACGTGCTGTGGGCAGTCCCCCGCCGGGGGGACGGACGCGGTAAGGGGCGCCCGCAATGGCGGACGCCCCTTACCCGTGTGCCGCTGAGTGCCGGCCGAGTGGCGCTGATCAGTTGCGGCTGCCGCCGAGGGAGTTCCCGCTCAGTCCGCCGCCGCCCATGCCGAACTGTCCGAGGACCCCGGACGTGCGCAGGTGCTGGGGCGGAAGCAGCTCGCTCGGCTGCACCAGGACATGCCCCTGGCCCCCGAAGTGCATCTCCCAGCCCTCACCGGTGGAGCCCCTGCGGCGCCACACCGCGGAGGTGGAGGTCGGTGCCTGCAGCTGCGTACGCAGCGAGGTGGACCAGGCGATGACGGCGTCGGAGTCGACGCAGACGTTCTTCTCGGGCGTCACTTCGAGGGCGAGCGGCGCACCCGAGGTCATCAGGACGACCTTGCCGCCACCGGACAGCTCCAGGTTGTACGCCCCGGCCGAGGCCACCTCGACGGCGCTGTCCACGGCGACGATGCCGACGTTCAGGGAGCCGTCGAAGGCGAGGACGGCGGAGGAGTCGACAGTGATGCCGCGGCCGACCTCCATGATGTGCAGGTACTGCGCGAAGTTGGCGAGATACACGATCCCGTTGCCCTTGCAGCGCATGAGTTCGAGCCGCTCACCGGTCATCCGCTCGGCGTTGCGCCAGCTGCGGTTGCGGTACTGGCTGTCGAAGTCGACCTGCCCCTCGAAGGCGACCATGGCGCCCTGGCGTGCCAGGACGGGGCTGCTGCCGATGGTGACGTCCGTCTTGAGCAGCTGGGGATTCTGAAGGGTGTAGCGCTCGGTGTGGTTCACCGGGATGTGCGCGAAGAGTGTGCTGTGCATGGTGCGGTGTTCTCCTCTCGGTCCCGGTCAGCCACGGATCTTGAAACGGTCACCGGTGTCCTCGCTGGGCTGGACGACCACGAAGCCCCGCCCCTTGAACCCGATCTGGAACGCCTCCCCGCTGCCCCGGCCGATGAGCGCGCCGGCCTTGATGGTGCGGCGGGCCTTCATGTCGAGGCCGTCGGTCCAGGCGATCAGCGCGTCCGGGTCGACGTACGTCTCCCGTTCGGCGCAGTCGAGGGAGATCGGCACGCCCCGGCTGACCAGGGCGACCCATCCGGTGCCCCGGATCACGAGGTTGGTGAGACCCGAGCCGGACAGCTTGGCGAGGCCCTTGACCGGCTCGATGGTGAGCTGGAGCGAGGCGTCGCAGGCCAGCAGGGTCGGGCCGTTGACGGACAGCGCCTCGTTGTTCAGGTGCAGGATGAGGACGTCACCGCCGTAGTCGGCGAGATACAGCTCCCCGTCGCCCCGGCAGAGCATCAGCTTGCCGCCCTCACCGGTGACCATCTCCTCGGCGCTGCGCCGCAGCGTGGCGGGCGGGCCGTCGAACTGCACATAGCCGTCGTACGCGATCATCGAACCGGCCTTGGCCAGCAGGTCCTGCCCGGTGACCATGGCGACCTTGAGCGTCTTGGAGCTGTGCACGCTCATCCGTACGCCGGTGGAGGCGGAGCGGTGCGCGTTGAGTGTCTGGAGGTCCATGCTCTGCCTCACACCTCGAAGGGCTGGACGACGACGAAGTTGCCGGGAGCACCGCGGAACTGGAGGTTGACGGCCTCCTGGGTCTGCCGGGCGTACCCGGAACGGCGCAGCCTGAGCGAGGTCGTGGTGACGGCCTGGGCGCCGGCGGACCAGGCGATGACGGCGTTGCCGTCGACGTAGGTGGCCGGGCCGACGGGGAGCACGACGGGGATGCCGCGGGTCTTGACGACAACCGCGCCCGTACCGGAGAAGAGCATGCTGAACAGGCCGCCGCCGGGCAGGCCGGCGCCCTCGATACGGCGGATCTCGGTGTCCAGTGCCTCGTCGAAGGCGAGCACCCCGCGCGCGCTGGTGTAGAGCTGCTCGTTCTCCAGGCGGATCACGAAGAGGTGGCTGCCCTCGTCCGCGAGGAACACCTCGCCGTCCCCGGAACAGCGCATCAGGGCCATGCCCTGGCCGGTGAGCTGGCCCGTCAACTTGCCGAGCAGACCCGACCCCTTGTGGGCGAAGTCGATGTCGCCCTGGTAGGCGACCATGCTGCCCTGCTTGGCGAGGATGTTGGCGCCCTTGGTGAGCGTCGTCCGCACCAGTTGGGGGTTCTGCTCGGTCCACCGGTCCCCGACGGGTGCCTCGGAGTACTTCGTCAGGACGACCCGCAGCCCCGCCTCCGGAGGCACGGGCGCGAGATGCGTGCCACCGCCGAAGGGCTGCGCCTGTCCGGGGAACATGCCGGGAGCGCCGGGAGGTGTGAACGGGCCGCCCTGCGGAGCACCCGGAGGTGTGAAGGGCCCGCCCTGGGGTGGAGCGCCGGGCGGCGTGAAAGGCCCGCCTTGCGGCGGAGCGCCGGGCGGTGTGAAGGGGCCGCCCTGTGGTGCGGGCGCGGCCGGAGGCGGAACGGTGCCGCCGGGCGGCGTGTGCAGGGGCGCGGCAATGGTCGGGGCGGCGTGCACGGAGGGCGAGGGCGCCGGGGGCGCGAACGGCTGCGCGGGCGCCGGGGCCGGCGCGGGTACCGGGGCGGCGGGAGCGGGCGGAGCCCCGAACGCGGGCGGAGCGAAGCCGGGCGCGGCATCCGCCTGAGGCTGCGGCGGCGCGGCGGCGGGCTCCTCCTCGGCGACCTCGCCGCCGAAGTTCTTCAGCAGGGCGTCGAGCCCGCCGTCGAATCCCTGTCCGACGGCCGCGAACCGCCACACGTCCTTCAGGTAGAAGTCGCCCAGCATCACGGCACGCTCGGTGGAGAACTCCGAGCCGTCGAACGGGTACCGGGCGACCTCCTCGCCACCCGCGACGATGCGCACGTAACCGGGGGCGATCTGCGACATCTGCCCGTTGCCGTCGATCGTCGCCGTGAAGGACAGCTTCTGGATCTGCGGCGGGATCTTGTCGAGCGTGACACGGAAGGACTCCGTGTCGCCCGACTGGGCACCCAGGAGCTGGATCGACTCCTCGGGGGTCTTCGGCTGGTTGAAGAAGACGAAGTAGCGGTCGTCGGAGAGCCGTTCGTCGGCGTCCAGGCCGAAGCAGCTGATGTCGAAGCTCAGCCCGGGGGCGGAGATCTGTACACCCACGTACAGATCCGTACCCGCGGTGAGGTCACTGATCTTGGCCTTGTGGCCGCGTTGGAATTCCCTGGCCATGCGTAACGACCGTCCCCCATCCCGAAAGTGCGTGCGCCTGCGTGTGCGTCGCGTCAGGCTAACCGCAAAGTCCGGGAACGTACGAGGCTGGTACAGAGCCGGTACAAAAGCGCGACTTCGGTCACCGCTCCCACAAACGCACACACGCGCGTGGGACGCCGGTCCGCGTCACTCGTCCCCTTCGCCGGACAGCTGGGGCAGCCGGTCGGCGGCAACCACCCCTTCGAGGTAGCCGCGCGCACGCTCGGTGCGCGGATAGGCCTCCAGCAGCTGCCAGAAGTGGGGCCCGTGACCGGGTACGAGCAGGTGTGCGAGTTCGTGGAGGAGGACGTAGTCGACGACGTACTCGGGCATGCCCTGCAGCCGGTGCGACAGGCGGATGCTGCCCTCGGCGGGGGTGCACGAGCCCCAGCGGGTGTTCTGGTTGGTGACCCAGCGGACCGAGGCGGGCCGGGCGCGACCGTCGAAGTATTGCTCGGAGAGCCGGGCGGCGCGCTCCGCGAGTTCGGTGTCGCCGAGCCGCCGTTTGCTTTCCTGCGCGGCCAGCTTGTCGAGCATGACCGTCACCCAGCGCTGCTCCTCCGCCTCGGACATCCGAGCGGGGATGAGCACGACGGTGCGATCGCCCTCGCGGTACGCGGAGACCGTTCTGCGCCGTCGTGCGCTTCTGCGGACCTCGATCGCGCTCGCCCGCGAGCCGCTCGGCGGCGGGCTCGTCGTGCTGCGCTGTGGCTGTCCGGCGCGGTGCAGTGGGTCGGCGGGCACGCCCCGACGTTACCCGCTGCACACGGGGGAAGTCCCGCCTCCGGGACGGTTCGATATCGATCCGCACTCCGAGCGCCTGATTTGTACGACGAATGCTGTCGCCTGTGGACAACTGTCGACAGGCTTCGTCGCGGTCCGTGCATGCTGGCACTCGTCGGCGGACCAGTCACTCGGACCGTCGGCACACGGGGACTCATCTCTGGCTACGGGGGCCGATCATGCATCCGATGGTGAAGCCCGCGCTCCGGCGCGGCTGGCGGGATCTCAACACCGTGCAGTTCGGTCTGGCGCCGGCGCACGCCATGGTGCTGGGCCCGATGGACACGGCGACGGGCAGTTTTCTCGCCCTGCTCGACGGCACCCGCGGGCTGCCGCTCCTGCGCGACGAGGGACGCCGGATGGGCCTGCCGGACGGACATGTGGACGGTCTGGTGGATCGACTGTCCGAGTCCGGTCTGCTGGACGACGCGACGGGCGGCGGCCCTGCCGCGGACGGCCTCCGCGCCAAACCGGAGGTGCTCGACCGGTTGCGCCCGGACGCCGCCACCCTGTCCCTGAGCGCGCCCGAGCCCGGCGAGGCCATGAAGCGTCTGGCGACCCGCCGGTCACTGAGAGTGCAGGTTCGGGGTGCCGGTCGGGTGGGAGCGGTGGTCGCCTCGTTGCTGTCGGCGGCCGGTGTCGGCGAGATCGACGTGCGCGATGTCGGCCGGGTCGAACCTTGGGACGTGACACCGGGCGGTCTGCCGGCGGAGTCGATCGGCGAGCGCAGGGACACGGCGGCCCGCCGGGCCGCCCGCCACGCGGCCCCGGACCGCCCGCCGCGCCGCCGCCGCGGGTCTCAGCGGTCCGTGGACCCGGTCGGCGAGGTGCCCACCGACCGACTCCGTGAGGAGCCCGGTTTCTCCCTGGTGATCCTCGCCCCACGCGACGGTGTCGAGGTCCACGCACCCAGGCCCGTGGCCGCCGAACCACTCATCGCCTCCGGCACACCCCACCTGTACGCCGGCGTGGTGGAGGGCACAGGAGTGGTCGGTCCTCTGGTGCTGCCCGGTGAGACGGGCTGCGCGGGCTGTCTCGAACAGAGCCGTGCCGACCGCGACGAGACCTGGCCGCGGCTGGTCGCGCAGTGGCGGTCCGGCCGCCCGCACCCGTTCGAGGCCTGCGATCTGACGCTGGCCACGACCGTCGCGGGGCTGGCCGCCGGGCATGCGCTCGCGTTCCTCGACGGGCGGACGCCGTCCAGTGCGGGCGCCCGCTGGGAGGTCTCGGTACCGGGGTTCGACTGGCACCCGCGACCCGTGTGGCCCCACCCGGGATGTTCCTGCGCAGCCGCTGAAAGCGACGCGGCCGGGAAACGTAACGGGGAACACATCGCAAAGGACGGGGAGGCGCGCGCGACAATGGCGGGGCATCAGCGGTCAACGAGGTTGTCCCGCAAGGCACACGCGGCACGGCCTGCTGGGACTTGGAGGGCGCATGTCTGATCTTCCCCGGAAGGCGGTCACCCGGACCGCCAAGCTCGCCGCGCTTCCGCTCGGCATCGCAGGCCGGGCCACCTGGGGACTCGGCAAGCGAATCGTCGGCGAGTCGGCGGAGCTCGTGGGCCGCGAACTCCAGCAGCGCACGGCGGAGCAGCTGTTCAAGGTCCTGGGCGAGCTGAAGGGCGGCGCGATGAAGTTCGGGCAGGCCCTGTCCGTCTTCGAGTCGGCGCTTCCCGAGGATGTAGCGGGCCCCTATCGCGCGGCCCTGACGAAGCTCCAGGACGCGGCGCCCCCGATGCCGACCCGCACGGTGCACGCCGTCCTGGAGGAGCGCATCGGAGAGGACTGGCAGGAACTGTTCCTGGAGTTCGAGGAGAAACCGGCCGCCGCGGCGTCGATCGGGCAGGTGCACCGCGCGGTGTGGCACGACGGCCGTGCGGTCGCCGTGAAGGTGCAGTACCCGGGCGCGGGCGAGGCCCTTCTCTCCGACCTCGGTCAGCTCAGCCGGTTCGCCCGGCTGCTGGGCCCGCTGATCCCCGGCATGGACATCAAGCCGCTCATCACGGAGCTGCGGGACCGGGTCTCCGAGGAGCTCGACTACGGTCTGGAGGCCCAGGCCCAGCAGGCGCACGCGGAGGAGTTCGCGGGCGACCCCGATGTCGTGGTCCCGGCCGTTGTGCACCAGTGCGATCAAGTGCTGGTGACCGAGTGGATGGAGGGCACCCCTCTCTCCGAGGTGATCACCGACGGCTCCCAGGAGCAGCGTGACCGCGCGGGCCAACTGCTGACCCGCTTCCTCTTCTCGGGCCCGGCCCGCACCGGTCTTCTGCACGCCGACCCGCATCCGGGCAACTTCCGCCTCCTGCCGGACGAGAAGCGCGGCTGGCGTCTCGGCGTCCTCGACTTCGGCACGGTGGACCGGCTGCCGGGCGGCCTGCCGACCCCGATCGGTGACGCCCTGCGGCTGACGATCGAGGGCGAGGCCGAGGCCGTCTACGAGATGCTCCGCACGGAAGGCTTCGTGAGGGAGTCGATAGACCTCGATCCGGACGCCGTGCTCGACTATCTGCGTCCCATCATCGAACCGGTGCGCGCGGACGAGTTCACCTTCGCCCGCGGCTGGATGCGCAGTCAGGCCGCCCGGATCGCCGACCCCCGCTCCCCCGCCCACCAGTTGGGCAAGCAGCTGAACCTGCCTCCGTCCTATCTCCTCATCCACCGGGTGACGCTGAGCACCATCGGCGTGCTGTGCCAACTCGGCGCGACGGTCCGTATGCGCGAGGAGTTGGAGGAGTGGCTGCCGGGCTTCGTGTGGGAAGAGGAGGAGGGCGAGTCGGCCGCCGAAGCGTGACCGGTTCGGGCGGGGGCGGCTTCACCACCAGGCGGAGTCCAGCCTGCCCTCGATCGCTCGCAGGTTCTCCCTGGCGCAGGCGGCGCAGAAGTAGCACCGTGCGCCGTTCTCGACCGAGCAGATCCACAGGGGTTGCGGAGCGTCGGCGGTGGTGCCGCAGCGGGCACACATGAGGGTCTGGGGTTCCGCGGCGGAGGCGCCGCTGTCGCTGTCCCCGGAAAGACTCGTCACGCGGCGACGATAGCGCCGCCCCCGGCGGTTTCGGTGGTCACCACGCACCGCGGGGGCCGGTCCCTTCGGACCGGCCCCCGCGGGGAGCCACTACTGACGGTGGTGCTGTGCCTGTCCAGGCTGGTTCACGCCGGTTGCCGCGGAACGGCTACTGCATGACCGCCATGGCGAGCGCACGGCGGGCGCGCATCGAGGCGCGCTCGGCCCGGCGCTGCATCCGGCGGGCGACCGCCAGGCGCATGGCCCGGCGTTCCTGCTCCGCCTGGTGCAGGCGCTCGTGCATATGCGCACGAGCCAGGGCTTCTGGCATGAGATGCATCTCTCGGGTCCTGTTCTGACGCGACGCGTTCGCGCCGGTGGTGGTGAAGTCTGGAGTCGCGGAGCCGAGGGGCTCACTCGTGGACGGCTTCATCGGGGCCTGCTTCTTGGGATCGTGCGTGAGGGGGCGGTCGATCGTTCCGGTGATGTTCATGCCGTGACCGGGTTCTTGCGCGGGCGGCCACGGGGCCGCTTGCGGGCCACGACGACACCCTGGACGAAGAGCTCGCCACCCCAGACGCCCCAGGGCTCACGCCGCTCCTTGGCGCCGGCGAGGCAGGCCTCCATCAGCGGGCAGGTGCGGCAGAGGGACTTGGCGTACTCGACATCGGCCGGCGACTCGGCGAAGAAGACCTCCGGGTCGTAGGAGCGGCAGGGGACGGGTACGCCGAGGTTCTCGATGGCGTCGTCGAGCGCGGTGAGCGCGGTGAGCGGGGTGAGCGGGGTCAAGGTGGAGTCCTCCGTGAGGCCGGGCGGGGAGATCGTTTCGGAAGGCGGTACGGACGGGGCGTGCGCTTCGAGTTGCACGGTTCGTCTTCCTCGTCTGGTCGTTCCGGCCTGTTGGCCGGTGGCGGCTGGTACCGGGTTCTTTTCTTGTCCCGAGGCCCCTTCGCTCTGCAGTCCCCGGTCAGGGACAAACAGAAGGGCCGCGGATCCCGGATGGGGTTCCGCGGCCCTGAAGGCGCCGGCCTGATCGTCGATCAGGCTGGATCACTCCAGGGTTCAGGCCCACGGAAGGCCCACATCAGGTGGTGCTGCGTCGTCTGCTTCCGGAATCCGGCACCGGCCGCCGCGACGGCATAGGCCTGGGCCTGTGCCGTTACTGCTGCTTCCAGTGCCTTGGTCGGTCGCTCATTGCGCTCACGGACGGGGAGACCCGCCAGAGACACGGAGGTCGCCGGACGGCCGCCACTGATGGCGGACAGACCGGTGCCCAGGTTCGAGACGCCGAGCATGCACAGGGAGACGGCCGAGCGATCGGTCATTTTGACCGTGCTGGTGAAGCTGGTGTCGATGCTGATCACTGGACTCGCCTCCTCTCGGCGTCTATGGGGACCGGCGCGAACCAATCCGACGGATATGAAGTAAATCACGAAACCGGGGCCTTCGAGAAGGCCGCCTGCTCTCGTGCCTAAGAACCTATGGGGATTGCTGGGGCATGCGCAAACTATTTTTTCGACGAGTTCGTATCAGTCGTTCTCGTCCTCGTACCCAGGCTCCCGACCTGCGCAGATGTCGAGAACATCGGCACCGTAGCGCTGCAGCTTGCGGGAGCGGACACCGGCGATGCGACCGAGCTCAACCGGAGTGCTCGGTCCCGCTTCCGCGATCGCCATCAGCGTCCGGTCGGTGAAGACGCAGAAGTCGGGTTGGCCGCTGCGTCGCGCCTGGACCGCTCGCCACTCGCGCAGTCGCTCGTAGAGACCCTCGTCCATGTCGGAGGGGCAGTCCTCGCAGCGCATCAGCTTCATGTCACCGGCGTCCCGCAGGGTGCGCCCGCAGACTCGACAGCGGGCCGGTGTCCGGCCGGTGCGGCGAGGAGCCGTCTCTCCGCCGGCTCCCGCGAGGTCACCCGTCCGGCTGCCCGCCGTACCCCGTTCGACGCCCCCGGAGCCTGCTGTGCCGGTCCTGCCCGTCGTGGCGGTGGATCCGGGGCGCAGGCCGTTGAGGAAGCGGCTGGGGCGGCGGTTGGGGCGGCTGCCGGGCGTTCGGGACATGGCCCAGGAGACGGAGAGCTGCTCACGCGCGCGGGTGACGCCCACGTAGAGAAGTCGTCTCTCCTCCTCGATCTGTTCGTCCGTTCGCGCGTAGGTGATCGGCATCATGCCCTCGGCCACTCCGACCAGGAAGACGACGTCCCATTCCAGACCCTTCGCGGAGTGCAGTGAGGCGAGGGTGACGCCCTGGACGGTCGGGGCGTGCTGGGCGCCCGCCCGTTCGTCGAGTTCCGCCACCAGGTCGGCGAGGGTGGCGTCCGGCTTGGCCGCGGCGAAGTCCTGGGCCAGGTTCACCAGGGCCGCCAGTGACTCCCAGCGCTCCCTGACCGCGCCGGAGCCCGCCGGCGGTTCGCCGGTCCACCCCTCGCCGGACAGCACGGCCCGTACCTGTGAGGGCAGGTCGACGGTGTCTTCGAGGAGGGTGTCGTTGCCGCCGAAGCGGGCGGCGGCTCTCATCGCGGTGCCCGCCTTGCGCACCTCGGGGCGGTCGAAGAACCGCTCCGCACCGCGCAGCTGGTAGGGCACTCCGACGTCCGCGAGGGCCTGCTCGTAGGTCTCGGACTGGGAGTTCGTCCGGAACAGGACGGCGATCTCGCTCGCCGGGACGCCGGAGGCGATGAGGTCACGGATGCGGCGGGCGGCGCCCTCGGCCTCGGCCGGCTCGTCCGTGTACTCGGTGTAGCGGGGCTCGGGGCCCGCCGGGCGCTGCGAGATCAGTTCGAGTCGGTGGTCGGCGGCGCGACCGCGGGCCTGGGAGAGCAGGCCGTTGGCGAGATGGACGACCTGCGGGGTGGAGCGGTAGTCACGGACGAGCTTGACGACGGTGGCCCCGGGATGGCGGTGACGGAAGTCGAGCAGATGGTCGGGAGTTGCGCCGGTGAACGAATAGATCGTCTGGCTGGCGTCACCGACGACGCAGAGGTCGTCCCGGTCACCGAGCCACAGTTCCAGAAGACGCTGCTGGAGGGGGCTGACGTCCTGGTACTCGTCGACCACGAAGTGCTGGTACTGGGAGCGGACCTGTTCGGCGATGTCGTGGCGGTCCTGGAGGATGCCGACCGTGAGCAGGAGGACGTCCTCGAAGTCGATGACGGCCCGCTCGCGCTTGAGGTCCTCGTAGGTGGCGTAGATCTGGGCGATCTCGGCCGGGTCGCGGGGAGCCTCGCGGCCGTGCTTGGCAGTGGCGGCGGCGTAGTCGGCGGGGACGGTCCGGGTGACCTTGGACCATTCGATCTCGGCGGCGGTGTCGCGGAGTTCGTTGCGATCGAGACGGACGCGGCAGGCCGCGGCCGCGTCCGCGACGAGCTGGATCTTGCGGTCGACGATACGGGGCATGCCGCCGCCGACGGCCTTCGGCCAGAAGTACTGGAGCTGGCGCAGCGCGGCCGAGTGGAACGTCCGGGCCTGGACTCCGCCGGCGCCGAGCTGGCGGAGCCGGCCGCGCATCTCCCCGGCGGCGCGGTTGGTGAAGGTGACGGCCAGCACACTGGCGGGCTGGAGCATCCCGGCACGCACGCCGTAGGCGATCCGGTGGGTGATCGCCCGGGTCTTGCCCGTGCCGGCTCCCGCCAGCACGCACACCGGGCCGTGCAGGGCGGTCGCCACCGCGCGCTGCTCGGGGTCGAGCCCTTCGAGCACCGCGTCGGCCGAGTCGGGGACCCGCGGGAAGAGGGTGGAGTGCGTTGCTGCTGTCACATGGCCATGCTGCCAGGTCGCCGGAGACGGCTGAGCAAGTTGTCCACAGGCAGGCACTCGCAGTCGTACTAATGCGGCAGGCGCTTGTGTGTTCCGGGGCGCGGGCGCCGGGTCGCGGTGGTGGACGCCACCCGGCGCAAGGGAATGGCGGGCGTGTCGCGTACGTTCCACCCACTGCGACCAAGCACCCCTCAGACCGTGAAGGAGCGCCAGGGACATGCCGGGCACTGTGACGATGTACAGCACCACGTGGTGCGGCTACTGCCGTCGGCTGAAGAGCCAGATGGACCGTGAGGGCATCACGTACAACGAGATCAACATCGAGCACGACCCGGAGTCCGCCGCGTTCGTGGAGAAGGCGAACGGCGGGAACCAGACGGTCCCCACCGTCCTCTTCCCGGACGGTTCGACGCTCACGAACCCCTCGCTGGCGCAGGTCAAGCAGAAGATCGGCGCGTAACCGCGGCGGGTCCCTAACCGATGTGGCTTCGCGTCGGCAGGGGCTTGCCGTACCAGAGTTCGATCAGTCGGGCCGCGATCGAGATGCCGTAGGGAGGCAGTACCTCCCCGGCCTCGAACGCGGCCCGCAGCTCTTCCCGGGAGAACCAGCGGGCCTCGTGGATCTCGTCGCCGTCGACGTCCACGGTGGTCGAGGTGGCGCGGGCCAGGAAGCCCAGCATGAGGCTGGACGGGAAGGGCCAGGGCTGGCTGGCGACGTACTCGACCTGGCCGACGGTGATGCCGACCTCCTCGTGCACCTCACGCCGCACGGACTGCTCGATGGACTCGCCCGGCTCCACGAAGCCCGCCAGGGTGGAGAAGCGGCCCTCGGGCCAGTGCACCTGGCGGCCGAGCAGGATGCGGTCCTCCTCGTCGGTGACCGCCATGATCACCGCCGGGTCGGTGCGCGGGTAGTGCTCGGCACCGCAGGCCTGGCAGCGGCGGATGTGTCCGGCCGCCGCGATGACCGTGCGCTCGCCGCAGCGGGAGCAGAAGCGGTGGGTGCGCTGCCAGTTCTCCAGTCCGACCGCGTGCACCATGAGGCCCGTGTCGCGCGGTGACAGCAGCATGCCCGCCTCGCGCAGTCCGGCCGGGCGCGCGGACTGGTCCATGCGGCCGGGGAGCGCGTCCTTCTGGAGTGCGAAATAGCTCACACCGTCGGCGTCGGTGCCCAGGAAGTAGCGGTGCGCCTCGGTGAGCGGGGCCTCGAAGGAAGGCGTCATGACGAGTTCGGTGGTGCCGTCCGGGGTCTCGTCGATGAGGACCTGACCGCCGGAGACCACGAAGCAGCGGGTGGTGGGGTGGCTCCACGCCGCGGCGAGCCAGGCCTCGTCGAGCCGGTGGTGGGCGGCCCGGTCGATGCCGCTGGGGGCGGTGAGCGCGATGGGTCGGTCGGCGGTGTGGTCGGTCCAGGTGGTCACGGGTGCTTCCAACTCCCCCGGTGAAACGGTTGATTGGGGCGGGCGGTTCGGCGGGGTGTGCGGCGGGCGGGTGCGCCGGGGTGTGCGGGGCCTTCTTCAGTGTGCCTCGCCGGAGCCCGAGGCCAGTTCGCCCCAGAGGTACGCACTGGTCTCGACGCCTTTGAGGAGCAGATCGAGTTCGACCTTCTCGTTGGGCGCGTGCCAGCCGTCGGAGGGGACGGAGATGCCCAGGAAGAGCACGGGCGCGTCCAGGACCTCCTGGAGGTCGGCGGCGGGCCCGGAGCCGCCCTCGCGCGTGTAGCGGACCGGCTGCTGGAACGCGCGGCCCATGGCTCGTACCAGCGATCGCAGGGCAGGGTGGTCCAGCGGTGTGAGGCAGGGGCGGGTGGACCCGCTGAACGTGATCTCGTGGCGGATCCCGGTGGGGATCCGCTCGACGGCCCAGGCGGTGACCGCCTTCCGGATGTGGTCGGGGTCCTGACCGGCGACCAGGCGGAAGGACAGTTTCACCATGGCCGAGGACGGGATGATCGTCTTGCTGCCCATGCCCTGGTAGCCGCCGCCGATGCCGTTGACCTCGGCGGTGGGGCGGGCCCAAACGCGTTCCAGGGTGGTGTGTCCGGCCTCTCCGTGCGCCGCCGTCGACCTGGCCGTGCGCAGCCATCGCTGTTCGTCGAAGGGAAGTTCGGCGAGGAGTTCTCGCTCGCGGTCGGTGAGTTCGGTGATGCCGTCGTAGAAACCGGGGACGGCCACGCGCGCGTGCTCGTCGTGCAGGGCGGCGACGAGGCGGGCGATCTCGGTGGCCGGGTTCGGCACGGCACCGCCGAAGGAGCCGGAGTGGATGTCCTGGTCGGGTCCGTACAGTCGGATCTCGCACTCGGCGAGGCCGCGCATGCCGGTGCACACGGTGGGGGTGTCCTCGGCCCACATACCGGTGTCGGAGACGACGACCACGTCGGCGGCGAGCCGTTCGGCGTGTTCCTCTACGAGCGCTCGGAAGTGCGGGGAGCCCGACTCCTCCTCGCCCTCGATCAGCATCTTCAGATGGACGGCGGGGGCGGTGCGGCCGGTCGCGGCGAGGTGGGCGCGGACGCCGAGTGTGTGGAAGAACACCTGGCCCTTGTCGTCGGCCGCCCCGCGCGCGTGGAGACGGTTCCCGCGGATCACCGGCTCGAACGGCTCGGTGTCCCAGCCGTCCGCGAGGGCGGCGGGCTGCACGTCGTGGTGCCCGTAGACCAGAACGGTGGGGGCGTCGGCGTCCGCGGAGGGCCACTGCGCGAAGACGGCGGGAGCGCCCGGTGTCTCCCAGACCTCGGCCGTGGGGAAGCCCGTCTCCTTGAGCTTGGCGGCCAGCCAGTCGGCGCTGCGCCGTACGTCCGCCGCGTGCTCGGGCTGGGCCGAGACCGACGGGATACGCAGCCACTCCACGAGGTCGTCGAGGAACGCGGCACGGTGGTTCGCTATGTACGTACGGACGACGCTGACGTCGCTGTCAACGGGCTGGCTCATGCTCACGAGCCTATAGGCCCGCACCGACATGCTCGTCCGGCGGTTCGTCCGTGAACACCCCCTGCCCGTCCGCCGACGGCTACGGCCCCTCTCCGGTCGCGTCCGATCCCGCGTCGCCGCCGGGCTCCTCCAGGAGCAGCCGCTCCAGTGCGTCGCGGTCGGGGAGGTTCGTGGGCCGCACGACGTCCCCCGTACGGACGTACAGGAAAGCCACGCCGACGGACTCCAGGGGCACACCCTGCTGCTCGGCCCAGGCGAGCCGGTAGATGGCGAGCTGGAGCGGGTCGGCGGTGCGGGTGCGGCTGGTCTTCCAGTCGACGATCTCGTACCTCGTCGCCCCGTCGCCGTCGCGCTCCCGGTAGACGGCGTCGATACGGCCGCGCACGACGCGTCCGGCGATGCCGAGCTGGAAGGGTGCCTCGACACGGTGGGGTGTGCGGTGCGCGTACGGGGTGCGGTCGAAGGCCTCCTTGAGCTCCTCCAGGTCCAGCTCGTCGGCGATCTCGGCCTCGCTGCCGGGCAGGTCGTCGGGCTCCAGCATGGGCAGCCGCAGTTCCTCGAAGCGGGCCTCGACCCAGGCGTGGAAGCGGGTGCCACGACGTGCCGCGGGCTGCGGCGGCCTGGGCATCGGGCGCGCGAGTTCCTGCGCGAAGCCGTCCGGATCGGCGGCCAGCCGCATCAGCTGGGAGGCGGTCAGCGAGGCCGGCAGGGGTACGTCGGTGACCTGGGCGCGGGCTCGTACGAGTTCTCCGGTGAGGGCGTCCAGGTCGCGGTCCCACGAGGCGACCGTGCGCGCTTCCTCGGGGCTGAGGCCGGACGCGGCGGGGTGCCTGCGGGCGTGCGGCACGGCCGGTGCGTGCTTGTGCGGCCCGGGCTCCACGCGCGCGTGGGCGGCCTGTGCGGGACGGTCCGCCGACCA
Source organism: Streptomyces griseiscabiei (assembly GCF_020010925.1). Taxonomy (NCBI): domain Bacteria; kingdom Bacillati; phylum Actinomycetota; class Actinomycetes; order Kitasatosporales; family Streptomycetaceae; genus Streptomyces; species Streptomyces griseiscabiei. Next base: position 246,554 of record NZ_JAGJBZ010000002.1, on the reverse strand, counting down.
GGAGTCCCAGTCGCCGGTGTCTTCCTCGAAGGGGAGGTCGTCCGTGAGGTCCGTGTCGTCGGCATCCGGAGGGGTGTCCTCGTAGGGCACCGCCCGGTCCAGGTGGGCCAGTACGGTCGCGGCGGCGGCGCGGCGACGCGTCAGGGCCGTGCCGTCGAGCGGCAGGGGCCAGGCGTGTTCGGCGGCCGCCTCCTGGAGGGCGGGGTTCTCGGCGTCCTCCTCGGGTTCGTCGGCCCAGACCTCGATCTCGCCGTGTCCGGCGGCACAGTGGTCGTGGAGAGCCATGAGGAAGTCGGACGGGCCGCGCGGGCGTTTCTGGGACGGGCCCCACCAGTGGCCGGAGCCGAGGAGCAGGGAGCGGGGGCGGGTGAAGGTGACGTAGCCGAGGCGGAGTTCCTCGGTGTGCTGGTGGTCCTTCATGGCCTCCTGGAAGGCCTTCAGGCCGCGGGAGTCCCAGGCCTCGACGTCGGGAAGGGTGTCGGCGTCGCCGCGCAGCCCGTGCGGCAGGACCTTGCCCTGGGCGGTCCACTTCTCGCGCCCCTGGGTGCTGGGGAAGGTCCCGGTGACCAGGCCCGGGACGGCGACGACGTCCCACTCCAGGCCCTTGGACTTGTGGGCGGTGAGCACCTTGACGGTGTTCTCGCCGCCCGGCAGGGCGTTGTCGAGGCCCTTCTCGTACTGGGCGGCCGTACGCAGAAAGCCGAGGAAGGCGAGGAGGGTGGCCTCGCCGGCGCTGTTGGCGGCGAAGGAGGCGGCGACGTCCAGGAAGTTGGAGAGGGTCTCGCGGCGGCGGGCGGCGAGCGCGTGCGGGGACGCGGACAGTTCCACCTCCAGGCCCGTGACGGTGAGCACCCGGTGGAGGACGTCCATGAGCGGGTCGGCGAGGGAGCGGCGCAGGTCGCGCAGTTCGGCGGCGAGGCGGGCGAATCGTACGCGCGCGTCCGGCGAGAACGGCAGTCCGTCGTCCTCCGCCTCCGCTTCGAGCGGCAGTTCCAGAAACGTGTCCAGCGCGTCCGCGAGCGAGATCACCTCGGAGGGGTCGACGCCCTCGACGGCCGCGGCGAGCCGTCGGTCCGGGTCCTCGTCGCCGTCCACGCGCGCGTGGGACACCAGCAGCCTGGCCCGGCGTCCCAGGAGGGCGAGGTCGCGCGGGCCGATCCGCCAGCGCGGGCCGGTGAGCAGGCGCACCAGGGAGGCGTTGGCGCCGGGGTCCTGGAGGACCTCGCAGACGGCGACGAGGTCGGCGACCTCGGGGAGGTGGAGCAGCCCGGAGAGACCCACGACCTCGACCGGGACGTCCCGGGCGACGAGCGCGCCCTGGATCTCGGCGAAGTCGCCGGCCGTACGGCACAGGACCGCGATCTCGCCGGGTTCCTTGCCGGTGCGCACGAGGTGGGCGATCGAGTCGGCGATCCAGTCCAGTTCCTCGGCATGGGTGTGGAGCAGGGCGCAGCGGACCACTCCGTCGCGTTCGGCGCCCGGGGCGGGCCGCAGGGCCTCCACGCCCGCGTGCATGGCCCGCAGGGGCTCCGCGAGGCCGTTGGCGAGGTCGAGGAGGCGGCCGCCGCTGCGGCGGTTCTCACTGAGCGCCTGCCGGGTCGCGGGGCGGCCGTCGGGGTGGGCGAAGTGCTCGGGGAAGTCGTCGAGGTTGGCGACGGAGGCGCCGCGCCAGCCGTAGATGGCCTGGCAGGGGTCGCCGACGGCGGTCACGGGGTGGCCGGTGCCGCCGCCGAACAGGCCCGCCAGCAGGACGCGTTGGGCCACCGAGGTGTCCTGGTACTCGTCGAGCAGGACCACCCGGAACTCGTCCCGCAGGAAGCGCCCCACCTCGGGGAGCCCGGCGAGACCGGCGGACAGGGCGATCTGGTCGCCGAAGTCGAGGAGGTCCCGCTCGCGCTTGGCCGCGCGGTAGCGGCCCACCAGTGCGGTCAGTTCACGCCGGGCCGCGGCGGCCTCGGGGACCTTGCGGAGGTCCGCGTTGGTGAGCCTGGCACCCTCCAGTTCGCGCAGCAGTTCGGCGTCGTACGCGCGCAGGTCCTCGGGGCGTACGAGGTGCTCCGCGAGTTCGGAGTCGAGGGTCAGCAGGTCGCTGACCAGGTCCGGGAAGGAGCGGGTCAGCGCCGGGTACGGGCCCGGGGACTCCCTCAGCACCCGCGCGGCGAGCTGGTAACGGGTGGCGTCGGCGAGGAGGCGGGAGGTGGGTTCCAGGCCGATGCGCAGACCGTGGTCGGTGAGCAGGCGGCCCGCGAAGGCGTGGTACGTGGAGATGACCGGCTCGCCGGGCGGGTTGTCCGGGTCGATCACGTCGGGGTCGGTGATGCCCGCCCTGACCAGGGCCTTGCGTACACGCTCGGCGAGTTCGCCCGCCGCCTTGTTGGTGAAGGTCAGGCCGAGTATTTGTTCGGGGGCGACCTGGCCGGTGCCGACGAGCCACACCACGCGCGCGGCCATCACCGTGGTCTTGCCCGAACCGGCTCCCGCCACGATCACCTGCGGGGCGGGCGGCGCGATGATGCAGGCCGTCTGCTCCGGGGTGAACGGAATGCCGAGGAGCTCCTTGAGCTGCTCGGGGTCGCTGATACGGGCGGACATTCCAGAGAGGCTAACGCCGGCCACTGACAGCGCGTGCCGGCCGTCCCGAGGACCGGGTCACTCCACCACGTGACGCCCCTCGGGGCGCGCGCTGCACGATGCCCGGAAAGCGCAGTGTGCACAGTGTTGTCCGGCGGTTGGGGAGAAACGTTCGTCCAGGACCTTGCCCGCGGCCGTCGCCAGGAGGTCTCCGACCCATTCCCCCTCCAGGGGTTCCTGGGCCTGCACCTTGGGGACGGTCTCACCGCCGTTCTTCTTGGCGGCGCCCTGGCGCAGCTGGACGAGTTCGGCGCCGCCCGGTTCGGGCCGGACCCCGCCGAAGGGCTCGTCGACGGCTCCCTCACGGACGGCGAGCTGGTAGACGGCGAGCTGGGGGTGGCGGGTCACCTCGGCGGAACTCACGGCCTGCTTGCCCGTCTTGAAGTCGACGACGTACGCACGGCCCTCGGTGTCGGCCTCGACCCGGTCCATGGAGCCCCGGATGCGCACCTCGTAGTCACCCGCTTCGAGGGTGACGTCGAAGTCGTGCTCGCTGGCCACCGGGGCCCGACCGGTGCGGTCCATCACATGCCACTTCAGGAAGCGTTCGAGCGCCACGCGCGCGTGCTGCTTCTCCTGCTCCGACTTCCAGGGGGCGTCGAAGGCGAGCGCGTTCCACACGGAGTCGAGGCGTTCCATGAGGACGTCGAGATCGGCGGGGGTGCGCCCGGAGGCGACCTCGTCGGCGAGGACGTGGACGACGTTGCCGAAGCCCTGGGCGGCGGTCGCGGGCGCGTCGGCCTTCACCTCGCGGCCCAGGAACCACTGCAGGGCGCAGGTGTTGGCGAGCTGGTCGAGGGCACTGCCGGACAGCACGACGGGCTGGTCGCGGTTCCTGAGCGGCACCTTGCTCTCGGTGGGCTCGTACATGCCCCACCAGCGGTACGGGTGCGCCGACGGCACCAGGGGGCGGTCGTCCTCGTCGCTCAGCGCGGCCAGCCGGGCCAGCCGCTGGGCGGCGGCCTCGCGCAGACCGTCCGACACGCGCGGGTCCACCGTCGTGGCGCGCAGCTCGGCGACCAGGGCGGCCACGGACAGCGGGCGGCGGGGACGGCCGGTGACGTCCTTGGGCTCGACGCCGAGTTCGGTGAGGAAGCGGGAGGGCTGGTCGCCGTCGTCGGCCGGGGCCTTCACGGCGGTGACGACGAGGCGTTCACGCGCGCGTGTGGTGGCCACGTAGAACAGCCGGCGTTCCTCCGCGAGCAGCGCGCCCGGCGTGAGCGGTTGGGCGAGCCCGTCGCGGCCGATGCGGTCGGCCTCCAGGAGCGAGCCGCGCCGGCGCAGGTCCGGCCACAGGCCCTCCTGGACGCCCGCGACGACGACCAGGCGCCATTGGAGGCCCTTGGAGCGGTGCGCGGTCATCAGGCGTACGGCGTCGGGGCGGACGGCCCGTCCGGTGAGCGTGTCGGCGGCGATGTCCTCGGCCTCGATCTCCGCCAGGAAGTTGAGGGCGCCGAGGCCGCCGGTGCGCTCCTCCGCGCGTGCCGCCGTGGCGAACAGCACGCAGACGGCGTCGAGGTCACGGTCGGCGTTGCGGCCGGCCGTGCCACCGCGCCGGGCGGCCCGCTCCAGGCGCCTGGGCCACGGCGTGCCGTCCCACAGCTCCCAGAGCGCCTCCTCGGCCGTACCGCCGCCCGCGAGCCGTTCGCGGGCCTTGCGCAGCAGCGCGCCGAGGCGCTGCGCGCCCCGTGCGTACACCGGGTCGTGCGCCACCAGGCGCTCCGGCTCCGCCAGCGCGCGTGCGAGCAGTTCGTCCGAGGGCGGCGGGACGGGGTTGCCCCCGGCCCGCTCCTCCTCGCGCAGCGCACGGCCGAGGCGCCGCAGATCGGCGGTGTCCATGCCCGCGAGAGGGGAGGCGAGCAGGTCGAGCGCGGTCTCCGTGTCGAGCCAGGAGGGCCGCGTACCGGGCGGCTCGGCCTCATCGGGAGACATGTCGGGGGACCCGTCGGCGTCCTCTGTCGAGGGTGCCGGGGACGTCGTCGGCGGCGCTGGAGCCGCCTCCTCCAGCTCCGCCCGGGCCACCGCTCGCAGTGCCGTCAGGAGGGGTTGTACGGCCGGCTCGTGGCGCAGGGGGAGGTCGTCGCCGTCGATCTCCAGGGGGACGCCCGCGACGGTGAGGGCGCGGCGGATCGAGGGGATCGTGCGGGCGCCGGCGCGTACGAGGACGGCCATCTCGCCCCAGGGGACGCCGTCCTCCAGATGGGCCCGGCGCAGGACGTCCGCGATGTTGTCCACTTCGGTGCCCGGCGTCGGGTACGTGTGGACCTCGACACTTCCCCCGACCCGTACCGGCCTCAGGTCGCGGTGGGCCCGTACCTTCTCCGCCGGGAGGCGGGTGAGCGGCATGCGCTGGGTGAGCAGACGCGTGGCGGCCAGCAGGTCCGCACCCGAGCGGCGGGAGTTCCTGAGGACCGCGACCGGGGCCGGGCGGCCGTCCGCGCGCGGGAAGGCCGCCGGGAACTCGAGGATGCCGTTCACGTCGGCGCCCCGGAAGGTGTAGATCGACTGGTCGGGGTCGCCGAAGGCCACCAGGGTGCGGCCGCCGCCCGCGAGGGCCCTCAGCAGTCGTACCTGGGCGGGATCCGTGTCCTGGTACTCGTCGACGTAGACCGCGTCGTACTGGGCCGCCAGCCGCTCGGCGGCACCGGGGCGGTCGGCGAGCAGCACGGCGCGGTGGACCAGTTCCGCGTAGTCGAGCACTCCCTGCAGATCGAGGACGTCGAGGTACTCGGCGAGGAAGGCGGAGGCCGCGAGCCAGTCCGGGCGGCCGATGCGCTCGGCGAAGGCCCGCAGATCCTCGGGGGCCAGGCCCAGTTCACGGCTGCGGGCAAGGACCGCGCGGACCTCGTCGGCGAACCCGCGCGTGGTCAGGCAGGCGCGCAGTTCGTCCGGCCAGCGCACATGCGAGAGGCCCAGACGCTCCAGGTCGGGCTGGCCCGCGAGCAGCTCACGGACCGCCACGTCCTGTTCGGGGCCTGACAGCAGCCGCAGGGGTTCGACGAACAGATCACTGTCCTGGTGGGAGCGGACCAGTGCGTAGCAGAACGAGTGGAACGTCGTGGCCTGCGGCGCGCGCGGGGCGCCCATGCGCAGCGCCATGCGGTCGCGCAGTTCCACGGCGGCCTTGCGGCTGAAGGTCAGGACCAGCACGCGCGCGGGGTCCGCCCCGCGGGCGACGCGGGCCGCCACGGACTCGACGAGCGTGGTCGTCTTGCCGGTGCCCGGACCGGCGAGGACGAGGAGCGGGCCCCTTGCGTGGTCAACCACACCGCGCTGCTCGGCGTCCAGACGAGGGGGGTCCGTCCGGGCCGGTGGCGTACGCACCAGTCGGTAAGCGCCACGGCTCCCCTGTCGCACCTGGGTGTGCGACAGGCGCCTGGTGGAGAAAGAGGAGCTCACGTGGTTCGCCGGTCCTGGTGGGTGTGCGAGATGTCACTGCCGACGCGGTGCGCCGACGCCGAGGGGTGGTGGTCGGGAGACGGGTGCGAGGCCCACCACTCGTCGAGGGCGGTGGCCGCGGGGTGAGAGGGACACGCGCAGCCGACGCTACGCCGACCAGCAGTACGGAAGCGGGGCTTCCTCTTCTTCCCTCCCGACTCGCGCGGCTCGTGAGTCCCTCGCCCCACGAACGTACGGCATGGCACCGACGTGCCCCTCGTCCCCCGTACGGAGCAGCGGCGTACGGCGCGGCGGGCGCACCGAGGCCCCTGGGGTGCCCGAGGCCGTCAGGTGGGCCTCTCCGCGACTCCTTCGCCGTCCCAGCGCGCCCGCCTCAGGTCGAGGCGCGGCACATGGCCCTCGGCGCTGCGGCTCGCCGCGCGCAGGGGGGTGCCCTCCGCGCGGTAGTGCTCCAGGGCTCTCAGTTCGTGGCCGGGCAGCAGTACGCCGTCCGCGCGGACGACCCGCCACCACGCGACCGCGCCCCCGTAGAGGGCCATCGCGCGGCCCACCTGGCGCGGGCCGCCCTCCCCCAGCCATTCGGCAACGTCCCCGTATGTCATGACCCGTCCCGGCGGGATCAGGTCGGCGACCTCGAGGACCCGCTCCGCGTACTCCGGCAGGGCATCCGCCGGAAGGCTCTCCTCGCTCATCCGCCCCATCCTGCCCCACCCCACCGACAATGGGACGTGGTGGCCGCCGCGTGCGTCCCTCGCTCAGGGAGCGGTCTTCGGGCAGACTGTGCGCCCCCGCATTGCACCCTGATGCCCCTGTGTGCCCACCCGGCATGCCACCATCGTGCGGGCGGTGACCGGTGATACGAGACCAAGAAGAGACGATGAAGCAGCAGAGCGTGCAGCCCGATGACGCGTCGGGCACCTCTGACGCCTCGTCGCGCCCGGACGCCTCCCAGGGAGGCAAGGGCACCGACGACGTCTCGAAGAAGGCCTCCGGCACCACCCCGTCCCCCCCGTCCTCGGCCGAAAATGCCTCCCCCATGGCGCACGAGAACGAGAAGCATCAGGTCGGGCGGGACGAGGACGACCTCGGTGAGGCGCACGCCGAGGAGGTCGAGGGCGACGAACCCCTGCTCCCCGCGCGCGTGCACCGTCCTTCCGACCTCATGCGGCTGTCGGTCGGCATCCTCGGGATCATCGTCCTGCTGGCGATCGCCGCGTTCGCCCATGGCACCACCTCCGGACTCGAACAGGACATCAACAAGGGCACCGGACAGGCGCCCGATCTCCTGATCAAGCTCGCCGGCCTGGGATCGAGCATCGCGATCCTGCTCGTACCGGTCGCCTTCGCGATCGAACGGCTGATCAAGCGGGACGGTCTGCGCATCGCCGACGGTGTGCTCGCGGCGGTCCTGGCGCACGGGGTGACGCTGGCGACCGACCTGTGGGTCGCCCGGGCCGCCCCGGACTCGATCCAGGAGGCCCTCACCCAGCCGTCCCCCGGTGACATCCACGCCCTCACCGACCCGGTGCACGGCTATCTCGCGCCGGTCATCGCGTACATGACCGCCGTCGGCATGTCCCGCAGACCACGCTGGCGGGCCGTGCTGTGGATCGTGCTGCTGCTGGACGCCTTCTCGATGCTGGTCACCGGCTACACCACACCGTTCTCGATCATCCTGACGGTGCTGATCGGCTGGACCGTCGCCTACGGAACGCTGTACGCGGTCGGCTCCCCGAACGTACGCCCGACCGGCCGGACCCTGATGGCCGGCCTCCGGCGGGTGGGCTTCAAGCCGGTCAGCGCCGCCCGCGAGGAGATCCCGGAGACGGCGGAGGGCGGGGACCGGGGCCGCCGGTACTTCGTGACGCTGGAGGACGGCCCGCCCCTGGACGTCACCGTCGTCGACCGGGAGCAGCAGGCACAGGGCTTCTTCTACCGCGTCTGGCGGCGGCTGACCCTGCGCGGCATCACCACGCGCCGCAGCCTCCAGTCGCTGCGCCAGGCCCTGGAGCAGGAGGCCCTCCTCGCGTACGCGGCCATCGCGGCCGGAGCCAACGCGCCCAAACTGATCGCGACCTCCGAACTCGGACCGGACGCCGTGATGCTCGTCTACGAGCACACCGGCGGCCACAACCTGGACTCCCTGGCGGACGACGAGGTCACCGACGAGCTGATGTCGGACACCTGGCACCAGGTCAAGGCACTGCAGTCGCGGCGGATCGCGCACCGACGGCTGGTGGGCGACGCGATTCTGGTGGATCGTTCCGGCACGGTGATCCTCACCGATCTGCGCGTCGGCGAGATCGCGGCAGGCGATCTGGTGCTGCGCATGGACGTGTCCCAGTTGCTGACGACCCTGGGCCTGCGTGTGGGCGCCGAACGCTCGGTGGCGTCGGCGGTGAGCGTGCTCGGCCCCGACGCGGTGGCCGACTGTCTGCCGATGCTGCAGCCCATCGCCCTCTCGCGCTCCACGCGCGCGACCCTGCGCAGGCTGGCCCGGGAGCGCGCCGAACGCGAGCGCGAGGCGGTCCTGGAGGCGTCCCACCTGGCCAAGCAGGCCCGCGCGGAGGAGCACAGCAAGGCCGCCGAGCCGGGCAAGGCCGACAAGAAGGCCGTACGGGCCGAGCAGCGGGCCGAGAAACGGGCGATCGACGAGGCCCTGGAGGAGGCCCGCGAGGAGGATCTGCTCACCCAGATCCGCCACCAGGTGCTGCTGATCCGGCCCCAGGCACCGGTCGAACCGGCCCGGCTGGAGCGGGTCAAGCCGCGCACCCTGATCAGTCTCATCGCCGGCGCGATCGGCGCGTACTTCCTGCTGACCCAGCTCACCCACATCGAGTTCGGGCCGCTCATCGAGAACGCCGAGTGGGGCTGGGTCGCCGCCGCCGTGTTCTTCTCCGCGCTGAGCTATGTCGCGGCGGCCATGAGCCTGCTGGGCTTCGTGCCGGAGCGGGTGCCGTTCCTGCGGACGATCGGGGCCCAGGTCGCCGGCTCGTTCGTCAAGATCGTGGCGCCGGCCGCGGTGGGCGGTGTGGCACTCAACACCCGCTTCCTGCAGCGCGCGGGGGTACGGCCGGGGCTCGCGGTGGCGAGTGTCGGCGCGTCGCAGCTCTTCGGGCTCGGCTGTCACATCCTGATGCTGCTCGCCTTCGGCTATCTGACCGGAACGGAGAAGACGCCGTCCCTGTCTCCGTCCCGCACCGTCATCGCGGGCCTGTTGACGGTCGCCGTGCTGGTCCTGGTGGTGACGTCGATCCCGTTCCTGCGCAAGTTCGTCGTCACGCGCGTGCGGTCGCTCTTCGCCGGTGTCGTGCCACGCATGCTCGACGTGCTGCAGCGGCCGCAGAAGCTGGTCACCGGTATCGGCGGCATGCTGCTCCTCACCGGCTGCTTCGTGATGTGCCTGGACGCCTCGATCCGCGCCTTCGGCAACGAGGACGTGTCGATCAGCATCGCCAGCGTCGCCGTCGTCTTCCTCGCGGGCAACGCGCTCGGTTCGGCCGCGCCGACCCCGGGCGGTGTGGGCGCGGTCGAGGCCACCCTGACCGTGGGTCTGATCGCCGTCGGGCTCCCCAAGGAGGTCGCCGCGCCCGCGGTGCTGCTGTTCCGTCTGCTGACGCTGTGGCTGCCCGTGCTGCCGGGGTGGCTGGCGTTCAACCAGTTGTCCCGCAAGGGTGCGCTCTAGGCACGTCCGGTTGTCCCGCGCGGGCGCGCTCCAGGCACGTCCTCGCGCGCGTGGGTCCCCGTCCGGGATGGGTCCTGTCCACGCGCGCGTGGCGGCACCTCCCGCGCCTCACCCGCACGGACCGCGCCCCGAGCGCGTCGTCCCGGGCACCTCCAGGATGGAGGACATGCCCACCTCTCCCCGACCGCGTGCCGTCGCCATGACCGCCGTCGCCCTCCTGCTCTCCCTGTCGGCGGCCGGCTGCGGCGACGATGCCAAGGGCGGTGACGGGGACCTGACGACACAGAAACTGAGCTGGGAGACCTGCGAGGCCCCGTCCCAGTCCCAGGGCGGCGGCAGTGCGCCCGCCCCGCTGCCGGACGGCGAGGTCTGGGAGTGCGCGACCATGAAGGCACCCCTCGACTGGGACGAGCCCGAGGGCGACACCATCGGCATCGCGCTGATCCGGGCCGGATCCAGCGGCTCCCGGAGCCGGCGCATCGGTTCGCTCGTCTTCAACTTCGGCGGCCCCGGCCTCTCGGGCGTCAAGACCCTCCCCTCCTTCGGGGAGGACTACGCGAAACTGCGCACCCGCTACGACCTGGTGAGCTTCGACCCTCGGGGCGTCGGCCGCAGCGCCGGAGTCGAATGCGAGGACGACGAACAGCTCGACCAGTACTTCCAGCAGGACGGAACCCCGGACGACGCGGCCGAGCGGACGGACTTCCTCGACAACACGACGGCGTTCAACTCCGCCTGCGAGGAGAACTCCGGGGCGACCCTCCCGCACGTCCGCACCACGGACGCGGCCCGCGACATGGACCTCATGCGCCAGGTGCTCGGCGACGACCGGCTCCACTACTTCGGCTTCTCGTACGGCACCGAACTCGGCGGCGTCTACGCCCATCTGTTCCCGGAGAACGTCGGACGGGCCGTGTTCGACGCCGTCGTCGACCCGACCCAGAACGCGGAACAGGGGGCACTCGGACAGGCCAAGGGCTTTCAGCGGGCGCTCGACAACTACGCACAGGACTGCGTGTCCAAGGTGGAGGACTGTCCGGTCGGCGACACCCGGCAGGACGTCGAGGACCGGATCGTCAGACTGCTCGACGACCTCGACCGCAAGCCGATCAGCGGAGTCTTCCCCCGCGACCTGACCGAGTCGGAGGCGAGGGCCGGTATCGCCCAGGCCCTGTACTCCCAGGACCTCTGGCAGTACCTGACCGAGGGCCTTGAACAGGCGTACGACGGCGACGGCAGCGTGCTGATGCTGCTGTCCGACTCGCTGAACGGGCGCAGCGAGAACGGCGAGTACAGCAACATCACCGCGGCCAACATCTCCATCAACTGCGCGGACGACAAACCGCGCTACACCACCGGGGACGTGGAGGCGAGACTCACCGAGTTCCGGACGGCCTCCCCCGTCTTCGGTACGTGGCTCGCCTGGGCCATGCTCAGCTGCACCGACTGGGCTGTCGCCGGCGCGGCCGACCACCCCGACGTACGCGCCCCGGGCTCGGCGCCGATCCTCGTGATCGGCAACACCGGCGACCCGGCCACGCCGTACGAGGGTGCGCGGAAGATGGTCGACGCGCTCGGTGAGGGAGTCGGCGTCGAGCTGACGTACGAGGGGCAGGGGCATGGCGCGTACGGCAGCGGCAATGCCTGCGTCCAGACGGCCGTGGACGGTTACCTGCTGACGGGGAAGGTACCGAAGTCTGGCACGATCTGCTCGTGAACTTGCAGGTCAGAACGTTATCCACAGGCCATCTCGGCCTGCCCGTCAGTCCGCATACCATGGCATGACCGCCATTCGGGACATCCGGCGGGCGGTATCGCGAGGGGGGAAGTGTTCATGGCGCGTTTTCCACGGGGGGCGGCTCTGGCCGCTGCCGTGCTGCTGATGGCCGGCTGTAGTGGCGGCACGGACGACAAGGCCGGTGACGACAAGGACGACGGAAAGCCCTCGGCTTCTTCGTCTTCATCATCTTCTTCCTCTGCCCCGTCCTCATGGGCGCCCGAGAAGCTCGACTGGGCTCGCTGCAAGGCGACTTCCGAGGGCCCGGCACCGGGAGACGACTGGCAGTGCGCCACGCTGAAGGTGCCGATGGACTACGCGAACCCGGACGACGGGGCGATCGGGCTCGCGCTGATCCGCAGCAAGGCGACCGGCGACGCCGACGAACGGGTCGGCTCGCTCCTGTTCAACTTCGGCGGGCCCGGCGGCTCCGGGGTGTCCATGATGCCGTCGTACGCGGGACTCACGAGCGAACTGCACGAGCGGTACGACCTGGTGAGCTGGGACCCGCGTGGGGTCGCGGGGAGCGAGGGGGTGCGCTGCCGCAGCGACAAGGAGATCCAGGCGGGCGAGTCGGTGGACGCCACACCGGACGACGCGAGGGAGGAGACGGCCTTCTTCAAGGACGCGTCCGACTTCGGCGCGGGCTGCGAGAAGGCCGCCGGCAAGCTGCTGTCGCATGTCTCCACCACCGACACCGCCCGCGACATGGACCTCATGCGCCGGGCCCTCGGCGACGAGAAGCTGCAGTACTTCGGCATCTCCTACGGCACCGAACTCGGCGGGGTCTACGCCCACCTGTTCCCGGAGAACGTGGGACGCCTGGTCCTGGACGCGGTGGTCGACCCGACCGCGGACACCGTGGGCCATGCGAAGAACCAGACCCTGGGCTTCCAGCGAGCCCTCGACAATTATCTGAGGTCCACGGGCCAGGACCCCGCGAAGGGCACCCGGAAGATCGCGGACCTGCTGGAGCGGATCGACGGCGAACCGCTGGCGACGACGTCCGGCCGAAAGCTCACCCAGTCGCTGGCGACCACCGGTATCGTCCTGCCGCTCTACAGCGAGCAGAGCTGGCCCACGCTGACCAGTGCGCTCGACGCGGCCGAGGACGGCGACGGAACCGAACTGCTCACGCTGGCCGACGGATACAACGAGCGTGACCCCTCGGGCCGCTACGGCACGACGACCCACTCCCAACGGGTCATATCGTGCTTGGACCAGAAGCAGCGGCCGAGTCCGGAGGAGACGAAGAAGCTGCTGCCCGAGTTCCGGAAGATCTCGCCCGTCTTCGGCGAGTACCTCGGCTGGGACACCGCGGGCTGGTGCCACGACTGGCCGGTGCCCGGTCTGACGGACTCACCGGAGGTGAGCGCCCCCGGAGCGGCGCCCGTCCTCGTGGTGGGCAACACCGGGGACCCGGCGACACCCTACGAGGGTGCGCGGAAGATGGCCGGGGAGTTGGGCGAGGGCGTCGGTGTGTTGCTCACCTGGAAGGGCGAGGGCCATGGCGCGTACGGCAGCGGCAGCAACTGTGTCGACTCGACGGTGAACTCGTATCTGCTGGACGGGACGGCGCCGAAGGACGGCAAGGTCTGCGCCTAGGCAGGGGCCACCACCGACTCGCGCGCGCACGGACGGCAGCGGAGAGGGGCCCGGCACCCGTGGTGCCGAGCCCCTCTCGGGAAGGCGTGTGTCTAGTAGACCGGCTTGTGCGGCTCGATCTGGTTGACCCAGCCGATCACACCGCCACCGACGTGGACCGCGTCGGCGAAACCGGCCGACTTCAGGACCGCGAGGACTTCCGCACTGCGGACACCCGTCTTGCAGTGCAGGACGATCTTCTTGTCCTGCGGCAGGGCCTCCAGGGCGGTGCCCATGAGGAACTCGTTCTTCGGGATCAGCTTGGCGCCCGGGATGGAGACGATCTCGTACTCGTTGATCTCGCGGACGTCGATGATCTCGATGTTCTCGCCGTCGTCGATCCACTCCTTGAGCTGCTTGGGAGTGATCGTCGAGCCGGCGGCCGCCTCCTGGGCCTCCTCGGAGACGACGCCGCAGAAGGCCTCGTAGTCGATGAGCTCGGTGACGGTGGGGTTCTCGCCGCAGACCGCGCAGTTGGGGTCCTTGCGGACCTTGACCTGGCGGTACTGCATCTCCAGGGCGTCGTAGATCATCAGACGGCCGACGAGCGGCTCGCCGATGCCCGCGAGGAGCTTGATGGCCTCGTTGACCTGGATGGAGCCGATGGACGCGCAGAGCACACCGAGGACGCCGCCCTCGGCGCAGGAGGGGACCATGCCCGGCGGCGGGGGCTCCGGGTAGAGGCAGCGGTAGCACGGGCCGTGCTCGGCCCAGAAGACCGAGGCCTGGCCGTCGAAGCGGTAGATCGAGCCCCACACGTACGGCTTGTTCAGCAGCACGGCCGCGTCGTTGACGAGGTAGCGGGTCGCGAAGTTGTCGGTGCCGTCGACGATCAGGTCGTACTGGCTGAAGATCTCCTTCACGTTCTCGGCCTCGAGCCGCTCTTCGTGGAGGATCACGTTCACGTACGGGTTGATGCCGAGGACGGAGTCGCGCGCGGACTCGGCCTTGGAGCGGCCGATGTCGGCCTGGCTGTGGATGATCTGGCGCTGCAGGTTCGACTCGTCGACCTCGTCGAACTCCACGATGCCGAGCGTGCCGACGCCCGCCGCGGCCAGGTACATCAGCGCCGGCGAGCCCAGGCCACCGGCGCCCACACACAGCACCTTGGCGTTCTTCAGCCGCTTCTGCCCGTCCATGCCCACGTCGGGGATGATCAGGTGGCGGGAGTACCTGCGGACCTCGTCTACGGTGAGCTCGCCGGCGGGCTCGACCAGGGGTGGCAGCGACACGGGGACTCCGTTGGTCGGTCAATCACTACAGTTGTTCTTCCCGTAACACTGCCACGCCCTTTTTCATTCCGAGACACCCGTTCCAACCAGCGAGACGATGTCGTCCCAGTAGCCGGGCATGGTCTCCCAGGGGTCGATCCGGCCGCCACGGTCCGTGCGGTCGGTGAAGTAGATCGTGGCGGCGCCCTGCCAGCGGGCGATGCGCAGCGCCTCGTCGAGATGGCCGCGCGGGACGCCGTGGACGAAGTGGCAGAAGCGTTCGGGCGGATGATCCGCGGTCCACTCGGCCACCTGCGACCAGCGGTAGTCGCTCCAGGGTCCGGAGAAGGTGACCAGTTGGTCGGCGATCTCCAGATATCCGGGGTGCGGGTGGGTGCCGTGGCCGAGGACGAGATGACCACCGCCGAGGAGTGCGCGGAGTGCGCCGACCCTGCGGCCGGTCTCGGGGAGGGCGCCGTGCTCGGTGGGGCAGCGGTCGAGGACGAAGCCGTCGACCCGGTACCAGTCGAGATAGCGGTGGGCGTCGGAGGCGATCTCGGAGAGGGGGCGGGCCCCGTAGGTGGTGTCCAGGTGACCGAGGACCCGGACGCCCGCGTTCCGCAGGCGTCCGGCGGCTTCCAGGCAGTGCGGATCGGGGCGGCTGCCGGGGCCGTCGGAGACGTTCAGGACGACCCAGTGGAGAGGAGTGCCGGGGCGGGTGAGTTCGCCCCATTCGAGGGGTGCGACCAGAGGGTGGGCATAGCCGGGGATGCCGAAGCCGAGGCTGAGGCCGGTGCTGGCGATGCCGGACGGGGCGGGGGTCAGATACGGCACGCCGCCTCCATCCAGATGTCCGCGAGGGACTCCTCCAGATTGATGCGGGGCCGCCAGCCGAGGCGGTCGCGGGCGGTGCGCACATCGGCCTGCTGCCAGCTGCCGCAGCCGTCCGGGTACGGGTAGGAGACGGGGCCCGCGTGGTCCGGTTCGGGACGGGGGTGGCCGATGGTGGGCCTGAGGGGCCCGGGCGGGGCGTCGAGCTCGTGGAGGGCGCCGCCGTAACCGGCGACGCGGGCGAGGACGGCGGCGGCGTCGCGGAGGCGCACGGCTCGGCCGGAGCCGATGTTGATCACGCCCTGGGCGGCGGAGAGCGAGGCGGCGTGGACGGCGCGGGCGACGTCGCGTACGTCGACGAAGTCGCGCTGGACGCCGAGGCCGCCGAGTTTGAGTTCGCCGTCGCCGGACTGCATGGCGCGGCGCATGGCTTCGGCGAGGCGGCCGAGCGGGGAGCCCGCGGGTGTGCCGGGTCCGGCGGGCGAGAAGACACGGAGGACCACGGCGTCCAGGCCGGAGCCGAGGACGAGCTCGGTGGCGGCGAGCTTGCTCACGCCGTACGGGCCGCCGGGGCGGGGTACGGCGTCCTCGGCGGTGGAGGAGCCGGGCTGGCTGGGCCCGTATTCGGCGCCGCAGCCGAGCTGCACCAGGCGTGCGCCGCAGCCGCTGCGGCGGAGGGCCTCGCAGACGGTGGCGACGGCGACGGTGTTGTGCCGGGTGAGTTCGCGGGCACCGCCACGGGTGGCTCCGGCGCAGTTGACGACGACACCCGGGTGGACGGCGTCCAGGAAGCGGGTGAGCGCGCCAGGGCTGCCGGTGGCGAGGTCGAACCGTACGTCGGCGTCGTCGCCGCGGCCGAGCGCGGTGAGCTGTACGGCGGGGTCGGCGAGCAGGCGTTCGGCGACGAAGCGGCCGAGGTAGCCGTTGGCTCCGATCAGCAGGACCCTCATCGGGCGGCTCCCGGGGCGGGTTCTCCGGTTCGGGAGGTGATCATCTGGAGTTCTCCTTATGGGGTGGTGCCGTGGGTGATGAGGTGGGCCCGCGGTGTCGGCCCCGCGGGAGGTGACGCCCGGGACGGAGGTCCCGCGCATCGGTCGGGCCGGGCGGCACACGGTGTTCGGCCGTGCGCGGCCCGAGGTGGGTCAGGTGGCCCCGGAAGGCGGGGCGTGGGCCGAGGCCCGGGTCAGCGTGCGGGTGGCGTGGACGAGCAGGGCGAGCGCGGCGGTACCGCACACGAGGGCGGGGACGGCCCCGGGCCCCCAGGCGTCGGCGACGGCCTCGACGGGGACGGCCAGGAAGGAACAGCCGGGCAGGCGACTCGCGAGGACGGTGCCCAGCGCGAGTGCCTCGGCCACGGCGGCGGTACGGAGGGCGACGGCCGGGGCCTGGGCGAACCCATGGACGGCGAGGAGACGGGCGAGCAGGAGGAGCGCGCCCAGGGCGCCCGCGCCGGCGTACCCGGTGGGTTCGTCCAGGAGGGCGCCGCACAGCGCGAGCAGGGCGCCCAGCGCGCACAGATGGAGTGCGAACACACCGAGGATCAGGGGCTTCACGGAGTCGGCGAACTCGGCGAGGCCCCGGCTGGCGGCGAGTCTGCGGCGAGCGCGTACGGAGAGGAGATGGGCGCACCAGACGGCGGGGGCGCAGGACAGGGAGAGGGCGAGGACGGGCGCGACGGCCAAGGGCCAGAGGCCGTGGGGGCCTCCGTCGAGACCGGCGGCGAGCAGACCGTCACCGAGGAGGGCGTACGCGATCAGCCAGCAGGTCCAGATCCGGGTGCGGCCCGCCGTGTCCGACGGGAGGCGCAGGGGGCCCCGGTCGAGGGCCACACGGAGACAGAGCGCCACCGCGAGGGCGCCGAGGGCGGCGGCCATGAGACGGGGCCGGCCGTCGGTGAGGCGTACGCCGACGACGGCCGCCGCGCACACGGCGCCCGGCAGGAGGGCGAGCACGGCCCAGCCCCGGCCTGCGCCGGGCGCGCTCGGCACCGGCTGACGCTCGGTGGATTCGTCCCCGTCACGCGACACGCGCGCGTACATCTCCTCGGCGAGGGAGAACACGTCCCGGTGCCGGAAGCGGGCGGCCGTACGGTCGGTCACTCCGTGCGCTTCCAGTCCTGCGGCGATCTCCAAGGGATCCACCGCCCGTTCGCACAGCTCCCGGTGCCGGTGCATCAGTGCCTTCACCGGGTCCACGGCACCGCGACGGGGAGAGGCCTTGGGCCCGGCCGGGGCGGGGCTGTCGGCGTCGGGCCGGGCAGTGGGGTCGGGTGGGGCGACCGTGTCCGAGCGGTCCAGGACGGCCGGGCGATCGGTCCCGTCGAAGCCGTCGTACCCGTCCAGTTCGTCCAGCCCGTCCAACCGGAGCTCACTCATCGCGCCCCCTCTCCCGCGGGAACCGGTTCCCCGGCCGCCGCGCCCGCGGATCCCTCCGCGACGCACACGGGCTCCGGGACGGAGACCGACGCGGGGGCGGGCGCCGAAGCCGAACCCGGAGCGGACGGCGCGACCGGGGCGGAGGGCGCCGCCGGAGCCGTGTCGGGCGCCGGCCCCGAACCCGGCGCCGACGAACCCGATGCCGACGCCGGGGCCCGGAGCGGCACCGTCGCCCGCACAGGCGCCCCGACGGCCCAGCGCGGCCTGCCGACGGCCCCCGCACCGGGCGCAGCCGCCACGCCGGCCACGCCCGCTACTCCTGTCACACCGGCGACCCCCGCGATCCCGGCGACGCCCAGGCCTCCCGTCAGCAGGCGGGAATCGGTCCACCGGCCGGGGACATGGGCCTCGGCGGGGGCTCCGAAGGGCAGTGGTTCGCCGGTGTCGTCGAGGACGACCTTGCGCACCGGGGCGTGGGAGACAACTTCGAGATAGATGCCACGAAATGCCTCGACGTTCTGTTCCACCGTGAAGAGTTCGAGGGCTCGCGCGCGGGCGGCCGCGCCCAGGCGTGCGCGGCGCTCGGGTTCTCTCAGGAGTGCCACGCACGCTTCGGCGAGCGCCCGCGGATTGCGCGGCGGTACGACCAGTCCGGTGCCACCGATGACCTCCACGACGGCGCCCACGTCGGTGGAGACCGTCGGCCGGGCGCAGAACATGGCCTCCACCAGGCTGATCGGGAAGCCCTCGACGACGCTGGAGAGCACGACCACCGCGCCCGCCGCATACGCCTCGGCCAGGTCGGGGACGGCCGGGTCGCCGATCTCCTCGAAGGAGACGGGGTTGTCGCCGACCGCGTGGACACCGTCCGCCTCGTCGGGGAAGAGCTGCGCGGCCAGCGCTCTGCAGTGGCCCAGATAGGCGACGGCCTCGGCCCCCGACGCCGCCCCGACGATCCGGAGCCGCGCCTTCGGTTCCGCCCGGCGGATCTCGGCGAAGGCGTGCAGCAGCGAGATCAGGTCCTTGGCGGGCTCGATGCGGCCGACCCACACCAGCGTGTGCGGATCCGCGCACTCCGCCGACTCGCCGACCTCAGCGAACCGGGCGGCGTCCATGCCGGGGTACACGGTCCGGATCCGGGAGCGATCGGCGCCGCAGCGCTCCTGCCAGCGCCGGGCATGGGTGTTGCCGGGGGTGAGACAGGCGGCCTGCCGGTAGACCTCGGCGGTCAGCCGCCGGTGGAAGGCCGCGAGCAGGGCGCGCACCGGCGCCTCCCCCGAGGCTCCGAGGTAGTGCGCCCGCAGCGGCACGCCGTACTCGGTGACCAGCAGCGGCACCCCGTGGAAGTGCCGGGCCAGCAGTCCGGGCAGTGCGGCCGAGCCACCCGCCGCCGCGTGGCACAGGTCGACCGAGCCGAGCCCGTCGTCCTCGTACCAGTCGAGGGAGAGGGGGCGCAGGGCGCGTTCGAGGTGCGAGGCGACCGTCAGCAGATCCGGTACACGGGCCTCTCGCGCCCCTCGCACCGCGCCCGGCGCACGACAGGCGCGCTCCAGGGTGCGCACGGCTGCCTCGGAGCGCAGTACGCCGACCAGCCCGCCCTCGTCGCGCGCGAGTTCCGCGAGCCCGTACAGCGCGTTGCCGAAACGGTCCGCCTCAGCGTCGGCCGCACCGCGGGAGGCCTCTCCCGCCGCACCGGCCCCGCCATCAGCACCACCATCAGCACCGCCGCCGGTGCCAACGCCGGTACCACCGCCGGCCCAGCCATCGGTCCCGGCCGCGCCCGCGCGCCCCGAACACATCGCCGCCACCAGTTCGCCGTACGCCTCGGCGAAGCGCCTTCGCGCCCGGCGGCCCAGCACGACCCCGTCGTCCTCGGCCGTCCAGAGCGGAGCGGTGCGGACCCGGCTGACCTGCGCCGGCAGCGGGATCCAGCCCTCGTCCTCCTGCCGCTCGCTCCGGCTGAGCGCATAGATGTCGAACTCGTGTCGCTCCAGCCCGCGTACGAGTCGGTCGCACCAGAGCCTGGCGTCACCGCTCACATACGGATAGCCACCCTCCGTAAGCAGTCCGATGCGCACGCGTGCACCCCCGATCTCCCGTTTGAGGAGCCGCCGTTCACCCGGCGGCTCGCAGCGGGACGAACGTATGCGGACAAGGCGGTGGCGCGACGGACGGTTGTCCATCGCGCCACCAAAAGGGGTGAACGGTCGTAACTTTCGCTAGCGGGACGCGTTTTGTCGCGCTAAGGGATCACGCGATCACGGCCCGTCAACTGCCGGGGTAGGGCCAAGGGTTGGCCTTGCAGGTGATCCCCTTGTACGTCAGGAACTTGCTCTGCTGCTGCATGACGGGTGCGAGCTCGCCATTCTTGTCGCAGGTCACATGGTCGTAGCGGAGACGGTGACCGATCTCGTGGTTGATCAGCATCTGCCGGTAGGCATGGATCTGATCGCCGTAGGTCTCCGCGCCCTGGGCCCAGCGGTACGCGTTGATCATCACGCGCTCGGTGGAGGCCGAGTCGCAGGACACGTTGTCCACGGTCGTGTCGAGCCCCGACTTGGCGCACCAGAACGCCGTGGTGCCCGGACTGGCCAGCGTGATCACGAAGTCGGGTGTCCCCGACGAGATCCGCTCGAACGTACGACCGCCGTTGTGGGCCCAACTCCGGTCGTCGTTCAGCGTCTTCTGCACGGCATCCGCGAACAACCCGGCGTCCAGCCCGAGCCCTTCCTCCACATCGACCCGGTAGCGGTACTTCTGCCCCGCCCCCGGCGCCTTGTCGAAGCCCTTGACCGCCTCGAACTTCCCGTCGCCCTCCAGGTCGGCGGCGAGCGCGTACTTCTGGCCCATCTTCTGGTCGTACGACAGCGGGGTCGCGCTCGTGCCCGGACTCGGCGAGGTGGACGGCGTGGGCCGGTTGTCGCTGCGCGAGGCGTCGCGCACATCGCGTTCGCCGGCGTCGGCGGCCTGCGGCTGCGGGGCCGTGCTGTCGTCCCCGCCGGCCATCCGGCCGACCGCGACGACCACCAGCACGGTCGTGACCGCGGCGGCGGCGATCCCGGCGAACGCGCGACCCTTGCCGCCCTTCGCCGTCCCCACGGCCGCGGACCCGTCGCCCGGAGGCTCTCCGGCGGACCGCTTCCGCCGCAGAGGCGTCTCCCGCGACGGCTGCTCCTCGAAAGCCGCCTCGGCCCTGCCGTCGGCGTCGGCACCCGGCGCGGCACGGTGGGTGCGGCCGGGAGCGTGGACGTCGTCGACCTCGTCGAAGGCGTCCAGGTATGCCTGGCGGGGGCCACCGGGGGGCATGGCCTCCTGCCGCTGCCGGGGAATGGGGATGCGGCGACCGGAGCGCTCCGGAGGCTCGCCGTACGGGGCGCCGGGGGGTGGCGCCTCGCCCGGCACACCATACGGGGCCCCCTCGGGAGCCCCTTGCGCCACGCCGTGTCCGGCACCCGTCCGGCGCCCACCACCACCCAAGTGCCCCCAGCCACCGCCCGCTTCACGCTGCTCGGGATGCCCACCCCGGCTCGGCGGAAAGCCACGAGCCGAGGTGTCGTCGGGGAGCCGGGGAAAACCGTGCGCCGGAGTGCCGTCGGCGAATCGCGGCATCCCATGCGCCGGCGTGCCGTCGGGCAGACGAGGAAAGCCGTGCGCGGGGGTGCCGTCAGGAGGGCGCGGACCCTGCTGCCCGGGCGCGCCCCCGGTGAACCGCGGCGCCCCCTGGCCGGGAGCGCCGTCGTACCCGCGAGGCGGCGGGGCACCGCCCGGCGACCACGCTCCCGGCGGACCCGCCGGAGCCGCGGCGCCGCGCCTGGCGCCCGGCACCACCGGTCCGCCCGCGCTCTGGGCCCCCGGAAAGCCCTGGGCCTCCGGCCCGCGCGGCGCCGCCGGTCCGCGCGCGTCCGGCCCGGCGGATGTAGCCGTCCGGGCCGTCCTCATGTCGTTGGTGTCGCCTTTCGGCGCCCGCCCCTTGCGGCTGTGCCGTCCCACGCCGCGCCTCAGCTCCCCACGCCGGGAGAGCCCGATGGAGGCCCTTCGGCAGTCGATCCGGCGACGTCGGCACCGGCCGAACCGTCGCCGCCCAACGCCCCACCCTCACTCAAGCTCCCGACCGAAGCCGAGCCCGAGCCCGAATCCGAGCCCGAAGTCACGCGCGACCCCGACCCCGAAGCCACGGCGCCCGCACCAACACCAGCACCACCGCTCGAACTCACCCCGCCCGAAGGCGAATCCACGCCCGGACGCCATTCGCCCGGCACCGAACCCATCATCGCGCCGTCCACCGCCGCCGCGCCCGACTGCTGGGAATCCGCGAGCAGTTCACGAAACGCGGCGGCGACCGCCTCCGGATATTCCATCATCGCCACGTGCCCCGCGTCCGGCAGGGAGACGAGGCGGGAGTCACGGAAGGAGCGGGCCGCGCGCTGGGCCATGCGATAGCCGACGAGCTGGTCGCGGCGGCCGTAGACGAGAAGGGTCGGGGCGAGGACTCGCTCGGCCTGACGCCAGAGCGAGTGCTGGCCACCCAGCGTGTACGCGTCCACGAGCCCCCGGGCGGACCGCGTCAACGCGTCCCACATGTACGGCAGTTGAAGGCGCCGCTCCATCTCCTCGACGGCGTTGCGGAAGCCTTCGTCCGTGACGCGGCCGGGGTCGCCGTAACAGAGCGCCATGACGCCCCGCACCCGCTGCTCGGCGCTCCAGCCCTTGGTGAAACGGGTGAAGAGCGCCGACACGCCGGGCAGGGCGAGCATCCCGGTCGGCACGGCGGTCCGCTGCACGAAGAGTTCCGGCAGGGCGGGCGAGACGAGGGTCAGGGTGCGGACGAGGTCGGGGCGGAGCGCGGCGACACGGGTCGTGATGGCGCCGCCGAGGGAGTTGCCGAAGAGGTGCACGGGGCCGCGCCCGGCCGCGTCGAGGTGGCGGATGACCGCGCGCGCGTGGCCGGTGACGGAGTAGTTGCCGTCGTCCGGGGGCGGCGAGTCGCCGAAGCCGGGGAGGTCGAGCGCCTCGCCGTCCACGAGTTCGTCGAGCAGGGGCATCAGCGCCGACCAGTTCTGCGAGGAACCGCCCAGGCCGTGCACGTACAGGGCGGGCGGCAGCCCCTCGCGCGCCGGCGGTCTCGACCGTACCGACAGGGTGATCCCCGGCAGCCGGACCGACCTCAGCCGCTCACCGGGCGCCACGCGCACGGCACTCGCCTTCGGCGACGCGGTGGCGGTCAGCAGGGACGGCAGCTCGGTCGAAGACATGCGGGCAATGTTACGAGACGATCACGCAGTGGCTCATGTGTTCGCCGTCACAGACCAGGGAGTAAATCGGCCATCCGGCACGGGACGCCGGAGACGAGGAGAGCCGCCACCGCCGGGCCGCGCCGGACCACGGCGGAGCACACCGGACCACGGCGGAGCACCGCGGAGCACGCGGACCGCGTAGCGCCGCGATCGCCCGTCTCCTAGGCTCGTAAGCAGGGAATCCAGGCTCGCGCACAGGGCATCCGGGCCCATGGAGAGGGAACCCGTACGGGGGCCCCGCACCGCCGGGCGAGGAACCGGCGGCATCGGGGCAGCACCAGGAAGGGGAACCCACGATGGCCGTTGACCCGTCCGACCCCGACACCTTCGCCGAGGAGGACTCCGTGGAGTTCGACGACGTCGAGGCCCCCGAGGCCGATGCCGCCGAGCAGCACACCGACATCGCCCGGAACAGGGACGACCCCTTGACCGAGGCCGACCCGGACGCCGCCAACGAGGCGGACCTGGCGGAACAGGCCCGGGTGGTCTCCCTGGACGAGGACGACTACCGATAACCCGAGCCTCACCTGGGACGACGACCGGTGACGAGAAAGGGCTTCCTTCTGCCCGCCATGCCCCTGTTTGACAGGGTCCGCGGCACTTTCCCCGGCGTCCGGTCCGTGAAATTCTGCGCTCGCACCGCGCACACCCGGGTTACCGAAAAGTACGATGGCGGCGCGGCGCTCACCGCATGTGGACGATTTTGGGAGGCGGCGTGACAGCCATCGAGCAGACAGAGGCGGCGCGCCCGCGGGGCACACGCCTGCCGCGCCGAGCCCGACGGAACCAGTTGCTGGGCGCCGCCCAGGAAGTCTTCGTGGCCCAGGGCTACCACTCGGCCGCGATGGACGACATCGCCGAACGCGCCGGAGTCAGCAAGCCGGTGCTCTACCAGCACTTTCCCGGCAAGCTCGACCTGTATCTGGCCCTGCTGGACCAGCACTGCGAGTCCCTCATCCAGGCCGTGCGCAGCGCCCTCGCGTCGACGACCGACAACAAGCAGCGTGTGCGGGCCACGATGGACGCCTACTTCGCGTACGTCGAGGACGAGGGCGGCGCCTTCCGGCTGGTCTTCGAGTCGGACCTGACGAACGAGCCCGCCGTGCGCGAGCGCGTCGACAAGGTCACCAACGAGTGCGCCGAGGCCATCTGCGACGTGATCGCGGAGGACACCGGTCTCTCGCGCCCGGAGTCGATGCTTCTCGCCTCCGGCCTGGGCGGTCTCTCCCAGGTGGTGGCGCGGTCCTGGCTGCACAGCGACCGCAGCGTCCCGCGCGAACAGGCGGTCCAGCTGCTGGCCTCGCTGGCCTGGCGCGGTATCGCCGGCTTCCCCCTGCACGGTATCGACCAGCACTGACCGATCGGCACCCGACCGCGGCGCCGATCGCTGGTCGGAGGATTTGTTCCCGGCCGCTGTTCGCTCCTGGCGTTCTCATGCGGAGCGTGTACGTCCCCTCACCGGGCTAATGTGTGCTGCGTACGGCGCGGAAGCCCGCGCATTTCACTGACCGTCGGAGGGACATAGCCGTGGAGGTCAAGATCGGCGTGCAGCACGCGCCCCGCGAGATCGTTCTGGAGAGCGGTCAGAGTGCCGAGGAGGTCGAGCGTGCCGTTGCCGAGGCGCTGACCGGCAAGTCGGCGCTGCTGAGCCTCACGGACGAGCACGGCCGCAAGGTGCTGATCCCGGCCGACCGTCTCGCCTACATCGACATCGGCGAGCCGACCGTCCGCAAGGTGGGCTTCAGCGCGCTGTAGTCAGCGGTGGTCGAAGGCACACGAGGTGTACGGAGGGGCCCGGTGGTGTGAGACCACCGGGCCCCTCCGTATGCCCGCTCCCTGCCCGTCCCCTGTCAGCTCCTCGTCGCCCGCAAGGGCCGCCGGGTCCCGAAGCGCACAGAGCCACCACATCTCATGCACAGACGATGATTGCGTTCCTTGACTCGCGGGTAGTACCGCCTACGACCGATTTGCCCAGGCCAGGCCGTGCGGGAGGGAACCCGATCATGTTCTTGGAAGCACTCGGATCCGCACTCCTCGGCTTCGCCCTGGCCTGTGCCGCGGCCTACCGCCTGCCGCACCGCCTGCCGACGCGCACCCTGGTGCTCCCGACCGGCACCGCGGGCGGCCTCTTCGGCGCCTTCCTGACCCACACGGCACTGGGCTCCGGGAACTACCTGCTGATCCTCGTCGGCGCGCTGATCGTCGCCGCGGCCTCCCTGTCCCTGCTCCTGCGCCCGACGGAGCGATTTCGACGCAGCAGCTCCGCGACGGCCTGAGGAAGGCCCTCCGACGGCGGCGAAGCCGTCCGTCGAGGGTCGCGGGGAACGGCGCGACCAGCCACACCGAAGCCCGCGCCCGCCCGATCGCGGTTCGTCCCACGGCGACCGGCCGTAGGCGGTGTCCGCGAAGCCCCGGCTCAGGCCGCCAGGCCCAGCGCGGCCATCCGCTTGGTGTGTGCCTCGGTGATCCGCGAGAACATCCGCCCCACCTCGGCCAGATCGAAACCGTCGGCGACACCTCCGACGAGCATCGTGGACAGGGCGTCCCGGTCGGCCACCACCCGCTGCGACTGCGACAGCGCCTCGCCCATCAACCGCCGTGCCCACAGCGCCAGTCGGCCCCCCACCCGCGGGTCCTCGTCGATCGCGGCGCGCACCTTCTCCACCGCGAACCCGGCGTGCCCCGTGTCGTCGAGCACGGCGAGCACGAGCCCGCGGGTGTCCGAGTCGAGGTGCGCCGCGACCTCGCGGTAGAAGTCACTGGCGATCGAGTCGCCGACGTAGGCCTTGACGAGCCCCTCCAGCCAGTCCGACGGCGCGGTCTGCCGGTGGAAGCCGTCGAGCGCGTCGACGAACGGCTCCATGGCCCGCGTCGGTTCCTCACCGATCTCGGTGAGCCGCCCGGCGAGCCTCTCGAAGTGGTGGAACTCGGCCGCCGCCATCTTCGCCAGCTCCGCCTTGTCGACGAGGGTCGGCGCCAGCTTCGCGTCCTCCGCGAGCCGTTCGAACGCCGCCAGTTCCCCGTACGCCAGCGCCCCCAGCAGATCCACCACCGCCGCGCGGTACTGCGGGTCGGCGGAGGCGCGGGCCCAGTCCTGGGCGGCGATCCCGGTGACCTCGGCGGTGTCGGCGGCGGACTCGCCGCCGGTGGCGTTCTCAGGCTTGTCAGACGTGGTCATGAAGCGCACAATAGCCCGCTTCGCGCAACGCGGAAGGGCCTGGTCACGCAGTGCGCCCCCAGCGCACGATTCGGCGCGTGATTCGATGTGACGACGACTACGTGACCAAATCGGCCATCGCATATGCGCGATTCCGGGGTATGGTGGTAATGCGCCTGCTGGTACGTCGACATAGTTCGGACGTAGTTCGATCGCTCGACCGTATCTCGACAGGCCGCACGCATGAGGATGCCCGGTCGGTGGCCCGATCGGCTCCGACCCGACAGCCCTCCTTTTCCGTACGGCACATCGCGTACGGCGTCCGGAGGGAACCCCTCAGCGGTATGAGCGCTAGAGCGTCGGCAGTGGTCCCGTGCCACACGGCCCGCCCGTGAGGCGGCCGACGTCCCCCGGCACGGTCCGACACGACCCCCGCGCTCGCCTCACACCGCGTACACAGAAGAGGCAGCACCCTGACTACGACTTTCCGAGATCTCGGAATCTTTCCCGAGACCGCCGAGGCGCTTGAGGCCGTCGGCATCATCAACCCCTTCCCCATCCAGGAGATGACGCTCCCGGTCGCCCTCACCGGCACCGACGTCATCGGCCAGGCCAAGACCGGCACCGGCAAGACGCTGGGCTTCGGCCTCCCGCTCCTCGAGCGCGTCGTCGTCCCCGCCGACGTCGAGGCCGGCCGCGCCAAGCCCGAGGACCTCGTCGACTCGCCGCAGGCGCTCGTCGTCGTCCCGACGCGCGAGTTGTGCACCCAGGTCACCAACGACCTGCTGACCGCCGGCAAGGTACGCAACGTCCGCGTCACCGCGATCTACGGCGGCCGGGCCTACGAGCCCCAGGTCGAGGCCCTCAAGAAGGGCGTGGACGTCGTCATCGGCACCCCCGGGCGGCTCCTCGACCTCGCGGGCCAGAAGAAGCTGAACCTGAAGCACGTCAAGTGCCTGGTGCTCGACGAGGCCGACGAGATGCTCGACCTGGGCTTCCTGCCCGACGTCGAGAAGATCATCAACATGCTTCCGGCCCGCCGCCAGACGATGCTGTTCTCGGCGACCATGCCGGGCGCGGTCATCGGTCTCGCCCGCCGCTACATGTCCCAGCCGACGCACATCCGCGCCACGGCCCCGGACGACGAGGGCGCGACGGTCCGCAACACCTCGCAGCACATCTACCGCGCGCACAACATGGACAAGCCCGAGCTGGTCGCGCGCATACTGCAGGCCGACGGCCGGGGACTGGCCATGGTCTTCTGCCGCACCAAGCGCACGGCCGCCGACCTCGCCGACCAGCTCAAGCAGCGGGGCTTCGCCTCCGGCGCGGTCCACGGCGACCTCGGCCAGGGCGCCCGCGAGCAGGCGCTGCGCGCCTTCCGCAACGGCAAGGTGGACGTCCTCGTCTGCACCGACGTCGCGGCCCGCGGCATCGACGTCGAGGGTGTCACCCACGTCATCAACTACCAGTCCCCCGAGGACGAGAAGACGTACCTGCACCGCATCGGCCGTACGGGCCGCGCGGGTGCCAAGGGCATCGCGATCACCCTCGTCGACTGGGACGACATCCCGCGCTGGCAGCTCATCAACAAGGCGCTGGACCTCGGGTTCAACGACCCGCCGGAGACGTACTCCACGTCCCCGCACCTGTTCGAGGAGCTGAGCATCCCGGCGGGCACGAAGGGTGTCCTGCCGCGCTCCGAGCGCACCCGGGCCGGGCTGGACGCGGAGGAGCTGGAAGACCTCGGCGAGCCGGGCGGGCGCGGTCCGCGCGGGCGCGGCGGTCGCGGCAGTGGCGGTGGCAGTGGTTCCTCCGGCCCCTCGACCGCCGAGCGCGAGCGTGAGCGCCCGGCGCGTACGCCGCGCAGGCGCCGCCGTACGCGCGGTGGGGCCACGCTCGACGGGGTCTCCCCCGAGGCCGCGGCGGTCACCGAGCCGTCGGCGTCCGCGCCCTCCGCGCAGCCGTCGGGCACCGACTCCGCCGAGTCCGAGTCCCGTACGCCGCGCCGTCGCCGTCGTACCCGCGCCGGGGTGAACCCCGGCGCCGAGGCCGCGGTCGAGACGGTGGAGGCAGTGGAGAGCACGCCGGCCGCGCGGGCCGAGGCCGTGGTCGAGAGCGTCTCGGGTACGCCCACGAGCGCGCCGGTGGATGCGCCTGCCGAGTCGGTCGAGGAGGCGGCCAAGCCGCGTCGTCGTCGGACCCGCAAGTCGGTGGAGGCCGTTGAGTCCGCCGCCGTCGCCGAGGTCGCGCCGAGCGCGGAAGCCGCGGTCGACACGGCCGAGGGCACGGTCGGCG
Source organism: Streptomyces griseiscabiei (assembly GCF_020010925.1). Lineage (NCBI taxonomy): Bacteria > Bacillati > Actinomycetota > Actinomycetes > Kitasatosporales > Streptomycetaceae > Streptomyces > Streptomyces griseiscabiei. The sequence continues at coordinate 218,252 of NZ_JAGJBZ010000002.1, read as the reverse complement.
CCGAGCCGGTCGCCGAGGCCGCGGCCAAGCCGCGTCGGCGTACGCGCAAGGTCGCGGCGCCCGTCGAGGCCGCGCCCGTCGAGACCGTGGTCGAGGAAGCCGTCGCCGAAGAGGCACCGGCCAAGCCCCGGCGCCGGACCCGCAAGGCCGCCGAAGCCGTGGTCGAGGCCGTGGACAGCACCGAGACCGCCGTGGACACCGCCGAGGCCGCCAAGCCCCGCCGGCGCACCCGGAAGGCCGCCGCGGCTCCGGCCGAGGTCGTGGTCGAGGCTGTCGCCGAGGAGGCCGCGGTCGCGCCTCGCCGGCGGACGCGGAAGGCCGCCGCCGTGGCGCCTGCCGCCGAGGTCGCGGTCGACACGGCTGAGGAAGCGGGTGCCAAGGCCGTCGCCGAAGAGGCACCGGCCAAGCCGCGTCGGCGTACGCGCAAGGCCGCGGCGCCCGTCGAGGCCGCGCCCGTCGAGACCGTGGTCGAGGAAGCCGTCGCCGAAGAGGCACCGGCCAAGCCACGACGTCGGACCCGCAAGGCCACCGAAGCCGTTGTCGAGGACGTAGACACCGCCGAGGCCGCCAAGCCCCGCCGGCGCACCCGGAAGGCCGCGGCTCCGGCCGAGGCCGGGGTTCCGGCTCAGCCGACGGAGGAGCAGGCCACGAAGCCGCGGCGGACGCGGAAGGCCGCGGTTGCGGCTGTCGTGGAGGACGGTGGGGCTGAGGCTCCGGCGCCTCGGCGGCGGACGCGGAAGGCTGTGGCTGCCGTGGAGGGCACGGAGGGCTGAGGCGATTCTGCCGAGTAAAGGTCCGGTTTCCCTTCGGGGGGCCGGGCCTTCGGCGTTGGCAGGGGGTTTCTCGCCCCCGCCGCCCCTACCCGTCCCTCCCCAGGGGCTGCGCCCCTTCGACCCCCTCTTCGCGCTCCGCGCGGGGGTGGTGGGTATGTGCGGGTTCGGTGGGGGCTGGTCACGAAATTCCCCGCGCCCCTGAAGGGCAGGGGCTGCGCCCCTTGCTTTTGATCTTGAGGGGCCTCGTCCACCCGCACCCGACAACGGCGTGGCGTGGCGGTTACCCTCCACCCATGAGTCGTCCGCCTAGCTTCACCCCGCCGCCCGGTGCTCGGGCCCATCGTCTGCGTACCCCGCGGGGCGAGTTCGCCGTGATCGAGGCGGGGGTGGCGGTGAAGGGGACTGTGCTGCTGGTGCCGGGGTTCACCGGGAGCAAGGAGGACTTCATCGCGTTGCACGAGCCGTTGGCCGAGGCGGGGTATCGGTCGGTGGCGGTGGACGGGCGGGGGCAGTACGAGAGCCCGGGGGCCGAGGACGACGAAGCGCCCTACGCGCAGGCCGAGTTGGCGAGGGATCTGCTCGCCCAGGCGGAGGCCGTGCGGGACGGCGGCCCGCTGCACCTCGTCGGCCACTCCCTCGGCGGCCAGATCTCCCGCGCCGCCCTGCTGCTGGACTCCTCCCCTGTCGCCTGCCCCTTCGCCTCGCTCACCCTGATGGCCTCGGGGCCCGCCCAGATCTCGGTGGGCCAGCGGGAGCGCGTGAAGCTGTTGCGGGACGCGCTGGCCGTGATGGACATGGAGCAGGTCTGGGACGCCATCCAGGCGATGGAGGCGCCCGAGCCGGAGGAGGCCGAGACGGGCGCCCTCGACGAGGGCCTGGACGACCGTGACGACCTGCGTCGCCGCTGGCTCGCCACCAGCCCGGCCCAGCTCATCGCCACCGGCCGCCAGCTCTGCGCGGAACCCGACCGTGTCGCCGAACTCGCCGCCGTGGACCTGCCCAAGCACGTCCTGTCAGGTGAGCGCGACGACACCTGGCCGATCCCGCTCCTCGACGACATGGCCGTACGGCTGCGGGCCCACCGCACCGTCGTCCGCGACGCCGAGCACTCCCCCAACACCGACCAGCCGAAGGCGACGGCCGACGCCCTCATCGGTTTCTGGGACCGGATCGCCCGCTGAGCGGCGGCAGCGAACCCCGGGGGCCCCAGCGCGCCTAGTACTGCGCGCGCAAGTGCTCCCAGAACCCGTCCCGCAGCGCCCGCCTCAGGTCCGCCTGCCCCCGCAGCGAGTACTGGAGCAGTCCCTCCGCCTCGACGAGCAGGTCCTGGTCGACGGAGCCGGGCAGATACGGGTGGCCGTGGAGCAGTTCCTGCAAGGTCTCCCGGCCCCGGGAGGCGAGCCACTTCGCGGCGATCTGGGCGCCGACGAAGCGGACGTCCTCGCGGGTGGGGCGGGTGCCGGTGGGGGCGTCGTAGGAGGCGGCGGCCCGCCGCGACACGTACGGCTTGAAGAAGTCGAGGTCGAAGGTCCGCTGGCTGTCGACCTCCCAGAGCAGCGGCTCGGCCTGGTTGCGGCCCTCGGGGGCCTCGATGCCCCACAGGTGGACCCTCGCCCCGTACCCCTGCGCGGCCTCGACCGCCGAGACCAGGTCCTCGTCGCCGCCGATCAGGGCCGCGTCGCTGATCGCGCGGTGCCGGGCCAGTGACTCCAGGTCGGTGCGGATGAGGGAGTCGACGCCCTTCTGCTGGTTGTTGGCGTTGAGATTGCCGAGCCGCACCTTCACGTCCGGCAGCTCGGCGATCGACTGCTGTTCCGCCGTGTGGATGCGGCGCCGGGCCCCGTCGTACCAGTAGACCCGCAGCAGCCGGCTGTCCGCGAAGATCGTGCGCGCCTTGTCGATCAGGGCGTCGATGAGCCCCTCGGCGTCCAGGTCGAAGGACCGCCGGTCCTCCGTCCCCGCCGCGAGCCGTCCCACGGCCGCGTACAGGTACCCCGCATCGACGAAGATCGCGTGTGTCGAGGGTGTCTTCGCCACCTCGGCGAGCATGCGGTGCAGCAGCTCGTTCGTACGGTCGATGCGGGCGCCGAGCGCCGTGAGGTCGTCGTTCATCGCGTCCATTGTCCCGGCGGTCACGCTGCGAACACAACCGGTCCCAATCAGTCTTCCTGCCTGTCGGTAGACATACCCGCCCCACCACTTACCGGCTAGTAATTAGCTTCTCGAAAATTTTCCTTAGCGTAAGGAATGTTTGTCACACGCATACCGTTGATTCCTCATGGAACACGGGCACCGATGACCCGCGAACCACCACCAGTAGTTCTCCTCAGGAGGATGACCAGACGAAGGGAGAAGCCCTTGCGCTTCGAAATCCTGCGACTCGACGACGTCAGCGGCACACCCGTGGACAGCACCGTCGTGGACGCCGCCTCCGTCAACCGGATCGTGCAGCAGGCCGCCGCCATCGGGCAGCGCCTGTGGATCCGCCCGGCCGACGTGACCGCCTCATAGGACGCGGGTCCGTTCACACTTCGGAGCCCCGTACGGCATCGGTGCCGTACGGGGCTCTGCTATGCAGCCTGTACGACCTGGGTGACGCCGTTGATGATCTGCTGCACGGCGATCGCGGAGAGCATCATGCCCGCGAGCCGGGTCACCAGGACCACACCGCCGTCCTTGATGACCCGGATGATCAGCAGCGAGTACCGCATCGTCAGCCACAGCACGACGTGGATCGCCAGGATCGCGGCCCACACCGAGACCTGGCCGGCCATGCCGTCCGCCTTCTGCACCGCCAGGATCACCGACACGATGGCGCCGGGACCGGCCAGCAGCGGCATCCCGAGCGGGACGAGCGCGACGTTCACGTCCTTCGTCTGCTTCGGCTCGTCCGTCTTGCCGGTCAGCAGATCCAGCGCGATCAGCAGGAGCAGCAGTCCACCCGCGATCATCAGCGCCGGGACGGACACATGCAGGTAGTCGAGGATCTGGTGGCCCAGCAGCCCGAAGACCGTGATCACACCACCGGCCACACAGACGGCCTGGAACGCCATCCGCTTCTGGGTGCGGGCGGGCCGCCCGGCGGTGAGGCCGAGGAAGATCGGGGTGATCCCCGGGGGATCCATGATCACGAAGAGGGTGAGGAAGAGGGAACCGAAGACGGCGAGATCGAACACGAGGGTGCCTTGCGAGGGAGGGGAGAAGGGCGAGGGAAAGGGGCGGCCGGAGGCCGCCGGGGGCGTACCGCCGCCGAGGGAGCGGCCGGAGAGCGCTAGCGGGCCCCGCCGGTTCCCGGGACGGGGAACGCCCCGGTGGCCCGGCGCGTGATCTCCCCGTACACCTCGGGGTCGGTCGTGTACTCGCCGAGGACGCAGGTCTTGCGGCTGCCGTGGTAGTCGGAGGAGCCCGTGGTGAGCAGCCCCAGTTCCTTCGCGAGGCCGCGCAGCCGTGCCCGGGTCGCCGGGTCGTGCTCCATGTGGTCGACCTCGATGCCGTCGAGCCCGGCGGCGGCCAGTTCGGCGACGGCGGACTCCGGTACGGTCCGGCCGCGCTTGGCGGCGGCGGGGTGGGCGAAGACCGCGACACCCCCGGCGGCCTTGATCAGCCGGATCGCCTCGAAGGGGTCGGTCTCGTGCTTCTCGACATACGCACGGCCGCCGTCGGCGAGCCACTGCTCGGTGAAGGCGTCGCCGACGGTCGGCACGACGCCGAGCTCGACGAGGGCGGTGGCCACATGCGGGCGGCCCACGGAACCGCCGGCGGCGATGCGCGCGACCTGGTCCCAGGTGACCGGCACCCCCAGCTCGTTCAGCTTGACGATCATCCCCTGGGCCCGCGGCACCCGGTCGTCCCGGACCAGCTCGCGCTCGGCGAGCAGCTCGGACTCCTCGGGGTCGAACAGATAGGCGAGCATATGCATGCTGACGCCGTCGAGACGGCACGACAGCTCGGCGCCGGTGACCAGCGTGAGCCCCTCCGGCAGCGCGGCGATCGCCTCGGCGTGCCCGCGCGTCGTGTCGTGGTCGGTCAGCGCGACGACGTCCAGACCGGCCGCGCCCGCCTTCCGCACCAGCTCGGCGGGGGTGTCCGTACCGTCGGAGGCCGTGGAGTGGCAGTGCAGATCGATACGCACGACTCGGACTCCAGGCGCGGACGGGAAAGGGAAGCGGACGCTCAAGGATAGCGCCCTTTCGGACTACTCCTGTCACACCCGAAACCCCTGGGTGCCCCCTACAGCAGGCGCACGAACGGTGGGCCTCAGCCGTCCCACCCCCTGGCCACCAAACCACCGAGCCACCAAGCGCCCTACGGCTCCAGGTGCGCTACGACTCCTTGCGCCCTAAGGCTCCAGGATCCGCGGCGACAGCGCCCCGCACGGCAGCAGCTCCACCTCCGCCCCCGCGTCCCGCAGATCCGTCAGCACCAGCTCGTCGTACATCAGCAGGCCGGTCTGCTCGGGCCAGACGATGGCCCACAGCCACAGCCCGAGTGCCTCCCCCGCGAAGACCGCGCGGTCGTCCGGTGTGCCGGTGACATGCCAGAGCGGTGTCGGCCGGCCGGCGGCGAGCACCTTCGCCTGGGGTGGTTTCTCGACGCTCAGATACGGCCCGGGATCGGGCCCGTCGATGCCCGCGTACCGCGAGCCGAGGCCGACACCGAGCTCCTCCGCGATGAGGACGAGTTCTCCGACGCCCCCGAGCGGGCCGGGTCCGGAACAGGCGACGGCGGTGGCACGTCCGCCGCTGCGGTCGTCCCCGGCGAAGGCGGCGCCCGTGAACAGCCAGCCCACGGGCAGCGGCCACGGCATCCAGACCGGCACCTTGGCACGGTGCACGACGACGCTGAGGGCCTCGACGCTGGGCGGGATCACGGGCTGCAGCGGGTGCACCGTCCCGTGCGCGGTGCACTGCCAGGAGTCGGCAAAGAGGCCGGGAGCCCTGACCCGGCCACCACACTTCGGGCAACTGGGTTCGCCCCTCATAGGGCCCAACGGTCCTCCCCGTGGTTCCTCGCGTCAAGGACGATCACCCGTCCGGCGTGTGCGCGTCACATTCCGCGCACGAACCGCACACGAACGCCGGCCCCGGACGGCGGACGGCCCCTCGGACCGACCAAGGGAATCAACTGCCCACACAGCCAAGGGAAGCGGTGGTTTTCGGCCACCTCGCGAGCCGCCTCCGGTCACGTACGGCGTGCCGTCCGTCACACGAGGAAGCCGGTGCCGGGGTGGCCGGTCAGTCCAGGGAGGCCGATCTGCGGGCGGGGTCGCGGAGGTCCGTCCCCTGGGTGAGCCAGCGCTCCTGGAGGGCCTGGGCGCCGTGCACGCGCTTCCAGGCGGCCTCGTTGGCGGTCATCGGGAGGAGCGGCAGGAACCGTACGGGGTCGGCGGGGGCGTCGAGTTCGAGGTCCTCGACGAGGCCGCCGGACTCGGCGACGAGGACGGAGGTGAAGGGGGCGCCGGGCCACAGCGGCGCGCCCACGTCGAGGGAGGCTCCAGGGGCCACGACCACGCCCTCGACCTGCGGTGACGCGGCGAGCACGGCGAGCGGGCGGAGCACCTTGTCGGTGTCGGCGAGGCCGTGCCGCACGGACAGGACGAGTTCGGCGCGGGGGCCCGCGACGGGGTCGGCGAGGGTCGCGGTGGGATCGGCCATCGGCTGGGCGGACATGCCGAGCGTGGCGTAGCGGACGACGTCGCCGTCGGTGAAACGGAGCACCTCGAAGCGGTCCGTGCCCAGGAAGGTGACCGCGGCGCGCGCGTCCGGTTCGCCCAGCGCGGTGCGCAAACGGGCCTCCACCAACGGAAGAACATCAGCCATGGAGCGAGCATAGAACTCGTCAGGAACCGGCAAACGGGCGCCTTGACACTTCAGCCGACTGTTAGTCTGGGCCGCCGGTCGGGACAGCACGCGTGCGGCACACAGAAGCCTCGCACCCAAGGCTTCTCATTCCTTGCTTCTCACGCCTTCGCGTCCCGGACCGAGAAGACTGACTCCCCTACGGGGAACCCCGGATGGGGTATGGAACGTCCCTTACGGGGGACCGGCCGGAGGAGGTGGGGCTGCGATGGACCGAAGTCGGCCTGGCAGTACTACCCGCTCTTCCGCGCACCGAGTTCCGTAGCTCTTGTCGTAGCCGTATTTCTCGCTCCGCTGGCTGCCGCCCTCACTCGCGTCGTGCCGCTCGTCGGTCGTCGCGCATCGGAAGAGCACTTCTTTCCCGTCTTGATCCCCGTCTTGATCTGAATCAAGCGCATCTGAATCAAGCGAAGCTGTCACCGCGACGGTGCGGTGCTCCCCGCTTTGTGGACGTGCCAAACATCCGTAGTCAAAACGTCCTCATTCCGGGTAGTTCCAACCGTCGTCGGCGGCCTTTCGTTGCGAAGGAGCCCGCTCATGTCGATGATCCACAACCTGCGTGCCGCAGTTCGCCCGTCCCGCCCCTCGCGTCTGTCGCTGCGCAAGGACGGCGGCGTGTACGACGCCACGCGCCCGGCGGAGGCGGTCACGGCCGTCGTGGACTGCGCCGTCTACCGCGACGGGGCGCGGGTCGCGTTCGAGCGCCATCTGACCCCGCACGAGGCGATCCGTCAGGTGCGCCGGGACGGCGGCTTCGTCTGGATCGGTCTGCACGAGCCGTCGGAGGCCGAATTCGCCGGTATCGCCGCCGAGTTCGGGCTGCACCCGCTGGCCGTGGAGGACGCTGTGCACGCGCACCAGCGGCCGAAGCTGGAGCGCTACGACGACACGCTGTTCACCGTCTTCAAGACCATCCACTACGTCGAGCACGACGAACTCACCGCCACCAGCGAGGTCGTGGAGTCCGGCGAGGTCATGTGCTTCACCGGGCGGGACTTCTTCATCACCGTCCGGCACGGCGGGCAGGGTTCGCTCAGGGCGCTGCGTCACCGGCTGCAGGACGACCCGGAGTTGCTCGCCAAGGGCCCCTCGGCCGTGCTGCACGCCATCGCCGACCACGTCGTGGACGGGTACGTGGCCGTCGCCGACGCCGTGCAGGACGACATCGACGAGGTGGAGACGGAGGTGTTCTCCCCCGGGCGCAAGGGCACGCCGCGGGGCACCGACGCCGGCCGGATCTACCAACTCAAGCGCGAGGTCATGGAGTTCAAGCGCGCGGTGCTGCCGCTCGTGCGGCCCATGCAGCTGCTGAGCGAGCGGCCGATGCGGCTGATCGACCCGGACATCCAGAAGTACTTCCGTGACGTCGCCGACCACCTCGCCCGCGTGCAGGAGCAGGTCGTCGGCTTCGACGAACTCCTCAACTCGATCCTCCAGGCGAACCTGGCGCAGGCCTCCGTCGCGCAGAACGAGGACATGCGCAAGATCACCTCGTGGGCGGCCATCATCGCCGTCCCGACGATGGTGTGCGGCGTCTACGGCATGAACTTCGACTACATGCCGGAGACGCACTGGAAGTACGGCTACCCGGTGGTCCTCGGCGTCACGGTCGCGCTCTGCCTCGGCATCCACCGGACGCTGAAGCGGAACGGGTGGCTGTAGGCCCGCGGGGCGTGCCGTGGGGGCGCCGTTAGGCTGCCCCCATGACCGCCGACTCGCCGGGCGCCGACGCGCTGACCGCCGACGCCCTGTTCGATCAGGCCCTCGTCGAAGAGGCCACCAAGAAGTCCGGGCTCGTCTGGGTGCGGGGGCAGGGTGCCGCGTCGCGCGCCCTGTGGCACGTCTGGCACGAGGGCGCGGCGTGTGTGGTCGGCGACGGGCCCGGGGAGCAGCCGTTGCCGGAGCTGATCGACGGGGGCTCGGCGGTGGTGACCGTCCGCAGCAAGGACAAGGGCGGGCGGCTGGTCAGCTGGGCCGCGGACGTCGTCGAACTGGCCCCCGGATCCGCCGAGTGGGAAACCGTCGTGGCCGAGCTGAAGGGCAAGCGCCTCAACGCCCCCGACGGTGAGGCGATGCCGGCCCGCTGGGCCCGCGAGTGCCGGGTGCTCCGTCTGAGGCCGACGGGATCGACCCTGCCGCTGCCCGACGGCGACCTCGCGGAGGCCCCGCTCCCCACGCCCGCGACGACCCGTCAACCGATCCCGGCGGCCGTACCGCGCCTCCTCTTCGGCCGCCGCAGGCGAGAGCGCTGAGGACCGGTCCCCGGGCGTGGCCGACCGACGCCGGGCAGCCGCCCCTCCCAGTACGGCCGGAGCGCGCACGGCGCGTCCCGGCCCTGTGACACCTATGACGTAGGCAGCTGCTTGCCGTAGTCCACCACCGACTTCTCGTCCGGTTCCTCCAGGGTGAAGTCCTTGCCCCAGTCGGTGAGGAGGATGGTTCCGGCGTCGCCGGCGCGGACGAGGCGGAGGGGGTAGGGGGTGCCTTCGAGGGAGACGTCGAGGGTGCCGCCGGAGCCCTTGTCGCCGGTGATGCGGATGGTGCGGGTGCCGGACTGCTCGTGGTGGCCGTCGGTGGACAGCGTGCCGTGCAGGGTGAGAAGGCTGTTGAGGAGGACGTCCTTGTCGGTGAAGCCGCTGAAGCGCTTGTAGGCCGGATCGCCGGTCGGCACCTTCACGTACATGCCGTCGAGCTTGTCCGCCGCTGCCGCCTCGGAGTCCTCGTCGCCGTCGTCCTTCCCCGAGTCCTGGTGGTCCCAGAAGTCCTTGTCGGCCTTGAGGAAGAGGTGCTCGTCGACCTTCAGCAGCCGGAAGGTCGAACCCTCCACCGTCACCGAACCCGTGCCGCCGTCCTCCTTCAGGCGCATGTCCAGCTTGTAGGTCTTGCCGCTGGTCACCACGGCCCCGGACAGCCGGACCGTGTCCGCCGCCGTGGCCGCCGCCCTGGTGGTGCTCTGGATCTTCGCGGGCTCCAGCTTGCCGACCCCGTTCGTCCCCTCGTTGGGATCCTCGGCGCATCCGGTGAGCCCCAGCCCGCTCGCCACGAGGGTGCAGACGGCGCTCACCAGTGCGGCCCTTCGGGTACGGGGAATCACAGTCACAGGCGATGCACCTCTTCGTGGGGAGTCCAGGCGTACCGCAGAGTACCGGGGGTCCCGGCCCGCCTCGGAGCCAGTCCGTCCGCACCGCTCACCAGGGCATATCCGATCGGGACGGGCTAGCCTGAAGCCCTCCTCGGCGGACAATCCCCTCGCGACGGGAAGGAAAGGGGCGGCTCATGGCGGCGGTGGCGCCCCGGATCTTCGTCTCCCACCTCTCCGGCGTCGCCGTCTTCGACCCCAACGGCGACCAGGTGGGCCGCGTCCGCGACCTGGTGGCCATCCTGCGGGTGGGACGCAAACCGCCGCGCCTGCTCGGTCTGGTCGTCGAACTGTCCACCCGCCGCCGGATCTTCCTGCCCATGACCCGGGTCACCGGCATCGAGTCCGGCCAGGTCATCACCACCGGCGTCCTGAACGTGCGCCGGTTCGAACAGCGGCCCACCGAGCGGCTGGTCGTCGGCGAACTGCTGGACCGGCGCGTGACCCTCGTCGAGACCGGCGAGGAGGTGTCCGTCCTCGACATCTCGGTGCAGCAGCTGCCGGCCCGCCGGGACTGGGAGATCGACCGGGTGTTCGTCCGCAAGGGCAAGGGCGGAGCCTTCCGGCGGCACAAGGGCGAGACGCTGACCGTGGAGTGGTCGGCGGTCACCGGGTTCTCGCTGGAGGAGCACGGGCAGGGCGCCGAGAACCTCCTCGCCACCTTCGAGCAGCTCCGCCCGGCCGACCTCGCCAATGTGCTGCACCACCTCTCCCCCAAGCGCCGGGCCGAGGTCGCCGCCGCCCTCGACGACGACCGGCTCGCCGACGTCCTGGAGGAGCTGCCCGAGGACGACCAGATCGAGATCCTCGGCAAGCTCAAGGAGGAGCGGGCCGCCGACGTCCTGGAGGCCATGGACCCGGACGACGCCGCCGACCTCCTCGCCGAGCTACCGGAGGAGGAGCAGGAACGCCTGCTGACACTGATGCAGCCGGACGACGCGGCGGACGTACGGCGGCTCATGGCGTACGAGGAGAAGACGGCCGGCGGTCTGATGACCACCGAGCCGATCGTGCTGCGCCCGGACGCGACCGTCGCCGACGCGCTCGCCCGGGTCCGCAACGCCGACCTGTCCCCCGCGCTCGCCGCCCAGGTGTACGTGTGCCGGCCGCCCGACGAGACCCCGACGGGCAAGTACCTCGGCACGGTGCACTTCCAGCGGCTGCTGCGGGACCCGCCGTACACGCTGGTCAGCTCGATCCTCGACGACAGCCTCCAGCCGCTGGACCCGGAGGCCGCGCTGCGGGCCGTCGCCGGGTTCTTCGCGACGTACGACATGGTCGCGGCGCCCGTGGTCGACGAGAGCGGGTCGCTGCTGGGCGCGGTGACCGTGGACGACGTCCTGGACCACATGCTGCCCGAGGACTGGCGGGAGACGGAGTTCCATCTGCACGAGGACGACGGCGTGACCGACGACGAGGGGGCCGCCGATGATCTCTGAGCGGAACAAGCGCGAAGGGCGCGACGGGCGCCCCGGAGGGCGCACGCCGGGGCGGGAACGGGCCCACTCCAGCGCGGGCGTACGCGAGCGCGCACCGTCGTCCTCCGGGTCGCCCGCGCGGGAGCGCACGCTCGCCGGAGCCACCGCCCGCCCGCGTACACGGCTCGACCAGCCGCTGCCGCGCCGGGCGAGGCTGCTGCCCGAGTGGGATCCGGAGGCCTTCGGACGGCTCTCGGAGCGGATCGCCCGGTTCCTGGGGACCGGCACGTTCCTCGTCTGGATGACCGTCGTGATCATCCTGTGGGTGGTGTGGAACGTCTCCGCCCCGCGCGACCTGCGCTTCGACACCTACCCCTTCATCTTCCTGACCCTGATGCTCTCCCTGCAGGCCTCGTACGCCGCCCCCCTGATCCTGCTCGCGCAGAACCGCCAGGACGACCGCGACCGGGTCAACCTCGAACAGGACCGCAAGCAGAACGAGCGGTCGATCGCCGACACCGAGTATCTGACCCGGGAGATCGCCGCGCTGCGGATCGGTCTCGGCGAGGTCGCCACCCGCGACTGGCTGCGCTCGGAGCTCCATGACCTGGTCAGGGAGCTGCAGGAGCACGACGGCGAGGGGCCGCGCGCGGTGCGGACCGTATTCCCGTCGGAGCACCCGCGCGGACGTGACATGGGCGACCGCTGACGGGGCTCCCAGGGGCCCCGCGGGTCGCCGTACCATCGACCCTATGGCTACGGAAGACGCGGTGCGCGAAGCACTGTCGACGGTGAACGACCCCGAGATCAACCGCCCCATCACCGAACTCGGGATGGTCAAGTCGGTGGAGATCGGTGCGGACGGAGCGGTCGCGGTCGCGGTGTACCTGACCGTCTCCGGCTGCCCCATGCGCGACACGATCACCCAGCGCGTGACCGACGCGGTCGCGGCCGTCGAGGGTGTCACCCGCGTCGACGTCGAGCTGGACGTCATGAGCGACGAGCAGCGCAAGGAACTGGCGGGCGCCCTGCGCGGCGGCCAGGCCGAGCGCGAGGTCCCGTTCGCCAAGCCCGGCTCCCTCACGCGCGTGTACGCCGTCGCCTCCGGCAAGGGCGGTGTCGGCAAGTCCTCGGTGACGGTGAACCTGGCGGCGGCCATGGCCGCCGACGGCCTCAAGGTCGGTGTCGTCGACGCCGACATCTACGGCCACTCCGTGCCCCGCATGCTGGGCGCCGACGGCCTCCCCACCCAGGTCGAGAACATGATCATGCCGCCGTCCGCGAACGGCGTGAAGGTCATCTCGATCGGTATGTTCACCCCGGGCAACACCCCGGTCGTCTGGCGCGGCCCGATGCTGCACCGGGCGCTGCAGCAGTTCCTCTCGGACGTCTACTGGGGCGACCTGGACGTCCTGCTCCTCGACCTCCCGCCGGGCACGGGCGACATCGCCATCTCGGTGGCCCAGCTGGTCCCGAACGCCGAGATCCTCGTCGTGACGACCCCTCAGCAGGCGGCGGCCGAGGTCGCCGAGCGCGCCGGGTCCATCGCCGTGCAGACCCACCAGAAGATCGTCGGTGTCGTCGAGAACATGGCGGGCCTGCCCTGCCCGCACTGCGACGAGATGGTCGACGTCTTCGGCACGGGCGGCGGCCAGACCGTCGCCGACGGCCTCACCCGCACCACCGGCGCCACCGTCCCGGTCCTCGGCTCCATCCCGATCGACGTCCGCCTCCGCGAGGGCGGCGACGACGGCCGCCCGGTCGTCCTCTCCGACCCCGACTCCCCCGCCGGCTCCGCCCTGCGCGCCATCGCGGGCAAGCTGGGAGGCCGCCAGCGCGGCCTGTCGGGCATGAGCCTGGGAATCACCCCGAGGAACAAGTTCTAGGGCTGCTCCAGGGCGCCTGCCGAAGCCAGGGGCGGCCCCGGAAGGGGCGCGGGGAACTGCGCGGCAAGCCACGACGAGCCCGCAGTCCCCGAACCACCGGAGCCCCCACCGCGAAGAAGGGCACCGCAGCACAACGCAGCGGTGCCCTTTCCCCTATGCGTACGCCTCGATGTCCTTGACCACGGCGAAGCCAAGACCGTACGCGCTCATCCCACGCCCGTACGCCCCCACGTGCACCCCTTCCGAGGTGGACCCGGCGAGCACCCACCCGAACTCGGACTCGCGGTAGTGGAACGGCGTGGGAACCCCGTCCACGGGCAGGGACAGCGTCGACCAGTCCTCGCCGGCGAGGTCGTCCGCCAGCACCCACGCCGCCTCGGTCTGCTGGTCCAGCCAGTCGTCCCGCAGGGAGTGGTCCAGCTGTCCGGGCCAGGTGAAGGACAGCAGCCCCACACCCGCGAGCCACGCCGCCGAGGAGACCGACGTGGCCTCCAGCAGCCCCGTACCGTCGGCGCTGCGCCGGGACGGGTTCGCCGCGACGGTCACCACGACCGCGAACCGCTCCTTGGTCTCGTCGTCCGACCCGGCGGTGTACTCGTTGCGCACCGAGGGCTCGTCGCCGTGTCCGATCGAACCGTGCTCGACGGCTCCTTCCGCCGACGTACCGACCTGCATCAGCCAGCGCGGTCCCGTGAAGGCCTCGTCGAGGCCGTACCAGGGGAAGGGCGCCAGCAGATAGCCGTCGACCGTGCGGCGGGCGGAGGGGACCTGTTGTCCGCCCTCCGCGGCCGACGCCTGCGCGCCTACCCGACTCGTCGTCTCCATGTGCCCGGACGCCTCCTCGCTCTCGACGGACCGGAGCGGCCGCCCGCCCCCCTCGGGCGTCGTCGCTCGCTCTCCTACGGTCCGCACAACAACTGGGCAGCATAGCCACAGCTCTCCGAGCAGCAGGGAAAGCGCCCGGCGCGTGGGACGGCGTACGGGCGGCTTCGGGCCGTACGAGGGGGTGTCACGGTATGAATCGCATCACGTCCGAGGGAGCGGCGACACACGGGCGTACGGCACGAAAGGGCAGGCCGGAAGCGGTACGGACGCCTCGCGGGCGCACGACGGCAGCACACGCGGCGGCCGGGCGCCCGGTGCGGGCGTACGACTCAGGTGGCGTCCATGTCGTACGGCGGACGCTCGTCCCGCTCGGGCTTCTTGGTCATGTCGATGGTTCCGCCGGACGAGCCGGACCCGGGACCCTCGGAGCCGGACCCGATGGCGGCGGTGGAAGAGGACGACGACGAGGACGCCGACTCGGACTCGCGGCCGTGGACCGCGTCCGTCAGCTCGGCCATCTCCTTCTTCAGGTCGAAGCCGTTGCGGATCTCCTTCAGCCCCAGCTCGTCGTTGTCCAGCTGCTTGCGGATGAACGTCTTGGGGTTGAGGTCCTCGAAGTCGAAGTCCTTGAACTCCGGTCCCAGTTCACTGCGGATGTCCGCCTTGGCGCTGTCCGAGAACTCGCGGATCTTGCGGATGGTCCGCGTGATGTCCTGGATCACCTTCGGGAGCTTGTCCGGACCGAAGACGAGCACGGCGAGGACGACGAGCGTCACCACCTCGAGCGCACCTATGTCATTGAACACCTGAAGCTCCTTGCGATGTCCTCGGTCCCGATCCTCGGGCCTCGGCAGGTCTTCCGTGGTCCGGGCCGGATCCACGGTACCCGGCGATCCCGTCGAACCGGTACCGTCGGACGGCTCCGGACCGCACCCCGGCGAAGGGTTTTCCCAGCTGTTTGCCTGACAGGAGGGGGTGCGGGCCCCCCTCCTGTGAAGTTGCTGTCAGTACGCCCCGCCGTCCTGGCCGCGGTGCCGAGGTCAGGCGCCGCCGGACGAGCCGAGGGTGAGGGTGACCGTGCGCTCCCCGCCGTCGCGCCGGAGGGTGAGTTCCAGGCGGTCGCCGGGGCGGTGGGCGCGGACCTTGACGATCAGCTCGTCGCCGGAGTGGACGCGCTGGCCGTCGACCGCGGTGATGACGTCGCCGGAGCGGATGCCCGCACGGTCGGCGGGTCCGCCCGAGGTCACCCCGGTGCCGTCGCCGTCGCTCTCGTCGCCGACCCGGGCGCCGTCACCCGAGTAGTCCATGTCGAGGGTGACACCGATCACCGGATGGGTGGCCTTGCCGGTGTTGATCAGCTCCTCGGCGACGCGCTTGCCCTGGTTGATGGGAATCGCGAAGCCGAGCCCGATCGAACCGGCCTGCCCGCCGTCCGACTCGGAGCCGCTGCCGGCCGAGCGGATGGCGCTGTTGATGCCGATCACCCGGCCCTTGCCGTCGAGGAGGGGGCCGCCGGAGTTCCCCGGGTTTATGGGCGCGTCGGTCTGCAGCGCGTCCACGTACGACACGTCACTCACGTCGCCGCTCTCGCCGCCGGCCGTGATGGGCCGCTCCTTGGCGCTGATGATGCCGGAGGTGACGGTGTTGGCCAGGTCGAAGGGGGCGCCGATCGCGACGACCGGGTCGCCGACCCGGACCTCCTCGGAGTTGCCGAGGGGCAGCGGATCGAGTCCGGTGACGCCGGACACCTTGACGACGGCCAGGTCGTAGCCGGTGTCCCGGCCGACGACGGTGGCCTTGGCGGTCTCGCCGCCGCTGAACGTCACGGATATGTCGCCGTTCGTGCCGGCGGGGTCGACGACGTGGTTGTTGGTGAGGATGTGGCCGCGCTCGTCGAGGACGAACCCGGTGCCGGTGCCCTGCGCGCTGTCCCCGCTCACATGGAGGGTGACGACGCCGGGCAGCGCGCGGGCGGCGATCCCGGCGACGCTGTCGGGTGCCCGGCCCGTCACGCCGTCGCTGGTCTGCGGCAGTTCGATCGCCCCGACTCCGCCGTTGCGCTCCAGATACGCGCCCACGGCTCCGCCGATGCCTCCGGCCACGACGGCGATCAGCACGGCCCCGACCAACAGGACCTTCCCCCGCCCCCGGCGCCGGGTGCCGCCGTCCACCGCGGCCCCGTTCTGCTGCAACGACCCCGATCCGGCCCAGGGGTCGTAGTTCTGCCAGGGCCCCGGCGCCGTCCCTACCCCGGCGTGCGGGGCGTGCCCGACCTCGGCATACGCCGCCGGGGGCTGATGGCCTCCAGCGACCTGCGAGGGCTGCCTGGGCCGCGGGTGCTGCGCGTGCTCGGCCCCACCCGCGTACGGCGGCGGCACCGGCCGGGGCCCGCCCGCGTAGGGAGGCGGCACCGCCTGCGCCGAGTCCCCGTACGGCGGCGGGCCCGGCTGGGACGGATACGCGTAGGAGGCCCCGGGAGGCTGGGACACCTCGGGGCCGGACGTCGCGGCGGTCGACGGTACGGCGGTGCCGTGGGCCGGGGGCACCGGCGAGGTCGCGTCGGTGTGCGCCGACGCCCCCGCCATCGCGGGTACGTCGTGCGCGGATGACGCCGGCCGCACGTCCGTGCCGTGGGCGGGGGTCGTCGCCGGGTGCTGGACCGGCGGAGCGGGCGCCCAGGGGCCGGGCTCGCCGTACGGCGGCGTGCCGTAGGGATCGGGGGTGTGCAGCGGCCTGGGGCGCTCAGAGGGCGCGTCAGGGGCGCTCAGGGCACCCTGCGCGCCGGTGGGCCGGGCCTCGGCGACGGCGACCGCGTCCACGACGCCGGTCGCGTGGACGGCCGCAGCGGTGGCGGCGACCGCACCGGCACCGACCTCGGCGGCGTCGGCCGACGAGCCGCCTGACCGGGCTTCCGCGACACCGGGCCCTGCCGCCGACCGGTAGAGGTCGACCCACGCGGCACCCGACCCGACCGACACGTCACCGGAACGGGCCGATGAACCGCCCGAGCCGGCCGACGAGTCGCCATCGGCCGCCGCATCCAGAACCACACCCGGACCTGCATCCGGACCCGCGTCCGGCGGAGCCGGTCGCTCCAGTTCGAAGTCGCCGTCCGCGCCGGTGGCCACGTCGGCGAGGGACGTGGAGCGGGAACGGGAACGGAGCGGGGATTCGGCGGCCGGGCGGGCCAGTTCGAAGTCGGCGCCCGGGTCCGAGCCGGTCTCGGCCCGAATGCCGTCCTCGCCGGAGGCAGGTGCCGTCACCGGTGCCGGACGCTCCAACTCGAAGTCGCCCTCGGGGTTTTCTTCGCGAACCGCCCCGGCGGACAACCCCGCGGCCAACCCTTCGCCCTCCCCGACGTGTTCCCCCGTCGTCCCGGCCCCCGTCGCGCCGTGCGCTCGGGGGCGGCTCCACCATTTCGCCTTCGTGGGCTTCCCCTCGTTCATGTTCTCCCCACACCTAGGGCCCGCCCCGAGGACGGGCCCGCCGCCCACCGTTCACCGAGTGCCGCGGGCCGGAACCGGCCCGAGCGGACACGGCCCACTCTGGATTCAACCAGGTTCGCGGGCCGGTGCGCAGAACTCGGGGTCAGCGGAGGACGGGCGAGGTGGGTGTGGGAGACGAGGTGGTGTCGGGAGCCGTCAGCAGACCCGGTCCGGTCAGCTCGGGGGCCGGGGACCAGTCGGTCAGCCGCAGCAGAGGCGCGGCGGTGAGCGGACGTATGAGCGGGGACATCACGGTGGCGCCGGCCGACGCGGGCGCGGTCAGCGGGTGGATCTCCCGGCGGTCCTGCCCGGCCGGGGCGGGGACCCCGGGCAGCAGGGGCGCGGAGATCTCCGTCGGAGCGACGGGCACCTCGCGCAGGGAGTGCTGGCCCTGTCCGAGCAGCGGCACCACGGCTCCCCGGCGGCGCTGGGCCTCGGGCTGCGGAACCGTGCCCGAGGCCTGGGTCCGCAGCGGGGTGACATTGCTGCCGGAGCCGGTGCCGCCACGGGCGTCCGCCGTCTCGACGGGCATCCCGTTGGTCACACCGCCCAGGGCGATCGCGGCCAGCGAGACGGCGCCGGCCGCCACGAAGGCGAACCGCATGCCGCGTGAGGCGGAGCGCTCGGCCTCCTGCCGGCTCACGTCATGGATCCGAAAGCCACGGTCGCCGGTGACCCGGCGGTCCGCGCTGTCGTCGGCGGCTCTCTCCTCGCGGTCCTCGCGGCCGTCGGCGTCCCCGGAGCCGGAGAGGCCGCGTCCGCCGCCCAGGAAGCCGCGGTCGCCCAGCACTCCGCGGTCGCCGAGGAATCCTCGTCCGCCCAGGAAGCCCCGGTCACCGAGGAACCCACGGCCGCCGGAGGCTCCTCGGCCGCCGAGCGGCCCGCGGCCCTCCGACGGCGTCAGCGCGCCGCCGTGTGGTCCCGACGGGATGTATCCGAAGGAGTCGCCACCGGGTCCGAAGACACCGAAGTCGGCGAAGTCCCGGGAGTCGGACGGGTCCACGGGCAGTCCCGGCCCGCCGGCCGTGCCCCCGAGTCTTCCGCCGAAGCCGCCGGGCAGCGGCGAACCGCCGTCGCCGCCCGCCGGGAGCATCTGGAGCCGGGCCAGGAAGCTCTCGGAGGGAGGTGGCGGGGCGACCTCCGCGAAGACGTTCTTCAGACGGCGCTGTTCGTCCGCCTCCGTCTTGCACTTCGCGCAGGTGGCGAGATGTGCCAGGACGCGGTCGCGCGCCTCATGACCGAGCTCTCCGTCGACCAGGGCGGAGAGACGGTCTCCCAGGTGCTGCTCGGCAGGTGTGGGACGGGATCCACTCACGCGGTCGCGCCCCCTCCTCCCAGCACGGGCACCCGCGGCACCGTGAACCCGCGGCGCTGCTCGGCCCGGGCCTCCGGGGAGCGGTGCGCGAGGGCCTTGCGGAGCTGGGAGCGGCCGCGGTGGATCCGGGAGCGGACCGTGCCGAGCTTGACGCCCAGGGTCGCGGCGATCTCCTCGTACGACAGTCCCTCGATGTCGCAGAGGACGACGGCGGCGCGGAACTCGGGCGCCAGGGTGTCGAGGGCCTGCTGGACGTCGGCGTCGAAGTGCGCGTCGTTGAAGATCTGCTGCGGGGTGGGCTCGCGGCTGGGCAGGCGCTCGGCCGCGTCGTCCCCGAGGGCGTCGAAGCGGATGCGCTGCTTGCGCCGGACCATGTCCAGGAAGAGGTTGGTGGTGATGCGGTGCAGCCAGCCCTCGAAGGTGCCGGGCGTGTAGGTCGACAGGGAGCGGAAGACGCGGACGAAGACCTCCTGGGTGAGGTCCTCGGCGTCGTGCTGGTTGCCGGTCAGACGGTAGGCGAGCCGGTAGACGCGGCCGCTGTGGGTGCTGACGATCTCCTCCCAGGTGGGCGGAGTCCACGCCTGTGCGTGCGCGTCCGTGGTGAAGGTCGCGGTCTGTGCGACGGCGGCGTGGCTGTGGTCAGCGGTGTCGTTCACGGATTTCGGCCTGCCCGCCGATCCGAGAAAGCGCCGTAGCACTCCTCCCCGATCCACAGGCGCGACCGCACCTCCCCTGTCGGCTCTGGTGGTGTCCAGTGGAGCCCCTACCATAGCCACCTCGCCCGTTAGCTCCGGATAAGCGGTTTTATAAGAAATTGATGTGCGCCGATACGGCTCATACGGCCGATCCGGCTCATAGGACTTGGGCAGCACCCGTGCCGACACCTGCGTCGATGCCCGCGCCCGCTCACCGGTCCGATCCATCCCGTGCCCCCCGTCGCGGCCCCCGTCACTCACTCATCCCTTTAAACGACCGGTCCCATCAGCAGGTTCCCGACGGCAACGGATACAGTCACGCCCAGGCAACCCACGGGGACATAAGGAGAGGGTCATTACCGGCAACCGGCTGACGAGCTGGGCGTTCGCCGACGCCTTTGTCGCCGAGGACGACGCGCTGCGCTGGGCCCGCGAACGGGCCCGGGAGGCAGGGCTGCGCTCGGTGTCGCCCGGCACGGGCGCCGCGCTGCGGGTGCTCGCCGCCACCGTGGACGCGAAGGCGGTGGCGGAGATCGGGACCGGGACCGGTGTCTCCGGGATCCATCTGCTGCACGGCATGCGGCCGGACGGGGTGCTGACCACGGTGGATCCGGAGCCGGAGCACCAGCAGTTCGCCCGGCAGGCGTTCCGCGCGGCCGGCTTCGCCAGCAACCGCGCGCGCTTCATCCCGGGCCACGCGCTGGACGTGCTGCCCCGGCTCGCGGACTCCGGGTACGACCTGGTCTTCTGCGACGGCGACCGGCTGGAGTGCCTCGACTATCTCGCTGAATCGTTGCGTCTGCTCAGACCCGGTGGGCTGGTCGCCTTCGAGGGTGTCTTCGCCAGTGGCCGCACCGTGGACTCGAACCCGCAGCCGACCGAGGTCATACGTCTGCGGGAGCTGCTGCGCACGGTCCGGGAGAGCCCCGAACTGGTGCCCTCCCTGCTCCCGGTGGGCGACGGCCTGCTGTGCGCGGTCAAGCGCTGAGCCATCCCTCTGGGCGCGACCGGCCCTCCTGCGCTCCCCCGGCGCCCCCTTCTTCCTCACCCCGGCACAACAGCGCCCCGGCACCGCCGAGTGCGGCGGTGCCGGGGCAACTGAAAGGGTATGGTCGCTACGCGCGTCAGCCGACGACCTTCTTGAGGGCGTCGCCGAGGGCGTCGGCCTCGTCAGGGGTCAGCTCGACGACGAGCCGCCCGCCGCCTTCGAGCGGAACGCGCATGACGATGCCCCGCCCCTCCTTGGTCACCTCGAGCGGGCCATCGCCCGTCCGCGGCTTCATGGCCGCCATGCTCGTACCCCTTCCTGAAACCAGCTCATCGCCAAGCCGACGGCCCGGGAGGGCAGGCGCGGGCCCACCTGGGGACACGCGACACCGGCATCGAACACATTGCTTCCAGGCCATTATCCCGCATCTCATGACCCGATGACCAACATCGGTCGGCATCGCTTGGGCAACGCGCGCGAGCAAAACCACCCAATTCGGCGATGTGACTGCGATACTGCGCCACCACACGGTCCCGGGCCGGCGCTCGGCCATTGGTGATTCTTTGACGCAGGTCACACGTCCGGCACCGGTCGGGGTCCGGGAACTCCGCCATGCTGTGCTGTGACGAGGGCGTACCGACCAGTACGTCACGAGCCGCGACACCGGAGGGGAACCACCATGGCCGACACCGTGCTCTACGAGGTGCACGACGGACTCGCGACGATCACGCTGAACCGCCCCGAGGCGATGAACGCGCTGAACATCGCGGCGAAGGTGGCCCTGCGGGAGGCCGTGGAGGCCGCCGCCGGGGACGACGCCGTACGGGCGGTGCTGCTGACGGCGGCCGGGGACCGGGCGTTCTGTGTGGGGCAGGACCTGAAGGAGCACATCGGGCTGCTGGTCGAGGGCTCCGGGCAGGTCATGAGCACGGTCAAGGAGCACTACAACCCGGTGGTGAAGGCGCTCACCGGGATGGCGAAGCCCGTGGTGGCCGGGGTGAACGGCGTCGCCGCCGGTGCCGGTCTCGGGTTCGCGCTCGCGGCGGACTACCGGGTGGTCGCCGAGACCGCGTCCTTCAACACCTCCTTCGCCGGGGTCGCGCTCACCGCGGACTCCGGGGTGTCCTGGACCCTGCCGCGGGTGATCGGCCCCGGCCGGGCCGCCGATCTGCTGCTGTTCCCGCGCAGCATCAAGGCCCAGGAGGCGTACGAGCTGGGCATCGCGAACCGGATCGTCCCGGCGGACTCGCTGCACACCGCCGCCGAGGAGGTGGCGCGGATGCTGGCCGGGGGGCCGACGGTGGCGTACGCGGCGATCAAGGAGGCGGTGGCGTACGGGTTCTCCCACTCACTGGCCGAGACGCTGGAGAAGGAGGACGAGCTGCAGACCCGGGCGGGGGCGTCGGAGGACCACCGGATCGCCGTGCGGGCGTTCGTCGACAAGGAGGAGCCCAGGTATCTGGGTCGCTGAGGACGGGGTGGGGAACCGCGGGTCCGGTGTGGTCGATCGCGTGGTTCCCCGCGGCCCTACGTCGTGTCCGCACAGTCCCGTGGTCCGCCCGGAGGGCGGGCCCCGCGGCGTCGTGGGGGTACCTCCCGGTCGAGCGCAGCCGAGACTGGGGGAGCGTGCCGGGCGTCGCGGGGCAGGCGGGACTGTGCGGACACCACCTAAGGGGCGCTCCTGGCCACGCATGCCTCCAAGTGGTCGTTCACCAGGCCGCACGCCTGCATCAGGGCGTACGCCGTCGTGGGGCCGACGAAGCGGATGCCTCGCTTCTTGAGGGACTTGGAGAGGGCCGTGGACTCGGGGGTGACGGCCGGGACGTCCGCGAGGGTGGCGGGGGCCGGGCGGGTCGCCGGGTCCGGGGCGTGGGACCAGATCAGCTCGTCCAGCTCGCCGGGGGCCCAGGTGGACAGCTCGCGGGCGTTGGCGATCGTCGCCTCGATCTTGGCGCGGTTGCGGATGATGCCGGGGTCGCCGAGCAGGCGCTCCTGGTCGGCCGCCGTGAAGTCGGCGACCGAGGCGATCTTGAAGTCGGCGAAGGCGGAGCGGAAGCCCTCGCGGCGGCGCAGGATGGTGATCCAGGAGAGGCCGGACTGGAAGGCCTCCAGGCAGAGCCGCTCGTACAGGGCGTCGTCGCCGTGCACCGGGCGGCCCCACTCCTCGTCGTGGTACGCCACGTAGTCCTCGGTGGACAGGGCCCAGGGGCAGCGCAGCGCGCCGTCGGCGCCGGCCAGGGCGGTGCCGTCGCTCATCGGTGGTCGCCCTCCTCCGGCTTGTCCAGCGTGATCGCGGAAGCCGTCCGGGCGCCCGCGAGCGCGGACTCCAGGTCGGCGATCCGGGCGTCCCGCTCGGCGATCTCGGCGCTGAGGCGGCCGAGGGCGTCGTCCACGTCCACCATGCGGTAGCCGCGGACGGCGACCGGGAAGCGGAGCGCCTCGACGTCCGCGCGGTTCACCGGGCGGTCCGCCGGGAGCGGGTCCTGGAGCCGCTCGCCCTCGGCCTCCGGCAGCACCGCGTTGTCGCCGCCGCCGACGACGGCGAGCGTCACCGCGGCGACCACGACGGCGAGCGCGACGACCAGGAACAAGAACATGAACATCGCTGGGTCCCCTCGACTGTGTTCGGCTCCGATCGTGCCATGCGAGTCTGACAGTTAAGGTCGCAGGCGGCCGGGCAAGGCCGACGATCCATGGAACGTACGGGGAGAGGTCACAGCGGATGCTCAGGCTGGGCAAGCGGGAATTCGGCCCGCACGAGCCGGTGATCATGGCGATCGTGAACCGGACGCCGGACTCCTTCTACGACCAGGGGGCCACCTTCCGGGACGAGCCGGCCCTCGCGCGCGTGGAGCAGGCGGTCGCGGACGGCGCGGCGATCATCGACATCGGCGGGGTGAAGGCCGGACCCGGCGAGGAGGTGACCGCGGCGGAGGAGGCGCGGCGGACCGTGGGGTTCGTCGCGGAGGTGCGGCGGCGGTTCCCCGAGGTGGTCATCAGCGTCGACACCTGGCGGCACGAGGTCGGGGAGGCCGTGTGCGAGGCCGGGGCGGATGTGCTGAACGACGCGTGGGGCGGGGTCGATCCGCGGCTCGCGGAGGTGGCGGCGCGGTATCGGGTGGGGCTGGTGTGCACGCACGCGGGTGGGGCGCGGCCCCGGACCCGGCCGCATCGGGTGGAGTACGACGATGTGATGGCCGATGTGCTGCGGGTGACCGTGGGGCTGGCGGAGCGGGCGGTCGCGCTGGGGGTGCCCCGGGAGTCGGTGATGATCGATCCGGGGCACGACTTCGGGAAGAACACGCGGCACTCTCTGGAGGCGACCCGGCGGTTGGGGGAGATGGTCGCCACCGGGTGGCCGGTGCTGGTGTCGCTGTCCAACAAGGACTTTGTGGGCGAGTCCCTGGACAAGCCGGTGAAGGAGCGGGTGGTGGGGACGCTGGCCACGACCGCGGTCTCCGCCTGGCTGGGCGCCCAGGTGTACCGGGTGCATGAGGTCGCGGAGACCCGGCAGGTGGTGGAGATGGTGGGGGCGATCGCGGGGTGGCGGGGGCCCGCGGTCGCCCGGCGGGGGCTGGCGTAGGGGCGGGCCGGCCGGCGCGGGGCCGGTGGGGCTACTCGCGCGGTTGCCCGCGCCCCGGGGAACAAGGGGCGCGGGACCGCAACCGTCCCTACCTGCCCGCCTCCTTCGAGACCAGGGCCACCGCCTCGTCGATGTCGTCCGTGACGTGGAACAGGGAGAGGTCCTTCTCGGCGGCCTTCCCCTGGGCGATGAGGGTGTGGGTGAGCCAGTCGACGAGGCCGCTCCAGTAGGACTCGCCGAAGAGGACGATGGGGAAGCGGGTCACCTTCTGGGTCTGGACGAGGGTGAGGGCCTCGAAGAGCTCGTCGAGGGTGCCGAGGCCGCCGGGGAGGACCACGAACCCCTGGGCGTACTTGACGAACATCATCTTCCGGACGAAGAAGTAGCGGAAGTTGAGGCCGATGTCGACGTACGGGTTGAGGCCCTGTTCGAAGGGCAGCTCGATGCCGAGGCCGACGGAGGTGCCGCCCGCCTCCAGGGCGCCCTTGTTGGCCGCCTCCATCGCACCGGGACCGCCGCCCGTGATGACGGCGAAACCGGCCTCCACCAGCCCGCGGCCGAGCCGGACGCCCGCCTCGTACTCCGGTGAGCCGGCCGGGGTGCGGGCGGAGCCGAAGACGCTGATCGCGGGCGGGAGTTCGGCGAGGGTGCCGAAGCCTTCGATGAACTCCGACTGGATGCGCAGGACCCGCCAGGGGTCGGTGTGGACCCAGTCGGAGGGGCCTCCGGCGTCCAGCAGCCGCTGGTCCGTGGTGCTCGCCTGGACCTGGCCGCGTCTGCGCAGCACCGGCCCCAGCCGCTGCTCGTCCGGTGGCTGCTTCTTGCCCTCGGGGTTGCCGGTCGCCATGTCCGCTCCCTCCGCCGTGCTGGTGGTTCACCTCAGCGTAGATCCATCCGGGTTACGGACGGGGGACGTGAGCATGTCCGCCGCGATGTGCCGTCATGCCCGGGACGTCCCACGCCGTTGGCTCACGCCGTCAGCCAGGACCTCAGGCGTTCCTCGCCGGCCAGGATCTTCGCCGTCTCCACCCGCTCGTCGCGCCGGTGCGCCAAGTGCGGGTTGCCGGGGCCGTAGTTGACGGCCGGGACGCCCAGGGCGCTGAAGCGGGAGACGTCCGTCCAGCCGTACTTGGGCCGGGCCGTGCCGCCGACCGCCTCGATGAAGGCCGCGGCGGCCGGGTGGGACAGACCGGGCAGCGCGCCGGGGCTGTGGTCGTCGACCGTGAACCCGTCCACACCGCAGTCCTCGAAGACCTCGCGGACATGGGCGATCGCCTCCTCCTCGCTGCGGTCGGGCGCGTAGCGGAAGTTGACCGTCACCACGCACTCGTCCGGGATGACGTTGCCCGCCACGCCGCCCCGGACGCCGACCGCGTTGAGGCCCTCGCGGTACTCCAGGCCGTCGATCACCGGGTAACGGGGCTCGTACGAGGCCAGCCGGGCCAGGATGGGGGCCGCCGCGTGGATGGCGTTGGAGCCCATCCAGCCGCGGGCGGAGTGGGCGCGCTCGCCCTTGGTGGTCAGCAGGACCCGCAGGGTGCCCTGGCAGCCGCCCTCGACCTCGCCGTCGGTGGGCTCCAGGAGGACCGCGAAGTCGCCCTCCAGCCACTCGGGGTGGGCCTCGGAGACATGCTTGAGGCCGTTGAGGTCGGCGGCGACCTCCTCGTTGTCGTAGAAGACGAACGTCAGGTCGCGGTTGGGGGCCGGGACCGTGGCCGCGACGCGCAGCTGGACCGCGACGCCGGACTTCATGTCGCAGGTGCCGCAGCCCCACAGGACGCCGTCCTCGTCGAGGCGGGAGGGGACGTTGTCGGCGATGGGCACGGTGTCGATGTGGCCGGCCAGGACCACGCGCTCGGCCCGGCCCAGGTGGGTGCGGGCCACGATGTTGTTGCCGTACCGGTCGACCGTGAGGTGCGGCAGGGCGCGCAGGGCGGTCTCGATGGCGTCCGCGAGGGGCTTCTCGGTGCCGCTCTCGGACGGGAAGTCGACGAGCTGCGCGGTCAGCCGTGCGGCGTCCAGCGTGAGGTCAATGGGGGTCTCGGCCATGTCCCCGACCCTAACGCGCCGCCGGGGCGGGGCCGCCCGGCGAGCGGATCAGGTGTCCCCCGTCCCTGTGTTCACAACTCCTGCACGTGGACCATTACTCTCCAGTACCTTGGACCGCGTGCCAGAGCCGTACCCCTTCCCCCCAGGTCCCCGCCCTCGCCGTCGCGGCCGTCGTGTGCTGCAGTTCATGGCGGCCTTCGTCGTGCTCGCCGCGATCGGGGCGTATCTCACCGTGCAGTACCTGACCGGGGGGAACGGCACACCGCGGTGTGTGGTCGTGTCCGGGACGGACGACGGGAAGTCGTACGAGTTCACACCCGAGCAGGCGGCGAACGCGGCGACGATCTCGGCGGTCGGCACCTCGCGCGAGCTGCCCGAGCGGGCCGTGACGATCGCGCTGGCGACCGCGCTCCAGGAGTCGGGCCTGCGCAACATCGCGCACGGCGACCGGGACTCCCTCGGCCTCTTCCAGCAGCGGCCCTCGCAGGGCTGGGGCACCGAGCAGCAGATCCAGGACCCGGTGTACTCGGCCGGCGAGTTCTACGAGCATCTCGTGAAGGTCGCCGACTACGAGCGGCTGCCGCTGACGGTGGCCGCCCAGCGGGTGCAGCGCAGCGGCTATCCGGAGGCGTACGCCAAGCACGAGCCCGACGCCACCCTGCTCGCCGCCGCGCTGACCGGCCGGTCGGCGGCCACGCTGACGTGCGAGGGGCGCCGGGAGACGACCGGCACCGGCACCACCTACACGGGCGGCCCCGAGGCCGTGCGCGGCGCGCTCGCGCGGGACTTCGGGGACGACTCCTTCGAGTCGGCCGGGGCGGTCGTCGACAGCGAGGGCGGCGCCGGCGAGGGCGGTGCCTCCGCACAGGCCACTCCGACGCCGAGTCCGAGCGCCTCCCCCGCCGCCGGGACCGTCACCATCCCCCTCACCGACGCCGGGGACGCCGACCAGGTCCGGCAGCGCGGCTGGGAGCTGGCGCACTGGGCCGTGGCCAACTCCTCCCGGCTGGGCGTCGAGCGGGTCACCTACGCGGGCCGGGAGTGGGTCGCCGAGGGCCGGGCCGGGGCGTGGCGGAAGGCCGTGGGCGTGGCGGGCTCCGTGCCGGCCGCCGCCACCGAGGTCCGAATCGTCACTGGACAGTAGGCCGCGCGGCTCACCCTTACGGGGGAGGCGCGGCGCGTCGAGTGGACGGGGTGCGCGGGTTTTCACCTGCTCACCCCCGTCTGCCGGGATCCCTTGGGAGCACAGCGCCGTAAGGATTCGGCAGACCGTCGGACCGGGCGGCGTTTGTCCGACTGAATCCCCATTTGATCATGCGACGCATTGCCAACTCTTTACGTCGGGCCGCCGCAACCTTCACGGACTTCGAGCGGTAGTCACTGCGTCCGAGCCCGGAACGATCGACTCCGACGATCGGCTCAACTCCCGGGCTCAGCAGGACACTTCACCGTTCTTTCTGTCTAGTCCGTCTAAGGAGCACCATGTCCCTCCCCCTGACCCGCCGGATCGCCCGTGCCGCGCTGCTGACCGCAGCGGGAGCGGCCTCCGTGGTCGGTGCGGCCGGCTCCGCGAGTGCGGCGCCCGAACTCCCGGCCACCGCGAACCTCGGCGGCCTGTCCGCCGTGGACGGGGCGAACGCCGGTAACACCGTGGACGGCGCGACGCAGAACGTCACCGGGGTCGCGAGCGACGCCGGCGGCAAGGCGGCCAAGCAGACCCTGCCGACCGTGAGCAAGACCGGCGGGAAGGCCGTCAAGACGACGACGCCCGTCGCGCAGAAGGCCGCCGGCGAGACCGCCGGGTCCGCCGGCACCGTGCTGGGTGACACCACCAAGACGGCGACGAAGGGCGGGCTGCCGACGGGCCAGCTGCCGGCCAAGAGCCCGCTCGGCTGATCCGCGAACCCGCTCGGCCGGCCGCCGACCAGCCGTCGACCGGCCTTCCGCACGCCGAAGGGGCCCGGGGAGTTCCCCCGGGCCCCTTCGGCGTGTGCGCGGGCGCGGCTACGCCCGGGTGAGGCGCTCCACCGCCGCCGCCACCCGCTCGTCCGTCGCCGTGAAGGCCACGCGGACATGGCGGTCGCCCGCCGTGCCGTAGAAGTCGCCGGGGGCCACGAGGATGCCGAGGTTGGCGAGGTGGGCCACGGTCGTCCAGCAGGACTCGCCCCGGGTGGCCCAGAGGTAGAGGCTCGCCTCGCTGTGCTCGATACGGAAGCCGTGCGCCTCCAGGGCCTCGCGCAGGGCCCCGCGGCGGGCCGCGTAACGGGCGCGCTGCTCCTGGACGTGCGCGTCGTCGCCGAGGGCGGCGACCACGGCGGCCTGGGTGGGCGCCGCGGTCATCATGCCGCCGTGCTTGCGGATCTGCAGGAGCGGGCCGAGGACCGCCGGATCACCGGCGAGGAAGGCCGCGCGGTAGCCCGCCAGGTTGGAGCGCTTGGAGAGCGAGTGGACGGCCACGATGCCCTCGTACGAGCCGCCGTTGACCTCCGGGTGGAGCACGGAGACCGGGTCGGCGTCCCAGCCCAGCTCCAGATAGCACTCGTCGGAGAAGACCAGGACGCCGTGCTCACGGGCCCAGGCCACGATCCGGGTCAGCTCGGACCGGGAGAGGACCTTGCCGGTGGGGTTGGACGGCGAGTTCAGCCAGAGCAGCTTGAGACCCGCCGGGTCCAGGTCCGTCGGGTCGTCGTACACCTCGTACCCGGCGCGGGCGAGCCGGGCGCCCACCTCGTACGTCGGGTAGGCCAGGCGCGGGTACGCGACCCGGTCGCCGGGGCCGAGACCCAGCTGGGTGGGGAGCCAGGCGACCAGTTCCTTGGAGCCGACGATCGGCAGGACGTGGTGGTGCGTGACGTCGCGGGCGCCGAGGCGGCGCTCCAGCCAGCCCGTGATCGCGTCGCGCAGTTCGGCGGTGCCCCAGACGGTCGGATAGCCCGGCGAGTCCGCCGCGGCGACCAGCGCTTTCTGGATCAGGTCGGGCACCGGGTCGACCGGGGTGCCGACGGAGAGGTCGACGATGCCACCGGGATGCGCGGCGGCCGTCGCCTTGTACGGCTCCAGCTTGTCCCAGGGGAAGGCGGGAAGGCGGTCGCTGACTGCGGACACGGGATCTGGCTCACTTTCTCGTACGTCTTGCCGTACGTACGTCCCCGAGCGGCGCGACGGACACGTACGTACCGCTCGTACGGCGAACGCCCCGGTCCCGTACGGCGATCATGGTGATCGGACCGTACGGGACCGAGGCGGCGCGGATGCGGGGCGGCCGGGGCCGTGCCCCGGGCCCGCGGCGTCGCTCTCAGGCCTGCGGCGGCAGTCCGGCGACGAAGGGGTGGTCACGCTCGATCAGACCGAGCTTGCTGGCACCACCGGGCGAGCCGAGCTCGTCGAAGAACTCGACGTTCGCCTTGTAGTAGTCCTTCCACTCCTCCGGGGTGTCGTCCTCGTAGAAGATCGCCTCGACCGGGCACACCGGCTCGCAGGCACCGCAGTCGACGCATTCATCCGGGTGGATGTAGAGGGACCGCTGACCCTCGTAGATGCAGTCGACCGGGCACTCCTCGATGCACGCCTTGTCCTTGACGTCGACACAAGGCTGCGCGATGACGTAGGTCACGCTGTCGTTCCTCCTCGATAGGGCGCCGGCGGGCCTCCTCAGGCTCCGCCGCCTGGCGCGCGGGAGCGCGGCGTCGTCGATGCCCGCACCTAGTATCTCCGTTCCTGGGCATGATCCGAACAGGAGGGGTGGACGGACCTGTGGAAATCTCTGCCGGTGGACGTCTGGAGATCCGTGTCTCCGCCGCTGACGTGGGCAAACGCGTCTCCGTACGGCGCGTCGACGAGGATGCCGCCGAGGGTGGGAAATTCACTGACACGGTTGGTGTTCTCACATCATGGGACGACGGCGTCCTGCTGATCACCCGTCGGAACGGGGAACGGGTACGCATCGAGGAGTCGTCGCTGGTGGCGGGGAAGACCGTGCCCGCCGCCCCCGCCCGGCGCCGCGGCCCGGCCGCCTCGTACCCGGAACTGGCGCACGTCTCCGCGCGGGCCTGGCAGCCGGTCGAGCGGGAGCGGCTCGGTGAGTGGGAGCTGCGGGCCGCCTCCGGGTTCACCCGGCGCGCCAACTCGGTGCTGCCGCTGGGCGATCCCGGGACGCCCCTGGACGAGGCGCTGACGGCCGTACGCGGCTGGTACGCGGCCCGGGGCCTGCCCGCGTACCTGCAGCTCGCCACCGGCGCCGAGGGCACGCAGGAGCTGCTGTGCGCGGAGGTGGCGGACCGGGGCTGGGTCCGTGAGGTCACCGCCGAGCTGTGGATCGGGGCGCTCGCACCGGTCGCGGACCGGGAGACGGCCGGGGTGGGGCTGTCCCGGACGGCCGACGAGGCGTGGCTCGGCCGCTACCAGCGCAAGGGCCTCGGCGAGGTCGCGCTGCAGGTGCTCGGGAGCGGGCCCTCCGTGTGGTTCGCGACCGTGCCGGGCGCGGAGGGCGCGGGGCCCGCCGCGATCGGGCGGTGCGTGGTGGACGGGCGGTGGGCCGGGTTCGCGGCCGTCGAGGTCGACCCCGCGCGGCGGCGGGAGGGGCTCGCCACGACCGTGATGGCGGCGCTGGCGCGGCGGGCCCTGGACGAGGGAGCCTCCGCCGCCTGGCTGCAGGTGGAGGCGGACAACGTGGGGGCGCGGGCCCTGTACGGGGGCATGGGGTTCGCGGCGCACCACTCGTACCACCACTACCGGGAGCCCGGGAGCGCGACCGAGGGCTCCGGCGCCGGCTCACGCTCGGCCGGATCGTCGTGAGCGGGCATCACCCGGCCGGGCCGGGGCCGCGTCCGCCCGGGGCGGAGCGGGCCGCCGAGGTACGGCGGCGGTTCGCGGCGCAGGCGCGGGCCGAGCGGCCCGACCTGGCCGTGCTGTGTCTGCTGGTGGGGGCGGCGGGCGACGGCGCGCTGGACGACGCGGGGATCGACGCCGCCGAGATCGAACTCGACCGGCTCGCCGGGCTGATGCCCTACCGGCCCGGCGACCCCCGCGCCTGGGCGGTCGCGGCGGCCGGACTGCTCGGGGAGCGGTGCGGGTTCCGTGGCTCCGCCGGGGACTACCAGCGGCTGGAGTCGTCGCTGCTGCACCAGGTGCTCCGGCGGCGGCGGGGGCTGCCGATCCTGCTGTCGGTGGTGTGGATGGAGGTGGCCCGGCGGGCGGGGGCGCCCGTGTACGGGGTCGCGCTGCCGGGGCACTTCGTGGTGGGGTTCGGGCCGCCCGGGGAGCAGGTGCTCGCCGATCCGTTCGACGGGGGGCGGGTACTGACCGGGAGCGACGCGGAGTTGCTGGTCGCGGGGGCGACGGGGGCTCCGCCGGCCCCCGGGATGCTGGACCCCGCCGACCCGCTGGACGTGGTGGTGCGCGTCCTGAACAACGTACGGGCGTGGGCGGCGGCCCGGCCCGAGCGGACGGATGTCGCGCTGTGGGCGCTGGAGTTGTCGCTGGCGATGCCCTCGCATCCGGCGCGGCTGCGGTACGAGTGGGCGCGGTTGCTGGTGCAGCGCGGGGAGTATGTGCGCGGTGCCGTCGCGCTGGAGGAGTACGCGGAGGTGGTGGCCGGGGTGGACGAGGGCGCGGCGGAGAAGGTGCGGCGGCAGGCGGGGGCGGCCCGGGCTCTGCTGAACTGAGGGTGGCCGGCTGAGAGTGCCTGTCCGTCCGGCGGGCCGCTCTCCCTGTCTCGTTCTACAACCAGCCCTTCTCCCTTGCCGTCCGCACCGCCTCCGTTCTGTTGCGGACCGCCAGTTTCTGGATCGCCGTCGACAGGTAGTTGCGGACCGTGCCCTGGGAGAGGTGCAGGGCCTGGGCGAGTTCGGCGTTGGTGGAGCCGTCGGCCGCGGCGCGCAGGACCTCGCGTTCGCGGTCGGTCAGGGGGTTCGCGCCCTCGGCGAGGGCCGCCGCCGCGAGGGTGGGGTCGATGACCCGTTCGCCCGCCAGCACCCGGCGTACCGCGTCCGCGAGTTGCGCGGCGGGGGCGTCCTTGACCAGGAAGGCGTCGGCGCCTGCCTCCATGGCGCTGCGGAGGTACCCGGGGCGGCCGAAGGTGGTGAGGACGACCAGCTTCACCGCCGGGAGAGCCCGGTGGAGCTGGGCCGCCGCCTCGATGCCGGTCGCGCCCGGCATCTCGATGTCGAGGAGGGCCACGTCGATGTCGTGGGCGCGGGCGGCGGCCAGCACCTCGTCGCCCCGGGCGGCCTGGGCCACGACCTCGATGTCGGGCTCCAGACCGAGCAGGGCGGCCAGGGCCTCGCGGACCATCGACTGGTCCTCGGCGAGCAGGACCTTGATCGTGCGGGTCATGCGCCGGATCCTACGGCCGCGTTCGGGTCCCGGGGTGCGGCGGGGGCGCGGGCGACCAGCCGGAACCCGTGCGGGGACGGGGCCGCCTCCAGGGTGCCGCCGACCTTCGCCAGCCGCTCGGTGAGGCCCGCCAGACCACTGCCCGTGCCCTCACCCGGGGTACCGGCCGGAACTCCCCTTCCGTCGTCGTCCACGGTCAGTTCGAGCACGGGGCCGTCGAGGGTCTGGCGGCGGACGAGGTCCACCGTGCAGCGGTGGGCGCCGCTGTGCCGTACGACGTTGGTGACGGCCTCGCGCAGGGCCCAGGCGAGGGCGGACTCGCTGTCCTCGGGAGCGTCGGCGAGGTCGGGGGCGGCGGGGAGGTCGGCGGTGATGCCGGCCGCCGTCAACGCGTCGCGGGCGCCCGCGAGTTCCGCGCCGAGACGGGGGCGGCGGTAGCCGGTGACGGCCTCACGGACGTCGACCAGGGCCTGGCGGCTGACCTGTTCGATGTCGGCGACCTGCTGGGCGGCCCGGTCGGGGTGGTCCGGGAGCATCCGGCCCGCCAGCTCGCTCTTGAGGGTGATCAGGGAGAGGGAGTGGCCGAGGAGGTCGTGCAGGTCGCGGGCGAGGCGCAACCGCTCCTCGTTGGCGGCGAGCTGGGCGACCGTGGCCCTGGCCTCGCGCAGTTCCTGGGTCGTGCGGATGAGTTCGCGGACGCCGGTCATGGAGAAGCCGCCGAGGAGGGCCGGCAGGAGCAGGGAGGCGAGGTAGGCCTCGCCCTCCGGTACGGCGAGGGCGATGGCCGTGAGCAGGCCCGAGACCGCCAGGATCGTGAAGCGGGCGAGCCGGAGCGGGAGGGCCGCGCCGGAGGCCACCGACACGTAGACGAAGAGGACGAGCCACTCGCGGCCGAGGCTGAGGGCGAGGACCGTGGACTGCGCGGCGAGGACGGCCAGCGCGCCGAGCACCGGCCCGGTGGTGTCGCGGCGGCCGGTGCGGAAGATCAGCGCGAAGTACCAGGCGACGAAGGCGACCAGACCGATCCAGCCGAGGACGACGACTCCGTCGCTGTGGCCCCCGTGCAGCAGATCGCTGACGGGGGCGCTCAGATAGGCGAGCCAGATCCCGGTCCAGAGGAACTTGATCGCCCTCTGCCTGCGGTTCTGCGGGCGCTGCCCGATGCCGACGCCGCTCACGCCTTCAGCGTGTCCTTCCGGTAGAGCCAGGCCGCGCCGCCCGCGAACAGGGCGAACGAGACGGCCAGGATGACGAGGTCCCTGGCGTGCGGGGCCCGACTCTGCTCGATGGCCTGCCCCAGGGCAGCGTACGCGTGCGTGGGCACCCACTTCGCGATGTCCTGCAGCCACTCGGGGAACGTCGTCGTCGGCATCCACAGACCGCCGAGCATCGACAGACCGAAGTAGACGATCATCGTGATCGGGCGGACCGCGTCGCCGGTGGCGAGGTAGCCGAGGGCGACGCCGAGCGCGGCGAAGACCAGGCTGCCGGCCCAGATCGCGCCGGTGAGGGCGAGCCACTGCCAGGCGTCCAGGCGTACGCCCTTCGCCACGGCGGCCACCACGAAGACGATCACGATGGACGGCAGGCTGACCACGGCCGCGCTCGCGGTCTTGGCGAGGACGTAGCCGCGGCCGGGCAGCGTCGTCAGCCGCAGCTGCCGTACCCAGCCGCCCTCGCGTTCCTTGGCGATGCGTTCGCTGTTGCCCATCAGGACGGCCGTCAGGGCGCCGAAGGAGGCCATGGAGACCATCATGTACGTCGGCAGGGTCAGACCGGTGTCGCCGAGCTCGTCCGTGTTGCTCGCGCTGCCCGCGATCAGCAGGAACAGCAGCGACGGGTAGAGCACCGAGAAGAACATGGCCTTGCGGTTGCGCAGGGCGCGGACGAGTTCGAGCTTGATGAGGCTGTTCATGACTGCTGCTTCGCCTCCTCGGCGGCGGTGATCGCGACGAAGGCCTGTTCCAGGCCGAGGCCGGTGACTTCGAGGTTGCGGGGGTACAGGCCGAGGCCGTAGAGGGCGTGGACGGTCGCGTCGGCGTCGGTGGACTGGATGCGGACGGTCCGGCCGGAGCCCGCGGCGGAGCCGCTGCGGGAGACCGTGAGGGTGGCGAGGAAGGGGAGGCCGCGCAGCCGGGCCTCGTCGACGGTGCCGTCGTCGGGCAGGTCGAAGGAGATCCTGCGGGCGCCCGCCCTGGCCTTGATCTCGGCCGCGGTGCCGTCGGCCAGCAGCCGGCCCCGGTGCAGCACGAGCACACGGTCGGCGATGGCGTCGGCCTCTTCGAGGTAGTGGGTGGCGAACAGGACGGTGCGGCCCTGGTCGGCCTGTTCGCGCATGGTGGCCCAGAACGCCTGGCGGGCGGAGACGTCCATGCCGGTGGTGGGCTCGTCCAGGACGATCAGATCGCTGTCGCCCGCCGTGGCGAGGGCGAAGCGGACGCGCTGGGCCTGGCCGCCGGAGAGCTTGTGGACCTTGCGGTCGGCGATCTGGGCGATGCCGGCGCGGGCGAGGACCTCGGAGACCGGGTACGGCCTCGGGTGCAGGTCGCAGGCGAGGCGGACCAGCTCGGCGACCGTGACCTCGTCCATCAGGCCGCCGCTCTGCAGCATGGCGCCCACACGTCCGGCGGTGATCGCCTCGCGCGGGCTGGTGCCGAAGAGGCCGATCGTGCCGCTGTCGGCTTTCTTCAGGCCGAGCAGCAGGTCCAGGGTGGTGGACTTGCCGGCCCCGTTCGGGCCCAGCAGGGCCACGGTCTCCCCCGGGTACAGGGCGAGCGTCAGGCCGTCCACGGCCCGTACGTCGCCGTACGCCTTCGTCACGTTGTCGAACCCCACCACCGCGGTGCCGGTGGCCGCCGCCGTGGTCGTCGTCGTGGTCGTCGTCATGGGGACCATCGTCGGCGGGCGGGGGGTGCGGGCGGCAGTGTCGGGGGTCCTGAAGGCGGGATGACAGAAGTCATACCGGGGACGGTGACAGGGGCGACGGCGGCGCACATGTGGAGGGGGCGCCCGGTGAGTACCGGGCGCCCCCTCCACGTGTGCCGTGCCGGACCGGCTAGGGCGTGTTTCGGAAGTCCCTTCGTCGCCCGGAGAGCAGAAGGGACTTCCGAAACACGCCCTAGCTCGGGTCGGTCTCGATGACCGCCGTGCGGTTGGTCGTGCTCTTCAGGGCCTGGCGGAGGGCGCCGTAGACGTCCTCGACGGTGACCGGAGTCTTCTCGCCCGTGCCACGGGTGATGAGGACGCCGTCGAAGGTGCCGCCGTAGAGCTCCTTGAGGGCCTTCTCGTCGTAGGAGTCGACGAGCTTGCCGTCGACGGTCTTGACGGTGAGGAACTTCCAGAGGGAGTTCTCCGGGCTCATCGGGATGCTGTGCGCGGCGTCCGTCTGGACGATCACGTTGCCCGACATGGCCGGCTTGGCGAACTCCTTCATGAACCGGTCGACCTCGGCCTTGCCGACCGACGGCTCCTTGGTGGTCGTCGGGAGCGGCACCGCCGCCGCCTTGCCGGTCTCGACCTGGGCGCGGTAGGCCTCCTCGACGGCCTCCGTGGACTCGCCGACCGCGATGCCCTTGCCCGCCTTTCCGTAGACGGCGACCGCCTTGCCGGCCTCGTACTTGACCGTGCCGTCGCTCGACGAGCCCGCGCCGCCGGCCGCGCGCTGCAGGGCGGCCTCCAGCTTCTCCTCGTCGACCGGCATGACGGGTGCGACGACCCGCTGCTGTCCGAAGAGCGAGCCGATCACCGAGACGGGGTTGTAGTCGCTGACGGCGGCGGCGCTGACCGTGGCCTGCTTGTCGAACTGGAGTCCGGCCTGGTCGGGCCGGAGGGAGACGGTCTCGCCGTCGACGGTGAGCTTCAGCGCCTTGTTCGTGCTCTTGCCGAAGGCCGCGTCGAGCTTGTTGACAGCCTCGTCACGGGTGCCGCCGCCGATGTCGACGCCGAGGACGGTGGTGCCCTTGGGGACGTCGGAGTGGTTCATCAGCAGCCCGGCGCCGTAGACACCGCCGCCGAGGACGATCACACCGCCGACGAGCAGGCCGAGCTTGCTGCGGCCCTTCTTCTTGGCCGGCTTGGCGGACTTCGTGTTCTTCGCGTTCTTCGCCGGGCCGGACTTCTGCTGCTGCGGCCCGGGGTCCGGCAGCTTCGGCGGGGTGTGCCCCACCGCGCCCTCGGGGCCGCCCGCGCCGAACGGCGTGCCCTGGGCACCCGGGGGCACGACCGGGATACCGCTGGTCAGGGTGTGCCCGGAGGGGTTGTCGACGAGCGGGCCGGGACCGCCGTGGCCCGGGGCGCCCGGCTCGGGGGTGTGCCGTTGCGGGGTGAGGACCGCGGTGTCGTCGCTGAGGCCGCCGCCGGGGCGGGCGTAGCCGCCGGCCGCACCGGGTGCGGAGAAGTCCTCGGGGCCGCCGAAGGGGTTGCCCTGGTAGCCGGGGCCGCCGGGTCCGCCCTGGCCGGGCGGCGGGCCGAGGGGGCTGTCACCGGTGACGGGGCCGCCGGTGGGGCCCGCCGGGCCGGAGCGGCCGTTCGGGACGCCGGGGCGGGCGCCGCCGTCGGAGAAGTACGGCAGGTCGTCGCGCTCGGGCTTGGTGCCGGCCAGCGCGGCGGAGACGTCGAAGGAACCGGTGCCGCCGCCGTGGCCGGGGGCGACCGGCTGGCCGCCGGTGGCGCCGGGGAGCCCGGCGCCGTTCGTACCGCCGGGCCGGGAACCGGCGCTCGCGCCGGGGCGCGGGCCACCGGGCTGCGCACCGCCGGGACGGGCACCGGGACCGCCCGGAGCGCCCTGGCCGGGGCCGCCGATCGAGCCGGTGGAGAATCCGGCACCGTTGCTCGGGCCGCCGCCGCCCGTGCCCTTCGGGGGCGGCGTGGAGCCCTTGCGGGGCGCGAACCAGTCGCTGGTGGGCTTGTCGTCGGCCGGCCCGGCGGGCTCCGGCGCGGGGGCCGGGGTGTCCGTGAACACGGGCATGGCCGTGGTGCCGGTGGTCTCCGACACGGACATCGATCCG
Organism: Streptomyces griseiscabiei; assembly: GCF_020010925.1. NCBI lineage: Bacteria > Bacillati > Actinomycetota > Actinomycetes > Kitasatosporales > Streptomycetaceae > Streptomyces > Streptomyces griseiscabiei. The sequence continues at coordinate 180,899 of NZ_JAGJBZ010000002.1, read as the reverse complement.
GTGTCGTCCGCGGCGCCCTCGCCGTCACCGACCGGCTTGCGGACGACGACCGGCGGGATCGGACGCGAGCCCGGAATGTTGATCCGGACGCGCGTCGTCAGCGTGGTCTCGGTCTTGGGTCCGTCCGGTCGCTCGCCCGCGCCCGACCGGGCCGCGTCGGCGCCGGCCTCGGTGGCCATGGGCGTGCCGTACGGCGGTGTCCCCGACGGGTACGCGGTGCTGCCGCGCCCATTGGCCCCGGAGGACGAAGTGTCAGTTTCACGACTCAAGGCAGGTTCTCCCGGTTTGCTCCGCCGCCCGTCACGACCTCAACTCAGCGGGCAGCTCGGCGGCGCGCACCACCATACTGGCCACTTCCGGCGCGTTTCCCACGACCGCGTGGGAAACCCACACCGGACCCGCACCCGTCTACTGCGGCGAAGTGGTACGTCACTTGCCAAGTCGGGCGTCGGGCCCGGTCGGTTGCCGCCCCCGCCCAAGGGTGGCGCACATCACAGCCACAGCCATGCCGCCGAGCAGAAAGAGATACGAGCCGGCGCCCGCGCCGAACAGGAAGTCTCCCTCCGGCCGGGTGGACGTCAGCAGGACGACGGAGATCATCCAGCCGGCGGCCGGTGCAACGGCCCCCGCCCGGCCGCCCGTCGCCCGGGCGCCGCCCAGGAAGAGCCCGGTCGCGGCCAGCAGCGCGAGCAGCAATCCGCCGGGGAACCAGGCCGCTTGGAGCAGCCCGCCGGCCACGCCGACCACCGCTCCCAGCACGAAGAGCCCCAGATGGGCGACGGCCCGCCCGACCGGGGGAAACGCCAACGGCTGGGCGAGCACACTGCCTTGCCCGCCCGTCTGCCGGTCCTTCGCGGTCATCGCCGGCCCGCCTCTCGGCGGCCGTGGACGCGCACCACTCGTTCGTCATACCCATGCGTACGCATCACAGGGCCGTTCCGTTCTGCTGTTTCCCGAAAGACTGCCGTTCCTCGGAAGAAATACCGGGAATCCCTTCGAACAAGTCGCTCTCCCGGCTCCCTCCTTCACGTCTGCCTCGTACCAACTCGTAGTACTCGGTGGCGAGGAAGGGCTGTGCGAGCTTGTTGGAGAGGGCGAAGTACGGCTCGGCGACCTCGATCTGGGTGGCGTGCGCGCGCATCGCGGCGGCCTTCGCTGCCGCGAAGCCGGTGCCGTCGATCTCGGTGGTGACGATGTGGTCGTCCACCACTCCGGGCACATCGGTGACGCTCGCGCTCTGCCGGAACGGCAGCCGTCCGGGCTCGGCGAGATCGCGGCGGAGCCGGCCGAAGCCCTCCAGGAGCACTCCGCGCGGCACCCGGTTCCAGTAGACCTTGTCGATGTCCCAGGGGGCGCCGAGGTCGGGGCGGAACTCCGGGTCGGCGGTCAGACCGGCGGCGCGCATCGCGACGCGGTGGGCCTGGATGTGGTCGGGGTGGCCGTAGCCGCCGTTGGGGTCGTAGGTGACCAGGACCTGGGGGCGGACCTCGCGGATCACCCGGACCAGATGGGCGGCGGCCTCGTCGACGTCGGCGGACCAGAAGGCGCCGGGGCGCTCGTTCTGCTCGACGCCCATCATCCCGGAGTCGCGGTAGCGGCCCGCGCCGCCGAGGAAGCGGTGGTCGGTGACGCCGAGTTCCTTCATGGCCTCGGCCAGCTCGTCCACCCGGTACGGGCCCAGCGTGTCGTCACGGTCGGGCGCGAGGTGCGCGAGAGCGGGCGGGATGACCTCGCCCTCTTCGCCGAGGGTGCAGGTCACCAGCGTCACCCGCGCTCCCTCGGCCGCGTACTTGGCCATGGTCGCGCCGTTGTTGATCGACTCGTCGTCCGGGTGCGCGTGCACCAGGAGCAGTCGGCGGGTGGGCAGATCCGTCATGGGGCCCACCCTACGAGGCCCGTCGACCGCGCCCGTGCCGGGCGCGGTCATTCACAGGAACGGCCGGACCTCGGCCGGAGGGGTCAGAACTTGATGCTGCCGATCATGCCCGCGATGTTGGTCGTCAGCTCGCTGATCGTCGGCGCGATGGTCGAGGAGGCGAGGTAGAAGCCGAGCAGGATGCAGATGATCGCGTGTGGTGCCTTCAGCCCTGACTTCTTGATCAGGATGAAGACGATGATCGCCAGCAGCACCACCGCCGAAATCGAGAGTGCCACGGCGGCTCACCTCCAAAAGTTCCCTGGGACCTGGGGAGCGAAGCAGTTGTCGAGGGCTGACGGCGGGGCCGTCGTCAACCGGTGACGTGGGTGACGCAGTTGTAAATCCATACAGCGGCCAGCAGGTTCATACCCACCCAGCGGTAGTGATCATAACTATCCATACGCGCGCATCGATCGGCGCACGGCCGCACAAGGGGGCGCATGGCCAATATGGTCGGAGCATGACGACCCAGCCCGAGTCCTTTCCCCGTCGACACGCCCGGACGCAACGTTTCACCCTCGGCTCGCCACGGGCGTTCTCCATCGCCCCGGACGGTTCCCGCGTGGTGTTTCTGCGGTCCTCGTCCGGCTCCGAACGGGCCGACAAGCTCTGGGTGCTGGACCTCCCGGACGGGGACGAGCGCGTGGCGGCCGACCCGGGCGCGCTGCTCGCCGGCGCCCCGGAGGAGTTGTCGGCCGAGGAGCGCGCACGCCGTGAGCGCCTTCGCGAGGGCGGCGCCGGGATCGTCGGCTACGCCACCGACGCGGCCGTGGAACTGGCCTCTTTCGCCTTGTCAGGGCGGCTTTTCGTGTCCGAGCTGCGGGCCGGGACGACACGTGAGCTGGAGGTCCCCGGACCGGTGATCGACCCTCGCCCCTCCCCCGACGGCCGGTATGTCGGGTACGTCGCCCGGGGCGCGCTGCGGGTCGTCGAGGCGGAGGGCGGCGCGGATCTGGCGCTCACCGAGGAGGGCCCGGAGAACGTCACGCACGGTCTGGCGGAGTTCATCGCGGCCGAGGAGATGGGCCGTTCACGCGGTTTCTGGTGGTCGCCGGAGTCGGACCGGCTGCTGGTGGCCCGCGTGGACGACACGCCGGTGCGCCGCTGGTGGATCTCGGACCCCGCACAGCCGGAAAGGGACCCGCAGCGGGTCGCGTATCCGTCCGCCGGAACCGCCGACGCGGAGGTACGGCTCTTCGTGATCGACCTCTCCGGGACCCGCACGGAGGTGGTGTGGGACCGGACGCGCTATCCGTATCTGGCGCATGTGCACTGGTCAGCGGCGGGGGCACCGCTGATCCTGGTCCAGGCGCGGGACCAGCTCAGCCAGCTGTTCCTGGCCGTGGACCCGGACTCGGGGGCGACCCGTATGGTGCACGCCGACGAAGATCCACATTGGCTTGATCTTTTCCCCGGAGTGCCCGCGTGGAGTCCGTCGGGGCGGCTCGTGCGTGTCGCGGACGAGGGCGGCGCGCGGGTGCTGGCGGTCGGCGAACGCCCGCTGACCGGACCGCAGTTGCATGTCCGCGCGGTGCTCGACGTGTCCGACGACGACGTCCTGGTCTCCGCGTCGGCCGGTGAGCGGGCCGCCGCCCCGGAGATCGGTGAGATCCACGTCTATCGGGTGAACGAGCTGGGGGTGGAGCGCGTCTCGCAGGAGCCCGGCGTGCACTCGGCGGTGCGCGCCGGGGGCGTGACCGTACTCGTCTCGGCCGTCCCGGAGCGGGCGGGCGCCCGGGTCCAGGTACTGCGGAACGGCAAGCCCGTGGCCACCGTGGCGTCTTATGCGGAAGATCCCGGTATGTCGCCGCGCGTGCGGTTTACACAGGGGGGCGCACGTCGCGTACCGTGCGCCCTGCTTATGCCGAGTGACTACGACGGGGTCACCCCCCTGCCCGTCCTGATGGACCCCTACGGCGGTCCGCACGGCCCCCGGGTGCTCGCCGCCCACAACGCGCACCTCACCTCGCAGTGGTTCGCCGACCAGGGGTTCGCGGTGGTCGTCGCCGACGGGCGCGGCACCCCCGGCCGCTCCCCCGCCTGGGAGAAGGAGATCGACGGCGACTTCACGCTCTCCCTGGACGACCAGGTGGACGCCCTGCACGCCCTCGCGACCTCGCATCCGCTGGACCTGTCCCGGGTGGCGATCCGCGGCTGGTCGTACGGCGGCTGGCTGGCGGCCCTCGCGGTGCTGCGGCGTCCGGACGTCTTCCACGCGGGCATCGCGGGCGCCCCGGTCACCGACTGGCGGCTGTACGACACGCACTACACCGAGCGGTATCTCGGCGATCCGGCGAAGAACGCGGCGGCCTACGCGAAGAGTTCACTGATCACGGGCGAGGGGCTGTCCTCCCCCGCCGAGCCGCACCGCCCGCTGATGATCGTGCACGGCACCGCCGACGACAACGTGGTCTTCGCCCACGCCCTGCGGCTGTCCTCCGCGCTCCTCGCGGACGGCCGGCCGCACGAGGTGCTGCCGCTGTCCGGCGTCACCCACATCACCCCGCAGGAACAGGTCGCGGAGAACCTGCTGCTGCTCCAGGTGGACTTCCTGAAGCGCTCGCTGGGACTCGGCTAGACGGGAAGAGGCACGGGCACGGCAACGGGCCGGGGCTACATGGCGAGCCCCGGCCCGTTTACGGCACCCGCACGGCCGTACGCGTAGTAGATTCGCGCGTCCGTATATCGGAACGACGACAGTCAAGTTGCCTGCGTGTTAACGCGGTTGGTGCGCATTTGTGGGCTTATTCCGTCCCATCCGTATGATCGTCCGGCGACTTTGCCGGCGGCTCCCCTGTCGGCTCCCCCGGCGACTTCCCGGTCGGCTCCTCCGGTGGCACCACCTGCTTCTCCTCCGCGAAGTGGCAGGCCGAGTCATGGGCCGCCGGCCCCGTGGTGAGCCGGAACTCCGCCGGGACCGCGAGCAGCGGCACCTCCAGCGCGCAGCGCTCCTGGGCCTTCCAGCACCGGGTGCGGAAGCGGCACCCGGACGGGATGTTCGTCGGCGAGGGCACGTCCCCGAAGAGGATGATCCGCTCCCGGTGCTCGCGCGCCTCGGGGTCCGGGACGGGCACGGCGGACAGCAGCGCCTGGGTGTAGGGGTGCGTCGGGTGGTCGTAGATCTCGGCGTCGCGGCCGATCTCCACGATCCGCCCGAGGTACATCACCCCGACCCGGTCGGAGATGTGCCGCACGATCGACAGGTCGTGCGCGATGAACACGTAACTCAGTCCGAACTCGCTCTGCAGCCGGTCCAGCAGATTGATGACCTGGGCCTGGACGGAGACGTCGAGGGCGGAGACGGGTTCGTCGGCGACGATGATCTCGGGGCGCAGCGCCAGCCCCCGTGCGATACCGATGCGCTGGCGCTGGCCGCCGGAGAACTGGTGCGGATAGCGGTTGATGTACTCCGGGTTGAGGCCGACCACGTCGAGCAGTTCCTGCACCCGGCGGCGGCGGTCGCCCTTGGGCGCGACCTCGGGGTGGATGTCGTACGGCTCCCCGATGATGTCGCCCACCGTCATCCGGGGGTTGAGGGAGGTGTACGGGTCCTGGAAGACCATCTGGATGTTGCGGCGGACGGTCTTGAGGGCCTTGCCGGAGAGCTTGGTGATGTCCTCGCCCTTGTACTTGATCGCCCCGGCCGTCGGCCGTTCGAGATGGACCAGCATCTTGGCGACCGTTGATTTGCCGCAGCCCGACTCCCCGACGATGCCGAGGGTCTCGCCCATGTTGAGCGTGAAGTCCACACCGTCGACAGCCTTGACGGCGCCGACCTGCTTCTTGAACAGAATGCCCTGAGTCAGGGGGAAGTGCTTGACCAGTCCACTGACCTCAAGGATCGGCTCACCACTTGATCCGGCCGACTCCACCGCCTCAACTGTCGACTCGGCCATCGAGGCACTCCCTCCAGAAGTGGCAGGCGCTCATCCGGATCCCGTCCGCCGGTTCCACGTCGTACAGCGGGGGTACGTCGGTCCGGCACACGTCGCGGGCCATCGGGCAGCGGGGGTTGAAGGCGCAGCCGGGCGGGATGTTCATCAGATTGGGCGGCAGGCCCTTGATCGCGTACAGCTCCTGGCCCTTCTGGTCCAGCCGCGGGATCGAGTCGAGCAGGCCGCGGGTGTACGGGTGGGCGGGCGCCTTGTAGATGTCGTGGACGGGGGCGGACTCGACGATCCGGCCCGCGTACATCACGGCGATGCGGTCGGCGACGTCCGCGACGACCCCGAGGTCGTGGGTGATGAGGACGAGGCCCATCCGCAGTTCCCGCTGGAGTTCCGCCAGCAGGTCCATGACCTGGGCCTGGACGGTGACGTCCAGCGCGGTCGTCGGTTCGTCGGCGATGATCAGCGCGGGTTCCAGGGCCAGCGCCATGGCGATCATGATGCGCTGGCGCATCCCGCCGGAGAACTGGTGCGGATAGTCCCGTACCCGCTCCTTGGCGCCCGGGATACGGACCCGGTCCATCAGCTCGACGGCCCTGGCGCGGGCGTCCTTGCGCGACATGCCCCGGTGGACGACGAACATCTCGCCGAGCTGGTCGCCGACGGAGAGCACCGGGTTGAGGGAGGACAGCGCGTCCTGGAAGATCATCGCCATCTCGGCACCCCGGATCTTCCTCCGCTCCTCCTCCTTGAGCTTCAGCAGGTCCTGGCCCTTGAAGAGGATCTCGCCGCCGGTGATCCTCCCGGGCGGCATGTCGAGGATGCCCATGATCGCCTGCGCGGTGACCGACTTCCCGGAGCCGGACTCGCCGAGCACGGCCAGCGTCTGCCCCTCGTCCACGCCGTAGTCGACCCCGTTGACCGCCTTGGCGACCCCGTCCCGGGTCCGGAACTCCACGTGCAGATCACGTACTTCGAGCAGCATGGCGGCGGCTCACCTCGACTTCGGATCGGAGGCGCCGCGCACCGCGTCGCCGCGCATGGTCAGGGCCGGATCGATGAGCGCCGCAGCCCCCGGGGCCCGCGGCGGCGCGTACGCCCACCCACTCCCTCGGCCGCCCCTGCCCCCGCCCCGGCTCACCCGTCCCGTCCACCGCACTCGCGCACCCGGCACCATGACCGCGCTCACCTCAGCTTTGGGTCGAGGGCGTCGCGCACCGCGTCGCCGAGCATGATGAACGCCAGCACGGTGATCGCGAGGGCGCCCGAGGGCCACAGCAGCGCGTGCGGGGCGTTGCGGATGTACGGCGAGGCGGCGGAGATGTCGATGCCCCAGGAGACGCTCGGCGGCTTCAGGCCGACCCCCAGGTACGACAGGGTCGCCTCCAGGGCGATGTACGTGCCGAGCGCGATGGTGGCGACCACGATGACGGGGGCGACCGCGTTCGGGGCGATGTGGCGCAGCAGCATGCGGGAGTTGGAGGCGCCGAGGGCGCGGGCGGCCTGGACGTAGTCGTTCTGCTTCGCGGTGATGACCGAGCCGCGGGCGATACGGGAGATCTGCGGCCAGCCCAGCAGCACCATGAAGCCGATCACCGGCCAGATGGAGTTGCTGGTGACCACGGACAGCAGCACCAGTCCGCCCAGGACCACGGGGATCGCGAAGAAGACATCGGTGATCCGGGACAGGAACGAGTCCGAGTACCCCCCGAAGAACCCGGCCAGCCCGCCGAGCACCGACCCGAGGAGCGCGACCCCGAGCGTGGCGCAGACACCGACCGCGATGGAGATCCGGGCCCCGTAGACGGTCCGGGTGTACACATCGCAGCCCTGGCCGTCGAAGCCGAACGGATGGCCGGGCTGCGCGCCCTCCTGGGCCTTGGACAGGTCGCACTTGAGCGGGTTGCCGGAGGCGATCAGCGACGGCCAGAGGGAGATGACGACCAGGAAGAGGATCACCAGCGCCGAGATGATGAAGACGGGGTTGCGGCGCAGATCGCGCCAGGCGTCGGACCAGAGGCTGCGGGCCTTGTCGGTGGGGTCGCCGTTGACCGGGGTGCCGTTGACCGGGTCGCCCAGGCGCTTCTCCAGGGTCTCCCCCTCGGTGGTGGCGAGGTCCATCGTGCCGTCCTGCCCCGTCGCGGCGATCACCCCGTCCTCGGTGACGCGCTGGCCGCCGGAGACGTGCGGCTCCTCGGGCTGCGGCTCAGGCATAGCGGATCCTCGGGTCGAGTACGGCGTAGAGGAGGTCGACGAGCAGGTTGGCGATCAGGAACACCAGGACGAGGACGGTCACGAAGCCGACGACGGTCTGGGTGTTCTGGCGGAGGATGCCCTGGTAGAGCTGGTAGCCGACGCCGTGGATGTTGAAGATCCGCTCGGTGACGATGGCGCCGCCCATCAGCGCGCCGATGTCGGTGCCGATGAAGGTGACCACGGGGATCAGCGAGTTCCGCAGCAGGTGTTTGCGGATCACCCGGTGGCGGGGCAGGCCCTTGGCGACGGCGGTGCGGACGTAGTCGGCGCGGGTGTTCTCCGCGATGGACGTCCGGGTCAGCCGGGTGACGTAGGCGAGGGAGACGGAGGCGAGGACGAGCCCCGGGACGATCAGCTCGTCGAAGGGCGCCTCGGAGGAGACGGACGGCCGGATCCAGCCCCACTCCACGCCCAGCAGCAGCTGGAGCAGCAGTCCGGTGACGAAGGTGGGGACGGAGATGACGACCAGGGTGACCACCAGCGCCCCGGTGTCGACGGGCCGGCCGCGCCGCAGCCCGGTGACGACACCGAGGGTGATGCCGATGACGATCTCGAAGAGGATCGCGACGATCGTCAGCCGGATGGTGACCGGGAAGGCGGAGGCCATCAGCTCGGTGACCTCCTGCCCGTTGAACGCGGTGCCGAAGTCGCCGGTGAAGACGTTGCCCATGTAGGTCAGGTACTGCTGCCACACGGGCTCGTCGAGGCCGAACTCGTGGCGCAGCTGGGCGGCCGTCGCCGGATCGCACTCCCGGTCGCCGCAGAGGCCCGCGATGGGGTCGCCCATCACGTTCACCATCAGGAAGATCAGGAGGGTGGCGCCCACGAAGACCGGGATCATCTGGAGCAGGCGCCGGACGACGTACCGTCCCACGGGAGGTCAGCTGACCTTGATCTGGTCGTACACGGGCACGCTGAACGGGTTCAGGGAGACGTCGGAGAGCCGCTCGGAGTAACCGGCGCTGCCGTTCTGGTACCAGAGCGGGATGGCGGCCATGTTGTCCCGGACGACCTCCTCGGCCTGCTGGAAGGTCTCCACCGCCTTCGCCGTGTCCGACTCGGCGTTGGCCTCGTCGACGAGCTTGTCGAAGTCGGCGTTGGACCACTTGCCGTCGTTGGAGGAGGCGTTGGTGTAGTACAGCGGCTGCAGGAAGTTCTGGATCAGCGGGTAGTCCATCTGCCAGCCGGCGCGGAACGGGCCGCTCATCTTGCGGTCGGTGATCTGGTTGCGGAAGTCGGCGAAGGTGCCGACCGGGTTGCCGACGCACGCCTTGTCGTTGTCGAGGGCGTTGTTGATGGAGTTGCAGACGGCGTCCACCCACTGCTTGTGGGAGCCGGTGTCCGCGTTGTACGTGATCTTGACCTGGCCGCCGGGAAGGCCGCCGCCCTCCTGGACCAGCTTCTTGGCCGCGTCCGCGTCGTACTCGCAGGCGTCACCGCACAGGCCTTCCTTGAAGCCGCCCTCCTCGCCGAGCACCGGGGAGGTCCAGTCGGTGGCGGGGGTGCGGGTCTTCTGGAAGATGGTGTCGGTGATCTGGTCGCGGTCGATCGCCCGGGAGAGCCCCTCGCGGACCTTCTCCGAGCCCTCCTTGTTCCAGTCCTCGTCGTAGAACGGGAAGGACAGGGTCTGGATGATGCCGGCCGGGGTGTTGATGTACCGGTCGCCGAGGTCCGCCTGCACGTTCTTCAGCTGGGCGGCGGGCACGTCGTCGACGAGGTCGAGGTTGCCGGCCATCAGGTCGGTGTAGGCGGTGTTGTTGTCGGTGTAGACCTTCAGGTCCACCCCGCCGTTCTGTGCCTTGTCGTCACCGGGGTAGTCGTCCCACTTGCGCAGGCTGAGCTGTGAGCCCTTGGTGTAGGAGTCGACGGCGTACGGGCCGTTGCCGACGGGCTTGGCGAGCCAGGCGTCGTGGTCGGTGAAGAACGACTGCGGCAGCGGGGCGTAGGCGTTGTAGCCGAGGGTGTCGGGGAAGGTCGAGAACTTCTGGGTGAGCTTGACGGTGAAGGTGTTCTCGCCGGTGACCTTCAGCCCGGAGAGGGTGTCGGCCGTCTGCTTGCTGCCGTCGTCCGGGTGCGTCTTGTCGTAGCCCTGGATGTACTCGAAGAAGTACGCGTTCTTCTGGTTGTTCTCCAGGCTGGCCCCGTAGTTCCAGGCGTCCACGAAGGACTTGGCGGTGACCTTCTCGCCGTTGCTGAAGGTCCAGCCGTCCTTGACGGTGACGGTGAAGTTCTGCGAGTCGCTCGTCTCGATGTCCTCGGCGAGCATGTCCTCGGCCTCGCCGGTCTTCGGGTCGTACTGCTTCAGTCCCCGGAAGATCATCGACAGCACCTTGCCGCCCTGCACCTCGTTGGTGTTGGCCGGCTCCAGCGGGTTCTGCGGGTCGCCCCAGGAGGAGCTGAGCACCGCGCCGCTGTCACCGCTGCCGCTGCTGCTGCCGTCGTTGTCGTCCCCGCCTCCGCAGGCGGTCGCGGCAAGAGCGACCGCCGCCGCGCCGGCGATCCATCGGGCGTGCGTGGCTCCACGCATGGGGTGCCTCCTCGTACCTGCGCGATGTTCTTGTTACCGGACAATATCGACGCGTTTGCCGCATATCGCACATTTGGGGGGCCGTATGGGGTGCGTTGTCGGGTGCGGGCGGGTGGGGCTCCTCGCGCAGTTCCCCGCGCCCCTGAAAAGCAGGGGCTGCGCCCCGTGCTTTTCAGGCCCGCCGCCGGTCGACTTTCAGGCCCGCAGGGGCCTGGTCTTCTAGGGGCGCGGGGAACTGCGCGAGAAGCCCCACCGGACCTGCACCCGCCCACGAACCCCGCACCCCACCCCCTCCCGCGCCTCCACCCCGAAGAGCCGGTAAGAGAAGACGTTCGCCCCAGTAAGAGCCGGTTCGGCAATCCCCCTCGCCTTGGTCAAGGTCTCCTCGAACGCATTGACCCACCACCGGAACCGGTTGAAAGGTCACGTCATGGGGACCTCGTCAACACTCACCGCCGCCCCTCTCGAGACGGCACCCACCCCGCCCCGAACCGGCGGCACCAGCTCCCCCGGCCGTATCGCCTGGCGGCGATTCCGCCGGGACCGCGCCGGAGTCGTGTCGGCGTACGTCGTTCTGCTGTTCTTCGCCACCGCGATCGCCGCCCCGCTGATCGCGAAGGTCTACGGCAAGGACCCGTACACGACGTACGGGCAGAACCGGCCGGGCCTGCTGAACCAGTTCGGCTTCCCCGTCGCGCCGAACGGCGGCGTGAGCGGCGACTTCTGGTTCGGCGTCGAGCCGCAGCTCGGCCGGGACGTCTTCACCCTCCTCCTCTACGGCATCCGCAACTCCCTGCTGATCGCCACGGTGACGACCCTGCTGGTCACGGCGCTCGGCATCGTGGTCGGGGTGACGGCGGGCTATCTCGGGGGCCGGATCGACAGCGTGGTGGGCCGGATCGTCGACATTCTGCTGGCCTTCCCGTCCACGCTGTTCTTCATCGCGATGTGGCCGGTCATGATCTCGATCCTGGTCCCGCCGGACGAGAACACCCCGACCTGGCTCACGGTGGTGAGCCTGATCTCGGTGATGACGGCGTTCGGCTGGGCCCCCATCGCCCGGCTGCTGCGCGGCGAGGTGCTGGCCCTGCGCGAGCGGGAGTTCGTGGAGGCGGCGAAGGTCACCGGCGCCTCCCCCGCCCGGATCGTCTTCCGGGAGCTGCTGCCGAACCTGTGGACGCCGGTCCTCATCCAGGCGACCCTCGCGCTGCCCATGTACGTCACCACGGAGGCGGCCCTCGCCTTCCTCGGCGTGGGGCTGAGCGACCCCACCCCCGACTGGGGCGTGATGATCCAGCGCGGCGCGCAGGTCTACCAGAGCGACATCACGTACATGCTCTTCCCCGGCCTCTCGATGGTGATCTTCGTGATCGCCTTCAACCTCCTCGGCGACTCGGTCCGCGACGCGCTGGACCCGAAGACCAGACGCTGAGCCCCCTTCAAGAAGGCCCCGCCTCCACCGACGGAGGCCTCCCTCTCCCTGATTCAGGCAGGACACCCATGTCGATCTCCCGCAGAAACTTCGTCATCGCGAGCTCGGTCGCCACCGCCGGCGGCTCCCTGCTCCTCAGCGCGTGCAGCAGCGGAGGAGGGGGCGGTGCGGCGGGGGGCGGCGCGGCCTCCGGCTCCGCCGCCACGTACTCCAAGGTCAAGGTGGGCACCGCGGCGGACTCCACCGGCCCCGCGCCGGAGATCACGGGCGCGCGCAAGGGCGGCACGATCCACCCGATCGGCCCGGACGACTTCTCCCACCTCGACCCGCAGCGGATCTACTTCGCCTGGAACTCCACGGTCGCGAACCTCTACGTCCGCTGTCTCACCGGCTACAAGATCGCGGCCGACGGCTCGATGAAGCTCGTCGGCGACCTCGCCACCGACTCCGGAACCATGTCCGACGACGGCAGGACCTGGACGTTCACCCTCAAGGACGGCCTGAAGTGGGAGGACGGCAGCGAGCTGACCGTCGACGACGTACGCCACGGCATCGAGCGCGGCTTCGCGAGCTTCACCACCGAGGGCGCCACCTACGTCCAGACCTGGCTGACCGGCTCGAACGACTTCCGCAAGCTCTACAAGGGCCCGTACGGCGGCAAGCACCTCTCCTCCGTCGTCACGGACACCGCGAAGAAGACCGTCACCTTCCACCTGAAGACGGCCCGCCCCGACCTCAACTGGGCGCTGGCGATGCACTCCTACGGGGCCGTGCCGGTCAAGCACGACACCAAGGAGAAGTACGACAAGGACCCGGTCTCCTGCGGCCCGTACCGGATCCGGCAGCACTCGGTCGACAAGTCCCTGACCCTGGTGCGCAACACCCACTGGGACCCGGCGACGGACCCGATCCGCAACGCCTACCCGGACTCCGTCGTCTTCGAGTTCGGCCCGGAGTCCCTCCAGGCCACCGACCGGCTGATCGCCGACTCCGGGACCGACGAGTACGCGGTGATGGCCTACAGCGGGGTGCCCGCCGAGCGCATCCAGAAGGTGATCAGCGACTCGGCCCTGGAGTCCCGCACGATCGACGGCCTGCTGACCGGCCTGTACTACTACGCGATCAACTGCCGCCGCATCAAGGACGTCCGGGTCCGCCAGGCACTCAACTACGCTTGGCCGCTGGAGCAGATCCGCTCCATCTACGGCGGCCCGTCGGCCGGTGACTACGCGACGACCATCCTCAGCCCGGACATCGCGGGCCGGGTGAAGTTCGACACCTACGGCAAGCTGAAGGACCCGCGCGGCGACACGGCGAAGGCGAAGTCCCTGCTGAAGGAGGCCGGCAAGCTCGGCCAGAAGATCGTCTACACCTATCCGCAGGGCGCCAACGACGCCTACGACAAGACCAAGGTCGTCATCGCCAACGCCCTGAAGGAGGCGGGCTTCGATCCGGTCGTGAAGCCGGTGGAGTCGACGAGCTACTACGACCAGGTCGGCCAGATCGACAACCAGTTCGATGTGATGTGGTACGGCTGGTCCCCGGACTGGCCCGCCGCGTACACCCTCATCCAGCCCCTCTTCGACGGCACCACGATCGCCGACAACGCCCCCAACGTCTCTCAGCTGAACGTGAGTTGGGTCAACGCGGCGATCAAGAAGAACACCACCATCACGGACACCGCGAAGGAGGAGGCCGCCTGGGCGGCGCTGGACAAGGAGATCATGGCCAAGGAGGCGCCGATCATCCCGGAGACCTACCAGCGGCGTTATTACCTCTACGGCTCCAAGGTCGGCGGTGCCCAGTTCGACCCGCTGTTCTCGGCGTTCATCGTCTACAAGCTGTACGCCAAGGCCTGAGGCACGGGACCGGGACCGGAGACCGAACCGCCATGCTCCGCTTCATCGCACGCCGGACGCTGAGCGCGCTGCTGATCCTGCTGATCATCAGCGCCATCACGTTCCTCCTCTTCTACGTCGCCCCGCGCGACCCCGCCCGCACGGCCTGCGGCAAGCTCTGCACCCCGCAGACCCTCGCCCTGGTCCGGCACAACCTCGGCATCGACGATCCGCTCCCCGTCCAGTACTGGCACTGGCTCGCGGGGGTCTTCGCCGGCCGGGACTACACGGGGCTCGGTCACTGCCCGGCCCCCTGCCTCGGCTACTCCTTCACCAACCACGAACCGGTCCTCGGTCTGATCACCGACCGTTTCCCGACCACGCTCTCCCTCGCCCTCGGCAGCACGGTCGTCTTCGTGGTGTTCGGGGTGGGCACCGGCATGATCGCGGCGGTGGCGCAGGGCCGCCCCCTGGACAAGATCGCGTCCTCGGCCTCCCTGGTCGGCTCGTCCCTGCAGATCTACATCGTCGGCGTGGTGGCCATGTACTACCTCTCCGACCAGTGGGGCCTGCTCCCCCGCCCCTCCGACGCGGTCGGCTTCTCCCAGGACCCGCTGGGCTGGTTCAAGGGCCTGCTCCTGCCCTGGCTGGTCCTGGCGATCATCTTCACCGCCAACTACACGAGGATGACCCGCTCCCAGCTGGTCGAGACCCTCGCCGAGGACTACGTCCGTACGGCCCGCGCCAAGGGCATGTCCCGCTCCACGGTCTTCTTCCGGTACGCCTGGCGCGGCGCCATGGGCCCCATCGTCACCATCCTCGGCCTCGACCTCGGCTACCTCCTGGGCGGCGCCATCATCACCGAGGAGACCTTCGGTCTCCACGGCATCGGCGCCCTCTCCATCAAGGCCGTCCGCGACAACGACCTGCCCCTGCTGCTCGGGGTGGTCCTGGTCGCGGCCACCGCGATCGTGCTCGCGAACATCGTGGTGGACGCGGTGTACGCGCTGATCGATCCGCGGGTGCGGCTGGCGTAGGAACGGAGGGCCGGGGCGGGGCGGGCGGTCCTCCGGGGTCAGCCCGCCTCCCCCCGCTCCACACAGAACTCGTTCCCCTCGGGGTCGGCCATGAGCACCCAGCCCCCGCCGTCGGGGCGGGTGCGGTCGGCGACCACCCGGGCGCCCAGCCCGAGCGCCCGCTCGACCTCCTCGGCGCGGGTGCGGCCGTGCGGCCTGAGGTCGAAGTGGACGCGGTTCTTCACCGACTTGCCCTCGGGCACCCGCACGAACAGCAACCGCGGCCCGCCCGCCGGGTCCGCGATCAGCGCCTCCGGGTCCCCGGGCTTGTCGTCGTCGGCCAACGGCCGGCCGAGCAACTCGCTCCAGAACAGGGCGACGTCGTACGGGTCGCCGGCGCAGTCGAAGGTGATGCTGTGGATGCTCGGGTGGGCGGGGCTCAACCGGTGTCTCCCTGAGATCGATGGGGGCGTACCCGCCCCGTCCGTCGTGCGCCGCGCATGTGTCGCAGGATCGCCTCCGCCGCGTCCGCCAAGGACCCGAACCAGGCGTGGGCGTCCCGGAGTTCGTCCGGCGGGTGGGTGGAGGCCACCGCGTACACCCTGCAGCCTGCCGCAAGCCCCGCCGCGACGCCCGCCGGCGCGTCCTCGACGACCAGGCACCGGGCCGGGTCGGCGCCGAGGCGCGCGGCGGCGGCCAGGTAGCCCTCGGGCGACGGCTTGCCCTCGGTGACGTCCTCCGCGCAGACGCGCACCTCGGGCACGACGAGCCCGGTACGGGCGAGCCGTGCGGCGGTCGGCCCGGCGCGGCTGGAGGTGACGACGGCCCAGCGGCCGGGCGGCAGCGCGCGCAGCAGCCCGGCGGCCCCGTCGAAGGCCCGGAAGCCGGGCTCCTCGGCCGCCATCAGCCGGTCCAGGGCCCGGTGTTCCTCCGCCGGATCGCGCTCCGGCGCCAGCAGCCGCAGGATGTCCGCCCGCCGCCGCCCCTGCGTGGCCCGGAACACGGCCTCGGGGTCCAGCCCTCGCGCCCGCGCCCATGCCCGCCAGACCCGTCCGTGCGCGTCGGCGGTGTCGATCAGCACACCGTCGACGTCGAACAGCACCGCGGCGGCCGACGCACCGTCCACTGCCACCCGTCGCCCCCGTCACCCGTCGTCGAGACTCGAAACGCTGCAGGGCCTGTCGTGTGACAGGCCCTGCAGCAAGCGGGAAAGCGTCCGGTCAGTCCTTGCTCACCGGCGCCGCGGAGCCTTCCGGCGCGCTGTCCTCCAGCGCCTTGAGCGCCGGGTCCAGGACGACGTCCTCGGCGCGTGCCTCGGTCGTCGGGTCCTCCGGGAAGTGGCAGGCGGTCAGGTGGCCGTCCAGGCTGCCGGAGAGCTGGACCAGCGGCGGCTCCTCGGAGGCGCACTTGTCCTGGGCCTTCCAGCAGCGCGTACGGAAGCGGCAGCCGGACGGCGGCGCGATCGGCGAGGGGACGTCACCGGCGAGCCGGATCCGCTCCTTCACCTCCACCTCGTCGTCGATGGCGACCTCGGGCACCGCCGACAGCAGGGCGTGCGTGTACGGGTGACGCGGCCGGTTGTAGAGCGAGTCACGGTCGGCGACCTCGACGATCTTGCCGAGGTACATGACCGCGACACGCTTCGAGAAGTGCCGGACGATGGCCAGGTCGTGGGCGATGAACAGGAACGCGATGCCCAGTTCGTCCTGGACCTTCTGGAGCAGGTTGACGACCTGCGCCTGGATCGACACGTCCAGCGCCGAGACCGGCTCGTCCGCGACGATCAGCTTCGGGTTCAGGGCGAGCGCGCGGGCGACCCCGATGCGCTGGCGCTGACCGCCGGAGAACTCGTGCGGGAAGCGGTTGTAGTGCTCGGGGTTGAGACCGACCAGCTCCAGCAGCTCGCGGACCTTGTGCTCCCGGCCGCCCTCGGGGTTGATCCCGTTGACCTCCATCGGCGACTTGATGATCGTGCCGACCGTCTGCCGCGGGTTGAGGGAGGAGTACGGGTCCTGGAAGATCATCTGGATCTCGGACCGCACCGGCGCCAGCTGCTTGCGCGAGGCGTGGGTGATGTCCTGGTCCTTGTAGGTGATCTTGCCGCTGGTCGGCTCCATCAGACGCGTGATCAGCCGGCCGGTGGTCGACTTGCCGCAGCCGGACTCACCGACGAGGCCGACGCTCTCGCCGACGCCGACGGTCAGGTCGATGCCGTCCACCGCCTGAACCGCACCGACCTTGCGTTTGATCGGGAAGCCGCCGTAGATGGGGAAGTGTTTCGTCAGGCCCTCGACCCTGAGAAGCGTTTCGGCCGCGGTGTCCTTGGAGCCCTGCTGTGCGGGGAGGGTGAGGTTGTCACTCATGATCTCGGTTCTCCCTAGCGCAGCCGGGGCTGGATCTTGTCGATGAAGATGGTCTGCTTCTCGTCCGCCGTCAGGTGGCAGGCGGAGGCACGCCCCTCGCCGAGCGACGGCCGCTCCGTGCTGCAGCGGTTGCCGGTGACCTCACCGGTGAACGCGCAGCGCGGGTGGAACGGGCAGCCGCTGGGCGGGTTGAGCAGGCTGGGCGGGGAGCCGGGGATCGGCGTGAGCGCCTGCGCGGTGTCGCCGCCGAGGCGGGGCATCGAGCTGAGCAGACCCCAGGTGTAGGGGTGCGTGGGGTTGCGCAGCACCTCACGGACGCTGCCGCGCTCCACGGCCCGGCCCGAGTACATCACCAGCAGGTCGTCGGCCATGTCGGAGATGACACCGAGGTCATGGGTGATGAAGATGATCGCGGAGCCGAACTCCTGCTGGAGGTCCTTGAGCAGGTCCAGGATCTGCGCCTGCACGGTCACGTCGAGCGCGGTGGTCGGCTCGTCCGCGATCAGCAGGTCGGGGTCGCAGACCAGCGCCATGGCGATCATGGCGCGCTGGCGCATACCGCCGGAGAACTGGTGCGGGTAGTCGTCCACCCGCGTCTGCGGGTGCGGGATGCCGACCTTGGCCAGCATCTCGATCGCCCGCCGCCGGGCCTCCTTCTTGGAGGCGCCGGTGTGCTTCATGAACGGCTCCGCGATCTGCCGGCCCACCGTGTAGTACGGCGAGAGCGCCGTCAGCGGGTCCTGGAAGATCATCGCCACCTTGTTGCCGCGGAGCTGCTCCAGCTCCTTCTCCTTGGCGGTGACGAGTTCCTTGCCGTCGAGGACGATCTCGCCCTCGACGGTGGTGGTCTTCGGGTTGTGCAGACCGAGGACGGTCAGGTTGGTCACGGACTTGCCGGAGCCCGACTCACCCACGATGCCCAGCGTCTTGCCGCGCTCGACGTCGAAGGAGAGCCCGTCGACGGCCTTGACTATGCCGTCCTCGGTGGAGAACCGCACCCGCAGGTCGCGGACCGAGAGGAAGGCCTCGGGCCCGGTCGGGGCCTTCTCGCCTTCGGTCTTGGTCAGAGTGGTCACGGTCATTCTCCTAGCTGAGGCGCACGCGCGGGTCGATGTAGGCGTAGGCGATGTCCACGATGATGTTCAGCATCAGGATGAAGAAGGCGCCGAACAGCATCACGCCCATGGTCGCCGGGATGTCCTTGCCGAGCGACGAGTCGACCGAGAGACGTCCGAGGCCGGCCAGGTCGAAGGTGAACTCCGTGACCACGGCGCCGGACAGCAGCGCACTCAGGTCCATGCCGATGATGGTGACGATCGGAATGAGTGAACCACGCCAGGCATAACGGAAGAATACGTACCGCTGCTTCATGCCCTTCGCGCGGGCCGTGCGGACGTGCTCCTCCGAGAGCTGCTCGATCATGGTCGAGCGGGCCATACGCGTGTACTGGGCAGTGAAGATGGTCGCCATCACGGCCCACGGGATCAGCAGACCCATGAACCACCCCACCGGGTCCTCGGTGATCGGCACGTACTTGGGGCTCTCCATCCAGCCGGTGCTGTAGACGAAGATGCCGAGGACGATCGGGCCGAGGAAGTAGATCTGGAACGAGCTGAGCACCATCGAGGCACCGCTGACGGCCTTGTCCACGGCGGTGCCGCGCTTCCAGGCGGCGAGCAGACCGGCGCCGAGGCCCAGCACCAGGAAGATGACCAGACCACCGATGGTCAGCGACAGAGTGAGCGGGAAGCTGTCGACGATGGAGTCCCAGACGAAGTCACCGCTCTGGAAGGACACACCCAGGCAGGGTGCGGAGCAGTGCCCCACCGCGAAGTCACGGCCGACCACGATGCCGGACATGAACTCCCAGAACTGCGTGGTGATGGGCTTGTCGAGGCCGAGGTTCTCTCTGATGACCGCGATGTTCTCGGGGGAGCAGTTCTTGCCGCAGGACAGCTGCGCGAAGTCTTGGGGGATCGTATAGAACAGGAAGAACGTGAACGCGCCGATCAGGAACATGATGACGACGGCGCCGATCAGCCTGCGGATGAGGAACTGAAGCATGGCGGGTGGATGCTCTCTTCGAAAACGCGGCGGTCGGAGGGGGTGGAACCGACCGCGGGGGTGCGCTCCGCCTGGCGCACACCCCCGCGGATCAGCCGGTATGACCGGACTGGCCGGACAGCCGGGTTACGGCTGCTTCAGGAACACGTCGTTGATGTCGATGTAGCTCGACTCCGTGCTGTACCGGGCACCACCGATGTTCGATCCGAAGAGCTGGATCTGCTTCGAGTAGTAGACCGGGGCGGCCGGGTTGATCTCCTCCACGATGCGGTGGTGAGCCTCTTCCCACGTCTTGGCCGCGGCCTCGGGCTCCTCGGTCAGCGCCTTCTTGATGAGGGCGTCGACCTTGTCGTCCTTGATGTGGGAGTAGTTCGAGCCACCGTCGGCGACCAGGGTGCCGTCGTAGACCGGGGTGATGACCGTGGACGGGGAGGACCAGTCCTGGCCCCAGCCGGTCATGTAGATGTCGTACGGGTTGTCCAGCTTGCCGACCTGCTCGTAGAAGCTGGCCCGGTCGATCTCCTTGGCCTGGACGTCGAAGCCGATCTTGGCCAGCGCGTCCTTGATGATCACCTGCTGGGCCTGGCCGCGCGGGGTGTTGGAGTAGGCGTAGCTGAGCTTCGTGCCCTCCTTGACACCCGCCTCCTTCAGCAGCGCCTTGGCCTTGTCCAGGTCACCGTTGGGCTTCTTCTGCTTGCCGAACGGGTCGTAGGACGCGTCGTAGCCCGGCAGGGTCGGCGCCATCAGACCACCGGCGACCTCACCGCCGTAGCGGCCACCGTCGGCCTGGACCATGGCCTGCGACGGGAGCGCGTAGGTGATCGCGTCGCGGACCTTCTTGTCCTTGACGGCGGCGGCGTCGAGGTTGAAGGTCAGCTGCCACACGTAGGGCTGGTAGCCCTGGATGGTGCGCTTCTTCGTCGCGGCGTTGCCGATGACCGTCGACATCTGCGCCGGGTCCACGGAGTCCGTGAACTGCATGGCGTTCTTGGCGTCGCCCTGGTCGGCGATCAGACGCTTGGTCTGGCTGGCCTGGTCGATGGTGTTGGTGAAGTTGAAGCCGTCGACGTACTGGTGGCGCACCACGTCCGTCTTCGGGTCCCACTGGTCGTTCTTGACCAGGGTCAGCGACTTGCCGGCCTTGAGCTCGGAGATCTTGTAGGGGCCGAGCGAGGCCGGGGCCTTGTCGTACTTCTCCTTCGTGTCCTGCTTCTCGGGCACGATGGCGTAGCCGGCCATGGCGAGGGCCTGCGGCAGGTCCGGGCGCGGCTGGTCGAAGTGGAAGACGACCGTCTTGGCGTCCGGGGTCTCCAGGACGGAGTCCGGCAGGTGCTTGCCCTTGTACGGGCCGTCCGGCAGCTTCTTGCGGTAGTCGGAGCCCGACAGCCAGCTCTGGATGTACGTCGGGCCGTCGAAGATGACCTTGGAGTACTGACGCTCGATGGTGTGGCGGACGTCGGCCGAGGTGATGGCGTTGCCGTCCTCGTCCTTGATGCCGTCCTTGAGCGTGTACGTCCAGGTCTTGCCGCCGTCGGAGGACGTGCCGGAGTCGGTGGCGATGTCACCGACGACGGTCAGGTTGCCCTTGTCGTCCTCCTGGTAGTTGGTCAGACCGCGGTGGATCAGGTTGGCGAGCTGACCGGCGTCGGAGACGTAGATCTGGCCCGGGTCCAGGTGGGTGATGTCCGACTGCTGGTAGACGTTGATGACACCGCCGGGCTTGGCACCCTTGACTTCCTCGGCCGGACCGGTGGAGGCGGCGGCGTCGCCGTAGGCGACAGGCTTCGACTGCTCGGCGGCGTCGTCCTTGGACTTGGACGTGTCCTTCGTGTTGCTCTTGCCGTTGTCCGAGCAGCCGGCGAGCGCCAGCGAGCCGGCCACGAGCGCCACAGCCACGGCGCGCGTGGTGCGGTTTCTGATGGGCTTCATGATGCCTATGCACCTACCTGTCGATTGTTGTCCACGAGTACTGCCTGACGGCCCGGGCCTGAACCCGGATCGGGGGTGGCAGTCCCCCCACCCACCAATGGACGATTACCGTCCGGTCTTGGGGTCGAATGCGTCCCGGACGGAGTCGCCGAGAAGGTTGAAGCAGAGCACGAAGACGACCATCGCCACGCCTGGGAAGAACATGAACATCGGGTCCTGCTCGTAGACCTTGGCGGCGAGGGCGAACATGCGCCCCCAGTCGGGGGTGGGCTCGGGGAAGCCGACGCCGACGTACGAGAGGAAGGCGATGGAGAGGATCGTGCTGGGCAGGATGTACGTGCCCTGCACCAGGATCGGGGTGACGATGTTCGGCAGGATCTCCTTGCGCACGATGCGCCAGGGCGAGGCCCCGGACACCTTGGCCGCCTCCACGAACTCGCGCTCACGCAGCGAGAGCACCGAGCTGCGCACCAGACGGGCGAGGCCCATCCAGCCGAGGAACCACATCACCAGGACGATGGCCACGGCCCGCAGGTAGGTCGGCGTCTCGTCGCGCGGGTCGACGAACAGCGCGGTGACGACCGGCATGAAGGCGATGAAGAACAGCTGCTGGGGGAAGCCCAGGAAGAAGTCGGTGATCCGGCCCACCCAGTAGTCGACACGACCGCCGAAGTAGCCGCCGATCATGCCGATGAGGACGCCGGTGATCACGCTGAACAGGGTGACGATGACCGCCATGTACAGCGAGGTGCGCATGCCGTACAGCAGCATCGTGAGCACATCGCGGCCCAGCTTCGGCTCGACACCGAACCAGAAGTCACTGGAGATGCCGCCGTAGGAGCCGGTGGGCATCGCGAAGTCGTCGAGCAGGAACGGGAAGTCCGGCTCCTGCGCGTACAGCGTGTACGGGTTCTTGCCGTACAGACTCGAGATCACCGGCGCGAGCGCGGCGATGACGAAGAAGAAAATCACTACGCACGCGGAGATGACTCCCGTACGGTCACGCTTGAACCGTTGCCACATCAACTGCCCGGGGGAACGACCCTCAAGCTTCTTCTCGCCCTTGGCGACCTCGTCGGTCGTCTCGAGCTCGGGGTCCAAGGCGACCGCGGACCCGGAGCCCTCGGCCTTGGTTGGACTGGTCATGTCTGTTCTTCCCCCGGGGGGTTGGAGAGTTGAGCGCAGCACAGTTACCGGCAGGTTCTGTGGTTTGGGGGAACTTTCGCCAAATGGGTCAACGCGCGTCAAGGGCGGAAGGCATAGGGATCTCCCTACCGTCCATATTTTGAGCAAAAATTGCAAAGATTGACACCTGGTCGCGCTTGACAGGCAACAAGTGAAACCGGCGAAGCGGACATTCAGGGTACGATTTTTGTTTACATGTCCGAAACTTGATCGCCGGGTCACCGATATCCGAACAGCCCTTCACAGCTCCCAGACAGCCGGCCGAGCGGTGGATTCGCCCCGATACGGGCAGGCCGGAAGCCCGGCCCTCCAAGGAACGGAGAACCGGGGCTTCACAGACGGCAGTTGACGGAACGTCAGACGTACGGCGGGATGATCAGCCGTGCTTGGCGCGGCTCGCGGCCCGCGCGCGCTCGCGGCCGTCCAGGTTGACCTTGCGAATGCGCACGGCCTCCGGGGTCACCTCGACGCACTCGTCGTCGCGGCAGAACTCCAGGGACTGCTCCAGGGAGAGCTTGCGCGGCGGGACGATCGCCTCGAACGAGTCGGCCGAGGAAGACCGCATGTTCGTGAGCTTCTTCTCCTTGGTGATGTTCACGTCCATGTCGTCGGAACGCGAGTTCTCACCGACGATCATGCCCTCGTACACCTCGGTGCCGGGGTCCGTGAACAGCACACCGCGCTCCTGGAGATTCGTCATCGCGAACGCGGTGACGGCGCCGGAGCGGTCGGCGACGAGCGAGCCGTTGTTACGGGTCGTCAGGGTGCCGAACCACGGCTCGTGGCCCTCGTGGATGGAGTGGGCGATGCCCGTGCCGCGCGTGCCGGTCAGGAACTCCGTACGGAACCCGATGAGACCGCGGGACGGCACGACGAACTCCATGCGGACCCAGCCGGAGCCGTGGTTCGACATGTTGTCCATCCGGCCCTTGCGGACGCCCATGAGCTGCGTGACCGCGCCCATGTGCTCCTCGGGCACGTCGATCGTCATGCGCTCGACGGGCTCGTACGTCTTGCCGTCGACGTCCTTGGTGACGACCTGCGGCTTGCCGATGGTCAGCTCGAAGCCCTCGCGGCGCATCTGCTCGACCAGGATGGCGAGCGCCAGCTCACCACGGCCCTGCACCTCCCAGGCGTCGGGACGCTCGGTGTCGATGACCCGGAGGCTGACGTTACCGACCAGCTCACGGTCGAGGCGGTCCTTGACCTGGCGGGCGGTGACCTTGCGGTCCTTGACCGCGGCCTTGTTCTCCGCGCCCTTGCCGGTGCCACCGCGGCCGACCAGCGGCGAGGTGTTCGTACCGATGGTCATCGAGATCGCCGGCTCGTCGACCGTGATCAGCGGCAGCGCGATCGGGTTCTCGGTGTCGGCGAGGGTCTCGCCGATCATGATGTCCGGGATACCGGCGACGGCGCAGATGTCACCGGGGCCGGCCACCTCGGCGGGCTTGCGGGTGAGCGCCTCGGTCATCATCAGCTCGGTGATGCGGACGTTGGACATGGTGCCGTCGCGCTTGATCCAGGTGACGGTCTGGCCCTTGCGCAGCTCGCCCTGCTCGACGCGGAGCAGCGCGATACGGCCCAGGAAGTTGTCGGCGTCCAGGTTGGTGACGTGCGCCTGGAGCGGGGCCTCCGCGTCGTACGACGGGGCCGGGACGTGCGACAGGATCGTGGAGAAGAACGGCTCCAGGCTGTTGCTGTCGGCCGGGACGGTGCCGTCCTCCGGCTTGGTCAGCGAGGCGACACCGTCACGCGCACACGCGTAGACGATGGGGAACTCGATCTGGTCCTCGTCGGCGTCGAGGTCGAGGAAGAGGTCGTAGGTCTCGTTGACGACCTCGTCGATGCGTGAGTCCGCGCGGTCCGTCTTGTTGATGCACAGGATGACCGGCAGGCGCTGCTGGAGCGCCTTGCGGAGCACGAAGCGGGTCTGCGGCAGCGGGCCCTCGGAGGCGTCGACGAGCAGGACCACCGCGTCGACCATCGACAGACCGCGCTCGACCTCACCGCCGAAGTCGGCGTGGCCGGGGGTGTCGATGATGTTGATGGTGATGACGTCGCCGCCATCCTTCGGGTGGTACTTCACCGCCGTGTTCTTGGCGAGGATCGTGATGCCCTTCTCACGCTCCAGGTCGTTCGAGTCCATCATGCGGTCGTCGAGCGACTCGGCGGCGTGCGCGGCGAAGGCACCGGCCTGCTTGAGCATGGCGTCGACCAGAGTGGTCTTGCCGTGGTCGACGTGGGCGACGATGGCGACGTTGCGGATGTCGTGACGCGTTTCGGTCACAGCCATAGTGAGGCGCTTCTCCCGGAGTGTGCGGACGGCCCGCGATGACGTCTGTGCTGACATCTGTCGCGCGGACCCTGCCGGGCTGGACACGCCACGGCCTCACCCCATGGTACGGGGCCGCGAGGGCAAGGGCTCCCCGGGCCGCCGGGGACCGGCCCGGAACAGGCCCGGGACCAGCCCCGGAACGGCTCAGCAACCCCCGGTGTGTGACTCAGACCTCCTCGGCCGCCGCCCGCGAACCGGCCGGACACGACTTCTCGGCCGCGACCCGCCCGGCCGCGCCGTCCGGCGACACCTCGCAGGACAGGAACCCCTGGCCGACCGTCTCCCAGGTGCGGACATGGCCGCGCACCGGCTCGGCGTCCCCGCAGGTGCAGGCGAAGTCGGCGTCGACGAACCCGATCTGCCGCCAGAGGTAGTACGCGCCTTCGAGCTCCCCCGCATGCCGGCCGAAGGCCGTCTCCTCGGGCACCTCTTCCTCGTCCGGGCCCGCGAGCGGCTCGTCCACCTCCAGATGAGCGCCCAGCGCCTCGATCACCCGGCCCGGAGCCACCCCTCGGGGCGCACCGGTCACCGTGGGCCGGTGGGCCGTTTCCGTGTCCAGCGGCTCCAGCCGGGTCTCGTAGGAGTCCGTCCCCTCCGCGAAGGTGACCGGCTCGCCCAGTGCCGTCAGCTGCGTCCGGTGCCGGACCCCGGACCAGGCGTACTCGCCGGTCGCGCAGGACGACGCGGCCCGTGCGCGCCCGCCGTCCCAGGGGCCCCGTCACCGGACCCACCCGTGCAGGCCGTCGCGCCCACCGCCACCATCGCCGGCACCGCCGCCGGCGCGACCGCCGCGCGGCTCCGCCGTACCGATCCGTGTCCCGCCCGGGCCTTCCCCTCCCCGTACGGCCGCCGCCGCCCGCGTGGACACGGGCGGCGGCGGCCGAGCTCTCCGGGGCGTGATCTCCTACTTCGCCGTGGGGCTCCCCGTCGGCCGGGCCGGGCCCTTCGCGCCCTTCTTCAGGAAGCCCATGTCCTCGTAGACCGGGGTCTGGAAGCCGAAGGCGCCGGCGTTCGCGAGGGTGGTGCGGGCGGCGACGAGCTGAGGCCGCTGGTAGAGCGGGATGGACCCGGCGGCGGCCCAGATGCGGGCGTCGGCCTTGCGGATCAGGGAGCGGGTCTCGGACTCGTCGAGGGTGGCGACGGCCTGGTCGAAGAGCTGGTCAACCCGGTCCGTGCCGACCCGCGTGTAGTTCTGCTCGACGCTCAGCGAGCCGTCGGCGGCGGGCACCGGCTTGGCGTAGATCGGCCGGGCGTCGGTGGCGGGATACGCGGAGGTCGGCCAGGAGTACAGCGCGAGGTCGTACTGCCCGTTCGCGATGTGGTCCTTGAAGTAGCTCTCGTCGGCGACCTTGGTGATCTCCGTACGGATCCCGACGCGGTCCAGCATGACCGCGATCCGCTGCCCGACGGCCCGCAGCGACTCGGTGCCCGGCCCGGCCGGCAGCACGAACCGCAGCGTCAGCAGCTTGCCGTTCTTGGCGAGCGGCCCCCGCGCGGCGTCGGCGGGCGCCCGCGTCCCCCGAGGGGCGTACGCGCCGGGCGCACTGCCCGGCTTGAACTGCTTGCCGTCCTGGGCGAGGTTCTCGTCGGCGTCGTAGGGCTTGTTGTCGTCCCCGACGATGTACGTGCCCTCGTCCCCGGCGTCGCCGGAGCGTTCCCCGCCGCCCTTCTCGTCCTTCTTCTGGTCCTTCTTCGCGTCCTCGTCCCCCTCGGCGCCGGCGGCCTTCTTGCCCTCAGCGGCGGGCTTGAGGGGGCCGCCCTTCTCCCAGCCGGCGTCGGCGAGGAGGGCGCGGGCCTCGTCGGTGTCCTGGCCGCCGAGAGCGCCGCTGTTGTCGGCGTAGGCCGCCTGCCCGGCGAGGGCGAGGTGGCTGCCGACGGGTTCGGCGGGCAGGCCGAGGGGCTTGAGGACGAGCGCGGCGAGCTTCTCCCGGTCGATGGCACGGGCCACCGCGCGGCGGACGCGCTCGTCGGAGAGGGGGCCCTCGGAGCCGTTCAGGGCGAGCTGGGTGAAGGCGGGCTCCAGGGAACGGCGGACGGCGAAGCCGCGCAGCGCGGACTGCTCGGCGGTGTACGCGGCGAGCGCCTCGCGCCGCTTCTTCCGGGCGCCGGTCTCGTCGTCCGCGGCCTCCTCGTCCGAGCCGTGGGCGATGGCCCAGGACCGCAGCGACTTCGCGGGGGTCAGACCGGAGTCGGGGCCGTGCGCGGGACTGCCCTCGTGGGCGAGGGGGCTGCTCTGCGAGAGCGGGCCGGCGCCCTGCGACTTCTTCTTCCCGGGGGCGGCGAGCATGATCCGCTCGGCCTGCGAAGAGTCGATCTCGGCGATGTCGACCTTGCCCTCGGCCAGCGCCTTCGCCCGTTCGGCGCGCGGCACGGCACGCAGCACCAGCTGGGAGAGCTTGGCGCTGCGGCCCCACCAGCGGGGGTTGCGGGCGAGCGTGACCTCGCCGCCCTCGCGGTCGATCTCCTTCAGCGCGAACGGACCGGCGGTGACCTTGAGCTTCTTGCGGGCGCCGTCGTTGAAGGAGTCGGGCGTGCCCATGACCTGCTTCGGGTACAGCGGCGAGAACAGCGACTTCCAGTCGGCGTACGGACGGGCGAAGGTGACCCGGACCTCCAGGTCGTTGTCGCCGCGTTCGATCTTCTCGATGCGCTCGTAGCCGGCGTTCCGGGCCGTCCAGTACGCGGAGTCCTTGCCGGACAGGGCCCGCCACTGCGCGACGAAGTCGGCGGCGCCGATCTCCCGCCCGTCGCTCCACACCGCTTCCTGGTTGAGCTTGTAGAGGACGACCTGCCGGGGCTCGCGCTCGACGACCTCCGCGGACTCCACGTAGTCGGAGTTCAGCTGGGGGCGTCCGCTGGTGTCGAGGCGGTACATCGACGGCAGTACGGCGCCCGCGATCCGTGACGTGGCCGGGTCGGCGTCCGCCTGGAAGGTGTTCAGGGTCTCCGGTACGGCGTCCACGGCCCAGCGCAGGGTGCCGCCGTCGGCGACGAGGTTCCGCGCGGCGGGCGCGATGTCCTGCTCGGCGGCGGGCCGGCCCGCCGGGTCCTCCTCGCCGCACCCGCTCAGCAGGGGCATCGTGAGCACACCGGCGGCCAGGAACGCCAGGGAGCGGCGCGCGGCGCGCGGTCGTACGCGGTCGTGTCGATCGCGGTCGTGGGGAATCGGCATCACTGCGACCTCCTCGCTCCGCGGTGGGAGAACGGGGACGGGGGTGGCTCTGATCACGTTCGGCCGTATATGGAGCTGATCAGACGGATGCGGCCCACTGAAGAGGACGGGGCCCCGGCGGGGCGGCCGACACGACGGGGGGCGCGCCGGAACCCACCCGTTTGGCTGCGCCGGCTCCAGGGGGTGCGTAGGTGTTTCGGCCGCGCGTGAGTGGGGGCTGGTCGCGCAGTTCCCCGCGCCCCTGAAAGAGGCCTGCGGCCCTTTCGGGACGAAAAGCTCGGGGCGCAAGCCCCTGCTTTTCAGGGGTGCGGGGAACTGCGCGAGAGGCACCACCGGACCCGCACCCGCCCACGCACCCCACCCGGCGAAGCCCACCCGCGCAAAAGAAAACCGCAATCCGCTTCCCACCGGCCGGTGTGACGCGCAACACTCGCAGGCGCATGAACATTGCCGCCTTGGGGCTCCGATCCCCGTGAAAGCGAGGGCAAGTCATGTCCGTGCACGACGACTTGGCGTCGGTCCGGCGCTGCCTGGACGAGCTGACCCGGTCCGTACGCCGCCTGGAGCAGCAACTCGGCGGCGCCGGCCTGGAGATACGCCGCGTCCGAACCGACGCCGACCATCTGCGCGAGAGCATCGCGCTGCTCGGCGAGGCCGCCCCCGAGCTGGCGAAGCCGCGCCGCCCCGACCTCGTCCCCATCCCCGACACCCCGTACGACAGTTCCCTGTGGACGGACTCCGACGACGAGGGGCTCGGCTCCCGCGACCGCCGCGCCCCCTGACCGCGCCACCGCCCACCGAGACGACCGCATCCAACCGACCGCCCGACCGGGAGTCCCCCGTTGGCCACTGGTACGGAACCACCCGCAACAGAACCCCATCCACCGCGCGGCGGCGTGCGGAACCGTACGCGCGCCGCGATCTCCGCCCCGCATCTGCGCACCGACCGCTGGTGGCTGGCCCCCGCCGCCACGGCCGCCGGACTGCTCGCCTTCATCGTGTACTCGACCTGGCGGGCCTTCGCCGACGAGCACTACTACGCGGCCCCCTACGTCTCGCCGTTCTACTCGCCCTGTCTGGCGGAACGCTGCGAGCCCATGCGCGGCGGCCCCAACTGGGAGATCCTCGGCGGCTGGTGGGGCCTCTCGCCGGCGATCATCATCCTGATCTTCCCACTCGGCTTCCGCCTGACCTGCTACTACTACCGCAAGGCCTACTACCGCGGCTTCTGGGCGTCCCCGCCCGCCTGCGCGGTGGCCGAGCCGCACCAGAAGTACTCCGGTGAGACCCGCTTCCCGCTGATCCTGCAGAACCTCCACCGGTACTTCTTCTACGCGGCCCTCCTCGTCGCCGGCATCCTCACCTACGACACGGTGCTGGCCTTCCGCGACGAGCACTACGAGTGGGGCCACATGGGTCTCGGCACCCTGGTGTTCCTCGTCAACATCGTGCTGATCTGGGCGTACACCCTGTCCTGCCACTCGTGCCGGCACATCGTCGGCGGCAAGCTCAAGCACTTCTCCAGGCATCCCGTGCGCTATCGGATGTGGAGCTGGGTCGGGAAGCTCAACGCCCGCCATATGCAGCTGGCCTGGGCGTCCCTGATCAGCGTGGGACTCGCCGACTTCTATGTGTACCTGGTCGCGTCCGGCGCCTTCGACGATCCGAGGTTGTTCTGATGTCCGTGGTCGAACGACAGGAGTGGGACGTCGTCGTGATCGGCGCCGGCGGCGCCGGACTGCGCGCCGCGATCGAGGCCCGTGAGCGGGGCGCCCGGACGGCCGTGATCTGCAAGTCCCTGTTCGGCAAGGCCCATACGGTGATGGCCGAGGGCGGCATCGCGGCCGCGATGGGCAATGTCAACTCCGGTGACAACTGGCAGGTCCACTTCCGCGACACCATGCGCGGCGGCAAGTTCCTCAACCAGTGGCGGATGGCCGAGCTGCACGCCCGAGAGGCCCCCGACCGGGTGTGGGAACTGGAGACCTGGGGCGCCCTCTTCGACCGTACGAAGGACGGCCGGATCTCGCAGCGCAACTTCGGCGGCCACGAGTACCCGCGCCTGGCGCATGTCGGCGACCGTACGGGACTCGAACTCATCCGCACCCTCCAGCAGAAGATCGTCGCGCTCCAGCAGGAGGACCACAAGGAGACCGGTGACTACGAGTCCCGGCTGAAGGTCTTCCAGGAGTGCACGGTCACCCGGGTCCTCAAGGACGGTGCGCGGGTCTCCGGGGTCTTCGGCTACGAGCGCGAGTCGGGCCGTTTCCTCGTCCTCGAAGCGCCGGCCGTGGTGATCGCCACCGGGGGCATCGGCAAGTCCTTCAAGGTGACCTCGAACTCGTGGGAGTACACGGGCGACGGCCACGCGCTGGCCCTGCTCGCGGGCGCGCCGCTGCTGAACATGGAGTTCGTGCAGTTCCATCCGACGGGCATGGTCTGGCCGCCGTCGGTGAAGGGCATCCTGGTCACGGAGTCGGTGCGCGGGGACGGCGGGGTGCTCAGGAACTCCGAGAACAAGCGGTTCATGTTCGACTACATCCCGGACGTGTTCAAGGAGAAGTACGCGGAGTCCGAGGAGGAGGGCGACCGCTGGTACGAGGACCCGGACCACAACCGGCGCCCGCCCGAGCTGCTGCCGCGCGACGAGGTGGCGCGGGCCATCAACGCCGAGGTGAAGGCGGGCCGGGGCTCCCCGCACGGCGGGGTCTTCCTGGACGTGTCCACCCGGATGCCGGCGGAGACCATCCGGCGCCGGCTCCCCTCGATGTACCACCAGTTCAAGGAGCTGGCGGACGTCGACATCACGGCGGAGGCCATGGAGGTCGGGCCGACCTGTCACTACGTGATGGGCGGGATCGCGGTCGAGTCGGACACGGCGGCGGCACGCGGGGTGCCGGGCCTGTTCGCGGCCGGTGAGGTGGCCGGCGGCATGCACGGCTCCAACCGGCTGGGCGGCAACTCCCTCTCCGACCTGCTGGTGTTCGGCCGCCGGGCGGGGCTGCACGCGGCCGGGTACGCGGCGGGTCTCGGCGGCGCACGCCCCCCGGTGGACGACACACAGATCGACACGGCCGCCGCCGAGGCACTGCGCCCGTTCTCCGCCGAGGGCCCGGCGCCCGGGCAGACCGAAGCGGCCTCGGGCCGGCCGCCGGAGAACCCGTACACCCTCCATCAGGAGCTCCAGCAGGCCATGAACGACCTGGTCGGCATCATCCGCCGCGAGGGCGAGATGGAGCAGGCGCTGCGGAAGCTGGCCGATCTGCGGGTGCGGGCGCGCCGGGCGGGGGTGGAGGGGCACCGGCAGTTCAACCCCGGCTGGCACCTCGCCCTCGATCTGCGGAACATGCTGCTGGTCAGCGAGTGTGTGGCGCGGGCGGCGCTGGAGCGTACGGAGTCCCGCGGCGGTCACACCCGTGAGGACCATCCGACGATGGACCGCCTCTGGCGCCGGGTCAACCTGGTCTGCCGGCTCGCCGACCCGACGGGCGGACCGGAGACCTGGGATCCCGCCGTCGGGCAGATCGCCCTCACCCGTGAGACCACCGAAGCCATCCGTCCCGACCTGCTCGCCCTCTTCGACAAGGAGGAGCTGGTCAAGTACCTCGCCGAAGAGGAGCTGTACGAGTGAGCGGCTACCAGGCCCGGTTCAAGGTGTGGCGGGGCGATGTGGGCGGCGGCGGCCTCGACGACTTCAGGGTCGAGGTCAACGAGGGCGAGGTGGTCCTCGACATCATCCACCGCCTCCAGGCCACCCAGGTCCCCGACCTCGCCGTCCGCTGGAACTGCAAGGCGGGCAAGTGCGGTTCGTGCTCGGCGGAGATCAACGGGCGGCCCCGGCTGATGTGCATGACCCGGATGTCGGTGTTCGAACGGGACGAGACGATCACCGTGACCCCGCTGCGGGCCTTCCCGGTGATCCGGGACCTGGTCACGGACGTCGGGTTCAACTACACCAAGGCGCGCGAGGTGCCGTCCTTCGTGCCGCCGGAGAAGCTCGGCCCCGGCGAGTACCGGATGATGCAGGAGGACGTGGACCGCTCGCAGGAGTTCCGGAAGTGCATCGAGTGCTTCCTCTGCCAGGACACCTGCCATGTCGTCCGCGACCACGAGGAGAACAAGACGGCCTTCGCCGGCCCCCGTTTCCTGATGCGCGTCGCCGAACTGGACATGCACCCGCTGGACGCGGCCGAGGACACCGGCCTGGACCGCAAGGCCACCGCCCAGGACGAACACGGCCTCGGCTACTGCAACATCACCAAGTGCTGCACGGAGGTGTGCCCCGAGGGCATCAAGATCACGGACAACGCGCTGATCCCGCTGAAGGAGCGCGCCGTCGACCGCAAGTACGACCCGCTGGTGTGGCTGGGCTCGAAGATCAGGAGGCGTACGTCCGCGGCTCCGGACCGGTGACGACGAGGACCTGCCCGGCCCCGGTCGGGGCGAGGATTCGCCCTGCCGGGGTCGTCACGGGGTGATGACCCGGCCGGGGCGGGTCGCGAGGTACGACAGCACGGTGTTCGTGACGATCAGGAGCAGGCCCGCGATCCCGAAGACCTCCGCGCGTTCGGCCGCCGCCATGCCGACGCACCACAGGCACAGGCCCGCACCGCCGGCGAGCGTGGCGTAACCCCACAGCACGGGTCGTAGCGTGCCGCGCCGCAGCCACGGCAGCAACCATCCCGTACGGATCGCGGCGACCCCGAACACGACCGTGGCCACCACCGCCGCCGCGAGACATCCGATCCCGATGTTCGTCAGCATGCCCTGCCCCACCCCCCTGCCTCCTCCGCCTCCCCGACTCGACGATCATGGCATGCCCCCGCCATCGGCACAGGGCCCGGCGGCACAGGGTCCGGCGTCCCCGGTCCGCCCCACCCCGCTCGCGACCGCGCGAGAGCGGCCATACGCTCCCAAATGTGACGTCGCGTCCGAGAAGAGGCCGAGCGCGGGGCGCCACGTCGCACATAGCCGTGCGTCTGGCCCACACCGTGTTCGGCGGCCTCGCAGCCATGGCCTGGCTGCTCCTGCCCACGGCCACCGAACCGGCCGGTGTCCGGCCCACGGGACCGCCGCCCGACGAGCGGCTCGTGACCCCGGTCGTCGGCGTACGCCCCCTGCGCCCCGGCTTCGTCGAGGGGCCCATGGTCCCGGCCCCGCCCGCACCGGCCGCTGTCGGTCCGCGGTTCGTGGCGGCCACGGACGACGGGGCGACCTCCGGGTCGGCGGTCGCCCCGGACGGCGACGAGACCTCCGGGGCGGACCTGGTCCTGCCGGTGGCCGCCGCGGGCACGGCGGTGGCGCTGGCCGCGTACTCCCTCGTACGGCGCCGGCGCCGCGCCCGGCTGCGCACGACCCCGAGGGGTGCCTTCGTACCGCCGGCCGCCCCCCTGCCCGACCTCCACAGCCGCGCGCGGCGCCTGCTCGTCGAGACGGACGACAGCGTCCGCACGAGCACGGAGGAACTCCGCTTCGCCGCGGCCAGACCGGGCCGCACGACCACCGCCCCACCCGGGAACGCTCCGCCGGACCACACCGAGACCGATCCCCCCGGGCCGAAGGCCGAAGACCACACCACATCCCCGGAAGCGGCACCCGCCGACCACGACGCCCCCCGCCCTCACCCGGACCACCCACCGGCCGACACCGACCCCGCCGAGCCCCGGCCGGACCACCCCGACACGAAGGCTTGGCCGGACCGTACCGACGCCGCACCGCCCCCTTCCGGCCCCACAGCCAACGCGGCGCACCCGGAGGGACCGGAGAAGCCGACAGAGGCTGAACCGACCGGAACCGTCCCGGAGGAACCGGCCGAGCCGACCCCGCACGGGCCGGCCGGAGGGCCGCCGGAGGGAGCGCCCGACGCACCCTCGGAGGAGTCGGCCGAGGCCCACTCGACGAGGTCGGCCGAGGCGCACCGAGATGGAGCCGCCGACACGTACCCGGAGAAGTCGGCCGGAAGGCGTCCAGGAGCGGCCGGCGAGGTCCCCCCGGTCGGGTCGATCGCGCTGGACCCCGCCCAGCCCTTCGCGGAGACGCCCGCGGTGCGGGACGCGGTGGCGCCGTTCGTGGAGGCCTTGGCGGATGCGCGGGGGGAGCTGGGGGCGGCTTTCCGGGCGGGGCTGCGGCTGGACGAGGGGCACGGGGAGCCGGCGGCCGACGAGGAACGCGCGCTGCTGGAGGAGATCCTCACCCGGTGCACGACGGCACAGCGGCGGCTCGACACGGCGACGCCCGCCTTCGACCAACTCCGCGCCCTGGAGCGGGACATCACTCCGGCCCTGGAACACGCGGAGACCCGCTTCCGCGAGCTGACCGGCCGTACGGCGACCGCCGCCTCCACCCTCGTGACCCTCCGCGACGAGTACGCCCCGGCCGTCTCCCTCCCGGTCACCGGCCATGTCGAACAGGCCAAGGACCGCCTGGTCTTCGCCACCACCGAGCTGAACCGGGCCCGGCAGGCCGCCTACCCCGGTGACCTGGGCACCGCCGCCGTACATCTGAGGGCGGCCGAGGGCGCGATCGACCAGGCGGACCTGTTCGTCGGCGGGGTGGAGCGGCTGGCCGCCGAGCTGGCAGAGGCCAGCGCGACCGCCGCCGCCGAGCAGGGCTCCCCGTCCGCCGACCCTCTGGACGCCCTCCGCGACCGAGGCGACTGGCTCCTGCCGGCCCGCAGCGCGGTCGCCGCAGCGGCCGACTTCGTCACCACGCACCGGGGAGCGGTGGGCGCACCGGCCAGAACCCGGCTGTCGGAGGCGGAACGGCACTTGACGGACGGGCAGCCCCAGCGGGCCCACGCCCTCGCCCAAGAGGCCCGGCGGCTGGCCGAGCAGGACGTCCGGGCGTACGGCAATCCGTACGGCGGCCCGGTCGGCGACGGACTGGCGGGTGCCCTCCTGGGCGGCATCATCCTCGGCGAGCCTCCCGACGGCACCGGCCGGGCCGACCTGCGCGGCCCCGCCTGCTTCGGCGGTACGGCGACCCGGGCCCGCAGGACAGCGGGCGGCCAGTTCTGAGGAAGCGGCTCCACACCCGCGCCCCAAGGGGCGCGGGGAACCGCGCGGCAAACCCCCACCGACGGCCACCGCGACCACTCCCCCGCGACGGCCACGACCGGACCCGGCCTAGAACAGGCTCAGCAACGCCTCCGCCGGATCGGTCAGCCCGTGCTCCCCGCCCGGCAGCGGCAGTTCGAACCACACCGTCTTGCCGCGAGGCGTCCGCCGGGACCCCCACGCCGCGGAGAGCAGCCCGACGAGCTGCAGCCCGCGCCCGCCCTCGTCCGTGTCGCGGGCCCGGCGCCGACGCGGCTGCACCAGCCCCGCGTCCCATACCTCGCACACCAGCGTCCGGTCGAGCAGCAGCCGCAGCCGTATCTCCCCCTCGCCGTACCGGAGGGCGTTGGTGACCAGCTCGCTGACCAGCAGCTCCGCCGTGTCGACGAGCGGTTCCAGGTCCCACGCCTGCAGCCGCGCGCGGGCGTACTCCCGCGCCCGGCCCACGCTGCGCGGCTCACGCGGCAGCGTCCAGTCGCCGACGGAGTCCTCCGGCAGCCCCTGCACCCGGGCCATCAGCAGCGCGATGTCGTCCTCGCCGTGGTGGGTGTCGAGGGTGTTGAGGACGTGGTCGCAGACGTCCTCCAGGGACCGGGGGGTGTCGGAGCGCAGCGCGGTGGGCGGCTGGGCGGGGTCGGTGAGAGCGCCGACGAACGCCTGGAGGCCCTCGTCCAGGGGGTGGTCGCGCGATTCGACCAGTCCATCCGTGTAGAGCGCCAACAGTGCGCCTTCGGGTAGTTCGACCTCCACCTCCTCGAACGGCTCGCCGCCGACTCCGAGCGGCATGCCGGGCGGCACGTCGAGCATCAGCGCGCTCTCGCCGGGCTCGACCAGCACCGGCGGCAGATGGCCCGCGTTGGCGAAGGTGCAGCGCCGGGTGACGGAGTCGTAGACGGCGTAGACGCAGGTGGCGAGGTAGACCTCGGAGAGGTCCTTGTCGCGGGGCCGGCCGGCGGAGGTACGGCTGGCGGACTGGACGCCGCCGGGGGTGCCGAGGCCCCGGGCGATCTCGTCGAGCGCCGAGAGGACCTCGGCGGGTTCGAGATCCAGCAGGGCCAACGTGCGAACGGCCGTACGAAGTTCACCCATCGCCACCGCTGCCCGCAGTCCGCGGCCCATCACGTCGCCGACGACGAGTGCCGTGCGGTGGCCGGGGAGTTCGATGACGTCGAACCAGTCGCCGCCGACCTCGGTGGCCGCGTTGCCCGGCAGATAGCGGCAGGCGATGTCGAGCCCGGAGGCCTCGGGGTCGCCCGGGGGGAGCAGGGAGCGCTGGAGGATGAGGGCGCGTTCGTGCTCACGGCGGTACAGGCGCGCGTTGTCGATGCAGACGGCGGCGCGCGCGGCCAGTTCGACGGCGAGGGCCCGGTCGCGTTCCCCGAACGGCTCGCTGCCCTTGGTGCGGGAGAACTGCACGAGTCCGACGACGGTGTCGTGCGCGACCATCGGCACGGCGAGCGTCGACTGGATCAGGCTGCCGTCCTCGGGCACCTGCTGGGGGCGCGCGGTGCGCAGGGCGTCCGCGCAGGGCGAGTTGAACGGGTAGTGGTGGACGGCACCGACGCGTACGGGGGCGGGTCCGCCGACGAAGGGCGCGTCGGAGACGGCGCTGGCGAAGGCGACCCGGCGCAGTTCCGCGCTGCCGTCGGCGAGTCCGGGCGGGGTCTCGTCGCCGACCAGCAGGCCCTGGTAGAGGTCGACGGTGGCGAGGTCGCAGAAGCCGGGGACGACGACGTCGAGGAGTTCGCGGGCGGTGGTCTCCAGGTCGAGGGAGTTGCCGATGCGCGTCCCGGCCTCGTTGAGGAGGGCGAGATTCCGCCGGGCGGCGGCGGCCTCACGGGCGGCGGAGCGGCGGGCCGTGATGTCGGTGGCGAGCCAGGCGATGCCGATGGGCCGGCCGCTGCCGCTGTGCACGCGGAAGAGGTTGATGGACCAGTGGCGGCGCTCCTCGGAGCCGGGCACGAGGCCCGTGATGTGCATGTCGGTGATGGAGTCGCCGGTCTCCATGACCCGGCGCAGGGTCGCCTCGACCCGCTCGGCCTCCGGGGACTGCAGATAGTCGTGGACACCCCGGCCGCGATGGTCGTCGACGTCGCCGCCGTAGACGGCGGCGAAGCGGTGGTTGGCGCGCCGCACCCGGAGATCGGTGTCTATCAGAAGGAACCCGAACGGAGATTGGCCGAAAATAGCCTGCGAAGCGGCAAGGTCGGTCTCGATCCGGCGCAGGGTGCGGACGTCCACGACGATGCACACGGCGGCCCGTTCGCCGCCCTCCACGGTGGTGGGCATCACATAGACCTCGGCGAGCCCCTCCACCCCTTCGGGGCCCGGCATCCGGAAGGGGACCACTCCGGTCCACTCCCGGCCGTCGAGGACCTCGGCCATCTTCCGCTGGCCCTCTGCACGCCGGTCGGGGTCGACGAACGCCTCGATGGGGTCCATCCCCACGGCACTCGCCGCCGTGATGCCGAACAACTGCTCGGCCCGCAGACTCCACTGGTCCACGAGTCCGTCGGGACCGATCGAGAACGAAGCGACCTTGATGTAGTCGTACATGGACCCGGGCGGGCTGGTCTGCCACATCGAGTCACCGGTGCCGTGACCACCCATGACACTCGCGCCGCCGTCGGACACACCGGCACCGGCATCACCACCGCGCGCGCCGGACGCCCCGCCTCCGGACGCCCGATTTCCGGAAGCCTCGCCTCCGGACGTACGTCCCTCGGGCCCGCCGCCCGTCGGCCCGCCGCCCGTTCTGTCGCGTGCGGCCCCGCTGTCGCGCGTGGCTCCGCCCAGGCCGGAATCGCCTGCGGCCTCGGGCCTCGCGCGGTCCGACGGGTTCCTGGAACCCGTGGACTTCGTGGCCTTCGCTGGTATCTCGCTCACGCGAACCGTCCCCTCCAGCTCACCGCGTCCGGCTTCGGTCACCAGGGGCGGCTGCCCGCAGTATCCAGCACTACGGCGCCGCGCAACACGGTGTTCACGATCACAGCACGGTCCCGATCGTTTTTGGACCGGCCGGAACATACTCCCAAGTCTTCTAACCAGGCGTTGCCCCCTCGAACCAAAGACTCCAGCCAGCGCTACTGGCTTGAACCAGTCGGTCGCACGCGCGCCCCGGGGAGCCGCCCCCTCCCCCCGTCCGTACGCCGTGGACTCCCGCCGTGCACCAGGACCTTCGCCCTGTACGCCGACCGGTCCGCTCAGCCGGGAACCGCCAGTTCGAACCAGACCGTCTTGCCCGACTCCCCGGGCCGGGTACCCCAGGCCCGCGCGGAGCAGGCCACCAACTGCAGACCCCGGCCGCTCTCGTCGTCGACGGCGGCCGCGCGCTCACGCGGGGGATCGGGCAGGGGGTCGGAGACCTCGACCAGGAGTGCGCCCGAGGGGCCGACGGGACGCACGAGCCGCACCCCGATGGGTCCCGTGGCATGCCGCAGCGCGTTGGTCACCAGCTCGCTCACCAACAGGGTGGTGATGTCCCCGAGCACGTCGAGCCCCCACGCACGCAGCTGCCCGCGCACCACCGCCCGAGCTCCCCGCACCGCCCCCGGCTCCGCCGGAAAGGTCCACTCGGCGCCGTCGTCTCCGCTGTCGGTCACGCCGATCACTTCCCAGTCCAGAAGCAGACCCTGTCCGGTTTCATGGGGTTAATGGGCACATACCCGATATCCCGCCCGAAGTACCGCGCACGAGGGCGCACTGTGGCACGAACGGCGTAGACGAGCGCAGAACCGGAAGGGCCGCAGGCCCTTCCGAGGGACGCGGGGAACCGCGCGACCGGCCCCCACCGAACCCGCACTCGACCACGCGTCCCCGCGCGGAGCGCGAATGGGGGCGAAGGGGCACCGCACCCGGACAGGGGCGGCACCCGTCAGCCCCCGTCCCCCCAAGCCACCCGCGCCGCCTCCATCACGGCCGGCACGTCCTGGTCGAGCCAGTCGACGTCCCACACCTCGTCCACGGTCAGCCAGCGCAACTCGTCGTGATCCTCCAGCGCCCGGGGCTCCCCGGACAGCAGATGGGCGATCCAGACCCGCAGCACATACCCCGGCCGCACGACCCACTCACCGGGCACGCGCTCCGCGGACTTCGCCTCGACACCCAGCTCTTCCCGCAACTCCCGCACGAGCGCCTGTTCGGGAGACTCGCCGGGCTCCACCTTGCCGCCCGGCAGTTCCCAGCGTCCGGCCAGCTCAGGCGGTGCGCTGCGACGCGCGGCGAGCAGTCGCCCGTCGTTCAGCAGAGCGGCTCCCACCACCACGATCGGTTCGGTCATGCGCGGGAGCCTACGGGAGCGGGGGCGGACACCGGGGCGGGGAAATCAGTTGTTCCCACTCTGCCCGTTCTGGCCGTTCTGCCCGACACGTTCGACCCAGTAGAGCTGCTTGTGACCACGGCTGTCGAGGCTGTCCGCGATCTTCTGCGCCTCGGCACGCGTCGCGTACCTGCCCACCCGGTAGCGATTGCCGTTGTCGTCCTGCCTTATGACGAGCCAGGGAAGAGTGATCGTGCCGTCGTTCATCGACCCCCACCGCTCCTTCCCGCCCCGGCACGCCCAGGTCCCACCCCCGGATGCCGCCGCGCCCCGCCACCTAAGGAAACCGCAATCCGCATATGCCCGAGCGTACGCCTAACCTTTACGCAGCGAATCCGCCTTTTCACAAAGAGGTACGCAACCAGCCAAGACGAGGGGGGCGCACCCCGTCGAACGCGCCGTCGATCACTACCCGCGCGCCCCCCAACGCCGCAACGAGCAGCGGCCCAGCATCATTCGCCCGAAACGGGCCGCCGCCGGACGTCGCACCGCCCCGGCGGCAAGAACGACCGAATTCGAACTACGTTCGGACGAAGCCCCGAGGCTCTGACAAGTCCAACTTCCCTCCGGCAAGGGCCACTTGACCCATGCCCGCGTCATCGTCCCGTACACACGGAATCAGCCGGTTTCCGAACCACCGGCAGCGCGGGCTCACTTCACCGGCAAGTGGTACGCCACCTGGTAGCGGTCCGCGGGGACCACCACATCGGCCGTCTCCACCGGGCGGCCGGAGGCGAAGTACGTGCGATGGACGACCAGGACGACATGGCCGGGGACACCACCGAGGGCGAGCAGCTCCTCGGCGAGGCCGGGGCGGGCGCCGACCTCCTCGGTGACGTTGTCCACGACCACGTCGATGGCCGCCATGCGCTCGACGACGCCCATGCCCCCGAGGGGGCCCTCCTCGGGGAGCATCACGGGGGTGCGGCCGGTGAGGGCGAGGGGCTCCCAGGAGGTGGAGAGCATCATCGTCTCCCCCGCGTCCCGGAAGGTGTACCGGGTGCACATCACGCGGTCGCCGAGCTGGATCGCGAGCCGCTCGGCGACCGTCCGGCCCGCCTCGATCTGCTCGCTGCGCGACTCCCAGGTCCCACGCGCCCCGGAGTCGGCCTGCTCCTGCCGGAAGGGCGTGGCACCGCCGGCGGGCCGGAACCCGGAGCGGGAGACCCGGCGCGGCACCGGCCTCTCCCGGACATACGTGCCCGAGCCGGAGCGGCCCTCCACCAGGCCCTCGGCCATGAGCACCTTGCGGGCCTCCAGCGCGACCGTGTCCGAGACGCCGTACTCCTCGCGGATACGGGCCTGGGACGGGAGACGGGTGTGCGGCGGCAGCGATCCGTTCACGATCTTCCTGCGGAGATCACCCGCGACACGCAGGTACGCCGGCTGCTCACCGAAAGTCACTGGCCGCTCCCATCTGGATGTACAGACAGCAACAGCGTGGCAACCGTGGGTTCGACCATGCAAGCAAAGGCCAGAGAATCACTCGATGTGATGACATGTGACCGGTGAGGGCTTTACGCAGGCACTTTCTCCCCACTATGGGTGCCGTCACACCTCCGCGCCGGGGCCGTCCTCGCCACCGCCGTCACCGGTGTCCTCGTCGTCGTACGCGGGCGGCTCGGTGGCCAGCCCCAGAGCCTCGCGGGCGGTGACCAGCTTCGCGCCGTCGGTCAGCCGGTAGGCCTTGTCCCAGTGGGCGGAGAAGGCGTCGGCGTCGCGCGCGTCGCTCGCCGCCTCCCACTCCTCGCGCGCCCGGTCCAGGGCGTCGGCGTAGTCGCCGACCGCCCGACCCGCGGCGGACTCCCAGTCGTGCGCACGCAGTGCGGAGGCCTGCCGTTCCAGGGCCCCGGCCACCTCCGACGCCCACGCCTGATGCCCGGCCAGGTCGTCCTCGACGTACTCCGTCTCGGGCATGCCGTCGTAGGCGTCGTCCAGGAGCGCGTCGGCCTCCAGGAAGGCGAGCTGGTCGTCGTCGAGGTTCGTGGCGTCCCGGCGCAGCGAACCGGTCAGGCTGCCCTCGGGGTCGATGCTGCCGAACATGCAGGTGACCTCGCGGTCGCCGTACCGCCAGCTCTCCCGGGTGGGCGTGAAGTGGTAGACGTCGACGTCGGCCGGCAGCGCCCAGGTGTCCTTCACATAGGTCTCCGAGAGCGCGTAGCACCGGTCGTCGGCGGTGTCGGTGACCGCGTCGTCGCCGGGGAAGGCGCCGTCCGGCATCGTGAAGTCGGCGAACACCTCCGCGTCGTGCGCGCCCTCGCACGGCACGATGTCGACGTCGTACGCGTATCCCTCCAGGGAGCCGCTCCGCGAGTCGAAGCACTCGCCCCGGGCCACCGAGAAGG
The DNA here is from genome assembly GCF_020010925.1 of Streptomyces griseiscabiei. NCBI lineage: Bacteria > Bacillati > Actinomycetota > Actinomycetes > Kitasatosporales > Streptomycetaceae > Streptomyces > Streptomyces griseiscabiei. The sequence goes on along the minus strand of NZ_JAGJBZ010000002.1, from coordinate 139,259 downwards.
TACTGCCCCCGCCGCTCGCGGCGGCGCGGAAGCCGTCCCACGCGTCGCGCGCGCCGCCCGTGGTGAACGCGAGCGTCAGCAGCAGCGCGCCGGTCACCGAGAGGACGATTCCGGCCACCGCCATGCCCTTGCCGCGCTCCCCCTTCCGCCGGATCTGCACCAGCGCGACCACCCCGAGCAGCAGGCCGACGCCCGGCAGGAAGCAGAGCGCGCCGAGCACGAGCGCGGCGATCGCGAGCCCGTTGACGGGCGGGGCGGGCACCGGCGCGGGATACGGCTGCCCCCACGCCTGGCCCCAGGGCTGACCCCAGGGCTGATACGGCCGGGGCCCGTGGGGCGGAGGTGTGGCCACTGGTACAGCTGCTCCTTGCGCAAGGGCGAAGTGGGTCTGCGGGAACCGACAGAGGGGGATCCGACAGAGCGTGAACTGGCAGAGCGTGAACAGAGTGGGAACTGACGTACGACTTACGGCTGGGCGCATGGTATGCGGGTGAGAGGCACCGGCGAAACGCCCCGACCCGTCTGACGCACCCTCACCGACCGTCACGGTCACCCCACCCGAACCGCACTAACCTTCCGTCCATGACCCCACTGCCGGATCGCTTCTGCCCGACGGACGGCACACGCGTCCCCGCCGCCTCGCTCGCCTGGTGCTGCCCGTCCTGCCGCGGCCCGCTGGATCTGGACTTCGCGCCCACACCGGCCACCCTCAAGTCCCTGGCCGGCCGGGTGAACTCGCTGTGGCGCTACGCGGAATGCCTCCCCCTGGCGGCGCCCACGGTCTCCCTGGGCGAGGGCCGGACCCCGCTGGTGGAGCTGAAGGACGGCATCCGGGCCAAGCTCGACTTCCTGATGCCGACGCTCTCCTTCAAGGACCGGGGCGCGGTGCTCCTGGCCGAGCTGGCCCTGCGGCTCGGTCCCCGGCAGGTGGTCGCCGACAGCAGCGGCAACGCGGGCACGGCGGTCGCCGCGTACTGCGCCCGGGCCGCGCTGCCCTGCACGGTGTACGTCCCGCTCGGCACCTCGGACAAGAAGCTGGAGCAGATCCGGGCGCACGGCGCGCAGCTCCATGTCGTCGACGGCGACCGCGAGGCCACGGCGGGCGCGGCCCGGGAGGCGGCGGACGCGGACGGCGTCTTCTACGCCTCGCACGTCTACAACCCCTACTTCCTGCACGGCACCAAGACCTACGTCCACGAACTGTGGGAGGACCTGGGCGGCCGGCTCCCCGAGGTGATCGTCGTCCCCGTCGGCAACGGCACCCTGCTGCTGGGCGCGGCCCTCGCCGTCGCCGAACTGCACGCGGCGGGCCTCATCGACCGCCGTCCCGCCCTCTGCGCGGTCCAGTCCGCCGCGGTGGCGCCCCTGGCCCACGCCTGGACCGAGGGCGCCGACGACCTGGTCGGGAACACCACCGTGGCACCCACCTTCGCCGAGGGCATCGCCATCCCCCGCCCGCCCCGGGCACGGCAGATCCTGCGCGCCGTCCGCGACTCCGGCGGCACCTTCCTCACCGTGACCGAGGACCAGATCCGCCACGCCCAACGCGACCTCGCCTCGCGCGGCCTGTACGTCGAGTCCACGGGCGTGGCCTGCTGGGCGGCCGTACGGGAAGGGGCGCTGGGGGCGCGCACGGCGGTGGTGCCACTGTGCGGCGCGGGGCTGAAGACGGGGCTGGCGGGGAACTGAGGGCGGCGGGCCCGGAAGCGCCCCGGGGCGGTCAGTACGCCGCGTACAGCATCAGCGCGAGGAACCCCGCGCCGACCGCCGTCAGCAGCATGCTGCTCCGCTTGTGCCCGACCCACAGCAGCAGCACCCCGGCGGCGACCGCCAGCACCCGGAACTCACCGTTGAACACGACGAGCACACCGAATATCGCCCATGCCACCCACATCGCGGTCCCCCTCCCCCGGCCTGAAGCACCTGCCGGTTGAAGGCTTCCCGCCGCCGGAGATCACCACCCCCCAAACCCCCACGTTCCCGACACGCGCACGACCGAGGGCCGGACCCCCGAGGGGTCCGGCCCTGGACAGCCGCGGACGTTCCTGGACGCCTAGACGTTGAACCTGAACGTTAACAGTAAGGCTCTCACCTGCGTAAACGGGGTTCTGAGAGATTCCAGTCAGCACAGAATCAGCACGGCCCCCCGAGGACCGTCTTCTACCTCGACGGCGTCGACCACCGAGCCCTTGGCCGGACGCTCGCACTTCGGCGGCCGGTCGCTGGCCAATGCCCGCTTGACCGTGTTCTTCGAGATGCCCAGATGCCTCGCGATCGCCCGGACCTGCATCTGCTCGGCCCGGTGCAGCCTGCGAATCTCCGCCCAGTCCTCCACGCAGATCACCCTCTCCCTCCTGACCTCAGATCAAGATCAGGTTCGGGCGAAGATCACCAAGTGGGTCACTGTCGGCCCTCCGTGGCCCTGGCACTGATAGTGATCCAGAACCAGGATTCGAGCGACGCCGAGAGGCGGGCGCGCCGGTATGACCGCCCGCTGCGCTGCTCCCTCGGCCGACGCGTCGTAGGCACGTGACACTGGTGCTCGCCTCGCGGCAGGCCCGGTCACCAGGTCATGGGCAGCTCATGGATGCCGTAGGTGGCCATGTCGTGCCGGAACGGCAGGTCTTCCAGAGCGCAGGCGAGCCGCATGCCGGGCAGCCGTCGGATCACCGCGGGAATGGCCTCCTGGAGTTCGACTCGGGCCAGTGCCTGGCCGACGCACTGGTGGGGTCCGTAACCGAAGCCGACATGGGGCACGGACGGGCGGTCGAAGTCGAGTTCGTCCGGGTTCGGGAAGACACTCTCGTCCCGGTTGGCCAGGGGGAGCGCCGCCACCACCATCTGGCCGGCCCGCACCGTGACGCCGCCCACCTCGACGTCCTCGGTGGCGATCCTGCCCAGTCCGAGCTGCGAGACGGTGTGATAGCGCAGCAACTCCTCGACGAGCAGGGGTATCCGCTCCGGGTGTTCGTGGACGACGGAGAACTTCTCCGGCTGCAGTGCATAACTCACCAAGGACAGCGAGATGGTGCTGGCCGTCGTGTCGTAGCCCCCGACGATGAGCATGAGGATCACGCCGATGGTCTCGTGGAAGGTGAGCTGCTTCTCCTGGTACGGGCCCGTCACCAGGCGCCGGATCAGGCTGTCCTCGGGCAGTTCGGAGGGGTCCTGGACGAGCCCGCCGATGTACTCGCCGAGTGTCCGGAACACCTCGGCACCTTCGTCCTCGCTCCCCACCGCCGAGACCACGCCCTTGACGCATCGGGTGAGCAACGCGCGGTCCTCGGCCGGAATCCCCAGCAGCCGGAAGACGGTCGCGGACGCGACCGGTACGGCGAAGGCCTCGAGCATGTCCTGGGGAGGCGCGGTCTCGGCGAGCCCGTCGAGCACACCCTGGACGATCTCGCGGATCGCGGGGCGCAGCAGCTCGATGTGCTTGGGCAGGAACTCGCGTGCGATGGTGCCTCGCAGGCGCCGGTGATCAGGATTGTCGGTGCGTACGAACGGCGGTGCCGCGGCCTGCGACTGGAGCGTCGGAGTGAGTTCGGTGAAGTTGGGTCGGCGCGAGTCCGAGCTGAACCGCCTGTCCTGCAGCACGGTCCGCACATCCTCATACCCGGAGAACACGTGCGCCGGCGTGCCGTTCCACAGACCGACCTTCGCCACCGGGCAGGACTTGGCCTCCGGGTAGATGTGATAGGGCTCCAACGGCGAGTTCGCCGGGTCGACCTGGGTGGCCGGAGATTCCATGGTGTCGTTTCCTTTCCAAGACCGCAGGCCTGGGCCGTGCGGCGTCGTGACGGCGTCTCGCGTCATACCGCCTGGTCGAAACTGAAGAAGCGGTCCGGGTCACAGGCCGCCTTGACCCGGGAGAGCCGGGCGGCGTTGTCGCGGTAGTACTCACGTCAGTCCTGCAGGTCCGGCTCGGTGAATCCGCCGTAGGTGCCGTGCGACGCGGTCGGCTGCCCAACAAGTACTGCGCGTCCAGGTGCCAGGACGCCGTCGCGGCCGGGTCGACGCGGCCATCACACGCTCGTGACCGCTGCGCCCGCCGTCCGTGAACACGCCGAGGACGGCGTCTACGACAGAACCGGCGACGGGTGCGGAATGGAGGTCACCCTTGATGGCGGCGGAGCCGACACGTGGCAGGCGCGCTCCTTCCCGGGTGCCCACCCGATGGCAGGCACGAACCCTCGTCGGCACCTACGCCGGACTCGCCGGGTTTCCGGAAGGTCTCCAGCATCGCGCCGAGACAGTCCGTCTCCGTCGTCCGGCGTTCGGCTGGGTGGGGCACCGACGTGCCCCACCCAGCCGGTCCAGCACCGCCCAAGCGCTTCGCCCGGCCCCGGCCGGCCTTCGGGACCACCACCGGAGCCGGTGCGGCGTCGGTGCCGTACGAGACCATCGGCAGGGACACCACGTCCTCGGAATCGGCGGTCGCCCAGCCGAGCCAGCCGTAAACGGCCCGGTTCTCGGCGACCCGTGGCCCCGCTCGATGTTATTGGCCGGGTCATTCACGGACGGACGCCGGGCGCATGTCCGTCCATTCCTTCTCGATGTACTCAAGGGCGCTTCCGCGGGGGCTCGGCCCGCTCACGGAACGCCACCCGGAGGGGATGTCGGCGAAATTCGGCCAGAGTGAGAACTGGCCTTCCTCGTTGCGGAGCACATGGAACTGCCCGTCATGGTCGTCGAAGGGTGAGGGCACGGTGAATTTCTCCTAGTCGGCAAAGAGGGCCCGGCACCGGGAATTGACGGTGCTTTCGGTGGCTTTCGCGATGATTCGGGGTCGGACGGCTACGGCCGTGGTGAGAAGGCCCGCCGTTCCGGCTCGGTGAGGATGTCCAGGGTGTGAAGGCGTGCGTCCGGGTCGCGGACCGCGGCGGACAGCAGCAGGAGATACCGCTCCAGGAGCAGTTCGACTGTCTCCTGGGAGAAGAGGTCCGAGCTGTACTCGGTACGGCCGGTGAGGCCCTGGGCGAGGCCGGCGCTGTCCCGGCTCTCGTCCCAGTTGAACATCAGATCGAAGCGGGCCGTTCCGGTGTTCGGGGGCGGTTCGGGGGTGAGGGTGACGGAGTCGGCCCGATGGCCGTCGCCGGGCGGTGCGTGCAGGACGAGGGCCGTCTGGTAGAGCGGGTGACGTGCCGGGTGGCGTGCCGGGTTGACGCGATCCACCACCTGGTCGAACGGGACCTCCTGGTGGGTGAAGGCGTCGAGGTCCACGGCCCGGGTCCGAGCGAGCAGGGTGCGGAACGTCGGGTCGCCCGAGGTGTCGACGCGAAGGACGACACTGTTGGCGAACAGCCCGACGAGGTCGTCCAGCGCGGGGTCCGTGCGCGCCGCGGCAGCGGTGCCGACGACGATGTCGGTGCCGCCGCCCAGCCGGGTCAGCAGTGCCGCGAGCGCGGCGTGCAGCACCATGAAGAGCGTCGCGCCCGTCTCCCGCGCGCAGTTGAGCAGTTCCTGATGGAGGGAGGCTTCGACGTGGGTGTGGACGGTGCCGCCACGATAGGTAGGTCTGGCCGGACGGCTCCGGTCGGCCGGCAGCCGCGTCTCGACCGGAAGACCGCGCAGCGTCCGCTCCCAGAAGGCGAGCTGGCGCCCGAAGCCGCTGCCGCGGTCCTGCGCCTCGGCTGCTTGCTCGTTGTGCCATACGGCGTAGTCGCGATAGTGAACCGGCAGCGGCTGCCACTGCGGGGCCCGCTGCCCCAGCCGCGCCCGGTAGGCGTGCGCCAGGTCCGCCGTCAGGGGGGCCAGCGACCAGGCGTCCACGGTGATGTGGTGCATCAGGAGCAGGAGCGTGTACCGGTCCTGTCCGTGCCGGAACAGGCGTGCGCGCAGGGGAAGGTCCGTCCTGAGCTCGAAGGGTTCCGCCGCGGCCCGCGCCAGGTGGCCGGCCAGACGGTCTTCGGCGGCGTCGGTCTCATGAAGGACCACCGCGGCGTCCTCGGGGGCGAGGACCCGTTGGCGGGGGCCGTCACCGTCATCGGGGAAGACGGTACGCAGGGGTTCGTGACGAGCCACGACGTCATCGAGTGCGGTCCGCAGCGCCCCGGTGTCCACCCGGCCCGTGATCCGCAGGCAGTACGGCACGTTGTAGATCCGGCTCGCGGGTCCGCCGAGTTGGTTGATGAACCACATGCCGTACTGGCTGTGCGAGAGCGGCACCGCCGCGTGGTTCTCGTCGCGGCAGAGCAACAGCGGGCGGAGCCTGCTCGCCGGAGCGGTACGCCCGGCCAGGCCCTCGACGGTCGGTGTCTCGAAGATCCAGGCGATCGGAACATCGACTTCGAGGTGTTTCGCGATACGGCCGACGAGGCGCGTGGCCAGTAGCGAGTTGCCGCCCAGGGCGAAGAAGTCGGCGTCCCTCGGCACCCCGGGCAGGCCGAGCACATCGGCGAAGAGATTGGCGAGGATCTCCTCGCGCGGAGTGCGGGGCGCCTGCCCGTCAGCCCGCGGGAACAGGGCGGGACGGGGCAGCGCCGTGCGGTCGAGCTTGCCGTTGACGGTGAGGGGGAGCGACGCGATGCGTACCACGGCGCTGGGCCGCAGGTACGCGGGGAGCCTGGCGGCCAGATAGCCGGGGAGCTTGCCCATCAGGGCGTTGCCGGTCCGGTGCGTGGTCGGCTGGTTGGCGTGGTCACCGGGCGACGTCCTGCCGCTGTCGGCGGACTCCGCCAGCGGGACGGCGCCCGGTTCACCGCCCACGGGTGTGAAACAGGCGTCCAGTCGCGTGGGGTCCTGCGCCGACCACGTGAGGTGGACCTCGCAGCCGGCGCCCCCGCCCAGGGCGTGCAGTTCCTCGGGGTCGATCCCTGCCGCCGGTTCTTGCAGCAACCGCAACGGCTCGTCGAGCGACCGGGCCGTGGTCAGCGCCGTCGCGGCCGATGCCTCACCGAGGATCCGGCTGTTCGGCACGCCGCGCAGCAGCAGCGACGTGCGGGTGCGGGCCAGCAGGCCGGACAACTCCTGCAGTCCGCTGACATCCGTGCCCCAGGTCAGTGTCTGCGCGTCCGGCGCAGCGGTACCGGTTTCCACCGGCTCCTTGATGAGCACCGCGTCGTACCGGTAGCGGGTCAGTTCGTTGTGGTGCGTGCCGCGCTGCACCGCTGTGCGTACCCCGCGGAGCTGCGGGATCCACCGGGGTACCGCGGCGAAGAACGCGGGGTCGAGGAGCAACTCCTTCTCATCCACCAGGTCCTGCTCGACCGCCGCGCGGACGGCGGAGGCAGAGGCTTCCCGCCGGGTGGCGGAGCGCAGCCGGACGGCGCTGCGCAGCGGGCGCAGCAGACGCAGGTGCCGGATGTCGCCGACGAACACCCGGCCGCCCGGCGCCAGCAGGCGTGCCGCCTCGCGCAGGACGCTCACCAGGTAGTCGGCCGACGGAAAGTACTGGATCACCGAGTTGAGGACAACGGTGTCGAAGTACCCCTCGGGGAGGCCGGGGAGGTCGTGTGCGGGACCGTGCAGCAGGTGGACCTTCTCCCGCAGCACCGGGTCGACGTCCACCTTCTTGCCGAGTGTCTCGATCACCTCGGCGGAGAAGTCGGTGGCCCAGTACGCCTCGCAGTCACCGGCGAGGCGGGACAGCAGCAGCCCGGTGCCCACGCCGATCTCCAGTACCCGGCGCGGTCGCAGGGCACGGATGCTGTCGACCGTGGCGTCCCGCCAGGCTTGCATCTGAGGCACGGGAATGGGCTCGCCGTCGTAGGTGCTGTTCCAGCCGCTGAAGTCCTCCCCCAGGGGGAGCGCTCCCACTGCGCTGTAGACCTCGTCGTAGAGCCGTTGCCATTCCTCGACGTGCTCCGAGGTGGTGTCGTCGGCCTGCCGCACGGCCGGGTGGTCCGGCACGACATAGGCGACGAGCCTCTGGTCTCCCGGAGTGTCCTCCCGGACCACCACCGCGGCCTGCGCGACCTCGGGATGGTCGCGCAGCACGGCTTCGACCTCGCCGGGCTCCACTCGGAAACCCCGTATCTTCGCCTGGTCGTCGACCCGGCCCACGAACTCCAGTTGCCCGTCGTCACGCACCCTCACCCGGTCGCCGGTCCGGTACATCCGCTCGCCCGGCGTCCCGAAGGGGTCGGCCACGAACCGCTCGGCGGTCAGCGCGGGCCGCCCCAGGTACCCGCGGGCCAGCCCCGCTCCGGCGATGTGGATCTCTCCGACCGCTCCCGGCGGTACCGGCCGGAGCCGCTCGTCGAGGACGTGGATGCGGGTGTCCGAGAGCGGACGGCCGATGGGCGGGATGCCTGCCCCGGCCAACGGTCCGCTCATGGTCGCGGAGACGGTCGATTCGGTCGGTCCGTACGCGTTCACCAGCAGCCGGCCCGGCGACCAGCGGCGCACCAGCTCGCTGTTGCAGGCCTCGCCCACATTGACGACGGTGGCCCCGGCGGGCAGAGCGCCGTCCGGCAGGGCGGCGAGCGTGGAGGCCGGCAGGGTGAAGTGGGTGATGCCCTCCTCGGCGGCGAGCGCACTGAACTCCGGTCCGGGCAGGAGCCGTTCACGCGGTGCGACCACCAGCGTGGCGCCAGTGAGCAAGGCCATCGACACGTCCCAGAAGGCGCCGTCGAAACTCGGCGAGGAAAAGAGCAGCAACCGGCTGGACGGCCCGATCCCCAGGTCCCGCGCATGGCTGCCCACCAGGCTGGCGATGCCGTGGTGGGTGAGGACCACTCCTTTGGGAGTACCGGTGGAACCCGAGGTGTAGATGACATAGGCCGGATGCCGGGTCCGGAGCGGGGCGCCGCGTTCGTCGTCCGCCACATCCGCCGCGGAGCAGTCGGCCAGGGTCCGTACGACGGCCGGGTCGTCCAGCACCACCGTGCGGGAGGCCGCCTCGGCCGGCAGCTCGGGCTCGATGTCACTCCTGGTCAGCACCAGCATGGGAGCGGCGTCGGCGAGCATGAACGCCAGCCGCTGCGGAGGATAGTCCGGATCCATCGGGAAGTAGCCGGCGCCCGATTTCAGTACGGCCGCCACGGCCACCACGAAGTCGGTCGAGCGCGGCAGGGCGAGACCGACCAGGCTCTCCGGGCCGGCGCCACGTGCGATGAGCAACCTGGCGAGGCGGTTGGCCCGCCGGTTCAGTTCGGCGTAACTCAGCCGCTCGCTCGCGGAGTTGATCGCGGTGGATTCGGGGGCGGCGTCGACACGGGCTTCGAAGAGCCGTCCCCATAGGCCGGGGGTGAACTCGGGGCCGGCCTGGGCCCCGGCGGGCGAGGCCGTGGTGCGGCTTCGCCCCGGCGGCAGCATGGACATCGAGTGGACCTCACAGATGATGGGATCGGACGGGCTGGCCCTGGGAGTCACTGCAGTGGGAGGTCCTGGACGCGGAGATCGGGATCCTTCAACAACAGGGACAGCACGACTTCGTACTGCTGGGCGAGCCGGACGACCGTGTCGTCGCGCAGCAGCCCGCTCTGGTACTGGATGTGGCTGCGCAGCGTCCCGCCGTCCGCGGCGGAGGCCAGATGCTCCACGGTCCACAGCACCGGATAGCGGGCGGATTCGCTCGCCGGCCGTGGGCCGGGACTGATGGTGAGGCCCGGCAGGTCGGCCGGCGGAGCTGCGACCGTGCGCAGGACGAGTGACACCTGGGGCGGTGGCACGTCGGCCAGGCGCTCGAAGAGCAGGTCCTGGTGGGCATAGGCACCGAGATCGGTCACGCGGACCCGGTCCAGCAGTTCGCGGAAGGTGGGGTTGCCCGACGTGTCGGTGCGCAGCGCCAAGGTGTTGGCGAAGAGGCCCACCAGCGGTTCGAACTGGGTGTCGGTCCGGCCGGCCACCGCGGTCACGACGGTGACGTCCCCTCCTGCTCCCCTGCGGGCGAGCAGTGCGACGAGCGCGGCGTGCAGGATCATGAAGACGGTGACACCGTGCTCACGGGCCGCGGCTGTCAGCACCCGGTGGCCGCCGACTTCGAGCGGAAGATCGAGGGACCTGCCGGCAAAGTCCTGCTGGGCCGGCGCCGGGCTGTCGGTCTCCAGGACCGGCCTGTCGTCGGCACCGTGCAGCGTCTTCCTCCAGTACTCCGCCTGGCGCAGCGCGACGTCGCTCGGGTCGTCCGTGGCGCCGAGCAGCCGGCGCTGCCAGGCGACGTAGTCGAGGTAGCCGAAGGACAGCGGCTCCCACTGTGGTGCGCGCCCCTCGGTCCGGGCGCGGTAGGCGCGGACCAGGTCCTCCAGCAGGGGGCCGAAGGACCAGCCGTCGGCGGCGATGTGATGCATGACCAGCAGCAGTACGGACTCGTCCGGGCCGAGCGTGAACAGTACGGCCCGCAGCGGGATCTCGGTCTCGAGGTCGAAGTGGCGGCGGGCGGCGTGCGCGAGATCCTCGGACAGCCGCTCGGGCGTGGTCCTGGTCTCCGTCCATGGGATGTCGTCCGCGGTGGCTTCCGTGATCACCGCACACGGACCGCTGCCGTCGTCCTGGACGAGCGTGCGCAGCGGAACGTGCCGGGTGACGACATCGGCGAGGGCGGCGCGCAGTGCCTCGGCGTCGACGGCACCGGTCAGCCGCTGCGACAGCGGCACGTTGAACATGTCGCGACACAGGCTTCGGCGGTACTCGTGCCACATCTGCATCTGCTGGGCCGACAACGGCGCCGTGCTGCCGGAGGCGTACTCGCTCGGCACGGGCAGCGGCCTGGCCTCGTCCCCCGCGTCGAAGCGGGCGGCGAGCGCGCCGACGGTGGGCGACTCGAACAGCCACGACAGCGGCATCTCGGTGTTCAGGCGCCGCCGGACCTCGGCGGCGAGTCGGGTGGCCAGCAGGGAGTTGCCGCCGACGGCGAAGAAGTCGCTGTCGGCTGTGACGTCGGCTGTCGCGAGTACGTCGGCGAAGATCGCCGCCAGTACCTCCTCGCGGGCGGTCCTGGGCGGACGTCCCGAGGCATGGGCGGCGCGCCGCGGCCGGGGCAGGGCGCCGCGGTCGAGCTTTCCGTTCACCGTGACCGGCAGCCTGTCGAGCGGGACGAAGACCTCCGGGACCATGAAGGCCGGCAGCTTCGCCGCGACCTGCCCGGGAAGAGAGGCCATCGTCTGGGAGTCGGGGCGGGCGAACGCCGGCCTGTTGGTGAACCGGGCCGGGGAGAAACCGTCCGGCTCCGCGTCGGTCCGGGGGGCGGGACGCGGCACGAGCGCTCCGGCGCGTGTGAAGGAAGCGTCGATCAGGGCGTCGTCCTCGGACGACCAGGTGCAGTCGACCCGGTAGCCCAGTTCCGCGCCCAGCCGGCGCAGGTCCTCCGGTGCCACGCCCGCCGGAGCCTGCCCCAGGGACAGCACCTCGTGCAGGGGGCGCCGGTCGAACAGCGCGAGTGTCGCGGCATGCTCGCCGGCCACCCGGCCGTTGGGGATCCCGGTGACGCACAACCGCTCCGGTTTCCCACGACGCAGCCGATCGGCGACGTCGGCCAGGCTCGCCATCTCGCCGTCCCACCGCAGTCGCACGACCGGCCCCGCGTCGTCCGTGGGCCCGGTGTCATCGGCAGGCCCGGCATGCTTGCGCAGCACCACCTCGTAGCGATAGCGGCTGAGTTCGTTGTCGTACCCGCCCCGTTTGAGCGTGCACGACTCCAGCGTCATGCCGGGCAGCGCGCCGACGGCCGTCGTGAAGAACTCCGGGTCCACGAGCAGTTCCTTCTCCTGCGCCATGGCCCGGTCGATCGCCGCGCAGACCGTCTGCGGAGTGTCGGTGTGCGTGGCCGCCGCCAGCAGCCCCCCGGCGTGGAAGGTGCGCAGCAGACGAAGGTTACGGACGTCGCCGAGGAACACCGCGCCCCCGGGTACCAGGAGCCGGGACACCTCGCGCAGTAGGTCGAACAGGTAATCGCCTGAGGGAAAGTACTGGATCACGGAGTTGAGCACGACGGTGTCGAAGCCGCCGCTGGGCAGACTCCCCAGCTCATGGGCGGAGAGCTGATGCAGGACGACCCGGTCCGCGAGGCCGGGGCGCTCGGCGACCTGCCCGCGCAGCCGCTCGATCAGGGCCCCGGAGATGTCGGTGCCCCAGTAGCTTTCGCAGTCACCCGCCAGCTGCGAGAGCAGCAGACCGGAACCGCAGCCGATCTCCAGTACGCGGCGCGGAGCCAGTTCGCGGATCTGCCGCACGGTCTGCTCACGCCATTCGCGCATCCCCTCGATCGGCCGCCCGCCATAACTGCTCACCCAGCCGGAGAAGTCCTCGCCGAAGTCGGCGGTGTCGGCTCGGCCGTACAGATCGTCGTAGAGCCGTCGCCAGGCATCGAGTTGACCGTCCGGTTCCTCGCCGGCCGCCTCGTCGGCGGCCGCGTTCTCGGGTATGACGTAGGCGGCGAGGTATGGCTCTCCGGGCCGGTCCTCACGCAGGACGACGGCGGCCTGCCGGACCCCGCGGCACCCGGCGATGACGGATTCGATCTCGCCCGGCTCGATACGGAAGCCGCGTACCTTGACCTGGTCGTCCGCCCTGCCGACGAACTCCAGGTCTCCTGAACGGGTCCAGCGGCCGAGGTCACCGCTGCGGTACATACGGCTGCCGGCCGGGCCGAAGGGGTCCGCCACGAACCGCTGCGCGGTCAGACCCGGCCGCTCGAGGTACCCGCGTGCCAGGCTGTGCCCCGCGATGTAGATCTCGCCGACCGCTCCCGGCACAACCGGTGCGAGGCGGTCGTCGAGGACATGGATCCGGGTGCCGTCCACCGCCCGGCCGACCGGCGGCGCCACGTCGTCGGCCAGCGGATCGCTCATGGTGGCGCAGACGGTGGACTCCGTCGGGCCGTAGGCGTTCACCATCGTCCGGTGCGGGCGCCAGCGCTGCACGAGAGCCGCCGGGCACGCTTCGCCCGCGACGACCAGCGTCACGCTCGGAGGCAGCATGTCGGGGCCCAGCGCACCCGCGACCGAGGGCGGGAGAGTGACATGAGTGACTCCGTGGTCCGCGATCAACGCGGCCAGTTCGGCGTCGGGCAGCAGCCGCCCCGGCCTGCCGACCACGAGCGCGGCCCCGGCCAGCAGCGCCATCGACATCTCCCAGAAACTGGCGTCGAAACTCGGGGACGAGAAGGCGAGCACGCGTGAGGCGCCGGTGACGGCGAGGCGACGACGCTGGGTCGCGATCAGGCTCGCGACGCCTTGGTGGGTGACGACGACTCCCTTGGGGATCCCCGTGGAGCCGGAGGTGTAGATGATGTAGGCGGGACTCGCGGGGCGCAGTGGCTCCAAACGTTCCCCGTCCTCCATGTCGTGGTCCGGCAGACGGCGCAGTACGTCCTCGGTGGCCTCGTCGTCCAGTACCACGAGGCTGCCGGTGGGCAGCTGGCCCAGAAGGTCGCCCCGGACGTCCGACGTCGTCACCAGCACCACGGGTGCTGCGTCCCGGGCCATGAAGGACAGTCGCTCCACGGGGTAGTTCGGATCCAGCGGCAGGTACGCGGCCCCGCACTTGAGCACGGCCGTCGCGCACAGGAAGAAGTCCGCGGACCTGCCCAGCACCAGCCCGACCGACCGCTCCGGCCCGGCGCCGAGGTACTTCAGCCACCGGGCGAGCCGGTTCGCACGGGCATTGAACTGCGCGTACGTGAGCGCCGTGTCCCCGGCGACGAGCGCGATGGCGTCAGGTGTGTCGGCCACCCGCGCTTCGAGGAGACTCGGCCACGTCGTGGCGAGCGCTCCCTCCGGGAGATCTTCACCGGTCAGGTGCGACACAGGTATCCGTTCCTCTCTGTCGTCGAGCCGCCCGTGGGCGCGCTCAAGCCGATGGCATGGAAAGCGGAAGCAGGGGAGGGGAAAGACGTCGGGCCTACGTGGGGCCGAGTGGCGCCAGGAGTGGTGAGCGACGACGGTTCGGGGGGCCACGGGGTACGGGTGCCGGCTTCTCCTACGAGAACCCGAGCCACCGCGTGCGGCCGACGGGCCGCCGGATCGAGAAGCGGTTGCAGGAGAACCGTTCTCAGAATGTCTTGTCCGTCCCGATGAAGCAGGTGTCGTAGCACCGGGAATCCCCCTGTGAATGGTTCTCGCACGTTGGAACATAAGCATCATGGGGTTGTTTCCGCGGCGCAGTCTTGTCGGTCAGTGACCGCGTCGTTGCCTCTGGACGCCAGGCTTCCGTTTGCAGCGGGAGCTACTGCGAGGAGGCCACGTGCCGACGATCCAGCGGGGTCGGGCAACGGTGAGGTGGTGATCCGCGCCCGGGGTCCTGCAGCCCCCGCCACCTCGCAAAATTTCGACAAACAAATTCGACACAGGAAGACCAGACTTCCGCGACCGGAGGAAAGCGCAGGGAGCTGCCTGTGACTTCCCGCATCGGCAGCGCTCGCGCTCGACGACTCCGTCCGTCCGGCGGGCCGTCGCCTCAGTCAACCACCCCGGCGTAGCGAGTGAGTGCAGTTGAGCGGATAGCTGGTGAGGTAAACCCAACGGGCGAGTTCGATGAACGCACGTACGGCTGCGCCGACAATCCCGCAGGTGGCTTGCGCACCGCCCGCCAAGACAATGCTCCTGTGTGCGCACCCTCAGGAGCCAACACACAACTCCGGTCAATCAGTAGGTACTTGACTGGACTGCCACCCGCAGGGCACTGTCAATAAGCGGGAGCGCTCCCACAGCGCTCTCTTGTACAGCGCAGCACCTCCTGATGAGCAGTGACGGACTCGCACGGACTCAGTAAGCGAAGACGCGCACGGCCCCTTCCCCTTACGGCCGTTCGTGGCCTCGTGATGAGTGAGGAAAACCTGATGGACAAATTTGCCTCGGACAGACCTGGAAACCCGATCGCGGCGACGGAGTTTCTCTCTCCGCACTGTTTCCGGAGGCGCTGGCCACGGCATGGAGAAACGGGGCGCGACCGTTACGGCCACCCTGGCCCGGGCGGCGGCATGCCGTGCGAGCGAGGCTCGCTCGGGCGTCGCCACGGACTCCGGCGCAGGAGCGTTTATGCGGTGCGATGCAGTGACCCGGGTGACTGCCTGACGCCAGCCGGCGGAGACGGCTGGCCACAGGCCTGTCAGATCGCACCTCCCCTCGGTCGACGCAGCGGGTGAGCAAGTCACCCAACGTGGATCCGAGGGTCCACGCACCCACGATGGAGACGTCCGCAGCGGAATGTCAGCACACCTGACCCGTCTGCGGCGCGCGAGGAGCATCGATCGCACCCGCGGGTTGTGACCAGGATTCTCCCGCCTCCGGCGCCAGACCCGATTGACCTGGTAGTTGAAATTTCAATCAAACTAAGCGGGTGAACGACTGGGTTCGTTCCTTGCGGAGGATCTCGCCGTGGCCTGTTCTGAACTGTTTGTCGCGCTCGGAGCCGAGAAGGGGGAAGCATCTTGCTTCACTCGATTTCCGGCCGACGCGCCGAGCGCAAGGTACTGCCTTTTGTCGAGCTCAGGCATGCAGATAAAATCTTTCAAGGCCGGCGGGGTCAAGGTGACGATCATAGATTCCGGTCCAGCCGTCATCGAGTTCGAGGCAATCAACTCGGAGGCGGCCTTGACGCCGCAGAGAACAGTCATATGCGTACTGTCAGGAATGGCGTTCATCGCTGGTACCGGAAACGGTACGGAGATCGACGCGGGGACGCTGGTTATGACGGACGGCGACGTTCCCTTTTCGATGAATGTGCCCGTTGCTTCGCGACTCCTCGTACTGCGTTTCGCCGACGAAGCGAAGGATGGACTCCCGGTGTCGCCTCGGGGGACTTTTATCGTGACGGATGCTGCCAAGGGTCCCGGATCCGGATTTCTTTTTTCGTTCTTGAATACCCTGGCTGTGGAGATGATGAAAACCGATGGGATTCTGTCCTCGTATATGGAGGAGGTCGTGCGCATCCTGGCGATCTCCGCGACGCGAATCGCATATGCCGAGCTCGGAAAGCATTACTCTGGGGGATGCGATCCACTTCTGATCGCGGTTCAGGAGTCGATCGACCGGCAGTTGGCCGACCCCGAGATCAGCCCGGCGACCCTCGCGGCCGAACACAACATATCGGTGCGTCAGTTACATCGAGTTTTCGGACCGATCGGGGAAAGCGTCATGAGCTATGTCAAACGCCGTCGCCTGGAGCGTTTCGCATGCGATCTGAGGGATCCGAGCCTGGGGCACCGGAAGATCAATGAGCTGGCGGCGGACTGGGGGATGCTGGATGCCGCGATGCTGAGCAGACACTTCCGCTGCGCCTACGGAATGTCGCCCCGCGATTACCGGAAGCAGCACTGTTTCACCTGAAACGGCGAGGGCATGACGGCGGCAGGGACGACGTGTCGCCCACGGTTCGGCACGGGGTTCCCGGCGCCACCCCGGCCCGAGAAAGGACCAGGGCCCCGAAACGTGGTCGTGGACGAGCCGAGTCAGCACGGTCCCGGCACGGGAGGCCTGCCCCCGCACCATGCAGCTCAGACGCCACCACACGACACACCTCGGTCACTCCACCGGGCCGAAGGGGAGCGTCCTGGTCACCGGAGTGCCGACGCCGCACCTCCTCGCGTGCGCTCTTCGGTCGCCCACCCGGGACGTGCCCGCACTGCGCGAAGCATCGGACACCGTGGACGCCTCCACCGGCACGCACGCAACTTACGAGCACTCCTGGCCAGGTGATGTGACTTGCACCTCGGGCTGAAGCCGGAGGGTTCCCGCCTTCTCGATCGTTGCTGTGCCACTACGCGGCCCGGGGCTAGGCGGCACGGATCGATGGCCCTGGGCACAGCCGTCATGCAGCTCATGCACTGCCGACCGCCTGCGGGCCGGTCGCGAACTCCCGCCACATCACACAGCCTTCGGTGTCCCACGTTGCGGGGCTGCGCGGTCAGTAGGGCGTAACTGCGACTCGGTCAGGGGATCCCCATGGATCCGCATCTCGACTGCTACGGCAACTCCCTCGCGGCCTGGAGCAGGTCTGGGAGGTCGGTGTGAACCGGCCGATCCTGACCAGGGTGCGGCCGTACCGTTCCGCTTTGTACTCCAGCATGCTGAGGAACGATGGCCACCCGGCGTCGTGCACGGACTTGGTCAGCTTCGTGCGGGCCAGTCCCGCCACCGACAGGTCCTCCACGGCGATCCCTTGGTCATCACCCGGCAGCCGGCCGGCGCCTACCAGGTGGGCCGGTTCGGCGGAGCCGGAGGGCCTGGCCCGGCCGGATACACACGGTGAGTGCCTTCGGTGCCAGGTCTCAGGCCGGAAGGTTCCGGCGGTCGCGTCCGGAACACCTCGTCCGCGACCGCCGGCCTGTGCAGGGCGACCAGCGGCGACTTCCCCGGCGGCGGGCCGGGCAGAAGGGCGGAACGAGCCACGACGGCACGGACCAACTCGACCCAGGAGAGCCCGGTCTGCGGGTCGGCCGGGGAAAGTGCGGCCGGACTGCGGCTTGCGTGTTCCCAGGCTGAGCCGGTCCATCGACATCCGGCGTCTCAGACGCTACGTCACCCGTGAGATATACGGTCAGATGCAACCGCCACCTTCCTCGCCGCCTCGTCTTCTGCCGCCTGCCGCAACATCGGGGCATCCTGAACGTTCATCTCGCTTATGGAATGCGGCAGTTCATCGCCCGGCAGGACTGGCCGACCCGCTACCGGCTGGTCTCCTACGCACCCGGCCTCAACCCGGCGGAAGGCTTCTGGTCGCCGCTGCGGTCCCGCACCGCTTTCACCACTCTCCGAGCACCTCAGCCGGACCATCGAAACGGAATGAGGAAATCCGGTATGTTTCCCACTCATCGACGGATGCCTCGCCGGAACCGGTCCGTCCCTCACGCCAACGACCTCACAAG
Source organism: Streptomyces griseiscabiei (assembly GCF_020010925.1). Taxonomy (NCBI): domain Bacteria; kingdom Bacillati; phylum Actinomycetota; class Actinomycetes; order Kitasatosporales; family Streptomycetaceae; genus Streptomyces; species Streptomyces griseiscabiei. Next base: position 121,513 of record NZ_JAGJBZ010000002.1, on the reverse strand, counting down.
CTCAGTCGCTGTCAGGACGAGGGAAAACCTCCAATTCCCTCCCGGCTTTACCGGGATATGACAAGGCGCCTCGTGGTGCGGCAGCTTTCGTCGGCACCTCGCGCCATGCGCAGGTCCCCTGTCCGCGAAGGTATCGAAAGGTGCATAGCGGAACTGGCATCCAACAGCTAAGGATCAGTCACCGATCGACAAGATTTCGTCGGGGATGCCTATCCATGATGAAGGTGTGCCGGCGCACGATCTTCAAGAGAGAGGAATTCCGGTGCCACGGCGCCTCCGTCACCAGGACAGGCAACACATGTGAGCGTGGTTCTCCTGTGGGCCGCTTCTTGATCCAGCAGCCCCGTTGCTCGCACGCAGTAGCTCAGGTCCTCGTCGGAGAAGCCGATCTCCGCGCCGAACGGCACCTGCGAATCACCGCCGCTCGCCACAGGATTCCTCCGCTCCGTGGCCGGGCTCGCCCCGTCGCCGGAGATCCCGCCCGGCGATGCCGCGCCGCCCGCCCTGTCAACACGTATGCGCCGCGACTGACAACCACGGGATCGAGGGCTCGCCTCCCATCCCGGAATTCCTGCCGCGATCCCCGGCTCCGCATCCCTTTTCGACTACCCCAAGGAAGCCCCTGTGACCGTCCCCTCGCCGCTCGCCGACCCGTCCATCGTGCCCGACCCCTACCCTGTCTACGCCGACCTGGCCCAGCGCCGCCCCGTCCACTGGGTCGAGCGCCTGAACGCCTGGGCGGTCTTGACGTACGCCGACTGCGCCGCCGGGCTGAAGGATCCCCGGCTCACCGCCGACCGGGGGACGGAAGTGCTGGCCGCGAAGTTCCCCGGACAGCCGCTGCCGCCGGACAACATCTTCCACCGCTGGACCAAGAACGTGGTGATGTACACGGACCCGCCGCTCCACGACGCGCTACGCCGGTCCGTCCGCGCAGGCTTCACCCGTGCCGCGCACCAGCACTACGACCAAGTCCTCCAGAAGGTCGCGCACGACCTGGTCGCTTCCATCCCGGCCGGTGCCACCGAGATCGACGCCGTCCCCGCCCTGGCTGCCGAACTCCCCGTACGCTCCGCCGTGCACGCCTTCGGGGTCCCCGAGGAGGACCTCGGATTCCTCATCCCGCGCGTGAATACGATCATGACGTACCACTCCGGTCCGAAGGATCAGCCGGTGACGCAGGAGATAATCCTGGAAAAGCTCACCGACCTGCACACGTACGCCTCCGAACTCCTCCAGGGCATGCGGGGCAAGGTCCTGCCGGACACCGTCATCGCCCGCCTGGCAGCCGCCCAGGACGGCCTGACCGAGACCACGCCGGAACAGACCGTGCACCAGCTGGCGCTGGTGTTCATCGCGTTGTTCGCGCCCACGACGCCGGGCTCTCTCAGCAGCGGCACGCTCGCGTTCGCCCGCAACCCGCGGCAGGTCGAACGCTTCCTGGCGGACCAGGCGTGCGTGGACAACACGGCGAACGAGGTCCTCCGCTACAACGCCTCGAACCAGTTCACCTGGCGCGTCGCGGCCAAGGACGTCGAGATGGGCGGCGTACGGATCGAGGCCGGGCAGACTCTCGCCCTGTTCCTGGGCTCGGCCAACCGGGACGCCAACATGTTCGAGCGACCGAACGACTTCGACCTCGACCGTCCCAACAGCGCTCGGCACCTGTCGTTCGGCCAAGGGGTGCACGCCTGTCTCGCCGCGCAGCTCATCTCCCTGCAGCTGAAGTGGTTCTACGTCGCCCTGCTGAACCGCTTCCCGGGCATCCGGACGGCGGGCGAGCCGATCTGGAACGAGAACCTCGAATTCCGCTCCCTTCGCTCCCTGCCGCTCAGCCTCCGCTGACGAGGTCAGCGCTCTACTCCCCTGCGAGGAATCGTGACCTCCGAAGTCGCTCTGGGCCCTTCCTTGCCCGCCCCGTCCCCGACAGCGTGCCCGGCACTGGGGCCCGATTCGTCCCTTGGCCCGGTCCCGTCGGCGGAACCGGCGACGCCGCAGTCCTGCGGCGTCGCCGATCCAAATGAGGCTGAGGAGTTCCTGCGCCAGTTCCACGCGGAGCAGTCCGATCAGCCCGTCCCGCTCGCCCGGCGCCTGGAGCAGGTCCGCGCCGCCATCGACGCCACGGGCACCTACCGGCACACCACCGCCGAGCTCGTGTACGGTGCCCGCGTCGCGTGGCGCAACTCCAGTCGCTGCATCGGCCGCCTGTACTGGAACAGCCTGCGCGTCCTGGACCGCCGGGACGCCACAGCCCCCGATGAGATCCACCGGCACTTGTGCACGCACCTGCGCCAGGCGACCAACGGCGGGCGCATCAGGCCGGTGATTTCGGTCTTCGCCCCGGACTCCCCCGGCCGGCCCGGCCCGCAGGTGTGGAACGAGCAGCTCATCCGGTACGCCGGCTACCGCCGCGACGACGGCACCGTGCTCGGTGACCCGCGCACCGCCGACCTCACCGAGGCCATCCTCCGCCTCGGCTGGCAGGGCTGCCCCCAAGGGCCGTTCGACGTCCTGCCCCTGGTCATCGACACCCCCGACGACAAACCCCGGTTCTTCGAGCTGCCGCGGGAGCTGGTCTTGGAGGTCCCTATCACCCACCCCGACGTCCCACGCCTGGCCGAACTGGGCCTGCGCTGGCACGCCGTACCCGTCATCTCCAACATGCGCCTACGCATCGGCGGGATGGACTACCCGCTCGCCCCGTTCAACGGCTGGTACATGGGCACGGAGATCGGCGCCCGCAACCTCGTCGACGAGGACCGCTACAACATGCTCCCCGCCGTCGCCGCCTGCCTCCAGCTGGACACCACCAGCGAGTCAACCCTGTGGCGCGACCGCGCCCTGGTCGAGCTCAACGTCGCCGTCCTGCACTCCTTCGAGGCCGCAGGTGTCCGGATCAGCGACCACCACGAGGAGTCCCGGCGCTTCCTCGCCCACCTGGCCAAGGAGGAACGCCAGGGCCGCACCGTATCCGCAGACTGGAGCTGGATCGTCCCCCCGCTCTCCGGCGGCATCACCCCCGTGTTCCACCGTTACTACGACAACGTCGACCAGCGCCCCAACTTCTACCCCCACCAGTGAAGTGATGAGGCGTCTACAACCCCGCCCCGCAGCATCTGCTCGACGGCCGCCAGTGCCGGCGGCTGTCGAACTCCTCCAGGAAGACGAGGTGGGAATGGCCGCAGGTGTGGCTGACGACGTCTCCCAAGGCCGGAGCCTGCGCGCCCTCACCGTGACTCGATTCGCTCTAGCAGCAGCTGGGCGGTCGCCAGCCAATCCCGTCGGCGTCGGCGTCGACGCTGGTCAGCTATGGCGCGCACTGCCTGACCAGATGCGAGTCACCGTAGCGGACCAGGGCAGATGGGCGGGCACCTGAATGCCGAACCCGGCGGCGTCGGACATGGCGCCCACTGGTCAAAGCGCAACGTCTGCAGCCTGATCGCGCTCACCAACTCCCGTACCGCCTGCAATCCACCACTCCCAGCGGCCAAGCAGCCAGCACATCGCCGGGGCCGTCAACATGACCACAGGGCGGTGCTGTCGCAGCGCGGCTTCGGCGACCGCCGCATCAATCGCGTAGGTGTGCCCGCGCAAGCCGGCATCCATCAACAGCTTCGAGGCCGCCCGCGCCTCCTCGTCGCCCACCGGGACTACGCGCAGTCCGGAAAGCACCCGGTTCAGGCAAGACATGTTCGTACGGGCGTGGACGGCCTCGATGATGGTGAGCGCGCTGATAACGACCTCCATGCCGCGCGAGCGGGCCTCGGCAACCAGAGCCACCACTTGCTCGTCGTCGGCGAGCAGCTTCGAAACCCCCCGCTGCCGAGGACCAGCGTCCCCTCGTGACTCAGCTTGCGGCGGGCCACTCGGCCTCCTCGGCGAACACCTCGTCGAAGACGTGCCGCGCCCGCTGCCGGGCTTGCTCGGAGCCCGGCTCCTTACGGTTCTCGTAGTCCGCCAGGTACTCGTCCAGCACCTGGCCGCGCAGCTCACGCTCGACCGCCGCGGCGATGTACGCGGAGAACTCCCGCTTGCCCACCCGCGCCCGGATCGCCTCGGCGGTCCCCTCCGGCAGCGACAGGTTTACCCGCGTCGCTGGCCCCTCCGCGATGCCGTACGTCGTCTCAGCCATGACCCCAAGCGTGTCAAACGAGTAGGAAAAGCGCTGCGGCCCGCGCCTGGGACTCGGCACCGGAGCCGACCGCCATCCCGGCACAACCGCAGCACGGTAGGGATGAGTAGGGGTGACGGCAGGTGACGACGGGTCAGGTTTCCTGGCACCATCCCAGCACGGAAAAAAACCAGGGGCCCGACCCCGAAGAGCCGAACCCCTATTGACCTGCATGTTTGCCAGATCAGTGACGTGGCGGTACGTCACCCGCTACACATTGAAGCGGAACTCGACGACGTCCCCGTCCTGCATCACGTACTCCTTGCCCTCCATGCGGGCCTTGCCCTTGGCGCGGGCCTCGGCGACCGAGCCGGTCTCGACCAGGTCGGCGAAGGAGATGACCTCGGCCTTGATGAAGCCCTTCTGGAAGTCGGTGTGGATGACACCGGCGGCCTCGGGGGCGGTGGCGCCCTTCTTGATGGTCCAGGCGCGGGATTCCTTGGGGCCGGCCGTGAGGTAGGTCTGCAGGCCCAGGGTGTCGAAGCCGACGCGGGCGAGGGTGGCGAGGCCCGGCTCCTCGGCGCCGACCGACTCCAGGAGCTCCATCGCGTCCGCCTCGTCCAGCTCGGCGAGGTCCTGCTCCAGCTTGGCGTTGAGGAAGATCGCCTCGGCGGGGGCGACCAGGGCACGCTGCTCGTTCTTGAAGTCCTCGTCGGTCAGCTCGTCCTCGTCGACGTTGAAGACGTAGAGGAACGGCTTGGTGGTGAGCAGGTGCAGGTCGTGGAGGAGCTCCTCGTTGCCGGAGCCCTGCACGATGCCCTGGGAGAAGAGGGTGTCGCCCTTCTCCAGGATCTCCTTGGCGGCCTCGACCGCGGCGACCTTCGGGGCGATGTCCTTCTTGATGCGCGACTCCTTCTGGAGGCGCGGCAGGACCTTCTCGATGGTCTGGAGGTCGGCGAGGATCAGCTCGGTGTTGATCGTCTCGATGTCGTCCTTGGGCGAGACCTTGCCGTCGACGTGGACGACGTTCTCGTCCTGGAAGGCGCGGATGACCTGGCAGATCGCGTCCGACTCACGGATGTTCGCGAGGAACTTGTTGCCGAGACCCTCGCCCTCGCTGGCGCCGCGCACGATGCCCGCGATGTCGACGAAGTCGACGGTCGCCGGGAGGATCTTCTGCGAGCTGAAGATCTCGGCCAGCTTCGTCAGGCGCTCGTCCGGGACGCCCACGACGCCGACGTTCGGCTCGATCGTGGCGAACGGGTAGTTGGCCGCCAGCACGTCGTTCTTGGTCAGGGCGTTGAACAGGGTCGACTTGCCGACGTTGGGCAGACCGACGATTCCGATCGTGAGCGACACGTTTGCGACTTCCCGTACGTAGGAGGGCCAGGCGGCCAGGGCCGGAGGGCCGACCGGTGACCCAGTTTACGGCGTGCCGACGCCCGGCCCGGCGACGTATCGAACGCTTGGCCAAGGTCCGCTCAACGGCGTGTCTTCACACCCATTCGGCACATTAACCGACCTAAGTTGGACGAGTGGATCAGCAGCAGAGCGCGTACCTCCCCCGCACCGGGCCGCGACGCGGCGTCCCACCCCTTCCTCCGCAGGCCGGAAGAGGGGGCCGGGTCCCCGGCGCGGGCGGGCCGCGTCGTGCTCCGGTCGCGCGCGGGCCCGTACCGCTGCCGGTCCGAGCCGTGCGGAGCGTCGCGCGGGCCGTGCGAAAGGTCACGCCGCCCGTGCGCCGGATGCCGAACCCGCGCCTCACCGGGCTGGGCTGCGGGTTGTTCAGCGGGGTGGCGATGTTCGTGCTCGCCGGCCTCGACCGGCTGCTGTTCGGCGCGTCCGCCGTTCTGTACGGGGTGCTGTTCCTGCTGGTCAGCGCGTTGAGCGCGGTGTGGGTGCGAGGCGGTGACCTGGCGAGCGCGCCCGTGGTCGTACCGATCGCCTTCGCCGTGGGTCTGCCGCTGCTCGCCGAGGGCGAGGGCGGACTCGGCGGGCATCTGATGGCCCTGGTCACCGCCCTCGCCATGCAGGCGGGCTGGCTCTACGGCGGCACCCTCGTGGCCGGTGTCATCGTGACCGTGCGCAAGCTCCGGCTGATGGCCCGCCGGGCGGGAGAGAGGGAGCGGGAAAGGGGCACGGACAGGGACAGGGACGGGGTGGAACCGGCGGGGCGGGTGCGGGTCGGGGGGCAGGTGCGGGGTGGGGCCGCCGGTGGCCGACCGCAGCACCCGGCCGAACGCCGGTCGGCCGGGTCCCGGGCGCCGAGGCCTCCGGCCCAGCCCCGCCGCACCGTGCCCCGGGGGTAGTCGGCGCACCCGGAGCGCGGCGCTCCGGGGTGGTCGGTGCGGTCCCCCGCGCGCTCAGGGCCCCGCCGGACTGACTAGCCGGCCTTCGCCGCCCTCATCGCCGCGCCCACGATGCCCGCGTTGTTCTGCAGCTGGGCGGGGACGATGTCCGCTCGGATGCCCTCGATGAGGTGCAGGAACTTGGCGGACTTGCGGCTGACGCCGCCGCCGATGATGAACAACTCGGGTGAGAAGAGCATCTCGACGTGGGCCAGGTACTTGGTGACGCGCTTGGCCCAGTGCTCCCAGGTCAGCTCGTGGTCCTCCTTGGCCTTGGTGGAGGCGCGGGTCTCGGCGTCGTGGCCGTGCAGCTCCAGGTGGCCCAGCTCCGTGTTCGGGACGAGGACGCCGTCGGAGAAGACGGCGCTGCCGATGCCCGTGCCGAAGGTGAGCAGGATGACCGTGCCCTGGCGGTCGCGTCCGGCGCCGAACTGGACCTCGGCGACGCCCGCCGCGTCCGCGTCGTTCACCACGGTCACCGGCATGCCGCCGAGCCGGTCGCTCAGGAGGGCGCGCGCGTCGGTGTCGATCCAGGACTTGTCGACGTTGGCCGCCGTACGGATCGTGGCACCGCCGGTGACCACGCCGGGGAAGGTGATGCCGACCGGGCCGGTCCAGCCGAAGTGGTCGACGACCTCCTTTACCCCGTCGGCGACCGAGTCCGGCGTCGCCGGGTGCGGGGTCAGCACCTTGTACCGCTCGTCCGCCAGGTCGCCCAGGTCCAGGTCCACGGGAGCGCCCTTGATCCCGGAACCACCGATGTCCACGCCGAAGATGTGCATGGCCCTACGTTACGTCGTACGACTGACAGTCACGTTGCCGAGGTGCCCGGCCGCCGCCGGGTGCCGCGATCCTCACGTGCCGCCACGCGGACGGCCCCGGAACCTTCACGTTCCGGGGCCGTACGGGGTGTGCGGGGTGTCCGAGGCGTCCGGACGTGTCCGAGGCCTCCCGGACGGGTCAGGCGCTGCGGTCGGTGCGCTCGGCGACGAGGGAGGCGGCCTCCTCGCGCAGGTCGCGGCGGAGCTCCTTGGGCAGGGAGAAGGTGATCGACTCCTCGGCGGCCTTGACCAGCTCGACGTCCTCGAAGCCGCGCCGGGAGAGCCACTCCAGGACCTCTTCGACGAGGACCTCCGGGACGGAGGCGCCCGAGGTGACACCGACGGTCTCCACGCCCTCCAGCCAGGCCTCGTCGATCTCGTCGGCGAAGTCCACGAGGTACGCCTCGCGGGAGCCGGCGAGCTTGGCGACCTCGACGAGGCGGACCGAGTTGGAGGAGTTGCGGGAGCCGACCACGATGACCAGCTCCGCCTCGGCGCCCATCTGCTTCACGGCGAGCTGGCGGTTCTGCGTGGCGTAGCAGATGTCGTCGCTGGGCGGCGAGACGAGCAGCGGGAACTTCTCCTTGAGGGCGCCGACCGTCTCCATGGTCTCGTCGACGGAGAGGGTGGTCTGCGAGAGCCAGACGATCTTGGACGGGTCGCGGACCTCGACCTTGGCGACGTCCCCGGGGCCGTCGACCAGCTGGATGTGGTCCGGTGCCTCGCCCGAGGTGCCGATGACCTCTTCGTGGCCCTCGTGACCGATCAGGAGGATGTCGAAGTCCTCCTTGGCGTACCGGATGGCTTCCTTGTGGACCTTGGTGACCAGCGGGCAGGTGGCGTCGATGGTGGCGAGCCTGCCGCGGGCGGCCTCGTCGTGGACGGTCGGGGCGACGCCGTGGGCCGAGAACATGACGATGTTGCCCTCGGGGACCTCCTCCGTCTGTTCGACGAAGATGGCGCCCTTCTTCTCCAGCGTCTGCACGACGTACTTGTTGTGGACGATCTCGTGACGGACGTAGATCGGGGCCCCGTACTGCTCCAGGGCCTTCTCGACGGCGATCACCGCGCGGTCGACACCCGCGCAGTAGCCGCGCGGGGCGGCGAGGAGGACACGGCGGCGGCCAGGCGAAGCGGTCATGTCTTCCATCGTAGGGGGTTCCCCGGCGGGGGCTTGGCCGACGGGGGCGCGGGAGGGGCGCCCAGTGGCTCGGGGGTACCTGTGCGTCGGCGAGTACGGGTGATTCGTGGTTGCTCGCGCAGTTCCCCGCGCCCCTCAAGGGCCTGCGGCCCTTCCGGGCCGAAAAAGCACGGGGCGCAGCCCCTGCTTTTTCAGGGGCGCGGGGAACTGCGCGAGAAGCCCCACCGGAGCCGCGGACGCCGACGCACCCGAACCCCCGAGCCATGACGCGGCCTTGGCCACCTTGTCCGTACCCCCCGCTACCCTCGGCCGCATGGCACTCAACACGTCCGCCGAGTCCCCCCTCCCCGTCGGCGAGGTCTCGCGGCTCATCGGTGGCTGGATCGACCGGCTCGGCGCGGTGTGGGTCGAGGGGCAGATCACCCAGCTGTCGCGGCGTCCGGGCGCGGGCGTCGTGTTCCTCACGCTGCGGGACCCGTCGCACGACATCTCGGTCGGCGTGACCTGCTACCGCCAGGTGTTCGACTCGGTGGCCGACGTGGTGAGCGAGGGTGCCCGCGTCGTCGTCCTGGCGAAGCCCGAGTGGTACGCGCCGCGTGGACAGCTGTCGCTGCGGGCCACCGAGATAAAGCCGGTCGGGGTCGGTGAACTGCTGGCCCGGCTGGAGCAGTTGAAGAAGTCCCTGGCGAGCGAGGGGCTGTTCGCGCCCGAGCGGAAGAAACCGCTGCCCTTTCTGCCACAGCTGATCGGGCTCGTCTGCGGCCGGGCCTCGGCGGCCGAGCGGGATGTGCTGGAGAACGCCCGGCGCCGCTGGCCGGCCGTCCGCTTCGAGGTACGCAACGTCGCCGTGCAGGGGGTGCACGCGGTGCCGCAGGTCGTCCAGGCGGTGAAGGAGCTGGACGCCCTGGCGGGCGTGGACGTCATCGTCGTGGCGCGCGGCGGCGGCAGCGTGGAGGATCTGCTGCCCTTCTCCGACGAGCAGCTCGTACGGGCGGTCGCGTCCTGTCGTACACCGGTCGTGTCGGCGATCGGGCACGAGCCGGACACCCCGCTGCTGGACTATGTGGCGGACCTGCGCGCCTCCACGCCGACCGACGCGGCCAAGAAGGTCGTACCGGACGTGGGCGAGGAGTACGAGCGGGTGCGGTGGCTGCGGGACCGGGCCCGGCGGTGTGTGGAGGGGTTCGTGGAGCGGGAGGAACGGGGGCTGGCCCATGCGCTGGCGCGGCCCTCGATGGAGGATCCGCATCGCATGATCGACGAGCGGGCCGACCATGTGGCCTCGCTGCTGGACCGGGGCCGCCGCTGTCTCGGGCACCATCTGGACCGTGCCGTCTCGGAGTTGACGCACACGCACGCGCGCGTGGTGGCCCTCTCCCCGGCGGCGACGCTCCGGCGGGGGTACGCGGTGCTGCAGAAGGCCGACGGGCATGTGGTGCGCGCGCCCGGCGAGGTCGGGCCGGAGGAGCCGCTGCGGGCGCGGGTGGCCGAGGGCGAGTTCGCCGTCCGGGTCGACGGGACGGCACCGGGGGCGGACACGGTGGACGGGACAGCGGCAGCCGGTGGGACCGGGGCTGTCGGAGGGGACGCATAAGGTGGGCCGCATGACCAGCAACGTGAGCGAGGCCGACGGGACGACCGGGGCGGCCGGGGCCTCCGAGGCCGACCGCGCCCTCGGGTACGAGCAGGCGCGGGACGAGCTGATCGAGGTCGTCCGGCGGCTGGAGGCGGGCGGTACGACGCTGGAGGAGTCCCTCGCCCTCTGGGAGCGCGGCGAGGAGCTGGCCAAGGTCTGCCGCCGCTGGCTGGACGGGGCACGGGCCCGCCTGGACGCGGCGCTGGCCGAGGACGGGGACGCGGACGGGGACGCGGACGGCGGAGCCGGCTGATCGGCAGCGCGACGGCCCGCCGGACAAGGGCGGGCCAAGGACGGACGGGGCGGACAGGCGGACGGGGCGGACAGGCGGACAAGAAGGCCCCGGCGCGATCGCCGGGGCCCTTCGTGTGTATCGGGGCGGTACGGGGACGGTGTCCCGCCCGCACCGTCACTCCGTTCTGAGCGCCTCGGCCATCTTCGTCAGCTGGGCGAAGGACGCGGAACCGGCGACGACGGTCGTGGAGCCCTCCTTCTCCAGGACGAGGGCGTCGTAGCGCTCGCCCTCGTACCGGTCCCAGGTCTCGTCGCCGATCTCCTGCGTGGTCCCGGTCTTCTTCGCGTCCTGGGTGGCGTCCGCGATGAACCGGGACGGCTTCTCGGCGGACTGCTCGACGCCCACGTACTGACCCTCGGGGTCGTGGAACCCGAGGTGCCAGTGGTCGGACTCGTCGCCCTGGAAGCGGACGGAGGTCGCCTTCCAGGCGCTGGGCAGGCCCTCGGGCGCGGCCACCGCGTAGGAGGCGGCGCGGCGTGCCGTCAGCAGTTCGACGCGGTAGTCGACGCGCTTGAGCTCCTGCTCGGTCTCGTCATGCGGGATGAAGAGATAGATGACCCATGCCGCCAGCACGATGAGTCCCAGGGAGAGGACCATGTCCCGAACGGTCTGCTTGCCTTTCATACCTGCCACGCCCTCATCGTCGCAGGTGCACCGGTCCGCTCATCCGTGGGGTCCCCTGCTCATTTTGTCGGACTGACGATAGAGTCGGGCCGAACCCTCATCCGGCCGTCGTCGTATCAGAAAGGTGCGCTCCGATGACCGAGAATCATCAGCTGCCGTCCGAGCTCGAAGTGCCCTCCGAGGCCCCCGACCGCAACCTCGCCCTGGAGCTCGTCCGGGTGACCGAGGCGGCCGCGATGGCCGCGGGCCGCTGGGTCGGCCGCGGGGACAAGAACGGGGCGGACGGGGCCGCCGTGCGCGCCATGCGGACCCTCGTCTCCACCGTGTCGATGAACGGCGTCGTCGTGATCGGGGAGGGCGAGAAGGACGAGGCCCCGATGCTGTTCAACGGGGAGCGCGTCGGTGACGGCACCGGCCCGGAGTGCGACATCGCCGTGGACCCGATCGACGGGACGACGCTCACGGCCAAGGGCATGACCAACGCGATCGCCGTGCTGGCGGCGGCCGACCGGGGCACGATGTTCGACCCGTCGGCCGTCTTCTACATGGACAAGCTGGTCACCGGGCCGGAGGCGGCCGACTTCGTCGACATCGACGCGCCGGTGTCGGTGAACATCCGCCGGGTCGCCAAGGCGAAGCGGTCCGCGACGGAGGATGTGACCGTGGTCATCCTGGACCGGCCGCGCCACCAGGGGATCATCCAGGAGATCCGGGAGGCCGGCGCGCGGATCAAGCTGATCTCCGACGGCGACGTCGCGGGCTCGATCCTGGCGCTGCGCGAGGGCACGGGTGTCGATCTGCTGCTCGGCGTGGGCGGGACGCCCGAGGGCATCATCTCGGCCTGTGCGGTGAAGTGCCTCGGCGGCACGATCCAGGGCAAGTTGTGGCCGAAGGACGACGCGGAGCGGCAGCGGGCGATCGACGCGGGGCACGACCTCGACCGGGTGCTGACGACGGACGACCTGGTCTCCGGGGAGAACGTGTTCTTCGTGGCGACCGGGATCACGGACGGCGAACTGCTCCGCGGGGTGCGGTACCGGTCGGAGACCGCGAGCACCGACTCGATCGTGATGCGGTCGAAGTCGGGGACGGTGCGGCGGATCGATTCCACGCACCGGCTGAGCAAGCTGCGGGCCTACAGCTCCATCGACTTCGAGAAGCCCAAGTAGGCGACCGGCCCCCGACACTGCCGACAGGGCGCCCTCTTGTGCGGAGAGGGTGCCCTGTCGCTGCTGTGGGTCGGCGTCAACCCGCCGCCGCTATCGTCCCGTTCGCCCTGGCCGCCTTCTTCAGCTCCAGGTCCCGGCGGCGCCTGCGGGCCAGGACGACCCGGCGCTCCGCCGCCGTCAGACCGCCCCAGACTCCGTAGGGCTCGGGTTGCAGGAGTGCGTGTTCCCGGCACTCGACCATGACGGGACAACGGGCGCAGACGCGCTTGGCGGCTTCCTCGCGGGAGAGCCTGGACGCGGTGGGTTCCTTGGAGGGGGCGAAGAACAGCCCGGCCTCGTCACGCCGGCACACGGCCTCCGTGTGCCACGGGGCGTCCTGGTCCCTGTCTCGCACTGGCACCCGCTGCGGCGGAACGGCAGCGACCTGCAGGGACGAATGCGGCGGATGCAGCACGGTCTACTCCTGACGACGGCTTCGCGAGCGAGAGACGATGCAGCAAGGCCTACCCGCTGTGCGCGGGCCTATGCACTGAGTCCCGATCCGCTGGATTTCGCCGTCAACACCGCCTGGTCACAAGCGGATCAGATCCTTTCGGGTGGGGTCCGGGCATGGTCGAATTCACAGGCGTCAACGGTCCTGGCGTTTGCGCAAATAGCCGTACGCCCCGTGGGACATGTGGTCGGCGACCCGGCCGAGGAGGTCGGCGATCGCCTTGCCCCGCCTGGGCCTCGCCTCGATGCTCCCGAGGACGGCGAATCCGTCCACGAAGACCACGGGGGCGTCGGCCTCGCCCGAGTCCAGCGCGTGCACCTCGAAGTTGCCGAGGACACCGGCGCCGCTGCCGCGCAGCGAGACGTTCTCCGGGACGCGGATCTCGACGCTGCCGAAGACGGAGATCGCCTTGATCATCACCTGGCGGTGCTCGAAGAGGGCCTCGCTGAGGTCTATCTCGACGCTGCCGAATATCGCGTACGCGTGGATACGGCGGCCGGGCCGCCAGCGGCCCTTGCGCGCCGCGGCGCTGAAGACGGCCATCAGCCGGTCGTCGGGGTCGACGGGGATGGCGCCCGGGGTGGGGCGGCTGGGCGCGGAGGAGACGGGCGGGTACGCCGCCGACGCGTACGGCGCCGCGGGGGCGTGGGCGGCGGGCAGGTCCTGGATGAACACGTCCAGCTCGCCGACCGTCCTCGCGGCCAGCACGCCCTCGACCCGCTCGGCGTGCTCGTCGGCGGTGAGGCGTCCCTCGGCGAGGGCGTCGCGCAGGATGTCGGCGATGCGGTCACGGTCGGCGTCCGAGGCGCGCAGCTCGGCGACGGAGGCACGCGGTTCGGGCTGCTTCTGAAGGTCCACGGCAGCAGCGTACCGAAACACGATAGATCGCGATAGCCCTCTCCGGGTTCGAACTGAGCCTTACCTCACAAGCCCGCCGCCCGGAGCAGGTTCTACGCTGGTGGACGCTGCCGATGGAGGCCAGCTGTGCGGTCTGTCTAGTGAGGAATGGGCACCGATGCCTGAGTTCGAGTACACCGATCTGCTCCCCATGGGAGAGGACACCACCCCGTACCGGCTGGTGACCTCCGAGGGTGTCTCCACCTTCGAGGCCGACGGGCGGACGTTCCTCAAGGTGGAGCCGGAGGCGCTGCGCAAGCTGGCCGCCGAGGCGATCCACGACATCCAGCACTATCTGCGCCCCGCGCACCTCGCGCAGCTCCGCCGGATCATCGACGACCCCGAGGCGTCGTCCAACGACAAGTTCGTCGCGCTCGACCTGCTGAAGAACGCGAACATCGCGGCCGCCGGCGTGCTGCCCATGTGCCAGGACACCGGCACGGCGATCGTCATGGGCAAGCGCGGGCAGAACGTCCTCACCGAGGGCGGCGACGAGAAGGCCCTGTCGAAGGGCATCTACGACGCGTACACCAAGCTGAACCTGCGCTACTCGCAGATGGCTCCGCTCACCATGTGGGAGGAGAAGAACACCGGGTCGAACCTGCCGGCCCAGATCGAGCTGTACGCGACCGACGGCGGCGCCTACAAGTTCCTGTTCATGGCCAAGGGCGGCGGGTCCGCCAACAAGTCGTTCCTGTACCAGGAGACGAAGGCCGTGCTGAACGAGGCCTCCATGATGAAGTTCCTGGAGGCCAAGATCCGTTCGCTGGGGACGGCCGCCTGTCCCCCGTACCACCTGGCGATCGTGGTCGGCGGTACGAGTGCCGAGTACGCGCTGAAGACCGCGAAGTACGCCTCCGCGCACTACCTGGACGAGGTCCCGGCCGAGGGGTCGCCGCTCGGGCACGGCTTCCGGGACAAGGACCTGGAGGAGAAGGTCTTCGAGCTGACGCAGAAGATCGGGATCGGGGCGCAGTTCGGCGGCAAGTACTTCTGCCACGACGTGCGTGTGATCCGGCTGCCGCGGCACGGCGCCTCCTGCCCCGTCGCGATCGCCGTGTCCTGCTCGGCCGACCGGCAGGCCGTCGCGAAGATCACGGCGGAGGGCGTCTTCCTGGAGCAGCTGGAGACCGACCCGGCGCGGTTCCTGCCGGAGACGACCGACGAGCACCTCGACGAGTCCTCCGACGTGGTCCGGATCGATCTCAACCAGCCGATGGACGACATCCTCGCCGAGCTGACCAAGTACCCCGTGAAGACGCGGCTCTCGCTCTCCGGGCCGCTGGTCGTGGCCCGTGACATCGCGCACGCCAAGATCAAGGAGCGGCTGGACGCGGGCGAGGAGATGCCGCAGTACCTGAAGGACCACCCGGTGTACTACGCGGGCCCGGCCAAGACCCCCGAGGGCTACGCGTCCGGTTCCTTCGGCCCGACCACGGCGGGCCGGATGGACTCCTATGTCGAGCAGTTCCAGGCGGCGGGCGGGTCCAAGGTGATGCTGGCCAAGGGCAACCGCTCGCAGCAGGTCACGGACGCGTGCGGCGCGCACGGCGGCTTCTACCTCGGCTCGATCGGCGGTCCCGCGGCCCGCCTCGCCCAGGACTGCATCAAGAAGGTCGAGGTCGTCGAGTACGAGGAGCTCGGCATGGAGGCGGTCTGGAAGATCGAGGTGGAGGACTTCCCGGCGTTCGTCGTCGTCGACGACAAGGGCAACGACTTCTTCAAGGACCCGGCACCGGCGCCGACGTTCACGTCGATTCCGGTGCGGGGGCCTGGACTGGCGTAGGAGCGGCCGGCCGGTGGGGATTCGGCTACGCCAGCTTCTTGACCTGGGCGGTCACGACCTCCGTCGGGAAGTCGAAGTCCTTGCCCGTGGCGGCCGAGGCGATGTTGAGGGCGGTGAAGTAGCCGAGGGTGGTGCCCTGGCGGAAGACGACGACCTTCATGGGGATCTTCGTGCCGCCGCCCTCGCTCAGGAAGTCGAGGGCGATCGCCTCGTCGGCGCCCTCGGGCGCGGTGGCCGTGGCGACCTTGGTGACCTCCTGGGCGGTGCCGTCGACGGTGACCTCGAAGCCGTCAGCGCAGTCCTCGGCCGAGGTGGCGAGGGACTTCATCACGGACTGGGCCGCGTCGCCGTCGTAGGAGGTCAGGCGGAGCAGGGTCCGGGTGTTGTCGAGGGCCTCGGTGCCGCCCTTCTTCGCCGCCCGGGCGGGGTCGATCTCGGCGGCCGTCTCGCGCTGGACCATCGCGGCCGGCTCGTCCACCACCGAGCCGACCATGGCGTACGCGACGGGCGCGCACGCGTCGCTGCCGGCCTTCACGTCCTTCTGGTCCACGGTGCCGGTGGGCTCGGTGACCTTGTGGCCCTCGACGTCCCCGTCCTTCAGGACGGCCTTCTCCAGTTCCGCCGCGGTGAGGGCGGACGCCTTTCCGCCCGAGGCGCCCTCTTCCCCGCCCTCGCCCGAGTCCGAGCACGCGGCCAGCAGGGTGAGGGACAGGACGGCGGCACCGGCCGCGCAGGACCGGCGTACGACTGCTCTGGTCAAGTCAGGTTCTCTCTTCGGCACTTCGCGGGACACGGACGGCTCACCGGCCGCTTCATTCGACACTGCGTTCGATGAGCGACTCGTCGGGGTGACGCTACTGCACGGGGACGGTCGGCCGGGAACATCGCGGCCGGCCGGGGCGCTGTACCGGTCATGAGTGACTACCGCGTCGAACACGACTCCATGGGCGAGGTCCGCGTACCGGCGGACGCCAAGTGGCGGGCCCAGACCCAGCGGGCCGTCGAGAACTTCCCGGTGTCCGGGCAGCACATCGAGCGGGCCCACATCGAGGCCCTGGCCCGGATCAAGGGCGCCGCCGCGAAGGTCAACGCCGAACTGGGCGTGCTCGACAAGGACATCGCCGAGGCGATCCAGGAGGCGGCCGAGGAGGTCGCGGCGGGGCGCTGGGACGCGCACTTCCCGGTGGACGTGTTCCAGACCGGTTCCGGGACCTCGTCGAACATGAACACCAACGAGGTGCTCGCCACCCTCGCGAGCGAGCGCCTCGGACGCGAGGTGCATCCGAACGACCATGTGAACGCGTCCCAGTCGTCCAACGACGTCTTCCCGTCCTCGATCCACATCGCGGCCACCGCCGCCGTCACCCGTGACCTGATCCCGGCCCTGCGACACCTGGCCGACGCGCTCTCCCGCAAG
This sequence comes from Streptomyces griseiscabiei, assembly GCF_020010925.1. NCBI lineage: Bacteria > Bacillati > Actinomycetota > Actinomycetes > Kitasatosporales > Streptomycetaceae > Streptomyces > Streptomyces griseiscabiei. The sequence continues at coordinate 104,775 of NZ_JAGJBZ010000002.1, read as the reverse complement.
TCCGACGAGTTCGCGGACGTCGTGAAGTCCGGCCGTACGCATCTCATGGACGCCACACCGGTCACTCTCGGCCAGGAGTTCGGCGGGTACGCGGCCCAGGTGCGGTACGGCGTCGAGCGGCTTCAGGCCTCGCTGCCCCGGCTCGCCGAACTCCCCCTGGGCGGCACGGCCGTGGGCACCGGCATCAACACACCGCCCGGGTTCTCCGCCGCCGTCATCGCGGAGGTCGCGCGGACCACCGGGCTGCCGCTGACCGAGGCGCGGGACCACTTCGAGGCGCAGGGCGCGCGGGACGGGATCGTGGAGACGTCCGGGCAGCTGCGGACGGTCGCCGTGTCCCTCACCAAGATCGCCAACGATCTGCGGTGGATGGCGTCCGGGCCGCGGACGGGGCTGGCCGAGATCTCGCTTCCCGACCTCCAGCCCGGTTCCTCGATCATGCCCGGCAAGGTCAACCCGGTGATCCCGGAGGCCGTGCTGATGGTCGCCGCGCAGGTCACGGGCAACGACGTCACGGTCACCACGGCGGGCGCCGCCGGCAACTTCGAACTGAACGTGATGCTGCCCGTCATCGCCAAGAACGTCCTGGAGTCCGTCCGGCTGCTCGCCAACGTCTCCAGGCTGCTCGCCGACCGGACCGTGGACGGCATCGTCGCGAACCGCGAGCGGGCCCGTGAGTACGCCGAGTCGTCCCCGTCCGTGGTCACCCCGCTCAACAAGTACATCGGCTACGAGGAGGCCGCGAAGGTCGCCAAGAAGGCGCTGGCCGAGCGGAGCACCATCCGGGAGGTCGTCCTCGCGGGCGGGTACGTGGAGCGCGGCGATCTCACCCTGGAGCAACTGGACGAGGCGCTCGATGTCCTGCGGATGACACGGCCGTGACGCGCCCGTGAGCGGGCGGCGAGTTCCGGCCGTCCCCGGTGTCACCCGGGTAACCGATTTCCCGCCAAGGCGTGAACCGTGACCGGTACCGCAGCGTCATATGCGCATGACACCTAATATCTGCGCATGGGAGACGACGGAGTGGTGAGACGAGCGGAAGCGGGCGGGTCGGCGGCGTTCTGGGAGCCGGGGAGTCAGATCCTGTGGCGCTACCGGGAGAACGGCGGCGAACGCTTCCATATCGCGCGCCCCGTCACGGTCGTACGCGACGACCAGGACCTGCTGGCCGTCTGGCTGGCGCCCGGCACCGAGTGCGTACGGCCCGTGCTGGCGGACGGCAGCTCGCTCAACTCCGAGCCGCTGGACTCCCGGTACAAGAAGCCGCGCGGGATGCGGCTCGGCCGGTGGTCCGGCACCGGGGTGCTGAAACTGGCGCGGCCGGGCGAGCCGTGGTCGGTGTGGCTGTTCTGGGAGCAGGGTTGGCGTTTCAAGAACTGGTACGTCAACCTGGAGACTCCGCTGGCCCGTTGGGACGGCGGAGTGGACTCCGAGGACCACTTCCTGGACATCTGCGTGTACCCGGACCGGTCGTGGAACTGGCTCGACGAGGACGAGTTCGCGCAGGCCCAGCAGGACGGTCTGATGGACGCGCCGGCGGCCGAGCGGGTGCGCGAGGCGGGCCGGTCCGCGGTGGAGGTGATCCGCGCGTGGGGCCCGCCGTTCTCGGACGGCTGGCAGCACTGGCGCCCGAATCCCGCATGGGGAGTACCGTCTCTCCCGGACGACTGGGACCGTACGCCCGCGCACTTGTCCTCATGAGACCCTTGATACGCCCCCGGTCCGCAACCGTAGGATCGTCCTCCGCAATAGTTCACAGGGGCAACTCCCGCAGTTCGGGCAGGGCTTGACCGTACGTCACCGAGGGGCGGCAAGACGTGATCAAGGGGTACGAGGGTTACACCGGGACGGACCGGAGACGGCCCGACGGACGGGCAGTACTGTCGTTCGGCGAGCCCGCCGGTACCGTGTGTGGCACAGGAACTGCCTCTGACCACGCGGGAATTCCGTTCCCAGGACACGTAATCCGGGTATCGGCCTTTCTGCGGGACGAAGTATCGGGTTTGCGGGACGCACTGCGCACACGACGCGCAGTCCCGGACGGATGGATTCGACACGCGTGACGGAGCACCCCACCTCCCACGAGCGCCCTCAGAGCGGCGCCGGCCCCACGGACCCCCGTGGGGCGCTCCTGCGTACCCAGGAGCCGATGCGAGCCGCGCCCGCCGCGGCCTTACCGGCTCAGGCGCGCATGGGTGACGCCCCGGCCGAGCCGGGCACCGCGGCCTCGTGCGCGAAGAGCGGACAGACCGGACAGGCACCCTCGGAGCACGCCCAGCCGGCGGTCTCCGAGCACTCCCAGCCCGCGGCCACCGAGCCCGACCCGCACCGCCCGCGGCCCGCGCCGGAGACCATCCCGGCACAGCCCGGCGGTGACCCGGACCGCTCCGGCGGCACCGGGAGCGGTCTGGAGCGGCGCGGCGGGCAGGGTGTGGCGCCGGGCGCCCCCATGCCCATGCGGCGGGACGGCGACCGGCTGCGCTTCGTGGGCGCCGCGACCCGGCGGATCGCCCGCGGCATCGACCTGGACGAGATCGTCATGGGTCTGTGCCGGGCCACCGTGCCGACGTTCTCGGACGCGATCCTCGTGTATCTGCGCGAGCCGCTGCCGGTCGGCGACGAGCGGCCCACCGGGCCCATGGTGCTGCGGCTGCGCCGCACCGACCGGATCCCCGAGGAGCGGGACACCGAGGGCGGCTTCATGCCCTCCTCGCTCCAGCCCGAGCAGCCCGTCGATCTGGCGGTCGTCACGGCCGAGCAGTGCGAGGTCCGGCCCGGCGGCGCGCTCGCCGAGGTGCTGCGGGGCGTCCGGCCGGTCTTCGCCGACGCGCCCGCCGCGCACGACGCGCTGCCGGAACTGCTCGGACCGGACGCCGAATTGACCGTGCCGACCGGCCAGCGGGCGATCCTCGCCCCGCTGCGCGGCCGGCGCCGGGTGATCGGCGCGGCGGTCTTCCTGCGCCGCCCGGAGCGGATGGCGTTCGAGCAGGACGACCTGCTGGTCGCCGCCCAGCTCGCCACGCACAGCGCGCTCGGCATCGACAAGGCGGTGCTGTACGGCCGTGAGGCGTACATCGCCGACGAACTGCAGCGCACGATGCTGCCGGAGGCGCTCCCGAAGTGCACCGGCGTACGGCTCGCGCACCGGTATCTGCCGGCCGCCGAGACCGCGCGGGTCGGCGGTGACTGGTACGACGCGATTCCCCTGCCGGGGAGCCGGGTCGCCCTGGTCGTGGGCGATGTGATGGGTCATTCGATGACCTCGGCCGCGATCATGGGGCAGCTGCGGACCACCGCGCAGACCCTCGCGGGGCTGGACCTGCCGCCGCAGGAGGTGCTGCACCACCTCGACGAGCAGGCGCAGCGGCTCGGTACGGATCGCATGGCGACCTGTCTGTACGCGGTGTACGACCCGGTCTCGCACCGGATCACCATCGCCAACGCCGGGCATCCGCCGCCGGTGCTGCTGCATCTCGGCGGTCGCGCCGAGGTGCTGCGGGTGCCGCCGGGCGCGCCGATCGGTGTGGGCGGGGTGGACTTCGAGGCGGTCGAGCTGGACGCGCCCGCCGGGGGCACGCTGCTGCTCTACACGGACGGGCTGGTGGAGTCCCGGCTGCGGGACGTGTGGACCGGGATAGAGCAGTTGCGGGAGAAGCTGGCCGCGACCGCCCAGCTGACCGGGCCGGATCATCCGCCGCCGCTGGAGGCGCTGTGCGACGAGGTGCTCGACATGCTTGGTCCGGGGGACCGTGACGACGACATCGCGCTTCTTGCCGCGCGGTTCGATGGGATCGCTCCCAGCGACGTCGCGTACTGGTTCCTGGAACCGGAGGAGATGGCTCCGGGGCGGGCGCGCCGACTGGCCCGGCATGCCCTGTCCCGCTGGGGCCTGGAGGAGCTGACCGACTCCGTCGAGCTGCTCATCAGCGAGGTCGTCACCAACGCGGTGCGGTACGCGACCCGGCCGGTGACCCTGCGGCTGCTGCGGACCGATGTGCTGCGGTGCGAGGTCACCGACGACGTGCCGCAGCTGCCGCGGCTTCGGCAGGCCCGTGCGACGGACGAGGGGGGCCGTGGGCTCTATCTCGTCAATCGGCTGGCGAAGCGGTGGGGGGCCACTCGGTTGAGTGCGGGGAAGGTTGTCTGGTTCGAGTTGAATCAGGCGTGAGCGCTCCGCTGGGGTGAGCCGCCGACAGCTCGGGCGCAACTGTGCTCTGCGGGCTGCGGGTTCGTCGTGGCTGGTCGCGCAGTTCCCCGCGCCCCTTGAGGGGGCCTGCGGCCGCCCTCAAGCGCGCGAAAGGGCGCCCGGTGGATTTACCACCGGGCGCCCTTCGGCTTGTCGCCTGTGCTAATCGTCCGCCTGGGGATCGTTCGGGTTCGTCGGGAACTCGATGCCGCCGTCGTCGCCCGACGGGGTTTCCTCGGGGGTCGTCTCCGGCGTCGTCTCCGGGGTGGTCTCCGGCGTCGTCTCCGGGGTGGTCTCCGGGGTCGTCGGGGCCTCGGTGGTCGGTTCCTCCGAGGTGGGTGTCTCCGACGGGGTCGCGGACGGGGACAGGGTCGGCGTCGGGGACTTCGTGGGCGCGACGGCGGCGCCCTGCTTGGTGTCCAGTTCGAACTTGGTGGCCTTGCCCATCACACCGAAGGTGTAGGTGGCCCAGATCTGGGCGGGGAAGCCACCGCCGTTGACCCGGGGGACGCCGACCGCTCCGTACATCGGGACGTGCTTGCCGTTCTTGCTCATGTCCTCGCCGAAGAGACCGACGGAGGTCACGAGGTTCGGGGTGTAGCCGGTGAACCAGGCGGAGCGGTTCTTGTCGGAGGTACCCGTCTTGCCGGCGACCTGCTGCCCGTCGCGGGAGGGGTTGTCGCGGACCGACGTCTTCGCCGTACCGTCGTCGACCACGCCGGTGAGGACCGAGGTGACCGTGTCGGCGGCCTCCTTGCTGATGACCTGCTCGCCGATCGGGTCGGCGAACTTGACCGCGCCGTCCCGGCGTGAGGCCGAGGCGACGATGGTCGGGGTGACCTTCCTGCCGTGGTTGTCGAGGGTGGCGTAGATGCCGGCCATCTCCAGCGGGCTGGCGCCCATGGAGCCCAGGGTCTGGGCGGGCACCGCCTCCATGCCCTCGGTGTCCATACCGAGCTTCCCGGCGACCTCCATGACCTTCTCCATGCCCACGTCGACGCCCATCTGCGCGAAGACGGAGTTGATGGACTTGTTCATGGCGCCCTGCACGGTGACGTCGCCGTAGTCGACGTTGTCCTCGTTGGGCGGGGCGAAGCCGACCGCGGTGCCGTCGTCCGTGACCTTGTGCCGGCTGTCACCGTCGTAGACGGTGTCGGCGGTGATCGGGTCGCCGTCCTGGGTCTCGGCGTTCCCGTCGACGGCCGCGGCGAGGATGACCGGCTTGAAGGTCGAGGCGGGTTGGTAGTCCCGGCGGGTGGCGTTGTTCGTGAAGTGCTTCACGTAGTCGACGCCGCCGTACATGGCGACGACCTTGCCCGTCTTCGGGTCGACGGAGACGGCACCGGCCTGGATGTACTTGTCGACCTTGCGCTTCTTCGGCTCCAGCTTGCTGGTGAGGCGTTCCTTGACGGCCTTCTCCAGTGCGGCCTGCTTCTTCGGGTTGATGTTGAGCGTGATGTTCCAGCCGCCCGCGTCGATCTTCGTCTTGGCGTCCTCGATGTCGTCGACCGCGTCGTTGGCCACGAGTTGCCTGGCCAGCTGATCCTTGGCGGCCACGACCAGATAGCCGTTCTGGCCCTCCAGATCGGGGGCGGCCTGGGGCTCCTTCGGCTTGGGGAGCTTCATGCCGGCCCGCTCCGAGGCCTTCAGCTCGCCCATCTCGACCATGTTGTCCAGCACATAGTTCCAGCGGTTCGTGACCAGCTTCTTGCCGGTCTCGGTGGCGGTCGACAGGTCGTACTGGCTGGGGGCCTGGAGCAGCGCGGCGAGATAGGCGCCCTGCTCGACCTTGAGGTCCTTGGCGTCGACGCCGTAGTACGCCTGGGCGGCGGCCTGGATGCCCCAGGCGCCGCGGCCGTAGTAACTGGTGTTGATGTAGCCGGCGAGGATGTAGTCCTTGGACTCCTCGCGCTCCAGCTTCAGGGAGATGACCAGCTCGTTGAGCTTGCGGGTCACCGTCTGGTCGGACGTCAGGTAGTAGTTCTTGACGTACTGCTGGGTGATGGTCGAGCCGCCCTGCTTGCCCTTGCCGGAGAGGGTGTTGATCACGCCGCGCGTCATGCCCTTGAAGTCGACGCCGGGGTCGCTGAAGAAGGTCTTGTTCTCGGCGGCGACGAAGGTCATCTGGACGTCTTTGGGGACCTTGTCGAGGTCGACGATCTCCCGGTTGGTGTCGCCGGTGCGGGCGAAGATCTTGCCGTTGGAGTACCGGTAGACGTTGCTCTCCTGGAGCGCCTGGGGGTTCCCCTTGGGTATGTCGATCATCAGATAGAGCACGATGAAGGCACCCATGCCGAGCAGGCAGGCGCCGAAGAACGCGCCGAGGATCTTCTTCCAGGTGAAGAGACGGCGCAGGAAGCTCTGCTGCTGCTTCTTCTTGCCGCCGCCCTTGGCCGCGGCCCTGGCCGCGGCCCGGCCGCCGCCCTCGGGCGGGGCTATGACCGCCGTCGCCCCCGCATCGCCTCCGGACGAGCGCTGGGGCGCCGCGCGGCGACCGCCGCGCTGCCGCGCTCGTCTTTCTTCCGCTCGTCCCATGGCTCCGGTCCGCTCCGCATTCTGCTCGGTCTCATACGTCACTCGGGTCTTGTCAGCTCAGCAAGCTAACACCGAGGACTATGACAAGAGGGAGTCGGTCCGCTCCGTGATGGCGTGACAATGCGCACGCGAGGCGCGTGCCCATAGACCTCATCCCACCGGAACGGACGTTCCAGCAGGGCGGATGGTTGCCCCACCCGTCCCATGAGTTGGGGCCCGGTCACCGTCGGCTTCGGTGACAGAACCGTGACAATCAGCTCTGACCTGCGCCCCCTCACCGTCCGACCGGGACCTATACACGGCAGGTATACGTGGTGTGTATACCTCGTGTGTACAGTCGTGCTCATGTCCATCGGTCACACCCTCCTGGGACTCCTGGAGTCCGGGCCCCGACACGGTTACGACCTGAAGCGGGCCTTCGACGAGAAGTTCGGTCACGACCGGCCGCTGCACTACGGCCAGGTCTACTCGACGATGTCGCGGCTGCTGAAGAACGGCCTCGTCGAGGTCGACGGCATCGAGCCCGGCGGCGGCCCCGAGCGCAAGCGGTACGCGATCACCGAGGCGGGCATCACGGACGTCCAGCGGTGGCTCGCGACGCCCGAGAAGCCCGAGCCGTATCTGCAGTCGACCCTCTACACGAAGGTCGTCCTCGCCCTGCTCACGGACCGGAACGCGGCCGACATCCTCGACACCCAGCGCTCGGAACACCTGCGCATGATGCGCATCCTCACCGACCGCAAACGCAAGGGCGACCTGGCCGATCAGCTGATCTGCGACCACGCCCTGTTCCATCTGGAGGCCGATCTGCGATGGCTGGAGCTGACCGCCGCCCGACTGGGCAAGCTGGCCGAGGCGGTGACCCGGTGACCACGCCGCCCCCCGCCGGTTCCCTGCTCGTCGCGACCGATCTGCGCAAGGCGTACGGTCCGACCACCGCGCTGGACGGCGCGGAGTTCTCCATCCACCCCGGCGAGGTCGTCGCGGTGATGGGCCCCTCCGGCTCCGGCAAGTCGACACTGCTGCACTGCCTCGCCGGGATCGTGCCGCCCGACTCGGGCTCGATCACGTACAACGGCCGGGAGATGGCCACCATGAACGACGCCCAGCGCAGCGCGCTGCGGCGCAGCGAGTTCGGGTTCGTCTTCCAGTTCGGCCAGCTGGTGCCGGAGCTGACCTGTGTGGAGAACGTGGCGCTGCCGCTGCGGCTGAACGGCGGCTCCCGCAAGGAGGCCGAGAAGACCGCGCTCGGCTGGATGCAGCGGCTGGAGGTCGACGACCTCGCGCGCAAGCGTCCCGGTGAGGTCTCCGGCGGTCAGGGCCAGCGGGTCGCCGTGGCCCGTGCCCTGGTCACCAGCCCCCGGGTGCTCTTCGCGGACGAGCCCACCGGAGCGCTCGACTCGCTCAACGGCGAGCGCGTGATGGAACTGCTCACCGAGGCCGCCCGCTCCACCAACGCCGCCGTCGTCCTCGTCACGCACGAGGCGCGGGTCGCCGCGTACTCGGACCGCGAGATCGTCGTACGGGACGGGAAGTCGCGGGACATGGAGCGCATCGTATGAGCTCGGCCACGGTCCGCCAGTGGTACCGGGACCTGGCGATGGGGGTGCGGTTCACCTTCACCGGGGGCCGTGAGGGCTGGGTGCGCGCCGTGCTCACCGCGGTCGGGGTCGGCCTCGGGGTGGCGCTGCTGCTGCTCACCGCGGCCGTACCGAGCGCGCTCACGACCCGCGACGCCCGGGAGAAGGCCCGGGAGGACCAGGGAATCGGCTATCTCCAGGACAACTCCACGTCCAAGCCGACCGACAAGAGCCTGATCGTCGCCGACACCGACACCGAGTACCGGTATCAGGAGATACGGGGACGGCTCCTCGAACCCGAGGGCGCGGACGCGCCGCTGCCGCCGGGCGTCGGGAAGTTCCCCGCGCCGGGCGACATGGTCGTCTCCCCCGCCCTCGCCGACCTGCTGAAGTCGGACGCCGGGAAGATGCTGCGCGACCGGCTGCCGTACGAAACGGTGGGCAGCATCGGCGAGGAGGGACTGATCGGCCCCGGTGAACTCACCTACTACGCGGGCGCCGAGGGACTGGCCGCACGGCTCGACGACTCGGTGGTGTACCGGATCGACCAGTTCGGGTGGTCCACCGCCGACCAGCCCGAGGAGGAGATGGACCCGGTCCTGGTACTGCTCACGCTGGTCGTGTTCGTGGTGCTGCTGATGCCGGTGGCCGTCTTCATCGCGACGGCCGTACGGTTCGGCGGCGAGCGGCGGGACCGCAGGCTGGCGGCGCTGCGGCTGGTCGGTTCCGACGGGCGGATGACGCGCCGGATCGCGGCGGGCGAGGCCCTCGCGGGCGCCGTGCTGGGGCTGGTCTTCGGCACCGGGTTCTTCCTGCTGGGCAGGGAGATCGCCGGTTCGGTCGAGGTGCTCGATGTCAGTGTCTTCCCCAGCTACCTGAACCCCTCCGTCGGCCTCGCCCTGCTGGTGGCGCTCGCGGTGCCGGCCGCCGCCGTCCTCGTCACCCTGTTCGCGCTGCGCGGCGTCGTGATCGAACCGCTCGGTGTGGTCCGTACGGCCAAGCCCGCGCACCGCAGGCTCTGGTGGCGGCTGCTGCTGCCGCTCGGCGGTCTCGCCCTGCTCTACCCGATGGTCGGCCAGGGGTCGGAGAACGGGAACTTCAACGAGTACATGGTGACCGGCGGTGTCGTGCTGCTGCTCTTCGGCATCACCGCGCTGCTGCCCTGGGTGGTCGAGGCGTTCGTCGCCCGGCTGGGCTCCGGCGCCCTGTCCTGGCAACTGGCCGTCCGCAGACTCCAGCTGAGCAGCGGCTCGGCGGCGCGCATGGTCAACGGCATCGCGGTGGCGGTGGCCGGCGCGATCGCCCTGCAGATGCTGTTCGCCGGGGTCGAGGGCAGGTTCACGAGTTCGACCGGGAAGGACACGGCCCGGGCCCAGATGGAGCTGGTCCTGCCGCGCGATCTCCCGGTGAGCGTCGCGGGCAAGGAGCTGGGGCGGGCCGAGGGCGCCGCGGCCACGGCCGCGCTGTCCACCGTCGACGTCTCGGCCCGTGCCAAGGACCCCGAGGGGCTGTACGGGCTGACCGTCGGCGACTGCGCGGCGCTGCGCGAACTGGCCGACATCCCCTCCTGCCAGGACGGCGACGTCTTCGTCGTGGGCGCCGCGGCGGACCCCGGCCTGGCGCGGCTCGGCACCGCCGGGAACACGTTGTACTTCGACCCGTCCTACGACGGGAACGGGTCGGGGCCGGAGATCGCCTGGAAGCTGCCGGCCGAGGTGAAGAAGGTGTCCGGGCGCGCCGATTCGCTGCGGCCCGGGACGGACGGGCTGATGGTCACCCCGGGTGCCCTGCCCGCGAAGACGGAGCCGCTGCTCCACAGCACCGTCTACGTACGGACCGACCCCACCGTGCCGAACGCCCTCGACGAGGTGCGCAACGCGGCCGTGGCGATCGATCCGCTCATCCGGACCTGGGAGTGGGAGTCGACCACGCGGGCCGACGAGTTCGCGGACATCCGCACCGGTCTGCTGGTCGGCGCGTCCGCCGTGCTGGTCCTCATCGGCGCGAGCCTCCTCGTCTCCCAGCTCGAACAGTTGCGCGAACGCCGGAAGCTGCTGTCGGCTCTGGTCGCCTTCGGCACACGGCGGCGCACGCTCGGCCTGTCCGTGCTGTGGCAGACCGCCGTCCCGATCACGCTGGGCCTGGCCCTCGCGTCGGCGGTCGGTCTGACCCTCGGCGCGGTCCTGCTGAAGATGACGAACAGGCCGGTGGGCGTGGACTGGCCGAGCGTGCTGTCGATGACCGGCATCGGCGCGGGCGTCGTCCTCCTGGTGACGGCGCTGAGCATGCCGCCCCTGATGCGGTTGATGCGGCCGGAGGGGCTGCGTACGGAGTAGGCCGGTGCGGCGGCGCGGGGCGTGGGCCGGTGCCACGGGGTTCCCGCGGCACCAGCCACACTGGTGCCCGTCGGTCCCCGTCAGCCGCCCGCCCCCGGATATGAGGACGCCATGTCGCTCGATGCCTTGAGGTCCGTGATTCCGGACTACGCGAAGGACCTCCGCCGCAACCTGGACGCCGTCCTCGGCGACTCCTCGCTGTCGGAACAGCAGCTGTGGGGGACGGTGCTGGTGACGGCGATCGCCTCCCGCTCGGCGATCGTGTTGCGGACGCTGGGGCCGGAGGCCGGGGCGCGGCTGTCGGCGGAGGCGTACACGGCGGCGAAGTCCGCGGCGGCGACGATGGCGCTGAGCAACGTCTTCTTCCGTACACGGCATCTGCTGTCCGACCACGAGTACGGCGGGCTGCGGACGGGACTGCGGATGAACGTCATCGGTGATCCCGGGGTGGACAGGGTCGACCACGAGATGTGGGCGTTCGCCGTGTCCGCGATCAATGGGTGCGGGGAGTGTCTGGATTCGCACGAGCGGGCGCTGCGGGCGGCCGGGGTGAGCCGGGAGAGTGTGCAGGAGGTGTTCCGGGTCGCTTCGGTGGTGGGGGCGGTGGGGGTCACGTTGGAGGCGGAGGCGGTTCTCTCCGAGTAGGGCGTGTGGGGGCGCGTTTTCGGGTGCGGGTCCGGTGGGGCTTCTCGCGCAGTTCCCGGCGCCCCTGGACGGCGGGGGCCGCGCCCGCCGCCGTCCAGGGGCGCCGGAAAACCGGTCGCCGGTCTCCTCCCGTCCCGGGGAGGATCCCCTCATGGCCTCCCGTCCCTCGCGTTCCCCTCTGCCCTCCCCCACCTTCGAAGCGCTCGTCGCCGAAGGGGATGCCGTGTCGACCGACGGCTGGGACTTCTCGTGGTTCGAAGGACGGGCCACGGAGGCGCGCCCTTCGTGGGGGTACGCGCGCGGCATGGCGGAGCGGCTGGGGCGGGCCTCGGTGGCGCTGGACATCCAGACCGGGGGCGGGGAAGTGCTCGCCTCCGCGCCCGGCCTCCCGGCGGTGACCGTCGCCACCGAGGGCTGGCCGCCGAACATCGCCAGGGCCACCGCGCTGCTGCGGCCGCGGGGCGCGCTGGTGGTGGCCAGTCCCGAGGACGCGCCGCTGCCGTTCGGGGACGCCGTGTTCGACCTGGTCACCAGCAGGCATCCGGTGCGGGCCCACTGGTCGGAGATCGCCCGGGTGCTCACGCCCGGTGGCACGTACTTCGCGCAGCATGTGGGCCCGAACAGTGTCTTCGAGCTGGTCGAGCACTTCACCGGACCGCTGCCGGAGGAGTCCCGCAGCGCACGCCACCCGGACCGTGAGCGTGCCGACGCCGAGGCCGCCGGGCTGGAGGTCGTGGATCTGCGGGCCGAGCGCCTGCGCATGGAGTTCTACGACATCGCCGCCGTCGTGCACTTCCTCAGGAAGGTCGTCTGGATGGTGCCCGGGTTCGCCGTCGAGGGGTATCTGCCGCAGCTCCGGTCGCTGCACGAGCGGATCGAGAGCGAGGGCCCGTTCGTCGCGCACAGCACACGGCAGCTCTTCGAGGTCCGGAGGCCGGGCGGGCGCTGAGACCGGGGTGGGCGTCTTTGTCGGTGTCCACATCGTTATCGCCTCCGGCTTGGCTTCTCCGGGTCTACTCGCGTAGGTTCAGACCAAGGTAATTCGCGTGAGCAAAGCTGCGCGGGGCGGCGTCGCGCAGTGGAGGGGGCTGCGCGAAGCCGCGTGCCACCTCGGGGGCGTCAAGCACGCGTTCCGGCCGCGCATCACCCACACGGGGGCGTCGGGCCGTATCTCCTCGGAAGTCGCACAAGAATGCGCAAACCCCACATTCCACGCCGGATTCCTTCATTCCTCCTTGGAATTCGCCGGGATTCAGCCATGATCACCCCTCGATCACACCCTGAATGAACGGTTCCGCACTCACCGCCACGCTGTCGTCCGGCTCCGGAGAGTAGTTGTAGGGCGCCGATGCACGCAGCATCACTCACGAAGGGTTATGGTGGAAACCCCCCCTCGGGCCGGTCCGTCTCCCCCCACGGACCGGCCCGTTTTTTCTGCCCGGAAGTCGGCCCGGAAGTCGGCCCTCCGTGCGTCGGGGGTCACCCCCCGTCCGTCGGAAGTCCGCCCCGCGCCCGCCGGAAGCCCGGTCCTCCAGGGGGCCTCTCCCCCGGCCCCGGGGCCGCCCCAACCCCGCACACCCCTTGGCGGAGTTGGCCTCCAGCCCCGGTAGGCTCTGCCAACCAAGGGGACTGCCACCGCATCGGAGGGGCTGGAACACGTGAACCTGCGCGACACACTGCGCGGCCTGCTGGTCAGGGTCTACGCACGCAGGGTCGAGGGCCATCTCGACCACGCCCAGGTGCCCAAGCACATCGGCGTCATCGTGGACGGCAGTCGGCGCTGGGCGAAGGCGGCGGGCTCCACCACCATGGAGGGTCACCAGGCCGGCGCCCAGAAGATCGAGGAGTTCCTCGGCTGGTGCACCGAGACGGACGTGAAGGTCGTCACGCTCTGGCTGCTCTCCACGGACAACTTCAACCGGCCCAAGGAAGAGCTCGTCCCGCTGCTGGGCATCATCGAGGACACCGTCCGCTCCCTGGCCGCCGACGGCCGCTGGCGGGTGCACCACGTGGGGGCGATGGACCTGCTGTCCCCCGGGATGCAGAGCGCCCTCAAGGAGGCCGAGGAGTCCACCGCGGACGTCGACGGGATACTGGTCAACGTCGCCATCGGGTACGGCGGACGCCAGGAGATCGCCGACGCGGTCCGCTCCATGCTCCTGGAGGCGCAGGAGAAGGGCACCGCGATGGAGGAGCTCGCCGAGTCCGTCGACATCGACATGATCGGCCGGCATCTCTACACCGTCGACCAGCCCGACCCGGATCTGGTGATCCGCACGAGTGGCGAGCAGCGGCTGTCCGGATTCATGCTCTGGCAGACCGCCCACTCCGAGTACTACTTCTGCGACGTCTTCTGGCCGGCCTTCCGGAAGGTCGACTTCCTGCGCGCGATGCGTGACTACGCGGTGCGACACCGTCGTTACGGAGGCTGAAACTCCGTATTTCGGGTGAGGTGTGCACCACCCCCATCGGGACAGAAGTAACGAGGAGTTCACCGGGACGCCGTCGTACCGCTTGGCATGGCGGCGCATGTTCGAGGGCATAAGCCAGTCAGGTCGACACCCGAACCACGGGTGTCGGATCTCAGCGGGCGGCTCGGGGCCGTCCGCCCGGGAGGCCCTTTGCACCAGCCCGATCGTGCGGTCACAGCACGGACGAAGCAGCGGAGGGCCGGTCACCGGCCCGTGCAACGGCGCCGTCGACCGGCCCAGTTCCATCCCGTCGCTCCCCGACCTCATCCGAGGGGGTACGTCCTTCCGTGGTGACCAGCACAAAGCGCCGTATGCCAGACCGGCGCACCTACGTCCTCGACACCAGCGTCCTGCTGGCCGACCCGAACGCCCTGAACCGCTTCGACGAGCACGAAGTCGTGCTGCCGATCGTCGTGGTGACGGAGCTGGAGGCGAAGAGGCACCATCCCGAGCTCGGCTACTTCGCCCGGCAGGCCCTGCGTCTGCTCGACGAGTTCCGGGTCCGGCACGGCCGCCTCGACGCCCCCATCCCGATCGGGGAACTCGGCGGCACAGTGAGGGTCGAGCTCAATCACTCGGATCCCAGCGTGCTGCCGAGCGGCTACCGCCTGGGGGACAACGACTCCCGCATCCTGGCGGTCGCCCGCAATCTGCAGGCCGAGGGATTCGACGTCACCGTGGTGTCGAAGGATCTCCCGCTCAGGATCAAGGCGTCCTCCGTGGGCCTCCTCGCCGAGGAGTACCGCGCGGAGCTGGCCATCACGGACGCCTCCGGGTGGACCGGGATGTCCGAGCTGACCCTGCCCGGCGAGCAGGTCGACATTCTGTTCGAGGAGGGGTCGATCTACGTCCCCGAGGCGAGCACCCTGCCCGTGCACACCGGTCTGACGATCCAGTCGGAGCGCGGCAAGGCCCTCGGCCGGGTGACGCCCGACGGCAACATCCGCCTCGTGCGGGGCGACCGGGAGGCCTTCGGCATCAAGGGCCGCAGCGCGGAGCAGCGCATCGCGCTGGATCTGCTGCTCGACCCGGACGTCGGCATCCTGTCGATGGGCGGCCGGGCCGGCACCGGCAAGTCGGCGCTCGCGCTCTGCGCGGGTCTGGAGGCCGTGCTGGAGCGGCGCCAGCACCAGAAGGTGATGGTCTTCCGTCCGCTGTACGCGGTCGGCGGGCAGGAGCTGGGCTATCTGCCGGGCTCCGAGTCCGAGAAGATGAGCCCCTGGGCGCAGGCCGTCTTCGACACGCTCTCCGCGGTCACCAGCCGTGAGGTCATCGAGGAGGTCACCGCCCGCGGGATGCTTGAGGTCCTGCCGCTCACCCACATCCGCGGACGCTCGCTCCATGACGCGTTCGTGATCGTGGACGAGGCGCAGTCGCTGGAGCGGAACGTCCTGCTGACCGTGCTCTCCCGCATCGGCGCCAACTCCCGGGTGGTCCTCACCCATGACGTGGCCCAGCGCGACAACCTGCGCGTCGGCCGCTACGACGGTGTCGTCGCCGTCGTGGAGAAGCTGAAGGGTCATCCGCTCTTCGCCCACGTCACGTTGACGAGGTCCGAACGGTCCCAGATCGCGGCCCTTGTGACCGAAATGCTGGAGGACGGGCAGATTTAGCCCACCTGACACCACTCCGGGACCACTGAGTGGTCCCAACCCCTGGGCGTCGCCCGGCAAAAGGCTCAGCAGCCTAGCCGGGCGGCGCCTCGGCGTGTGCGGCTTTCCTTCAATCTCTCGCGTCAAACGAGGTGTGAGCTTTCACACTCACCACTGAATTGCCTCGCGGTGTCGGGTTACGGCAGAGTCTCATTTCTGTCAGGCCCCGCATACGACACACCTGTACCCCCAGCGGTACGGAACCACAGCGACACCAGGTCAACTCCATAGCGTCGTCGTATGCCGCCCGAGCACCACGCGGCGCTCCCCGCAGGGGAGTTGCCCACCGGGCCCGCGCCTCCGTGACCCCGCAGTTGGGAGGCCAGCGTCAGGGGCACGATTGCGTCCGCCAGGGTCACCGAGGCGGGCGATGCTGGAAGGAACCCGTGTGAGCCGGATTTCGGTCCGGGGATTCGCAGTGGCCTCGGCCACTGCGGTCACCGCAGTCGGCAGTGTCGTCGGAGTTGCCTCGGGCAGCACCGCGCAGACCACTGACGACGCCGAGGCGGTCGCGAACGACACCACGTTGCTCGCCGACATACCCGTGGGCCAGCAGGCCCAGGTGCAGACCGCGTCCCTGACTGCTCAGGCCGACGCCCAGGCCATCGCCGCCGACGCGAGCGCCCGCAAGGACGCCGAGGAGACCGCCCGTAAGAAGGCGGCCCAGGACGCGATCGACAAGCAGAAGGCCGCGGAGAAGGCTGAGCAGGAGCGCAAGGCGAAGGAAGCGGCGGCGGCGGAAGCCGAGGCCAAGTCCGAAGCCGCCGGCTCACTCGGTGACATCCCCACCCAGAGTTCGTACACCGTCGCCGAGATCCAGGCGATGGCGAAGGCGGTCGTGGCCAGCGACCAGTGGACGTGCTTCAGCAACATCGTGAACCACGAGTCCACCTGGAACTACAAGGCCGTGAACCCCTCCTCGGGCGCCTACGGTCTCTTCCAGGCGCTGCCCGGCTCCAAGATGTCGTCCGCCGGTTCCGACTGGCAGACCAACCCGGCCACGCAGATCAAGTGGGGCCTCAACTACATGGAATCGCGCTACGGCAGCCCGTGCGAGGCCTGGACCTTCTGGCAGGCCAACAACTGGTACTAGGCCGGTTCCCCGCCGGGTGCCCCGCCGCGCTCGGCCGCTCAACCTTCCGAAGCCCTCCACCGTCCTTTGGTGGGGGGCTTCGGGCATGTACGGTCGGAGCCGCCCAGAGGAAACGACAGGATCAGGCAGGAACCGAAAGGAACCAGCGGATTCGCGGCCTCCGGGAGGAGTGGTGACCAGCAGGGGCGACGGGGGAAGAGGACGGATGATGTCGCGGGTTCCCGGATGGCTCGGCCGGCTCGGCGCCGGACTGAGCGGGTGGGGCGAGCGGTTGGAGCGGCGGCGGGCGGAGATCGAGTCGGAGACCGAGGGCCCGCGTGCCGCGGCCGAGCCGGAACCCGGCCGCGGGTCCGGGTCCGGGTCCGGGTCCACTCCTGTCCCTGATCCTGGCCCTGCCCCTGACGCTTCCGGCTCCGGCTCCGGCTCCGGCTCCGAGGCGAGTGGTGAGGTTCGGGGGCGGGCGACCGTCGCGGTCCACTCCGCCCGGCCCGAACCCGCGTCGGTGGTCCCCTGGGGGATGCGGGTGGCGGCCGAGGCCGGGTGGCGGCTGCTGGTTCTCGCGGGCACCGTCTGGGTGTTGATGCGGGTCATCAGCTCGATACAGCTGCTGGTCCTGTCGTTCACCACCGCGCTGCTCGTCACCGCGCTGCTCCAGCCGACCGTGGCGCGGCTGACCCGGTACGGCGTACCGCGCGGCCTCGCCACCGCGATGACCGCCGTCCTGGGCTTCGTCGTCATGGGGCTGATCGGCTGGTTCGTCACCTGGCAGGTCATGGAGAACATCGACGACCTCTCCGACCAGATCCAGGACGGCATCGACGAGTTGCAGCGCTGGCTGCTCGACAGCCCGTTCCATGTCACCGAGAACCAGATCAACGACATCGCGAAGAACCTCCGCGAGGCGATCAGCGACAACACGGACACCATCACCTCGGCGGGGCTGGAGGGGGTGACCGTCCTCGTCGAGGCGCTCACCGGCATCCTGCTGACGATGTTCTCCACGCTGTTCCTGCTGTACGACGGCAAGCGGATCTGGCAGTGGACGCTGAAGCTGGTGCCGGCGGCGGCACGGCCCGGGGTCTCGGCGGCCGGACCACGTGCCTGGCAGACGTTGACGGCGTATGTGCGCGGCACGGTGATAGTGGCGTTGATCGACGCGATCTTCATCGGCCTCGGCATCTACTTCCTCGATGTGCCGATGGCCGTCCCGCTGGCCGTGTTCATCTTCCTCTTCGCCTTCATCCCGCTGGTGGGCGCGGTCGTCTCGGGCGCGCTGGCGGTGGTGGTGGCGCTGGTGACGCAGGGTGTGTTCACGGCCGTCATGACGCTGGTCGTGGTGCTCGCCGTGCAGCAGATCGAGGGACACATCCTCCAGCCGTTCATCCTCGGCCGGGCCGTGCGGGTGCATCCCCTGGCCGTCGTCCTGTCGGTCGCCGCCGGTGGCATGGTCGCGGGGATCGGGGGCGCGGTGGTGGCCGTGCCGTTGGTCGCGGTCACGAACACGGTGGTGGGGTCGCTGCGGGCGTACGCGGACGAGCGGGAACGGGAGCGGGTGGGGCAGCACGGCGGCGGGGCCTAGGGGGCTTGGCGGGTCCAGTGGCGGGTCGGGTCAGCTCTGTTCGCTGTTCGTGTCCGTCGTGGTGCGGGGGAAGGAGACCTCCACGCGGCGGTTCTTCTTGCGGCCCTCCTCGGAGGAGTTGTCGGCGATGGGGTAGTCCTCGCTGTAGCCGCGCACCTCGAAGGTGACGTTGCCGCCCAGGTCGCCGGCGAGGAGGTCGTGGACGGCCTCCGCGCGCTTCTTGGAGAGGGTCAGGCCGTGGGCGTACGAGCCGAGGTTGTCCGTGAAGCCGAAGACGCGGACCGTGCCCGCGCTCTGCTTCTTGATCTCCTCCGCGATCGTCCGGATGCGGGAGCGGGCCTGCGGGTTGAGCTTCGAGCTGTTCTTCGGGAAGAGGACCTCCGCCTGGAGGGCGAACGTCACGTTCTCGTTGGTGTCCTCCCGGCGTTCCTCGCCGCCCAGGTCCTCCACGACCGACTTGATGTCCAGCACCTTGGCCGGGGCGAGCGTGGCTCCCTGGGCGAGCTTCAGGCCCGGGCTGTTCGCGTCCACCTCCGGGGGCGGGGAGGTGGTGACCGTGCCCGGGGGTTCGCTCGGGTCGTCCGCGGCGAGGGCGGGCGGGGTGGTGAGCGTCAGAGTGGCCAGCACGGCCATGGCCACGCCGAGCGTGGCCGTGCCCTTCGTGACGGCTCGCGGGGTCAGGGCAGCCATGGTCACTCGTCCTCGGAGAGTTCGATGGTGGCGGGGGGCATGGAGCCGACCTGGAAGTCTACGGAGGTGGTGGATTCGGGGGGAGCGGGGAATTGGGCGAACCAGTCCGTGGTCGCCCCGGTCCTGACACCGCCGGTGAACCTCGTGCACAGACAACGTCCTTCGGTGTCACGGAGGACGAGGTACTTCTTCCTACCCGTCTGGTCGACCAGACTCGCACCGGCGATCGAACCGCCGTTCTTGACCAGTTCGCTTTCGTCGCCCCGCCATTCCGCTCCGACCCACGGTTTGCCCGTGCCGTTGGTCACGGTGCCTTCGACCGTAACGAAGCCGCCTCCGTCGCGGGCCGCTGAGGTGACTTTGAGTGTCAGGCCATCGGCTTTCACCTCTGCCAGGACTGAATTCGTTGTGGGGGCCTGTGACTCCTGCTTGTCGTCGTCTCCGTTGTCCTTGGACGGCGTCGACGAAGACTGAGTGTTCGACGACTTGTCATCGTCCCCTCCGCCACCACAGCCGGCCACCGTGAGAACCAGCCCGGTGGCGATCGTCACCGTGGACAGAGCCGCGCGGCCCTTCATGGTGTACCGGAACTCCATGAACACTGCTTCCTCTCACTCAGCCAGACGCACAGAGAACATCACAGAAGCGTCGGGAAGGTCGTCCGGATCGAAGTTTCCGGGGTCGATGTCCACTAGTTCGCCGTCGCAGTCCAACGAGACGGGCTTCGTGGGGTCCGCGTCCAGGGCAAAATCGCAGCGCGGCTGGATGACTGCGGTGGCTTCGGCCGTAGCAGTCATACTCTCCGTACCGGGGATGATCGATTCACCGACGGTGTAGCCCGTCTCGACTTCTACATGGAAGCCTGGAAAACCGTTGACCTCGGTCGGCGCGGCACCTCCGAGGACGGTCGACTCGTTCGCGGCAGCCAGTGCCTGCGCTGCGGCCGTGGCTCCTTCGCCGGGGAGCCCGCCCTCAGGGAGGTCCAACCAGTCCAACCAGTCGTCGCCTGCGTCGATGGCGTCCCCAAGGTCCAACAACAGGTCGTCCCGGGCCTGTTGTGTCGCCGCCAACGCTGCGGCATCCGCTGCGGACTGGGCACCGTTGCGGGCGGATGCCGCCTGGGCAAACGCGAAGAAAGCCAACGACGTGAAGAGCAGGATTGCCGTCAGCCAGACGTAAATGGGCAGGGTGGACCCTCGGTCGTCGAGCGGTCTTGTCAGCCGCCGATGACGTTGGTCACGGCTGCCAGGATCGCGCCCGAGATCAGCCCGTCCAGCCCCAACCCGTCGATCATCACGAAGATGCCCGCGACGATGATCATGATGCCCGCGTACTCCACGAACCCCGCACCCGCGTCCCGGTCCTTTCCCCGCATGCGGGAGACGACCGTGGTCCTCCAGGTCTCGAAACGGTGTTTCACCTTCATGGCGGTTGCCTTCCCGCGCGATGCCGACACCAACCGGATCACCGTACGTGAGTCGGCACGTACGGGGGGTGGGTCCGGGGGCCCAACTTCCGGTGGAGGGGTGGGTCATCGGGGCCACCCCTCGGGGGTCGTGCCCAGCCAGTGGGCGATGGCTTCGCTGCGGGTGGAGGTGTGCAGTTTCGCGAAGATGTGGTTGATGTGGTTCTTGACGGTCTTCTCGCTGATGAAGCAGGTGGCGGCGATCTGGCGGTTGTTCATGCCGGACGCGATGAGGTCCATCACCTCCACCTCCCTTGAACTCAGGCCGAACGACGGGCGGTTGGCGCGGTCGAGGATGCGGCGGTGCAGGCGGGACGCGAAGGTGGGACGGGCCCTCGACGACTGTGTCATAGATGATTGCAGCTGCGAAGAGTGATCGTGACGTTCGTGTGAAGGTTTGTAGGAAACGCCGAGCGAAGTCGAGACAGCCGGGGAGAGGGGGCGACGCCCCTCCCGCAAGTCCCGTACCGCCTGGATCAGTTCGGGGGCCGTGAACTCGCCGTGGACGAGATAGCCGGTCGCGCCCCGGCGCAGCGCCTCCGTCACGACCTCGGGTTCCGTGCTGTAGGTCAGCATCATCACGGGGCAGATCGCGGCCAGTTCGGGGAGGGCGGTGAGGCCGTCCGTGCCGGGCATGCGGACGTCGAGGAGGGCGATGTCCGGGTGGTGGCGGCGGGCCTCGTCCACCGCCTCCTCGCCGTTCGTGGCCTGGGCGACCACGGTGATGTCGGGGTGGGTGCCGAGAAGGGCCGTGAGACCGGCGCGGACCACCGGGTTGTCGTCCGCGACGAGTACACGGAGGGGCCGGTCAGACATGTGCGGCCTCCTGTCGGAGGGAGACGGGCAGGGGGATGGTCAGCGTCACTTCCGTGCCCTTGGGGGGTGTGCCCAGGTGCAGGGCCCCGCCCGTACGGGTCGCGCGTTCCGTCATGCCCAGCAGGCCGAAGTGGCCGGATTCTTGCGCTGCTTCGAGGGTGTCGAGGGTGAGGGCGGGCGGGAGGCCCACGCCGTCGTCCTTGATCGTGAGGTGGAGGGTGTCCGGGGTGACGCGCAGGGACACCTCCGCCTGGGTCGCGTGGGCGTGGCGGTGGATGTTCTCCAGGGCCTCCGAGGTGATGGCCAGGAGGTGACGGATCGTCTCGGGCGGGAGGGGCGGGGGGTCCTCGCCGGTGTGGGTGAAGCGGGTGGGGAGGGCGGTGCGGGTGGTGAAGTCCGTTGTGCGGATGGTCAGTTCGGCCCCGAGGTCCGTGGCGGGCGTCGGTGTCGTCAGGTCCGTGTGGCGGCGCAGGTCCGTGAGGAGGTCCCGGGACTCGGCGGCGGCCCGGCGGGCCGCGGAGGCGACGAGGGTGGCCTGTCGCCTCACCAGGGCCGGATCGGGGTCGGGGCGGTCCGACGTCGTCGCGAGCGCGTCGGCGGCGAGGGCCAGGCCGTGGAGGGTCTTGGCCACCGAGTCGTGGAGTTCGCGGGCGAGGCGGGCGCGTTCGGACTCCACGGCCTCTGCGACGGCGAGGCGGGACGTGGCTTCGGAGAGGGCCTGGGTGGCCGTGCCGAAGCGGAACATCAGATTGCGCAGCGTGACGCCGATGACGCCGGCGGCGACACAGAAACCGGCGATGAGGAGGGTGCTGGCGCCCGCGCCGGGACGGTGTTCCCAGGTGCGGTGCACGGTGAGCAGGACGGCGAGTTGCAGGCCGGTAAGGACGCCGGCGCCGCGCCAGCCGTAGAGGAGGCCGGAGAGGAGGGGGGTGCAGACCGTGGCGTAGGCGAGGGGGGAGGCCGGGGAGGCGGTGAGCAGGAGGACCGCGCCGAAGAGGAGGTCCAGGGCCATCAGGGTGGGGTGGCCGAGGAGGCGGGGGGCGAAGCGGTCCCAGTCCCGGAGCATGGCGTACGAGACGGTGATGCCGAGGACGGCCGCGGTGAGTACGGCGTGGCTCTGGGGGCCGTCCGTGGTGTTGGCCATCGCGAAGGGGGTGCCGATGGTGAGGGTGATCAGACGGACGGCGAAGGTCTGGCGGGCGAGGGACTGGAGGGCGTTGAGCTGGAGGCGGAGGGTGGCGGGGGGCGGGGCGTCGTCGGCGAGGTAACCGGTGGTGGGGGCCGGGGTGGGGGGTGTGCGCCGGGTTCTCATCAGCGGCCCAGGATGTCGCCGAAGTTGGTGCCCGAGCCCAGGAACATGCCCGTCGCGATCAGGATCATCGTGGCCGGGAGCATGAAGAGCAGGGTGACCAGGGTGGCCTTGGGGATGGTGCGGGCGGCGCGGCGGCGGGCGTTCTGGGCGTCGGTGCGGCGCATGTCGGCGGCGAGCTGGATCAGGGTCTCCGCGATCGGTGAGCCGAGTTCCTCGCCCTGTTGGAGGGCCGAGACGAACTGGGCGACCTGCTCGGAGGAGTTGCGTCTGCGGAGTTCGTCGAAGGCCTGGCGGCGGCTGACGCCCATGTCCATCTGGCGCAGGGTGATGCGCAGTTCGTCCGCCCAGGGGCCCTCGTACTTCTCCGCGACCCGGTCCAGCGCCTGCCGGAAGCCCAGGCCCGCCGAGACCACGACCGCGAGGACGTCCAGGAAGTCCGGCAGGGTGCGGTCGATGACGTCCTTGCGGTCGCGGACGGCCTGCCAGATCGCCGCGTCGGCGGCGAGGAGTCCGAAGGCGAAGGTGAACGCGGCGAAGAGCGGGCGGTCGCTGGTGAGGAAGACCAGGCCCATGAAGGCGCCGAAGAAGCCGTAGACCGCCCGGCGGGCGGCGTAGCGGGTGAGGGTGAGACCGCCGGGGTTGCCCGCCATGTCGATACGGCGGCGTTTGGCCTCGACCCTGCGGGGGCCCATCAGGCGCAGGACGAGCGGCGCGAAGCGCATGCCGAGGCGGTCCACGGCCGAGCCGGTCTTGGAGACCCGGGTGGCCCCCACCTCCAGGGCGAGCGCCAGATCGCTGGGGAGTTTCGCGTCGGCGCGGATCATGCGGATGCCGAGGACGACGCCCGCCACGGAGATCGCCGTCAGGAGGGCCAGGAGGAGGGGGAGGAAGGAGGGCGTCGATGTCGTCATGCCGGTCACCGGGCCCCTCTCGTCGTCGTCATGTCGGTCACCGGGGCCTTCTCATACTTCGATCTTGCCGAGGCGGCGGATGACGAAGAAACCGACCGTGTAGAGGCCGATCGAGATCAGGACCAGGGCCTGGCCGAGCGGGGAGCCGGTCACCCGGGCCAGGGCGCCGTCGTTCGAGGAGTTGATGAGGAGGAGGGAGCCGAGGCCGAGGAGGGGGACGGTGAAGGCCGTCGCGTTGACCTCGGAGAGCATCGTGCGGACCTCGCGGCGGGTCTCTTTGCGGTCCTCCAGGGTCTGGGTGAGGTTGCGGAGCGAACTGACCACCGTGCCGCCCGCCTTGTTGGACAGGACGAGCGTGGTGACGAGGACGACCAGTTCGCGGGAGGGGAGGCGTTCGGCGAGTTCGCCGAGGGCGTCGTCCACCGAGCGGCCGAGCGCCAGCTGGTCGGCGACCCGGGCCAGTTCCTCGCCGGCCGGGGCCTCCAGTTCCTCCGCCGCCATCGCCAGCGCCGTACGGAGGGCGAGGCCTGCGGCGGTGGCGTTGGCGAGGAGGCGGGCCACGTCGGGGAGCTGGTTGATGAACGCCTCGATGCGTTTCTGGCGCTGCCAGTTGAGGAAGATGGCCGCCGCCCAGACGCCCACCGCCGCCGCGATCGGGCCGAAGAACGGGGCCAGGGTGGTCGCGGCGATCAGCCACAGGGCCGCGACGACCAGGGCGACGTAGGTGGCGAACTCGCCCGCCGTCAGGTCCAGTCCCGTCGTCGTCAGGCGGAGGTGGATCGTGCGGCCGAGGCGGGTGCGGCGCAGGCGGCGGTCGACCGCCGTGAAGCGGCGTACACGGCCCGCCGCCGTGCGGGGCGGGCCGCCCTGGTGGCCCGCGAGACGGTCGACCAGGGCCTGGCGCTGGGCGCGGCCGGAGACGTACGCGTGCGCGCCCGCGACGGCGAGGGTGCCGCAGAGGATCGTGGCGCCGAGGGCGAGGAGGGTGGTGTTGTCCAGGGTCAGGCCCGGGTCCGTGGCTGTCCGGGCCGCCCGGGGCGACGCGGTCGACAGGGATGACAGAGCTGACAGGGCTGTCGCGGTCGGCGTCATGTTCTACCTCCTCGGGGCTATCCGATGGCCTGGCGGGTGTGGAGCGGGTCGATGGCCTCGGCCACGCCGTACGCGGGAGGCAGGGGCTCGTTGGCCACGTACAGCTTCTCCGCGACGGGGCGGGGTATCGGCAGATGCTCGAAGCGGCCGTGGACGACGCGGTCGGCGCCGAGGGGGTCCGGGGCGTAGCGGGAGACCGTGGCGATCCGGAACTGTTCGCGGCCGTGCGAGACGAGCAGGGCGATCTCGGTGACCTTGCGGGAGCCGTCGGCGAAGCGGGTGAGCTGGACGACCACGTCCACCGCCGAGTTGATCTGGTCCTTGAGGGCCTCGAAGGGGATCAGGACCTCGGACATCGAGCCGAGGGTCTGGAGCCTCATGAGGGCGTCCTCGGCGGAGTTGGCGTGGACCGTGGCGAGGGAGCCGTCGTGGCCCGTCGACATCGCCTGGAGCATGTCGAGGGTCTCGCCGCCGCGCACCTCGCCGACGATGATGCGGTCGGGGCGCATCCTCAGGGAGTTGCGGACCAGGTCGCGGATGGTGATCTGGCCCTTGCCCTCGATGTTGGCGGGCCTCGACTCCAGGCGGATGACGTGTTCCTGCTGAAGCTGGAGTTCCGCGGAGTCCTCGATCGTGATGATGCGTTCGCGGGGCGGGATGAGGCCGGAGAGGGCGTTGAGGAGCGTCGTCTTCCCGGTGCCGGTGCCGCCGCTGACGATCACGTTGAAGCGGGCGCGGACGAAGGCGGCGAGCAGCATCAGCATCTGTTCGTCGAGGGAGCCGAGGTCGATGAGTTCGGGGAGGGTGTAGGCGCGGGGGAAGCGGCGGATCGTAAGGGTGGGGCCGGTGAGGGCCAGCGGGGGGATGATCACGTTGACGCGTTCGCCGGTGGGGAGGCGGGCGTCGACCATGGGGTTCGACTCGTCCACGCGGCGGTTGACCGTGGAGACGATGCGTTCGATGGTCTGCATGAGTTGGTCGGTGGAGGCGAAGCGCAGGGGGAGCTGTTCCACGCGGCCGCCTCGTTCCACGAAGATCGAGTCCGGGCCGTTGACCATGATCTCGGTGACGGAGGTGTCGGCGAGGAGGGGTTCCAGGACGCCGAGGCCGAGGGCCTCGTCGACGACCCTGCGGATCAGTTGGCCGCGTTCGGCGGAGGAGAGGACCGGGCCCTCTCGGCTGATGATGTGGCCGAGGACGCGTTCCAGGCGGGCGCGGCGGTCGGCGGCGGTGAGGGCCGACATCTCGGCGAGGTCGATCTCTTCGAGGAGCTTGGCTCGGTAGACGGCCACGAGGTGTCCGTCCTCGCGTCCGGAGCCCCCCTCGTCGGGGGCGGCGATACGGGATCGCAGGCTCATCTTCTGGTCAACTCCTCTCGGGGTCAGTTGTCCGTGTCGTTGGGCATGGTGGCGGTGCGGTCCAGGGTGACCGGGTCGAGGAGGGGGACCACTGAGGGGATGGTGACGGTGACCGTGGCGGTGGTGGTGTCGGTGCCGGGGGCCGGGGCGACGGTGGGGTTCAGCCAGGAGCTGGCCGAGGCCACGCCTGCGGTGGTGCCGGTGCCGGGCTCCAGGGACTCGGCGCGGGCCGCGGCTCGGGCTGCCGAGCCTGCCTGGCTGATGCCGTAGCCGATGAGGCCGAGTTGGATCGCGGCCATGCCTACGAGGAGGAGGATCGGGAGGAAGCCGGCGAACTCCAGGATGGAGGAGCCTCGGTCGTTCCAGCGGTGGGGCGGCTTCGGGTGGTGGGTGGGTCGGGGGCGCGCCGGGGGGTGTCCGTCCTCGGAACGGCGCGGAATCGGTTGGCTGGAGAGTTCAACGGGTTGACGCGCCAACCGCTGCGGGCGGACACCCCCCGACACGCCCCCTTCTCGCCGTACTCGGCCGCCGGTCCGCCGTACGTCCGCTTCTCGTCGTACGCCGTCGGCCCGCCGTACGCCGTGGGGGTCCGGTTCGGTGCGTGTGGGGGTCATGGGGTGCCCTCCAGTGCCGCGCCTGCTTCGCCGTTCACGGTCCAGCCCGCGTCGAAGCCCGGGAAGAAGAGGGGGACGTTGGCCTGGACCTCGGCTCGCATGACGGGGCCGGTGGGGGTGCAGTCGATGGAGGTGTCGTTCCAGGCGCCGGGGAGGTGGGCGGTGCCTGCGGTCTGGCAGGCGGCTGCTATGTCGCCGTCTACGGCGTACGCGGCGGTGGCGGCGCGGGCGGCCTCGTCGGCGGCGTTGCCGGCCAGGGAGTAGGTGTAGCCGTAGAGGGCGGCCTGCCAGAGGATCGCCATGGTGATCAGGATCAGGGGGAACATGCCGGCGAATTCGAGGGTCGCCGAGCCCCGGTCGCCGCCCTTGCGGCGCAGGACGAGGGCGCCTCGGTCGGGGGACGACCTGCGGCGTCGGCCGCCGTGGTGGTGGTCGGGTGCGGCCACCAGTTCCAGTTCGGCGGCGAGGGCCCACAGGGACTGTTTGACGACGGAGCGGTTGTCGAGATCCTGGAGCCGGCCCGCGTCGACGACGGACTGGAGTTCCTTGAAGGCGGCGGGGACGGCGGCGCGGGCCACCTTCGTGCCGGTGATCTTCTCGACCAGGGAGGGCTGGATCTCCGTACCGCGCGAGAGGCGGTTGACGACCGTCAGGGTCTCCTCGGCCTTGCGGATCTGGAGGCGGTCCCAGAGGCGGACCATGCGTTTGGCGGCGCGGACGGCGACCACGTCGGGGGTGACGAGGAGCAGGGCGTGGTCGGCCATTTCGACGGCCGCGGCGGTGGCCGCGGTCATCTGGGACCCGCAGTCGACGATCACCACGTCGTGGCGGGAGCGGAGGGTGGCGACGACCTGGCGGGCCACGCGGTCGGTCACCTCCTCGCCGCGTTCGCCCTCGGCGGGGGCCAGGAGGAGGGCGATGCCGGTGTCGTGGGTGTAGACCGCCTCCTGGAGGACGCGGGGGTTGATGTCCGTGATGGCGGCCAGGTCGGCGACCGAGCGACGGAACTGGACGTCCAGGTACGAGGCCACGTCCCCGCACTGGAGGTCGAGGTCGAGGAGGGCGACCGTACGGCCGGACGCGCGGGCCGCGAGGGCGAGTTGGACGGCGGTGACCGTGGAGCCGACACCGCCCTTGGCGCCGCTGACCGAGACGACGGTGCCGCCGGGGCCCGTGTACAGCTCGGGTGTGCCGCTGCCGAGGTGGCGGCGCATGCCGGCGGACCAGGCAGCGGCGGCCTGCACGCGTTCGGCGAGGGCCTCGTAGGCGAGGGGGAGGTTGACGATGCCTCGGGCGCCGGAGTCCATGGCGGCGGTGAGGACGCCGGTGCTGGTGTCGGAGGTGATGAGGACGACGCCGACCGCCGGGAAGCGCAGGACGAGGTCGCGGACCAGGTCCAGCGCCGGGACCGGGCCGATGCGTTCGTGTACGAGGACGACCTCGGGCAGTTCGTCCAGGGAGTCGGCGGCCAGGCGCGCCAGGGTGTCGAGGAGGGCGGTGGAGTCGGAGACCGGGGGTGCCGGTTCCGCGTCGGCCAGCTGGCCCAGGAGGGTGGTGAGGGCACGGGCCGAGTCGGCGTCCCCGGCGGCGGGGAGGACGCGGATGGTCATCGGTGGGTCCTTCCCGTTCCGCCGGGTGCGGTGACGGGCCTTGGGGCGGGTTCGGTGACGGGCTTTCGGGCGGGTGTGGCGACTGTCCTTCCGCCGGATGCGGCCACGGGCCTTCGGGCGGGTTCGGTGACGGGCTTTCGGGCGGGTGTGGCGACTGTCCTTCCGCCGGATGCGGCCACGGGCCTTCGGGCGGGTGCGGCCACGGTCCTTCGGGCGGGTGCGGTGACAGTCCATCCGCCGGGTACAGCCACGGGCCATCCGCCGGATGCGGCGACAGTCCATCCGCCGGGTACAGCCACGGGCCATCCGCCGGGTACGGCCACGGTCCTTCGGGCGGATGCGGCCACGGGCCTTCCGCCGGATGCGGCCACGGGCCATCCGCCGGGTGCCGCGACGCACGTTCCGCCGGGTGCGGGTGAGCGCGCCGCGTCGGTCTTGGGGGTGCGCGGCATGTGGGGCGCCCTCGTTCGGACGTTCCGGATCGACCTCATCGCGGGGCCTCCTACTTGTCCTCGTCGAGGGTGTACGAACGGTCGTCCGGTACGACGACGGTGGCCTCCCCGCCCCCGACCAGGGCGAGGCGGACGTGTTCGGCGAACGACTCGGCGAACGCGACGCGCTGGGCATCGGCGGTGTCGAGCGCGAAGGTGATGGGGACGGCCTCGGTGGCCGTGCGCCGGCGGTCGCTGCTGGACTGGCCGGATTCGAGGGGGGTCAGCTTGCCGACGTCGATGACACGGGCGTCGGCGACCATCAGCTTGGACGTGTCCTTGCCGGAGTCGCTGTCCTTCTCCTCGAAGGTGGCGTAGATGTTGACCAGCGACCCCGGGTTGATCTTGCCCGCCACTCCGGTGGAGGCGTCGATCAGGATCGCAATCTCCTGCTGTCCCGCTTCGAGTTCGGGCCGGTCGACGATCATGTCGGACTGGAGCAGGGAGCCCTTGCGCAGCTGGGTGACGGCGATCTTGCCGCGGATCTCCGCGAGATCGGTGACCGCCGTGGCGGACAGCCACCGCTCCGGCATCGAGATCCTCTCGAACTCGCTTGCCGTCAGCTCCTCGTAGGGCGCGATGTCACCCTTCAGCCGGTACGCGGTCACCTCGGGTCCGACCTTCGCGTTCACATCGCGGATCACCGAGAGCACCCCGGCGAAGGCGGCCAGGGCGCACAGGGCCGAGAGGACCAGCAGGATGACGCCACGGCGCTGGCGTGAGTTCACTACGTCTCACCTCGTGGGGAAGTGCCGGGCGGTCGAGCGGTCTTGTTCTTCCGTGGAGATGCGGGGGTGGCTGTCTCGCGGGCCCTGCGGTCGTGCGGCCCGGTACCGCCTGTTCGGTTGTGGCGCGGCTGTCATGCGGCCCCCCGTGGCAGCGCGCGCACGGGTGGGGGTTCCGGTTCCCGTAACGGGGCCGCGCAGAACCCGCAGCGGTCGCCGATGAGTTCGAGGCCGCACCAGTGGCAGGTCTCGCGGCGGACGGACGACACGAGCTGGTAGAGCACGGAGACGTCGGAGAGGCCGGCGGCGAACTCGACGATCTTGCCGGTCCCCCACCAGCGGGTCGATCCCTCGGGCAGCGGCACCGGCAGTGAGCCCTGCACCTGCCAGGCCGGCGCGAGGGTCGCGGTGACCCAGTCGGACGGCGGCTGCGGTCCCTGTGCGACGAGCAGCCGGGTGCCGAACTCGGGCCCGGCGAGCGGCTCCTGGCCCGCGACGTTCAGGCGGACCAGCTGGGGCCGGGGGTTGGCCAGGACGGCGAACTGGGCGCCCGGCATCCAGGACTTGGCGTGCGAGGTGAGCGTGACCGGCACCCGGTCGAGCTTGGCGACGGAGCCGAGGAGGGCGCCGGCGTAGATGTAGTGCGCGAGGAGGCGTACGGAGGAGGCGAGCACTCCCGGGCTGAAGTCGCACACCGACAGCTGGCGCAGTTGCTGGGCGAGCAGGGCGAGGCCGAGCGGCGGCAGGTCGACGCCGAGCAGGGCGATGCGGTCGCTCTCCAGCACGGAGCGGACGGTGTGCAGCCGCAGGGCGACGGCCGCCCCGTCCGAGGACGAGTGGAGGGCGATGACATAGCCGTGCTGCTCGATGAGCGCGTGCATGCCGAACAGGGAGGCTTCGAGGGTCTCCTGCGGCTGTACGACAGCGGGCGGGGTCTGCCGGTCGTGCGGTGGGAGCACCAGATCGGAACTGGTGACGGCTATCGCGGTCGGCACGCTGCACACCACCCCGTTCACTTCGGCGGGGTGGTCGACCACCGCCTCAGATGGCCCCTGTGAGGAAGACGTCTGCCTCGACGCCCCTCCTGCATCGTCTTGCATCAGCACCATATCCACGCCATGGCCCGATCAACACTGGATCTCCTTGATCAACTCACCGAAGGTACGGGCCGTATCCACACAGAGTGAGACGCATATGCCTCAACTCGGCAGGCCAGGAAGGGTGTTGGACCTACCCGTACGGGTGAACGGGCCTCGTCCGGGAGTATTGACAACTCTATTGGTCTGGACCAGCGTACCGGGCATGTTCAGACAGAGAAGACGCATACAAATGCGGCGGTTCCGGTCGAGGGCCGTAGCCGCCGCCACTCTCGCCCTCGGTCTCACCCTCGCCGGCGCCGGACAGGCGTCCGCCGCGGACATCAACAACGCCAGGAACGCCGGATTCGAGTCGGGGCTCAGCGACTGGAACTGCTCGGCGGGCAGCGGCGGCACCGTCTCCTCCCCCGTGCACGGCGGCGCGTCCGCGCTGCGGGCCACCCCGGCCGGGCAGGACAACGCCCGCTGCACCCAGACCGTGGCCGTCAGGCCCGGCTCGACGTACACGCTCAGCGCCTGGGTGCGGGGCGGGTACGCCTATCTGGGCGCGACCGGCACCGGGACGGCGGACGTGTCCACCTGGACGCCGGACTCGGCGGACTGGAAGCAGCTGTCGACCACCTTCCGCACGGGCGCCTCGACGACCTCGGTGACGGTGTACACGCACGGCTGGTACGGGCAGGCCGCGTACGTCGCCGACGACGTGTCCGTGTTCGGTCCCGACGGCGGCGGGGGCGGCGACCAGCCGCCGACGATCCCGTCCGCGCCGGCCGGGCTGGCGGTGGCGGGCTCCACGTCCTCGTCGGTGTCGCTGGCCTGGAACGCGGTGCCGGGCGCCACGGGGTACCACGTCTACCGGGGCGGTACGAAGGTCCAGTCGGTCACCGGCACCTCGGCGACCGTGACCGGGCTCGCCGCCTCCACCTCGTACGCCTTCCAGGTCACGGCGGCCAACTCGGCCGGGGAGTCGGGCCGTTCGGCGACCGTGACGGGGACGACGACCGCGACGCCGGGCGGCGGCACCGGGGTGCCCCGGCACGCGGTGACCGGGTACTGGCAGAACTTCGACAACGGGGCGGCGGT
Organism: Streptomyces griseiscabiei; assembly: GCF_020010925.1. Classification (NCBI taxonomy): domain Bacteria; kingdom Bacillati; phylum Actinomycetota; class Actinomycetes; order Kitasatosporales; family Streptomycetaceae; genus Streptomyces; species Streptomyces griseiscabiei. The sequence goes on along the minus strand of NZ_JAGJBZ010000002.1, from coordinate 73,434 downwards.
GCAGAAGCTCGCCGATGTCCCGTCGCGGTACGACATCATCGCCGTCGCCTTCGCGGACGCCACCGCCACACCGGGCGCGGTGGCCTTCACCCTCGACTCCGCGGGGCTCGGCGGCTACACGGTCGACCAGTTCAAGGCGGACGTCCGGGCCAAGCAGGCGGCCGGCAAGAAGGTCATCGTGTCGGTCGGCGGTGAGCGCGGCACGGTCGCGGTCAACGACGCGGCCTCCGCGGCGAACTTCGCCGACTCGGTGTACGCGCTGATGCGGACGTACGGCTTCGACGGCGTCGACATCGATCTGGAGAACGGGCTGAACGCCACCTACATGACACAGGCGTTGCGGGCGCTGTCGGCGAAGGCCGGCCCGTCGCTGGTCATCACGATGGCGCCGCAGACCATCGACATGCAGTCGCCGTCCAACGCGTACTTCCGGACCGCGCTGAACATCAAGGACATCCTGACCGTCGTCAACATGCAGTACTACAACAGCGGTTCCATGCTGGGCTGCGACGGCAAGGTCTACAGCCAGGGGTCGGTGGACTTCCTCACCGCCCTCGCCTGCGTCCAGCTGGAGAACGGGCTCGACCCGTCCCAGGTGGGCCTGGGGCTGCCGGCCTCGACCCGGGGCGCGGGCAGCGGGTACGTGGCGCCGAGCGTGGTGACCAACGCCCTCGACTGTCTGGCGCGGGGCACCAACTGCGGTTCCTTCAAACCGCCGCGGACGTACCCCGGCCTCCGGGGCGCGATGACCTGGTCGACCAACTGGGACGCCACGGCGGGCAACGCGTGGTCGAACGCGGTGGGGCCGCATGTGCACGGGCTGCCGTAGGCGGCTTCCGAAGGGCTGTGCCGCACGGCTCCTGTAGGGCTGTGGCGCAGGTCACCGGAACCTCTCCCACCTCATGGAGAGAGCAGGGTGTGAGGTGGGAGAGGTGCATGAGAGATGAGTGACCCCGAGCGGGTGGCGCGGGCGCGGATACGCGCCGGGGACCGGGAGGCCTTCGCCGAGCTCTACGACGCCTGCGCGCGGGCCGTCTACAACCACGCCTACCGGCTGACCGGTGACTGGTCGACGGCCGAGGAGGTGATGGCCGACACCTTCCTGGACGCCTGGCGCACCCGGGAGCGGCTGGAGCCGGACGGCGGCTCGTTGAAGCCGTGGCTGCTGGGCATGGCGACCAACAAGGCGCGCAACGCGGGCCGTGCGCGCGGGCGCCGCCTGGCCTTCCTGGCCCGCCGGCCCGCCCCGGACGCGGTGGCCGACTTCGCCGAGGAGACCGCCGGGCGCCTCGACGACGCGCGCCGGCTCGCCGCCGTGCGCCAGGTGTACGGGCGGCTGCGGCGCGGGGAGCGGGAGGTGCTGGCGCTGTGCGTGTGGGCCGGCCTCGACTACGGGCAGGCGGCGCAGGCGCTGGGTGTGCCGGTGGGGACCGTGCGGTCGCGGCTGTCGCGGGCGAGGGCACGGCTCGGGCGGCTGACGGAGGAGCGGCTGCGCGAGGGGCGGGCGGATACGCGTACAAAAGACAGGGAACCGGGGCGTTGTCGCGGAGAGGTGGAGAGCGAGGCCGTGTTCGCGGCCTTTCCGCTCAAGGAGATCCAGGAGGGTTCCCGATGAACGAGGAGCTGGCCCGGCTGCTGCCGCCCCCGCCCGAACGGGATGTCCCGCCCGGTCGCCTCGCCCACCACAAGGACCGTTTGATGCGACTCATCGATGACGAGCACGGCACGGCGACCGCCGCTCCCGGGCTCCGCTCCCCCGCGCCGGAGGCTCCCCGTCCGCGCCGCCTCCGGCTGCCGCGCCCGGCGCTGTGGCTGCCCGCCGCCGCGCTGACGCTGGCGGGGGCGCTGACCGTCGGCCTGGTCACGACCTCCGGCTCCGGCTCCCCTTACGGCGTGCGGCCGTCCGCCGGGGAGAGTGCCGTCGGGCTGCTCGACCGGATCGCCGACGTCGCCGCGCGGACGGACGTCGAGCCGGTCCGTGACGACCAGTTGGTGTACGTGAAGATCCTGACGGCCGGGGCGGAGGCCGAGGACGTGAACGGCCCGTACGTGCCGGGGAAGCTGCGCGAGCGGGAGGAGTGGGTGTCGCAGGAGCCGGGGCCGGTGAAGCAGTTGGCCCTGCACTACGAGGGCGGCGGGTACTCCCCGCTGCGGGAGCTGCTGCCGCCGGGGTCGCCGGGTGTCCCGGCCGGTATCGACCGGCCGACGTACAAGTGGCTGGCCGCGCTGCCCACGGACCCCGACGAACTGCTCGCCGAACTCCGGCGGCTCACCAGGCCGTTCGAGGGGCAGGAGCGGTCGCAGGCCGTCTTCGACAAGATCGGTGAGCTGCTCAACGCGTCGGTGATGCCGCCTCGGACCGCCGCCGCGCTGTACGGGGCCGCCGCGAGGATCCCCGGGGTGACCCGGATCGAGGACGCGGTCGACCCGGCCGGACGGCACGGCGTCGGCATCCGCCGTGTCGACGCCCGGTCGGCCTGGGCCACGGAGTGGATCTTCGACCGGGACAGCCTCACCTATCTGGGCGAGCGCGGCTATCTGTCGGCGGACACGGAGATGGGCGCCAAGGGCATGATCCTGAGCGAGACCGCCGTGCTGAAGCGGGGGGTCGTGGACGAGTACCGGGAGCGGCCGAAGGCGTAGGCGGCGCGTGCGGCCCGCCCGGGGAACCGGGCGGGCCTGCTCCCGGGCGGGCGCGCCGGCCGGGTGTCCGGGCCGTCGGTCAAGGCCTTTCGATCCTGTTCGAAAGGCTTGTCCGGCAAGAGGGGGGTACGTGAAGATCGGTGCAAAACGCCGGTCCTTGCGGACACGGGTTGTCCGCAAGCCTTCCTACCTTGGACTCATGACAGACAACAGCGTGCGCAGCCACCGGATCGACATCCCTCAGGCCCAGCTGGACGATCTGCACACCCGGCTGGACCTCACCCGCTGGCCGGACGAGCTTCCGGACGCGGGATGGGCCTACGGCGCCTCCCTGCCGTATCTCCGCGACCTCGCCACCTACTGGCGGGGCGCCTACGACTGGCGGAAGCACGAGGCCGCCCTCAACGAACTCCCGCAGTACGTCACGGAGATCGACGGCGCGCGGGTGCACTTCCTGCACATCCGCTCGTCCGACCCCCACGCGCTGCCGCTGATCCTCACGCACGGCTGGCCGGGCTCGATCGTGGAGTTCCTCGGCGTGATCGAGCGCCTGAGCGACTTCCATCTGGTGATCCCGTCCATCCCCGGCTTCGGCTTCTCCGGGCCGACCCGTGAGCAGGGCTGGAACGTCTCCCGCGTCGCCCGCGCCTGGGCGGAACTGATGCGCCGGCTCGGCTACGAGCGCTACGGCGCCCAGGGCGGCGACCTCGGCGCGCTGATCTCGCCCGCGCTGGCCCGGGTCGCCCCGGAGTCGGTGGTCGGTGTGCATGTGAACGCCGCCTCGGTCGGCTTCATCCCGCTCGGCCCGGTCGACGACGCGGAGCGGGAGGGTCTCGACGAGCGGGAGCTGCGGAGCCTCGCGAGCATCGCCGAGTTCACCACGGACGGCTTCGGCTACAACGCCCTGCAGTCCACCCGCCCGCAGACCCTGTCCTACGGCCTCACGGACTCCCCCGTCGGCCAGCTCGCCTGGATCATGGAGAAGTTCCAGGCGTGGACGCACTCCTCGGCCGCGCTGCCGGAGGACGCCGTCGACCGGGACACGCTGCTCACCAACGTGATGCTGTACTGGCTGACGGGGACGGCCGGTTCCGCGGCCCGGATGTACTACGAGAACAGCCATGTCGTCGACTGGTTCCCGGTGGCGACCTCCGGGGTGCCGACCGCGGTGGCCAACTTCGGCGAGGACGTGTCGATCCGCCGCTGGGCCGAGCAGGCCAACACCATCGTCCGCTGGACGGAGTTCGAGCGCGGCGGCCACTTCGCGGCCCTGGAGGTCCCGGACCTGCTGGCCGGGGACGTACGGGAGTTCTTCGGCACCCTCGGCTGACCCGGCGGGCCGGGTACGTCCCCGCGTACGGGCGCCTCCTCAGCCCATCGGGCGGTAGTGGCCGAGCACCTGGGCCAGGTTCGCGAACCACTGGTGGAGGCGCTCGCGGGGCTTCGCCTCGACCGTGCACTCGAAGAAGGTGCCGTCCACGTGGATGACGGCGACCATGAGCGCCTTGCCGTTGCCGCTCGCCTTGTAGTGCACGCTGCGGATCTCCGGCCAGGAGAAGTCGATGGAGACACCGTGGTCCTCGAAGGCCACGCCGTTGACGTCGACGACGACCGAGTTGCGGCGGTCGACGGCCAGGAACTCCGGGCCCTGGGAGGGCGCGCCGCCCGCCTGCGGCTGGGCCTGGGGGTACGGGTAGGGGGCAGCGGCCGGTGCCGGCCGACCGTACGGCGGCGGCCCCTGCGGCGGTTGCGTGTACGGCTGTTGCGGCTGTCCGGGAGGCGGGGCCGGCGGCGCGTACGGCGGAGGCGGCGGGCCGAAGCCCTGGGGGGCGCCCGGCGGCGTCCAGGGTGGCGGTGGCTGCTGGCGGCCCTGTTCAGGCTGCTGGTCCATGGCTGTTCGTCCCTCGCCCCGTCGGTGTGACTCGTAGGAACCGTATCCCTCCCCCGCTCGTGAAACATTCCCCGGGTGCCACCGCATCAAAGGAGTGAGGGGCGAAGAGACGGCCACGGCCCCGTATGAGCTCGTTCAGGGGGAGCCGGAGATGAGATCAGTCCGCGCGGACGGATACCAGGAGTTCGCGGCGGCGCGCGCGGGGCATCTGTACCGGTCGGCGTGTCTGCTCACCGGCGGGGACACCCATCTCGCCGAGGACCTCGTGCAGGAGACGCTCGGCCGGCTGTATGTGAAGTGGGGGCGGGTGCGGCGGGCGGACAACCCGGCCGGATACGCGCAGACCGTGCTGACCAGGACCTTCCTCGCCCATCGGCGGCGGCTCAGCAGCCGGGAACGGGCCACCGACGTGATCCCGGACGTGCCCGCCGCGCCCGGCTCCGACTCCTCCCTGCGGCTCACCCTCGTCGAGGCGCTCGGCCAACTGCCGCCGAAGGACCGGGCCGTGATCGTCCTGCGCTACTGGGAGGACCGGTCCGTCGAGGAGACCGCCGCGGCGATGAACGCCAGTTCGGCGGCGGTGCGCACCCGATGTGTGCGCGCCCTCGCCCGGCTGCGCGTCCTGCTCGGCGACGCCATCGGCGAGTACGCCACCCCCTGAGCGCCCCCGCACCCACCGACACCAGCACACTCCCTCGCAGAAACGGCGGTTCGTCATGCTCCAGGAACAGCACGAAGACCCCTTCGAGGGCAGGCTCGGCGACGCCATGCGCCGGGCCGGCGGCACCTTCGAGACCGATCATCACGCGCTGGCCGGCGGCGGAGCCGCACGCGGCCGACGGCTGCTGTTCCGTCGGCGGGCCGCGATGCTGGGCGGGGTCGCGGGGATCGCACTCGTCGGGGTGGGCGGGACGCTCCTGCTGCCCGGGTCCGGCGACGGGGGCGGGAAGCAGTCGGTGGCGGCGAAGGGGGCCGCCGGGCCGGGCGTCAGGGACGACGACGGCGCGGTGTCCGGCGCGGAACTCGTGCGCAGGTTCAGGGCGTTGCTGCCGGACGGGAAGATCAGCGGAGAGTCCGCCCGTGGCACGGGCGCGGACGGGGGGCCGTACGCCGAGGTCGTGTACGACGACGGCGAGGGCGGCGGGGCCGTGCGGCTCGGGCTCGGGCGGATCGACGCCGACGGCGAGCACGCCCGGCAGCTGACCGACTGCCCGGACAAGACGTTCGTCGGCTACGACTCCTGCGAGGAGAGCACGCTGCCGGGCGGTGCGCGGCTGATGCTCTTCCAGGGCTACGAGTACCCGGACCGCCGGGTGGACACCAAGCACTGGTACGCGCAGCTGGTCGACCCGGCGGGGTACGAGGTCAGCGTCATGGAGTGGAACGCCGAGGCGCAGAAGGACGCGCCCGTCACCCGTGCCGAACCGCCGCTGCCGCTCGCCTCCCTGAAGGCGATCGCCGGGGACCCGGGCTGGCGGGCGGTCGTCGACGCCATCACGGAGAAGCCGGAGAACGGCGGCTCACGGGAGGACCAGGGCGAGAAGGAGGAGTCGTCGACGGTTCCCCCCGGGGGCGGGTCGGCCGACGCCCCGGTCATCGAGGGCGAGGCCATGCGCAAGACCCTCGTCGGTCTCCTGCCCGACGGCGTCGACGTCGTCACCGAGGACAGCCAGGCGTCGGACTTCGCGTACGTCGTGCTCGACGACGGCGAGGGGCGGAGCCTGGTGCAGATCAATGTGCAGCCGGGCGTGGCGGACCACGCGGGCACCTTGTTCGGCGCCGACGCCGAGACCCTGCCCGACGGTACGAAGGTCGCCATCCGGCAGGGCCCCGGGGAGAAGGGCGGCGAGGGGGTCGTCATGTGGACCGCGGACACACTCCGCGCCGACGGGCTGCGGGTCGTGATCAGCGCCTTCAACTCCGGCGCCCAGCACACCGCCGCGACCCGCGAGACCCCCGCGCTCACCCTGGCTCAGCTGCGGGAGATCGCCACCAGCGAGCGGTGGAAGTCGCTCGGCTGACGGCCCGGCGTCAGAAGAAGTCCGCCCACGGCTGGTCCCAGATCTGTTTGACGGCCAGGACGAGGAAGAGCAGGCCCGCGAGGGCGAGCATGGCGTTGCTGAGGATGCCGTTGCGCCATTCGCGGGGGGTGCGGGAGGAGTTGAGGAGCCACAGGAGGGTGGCGGCGAGGAAGGGGAGGAAGGCGGCGCCGAGGACGCCGTAGAGGATGATCAGGCGGAACGGCTGCCCCTGGAAGAGCAGGACGATGGGCGGGAAGGTCAGCCAGAGCAGATAGGCGCGGAACGGCCAGGACCGCTCCCGCTCGCCGGAGGCGACCTCCGCGCCCTTGCCCGCCGCCTTGCTGCGGTAGCGCGCCACGAAGTCCGCGAACATCAGGCTGACGCCGTGCCAGACGCCGATGAGGGAGGTGTACGAGGTGGCGAAGAAGCCGATCAGGAAGAACTTGGCGGTGGCCGTGCCGTACTCGTCCTCCAGGATGTCGCCGAGCTGGATCAGGCCCTTGTCGCCGCTGGCGATGGCCACGTTCGCGGAGTGCAGCAGTTCGGCGCCGACGAAGAGCATCGCGATCACGAAGATGCCGGTGGTGAGGTAGGCGACCCGGTTGTCCAGGCGCATGACCTTCATCCAGCCGGAGTTCGTCCAGCCCTTGGCGTTGACCCAGTAGCCGTACGCGGCCAGTGTGATCGTGCCGCCTACGCCGCCGATCAGGCCGAGGGTGTTGAGGATCGAGTCCTTCTCGTCGGGCAGGACGGGCAGGAGGCCCGCGAAGGCGTCCGCGAGGTTCGGGGTGACCCTGATCGCCAGATAGACGGTCACCACGAACATGACGCCCACGAGGACCGTCATGACCTTCTCGAAGACCTCGTACTTGTTGAACCAGACGAAGACCAGCCCGCTCAGGCCGCACAGGACGGCCCACCACTTGAGGTCCATGACGTCCGGGAAGAGCGCCTGGAGGGGCAGGGCGCTGGAGGACATCGCCGCGGCGCCGTAGACGAAGCCCCAGATCACGACGTAGACGACGAAGAACCATGTCGTCCAGCGGCCGAGGCTCGCCCAGCCGTCGAAGAGGGTGCGGCCGGTGGACAGATGCCAGCGGCCGGCGGCCTCGGCGAGGGAGATCTTGACGAGACAGCCGAGGACGGCCGCCCAGAGCAGGGTGTAGCCGAAGTTGCTGCCCGCGATCAGGGTCGCGACGAGGTCGCCGGCGCCGACACCGGTCGCGGCGACGACGATGCCGGGACCGATGTACTTCCAACTGGATTTACGGGGTGGGGGGTTGGTGCCGGAGGTTGCGGGTGTGTCTGTGGGGTTTCCCGTGGTGTCCGCCATGGAGGTCAAGAAACCCCAAAGGACCACGGCGGACAAGAGGGCGTGCCAGGTGTCTAGGGCCCACCGCAGCCGTCGATGCCGCAGGTGCCCAGTTCGAACCAGACGGTCTTGCCCGGTCCGTCCTCGTGGCAGCCCCAGCGCCCGGCGAGCGCGTCCACCAGGAACATCCCCCGGCCGCTCTCCGATATCTCCGTCGCCCGGCGCACCCGGGGCGGGCGGCCGTCCGCGTCCGACACCTCGCAGCGGAGCACGCCGTGCGAGGCCGACAGCGTCAGCTTCAGCCGGCTCTCCGCGTGCACCAGCGCGTTGGTGACCAGTTCGCTCACCAGCAGCTCCGCCGTGTCGGTCTGTTCGAGCAGACCCCATCCCTCCAACTGCCTGCGCACCTGCGCGCGCGCCTGTGCGGCGGCGGTGGGACGGGGGTCGTACTCGACGCTCAAATGGCCCGCACCCATGGGCGGTTGGGGGTACGAGGCGAAATGGGGGCCGGAATCCGGAAGGAGACCCCCGGAGAGTTGCAGCATGCTTCCAGGGTTGCCGCCGCGCGTACCCGGCACACGGGGAGGAATACCCGTTTCCGCCCGTGCATATACCTGTTTCCGGTCCGGGTACGTCCGCAATTGGGCATGTACGCGAGCGATGTGCGTGTACGAGGTTGTGTACGCCTTTACGGACGGCTCGCACACACCGTGAACCCCCCGGTCACTCTTGACCTGGTCATGCCAGACCCGGACCATGAGCGCCACACCCGCACAGGGTCTGCCGGGCACCCCCACGGTCACCGGCCGGCCCGAGGCACGTCGCAAGGATCCACCCCCCGCTCCACTCCCCGTTTCCGGAGACCCCGGAATCCCTGGAGAAACAAGGAGACTTCATGCGACTCCGCATACGCGGCCGCACCGCCGCCCTCGCCACCCTGCTGGCGCTGGCACTCTCCGCCCCGGTCACCGCGACCACCACGGACGCCACGGCCACCAGCGGCGAGCGGCCCAGGGCCTCGGCGGACGACATCCGCCAGTACGAGGTCCATATGCACTCGGACAGCAAGTCCCGTACGGCGCTGCAGCAGGCCGGAGTGACCGTCGACGACGCCGACGACCACTCGGTGTTCGTCTCCGGACGCGCGGACCAGATCAAGAAGCTGAAGCAGCAGGGCTACGAGATCAGCCCGCTCGGCGCGGCCCCCGACCGGTCGAACGGCGAGGACGACGTACGGCTCTTCGACTTCCCGTCCGCCGACTCCCGCTACCACAACTACGCGGAGATGACGAGCGAGATCAACTCCGTGGTCGCGGCGAACAGTTCGATCGCCAGCCAGCGGGTCATCGGCACGACGTACCAGGGCCGGAACATCGTCGCCATCAAGATCAGCGACAACGTCGGCACGGACGAGGCCGAGCCCGAGGTGCTCTTCACCCACCACCAGCACGCCCGTGAGCACCTCACCGTCGAGATGGCGCTCTACCTGCTGGGCGAGCTGACCTCCGACTACGGGACCGACTCCCGCGTCACCAACATGGTGAACAACCGCGAGATCTGGATCGTCCCGGACGTCAACCCGGACGGCGGCGAGTACGACGTCGCGACGGGGTCCTACCGCTCGTGGCGCAAGAACCGGCAGCCCAACAGCGGTTCGTCGGCCGTCGGCACCGACCTCAACCGCAACTGGAACTACCGCTGGGGCTGCTGCGGCGGCTCCTCCGGGTCGACGTCCTCGGAGACCTACCGGGGTCCGTCCGCCGAGTCGGCGCCCGAGGTGAAGGTCGTCGCCAACTTCGTGCGCAGCCGGGTCGTCGGCGGGGTCCAGCAGATCAAGACCGGGATCGACTTCCACACCTACAGCGAACTCGTGCTGTGGCCGTTCGGGTACACGACCGCCGACACGGCGACCGGGATGACGGCCGACGACCGGAACGCGTTCGCCACGGTCGGCGGGAAGATGGCCGCGAGCAACGGGTACACGCCCGAACAGTCCAGCGACCTCTACATCACGGACGGGTCGATCGACGACTGGCTGTGGGGCAACCAGAAGATCTTCGGGTACACGTTCGAGATGTATCCGGGGTCGGCGTCGGGGGGCGGGTTCTATCCGCCCGACGAGGTGATCGCGCGGGAGACCGCGCGGAACCGGGACGCGGTGTTGCAGTTGCTGGAGAACTCGGACTGCATGTACCGGTCCATCGGCAAGGAAGCGCAGTACTGCGGCTGAGTCGTGAGGGGGGAACTGCGGGACCGTCGTGGCTGGTCGCGCAGTTCCCCGCGCCCCTCAGGGGGTGGTGTCCTCAGGCTCTTCCTTGTCGGAACCGTCCTCGAAGTACGCGTCCAGGACCTCGTCGATCTGCTTCTCCCAGGCCGCGTGGTCCGACTTGGCCTTGGCCTCGATCTCCAGGAAGTACCAGCGGCGGTCGGGGGTGTGGACCGTGATCGTGAAGCGCTTGCCGAAACGGGGGGACTCCGTCTCGATCGCGCCGATCTCGTCCCAGGTGAACTCGCACTCCTGGTCGTCCAGGCGCAGCCGTACGCCGTCGCCGTCGGCGGTGATCTTCGCTCGGCGGTCGGAGGCCTCGAAGACGGGGCCGTCGGTGGAGGGTTCCGCCTCGGGTCCGTCCTTGGCCTCCGCGTCCGATTCCGGGTCGGCTTCCGCGTCGGCTTCGGTTTCCGTGTCAGTTTCGGCTTCGCCGTCGGTTTCCGCGTCGGTCTTGTCTTCGGCTTCGCCGTCAGCCTTGGCTTCGGCGTCCGATTCGGCTTCGGGCTTCGCGTCGGCCGTCGCTTCGGCTTCCGCTTCCGCTTCCGCGTCGGTTTCCGCTGTCGGTTCGGTGGATTCCGTGTCCTCCGGCTCCTCCTTCTTCACGGACACCGGTGCCGTGAGTCCTGGGATGTGCGACGGGTCGACCGCCGCGGCGGCCAGGGGCTGGGTTTTCGAACCGATGCGCTGCTCCACAGCGGGCAGTATGGTCGACGATCCTGTGCCGGGAACAGTCGGGCCGGGCATATGTCCGTATCTGGGTTTCACGGCGGTCAGACGAACAGGCTCAATACCGCCGCGACCGCGAAGCCCGCGAGGGACAGGACCGTCTCCAGGACCGTCCAGGTCTTCAAGGTGTCGCGTTCGCTGATGCCGAAGTACTTGGAGACGATCCAGAAGCCGCCGTCGTTGACGTGCGAGGCGAAGATCGAGCCCGCCGAGATCGCCATGATGACGAGGGCGACGAAGGCCTGGGAGTGGTCGCCCCCGGTGAGGAGCGGAGCGACGATGCCGGCCGTGGTGACGATCGCGACCGTCGCCGAGCCCTGGGCGACCCGGAGCACCACCGAGAGCAGGTAGGAGAGGACCAGCACCGGCAGACCCACGTCGTTGAACGTGTCCGAGAGCGCCTGCGCCACCCCGCTCGCCTTCAGTACGGCGCCGAAGACCCCGCCCGCGCCGACCACCAGCAGGATGTTGCCGACCGGTTTGAGGGACGACGTCGACACCGTCTCCAGCGACCTGCGGGACCAGCCCCGGCGGATGCCGAGCAGGTAGTAGGCGAGGAGCAGGGCGATCGTCAGCGCGACGAAGGGGTTGCCGAAGAACTCGATCACCGAGCGGAGGGTGGAGGGGTCCAGCGCGATGGAGGAGAACGTCGCGGCCAGGATCAGCAGGAGCGGGGTGCCGATGATCAGGAAGACCGTGGTGAGGGGGACGGGGTTCTCCGTGGGCACCACACCGGCCGCGCGCTGTTCGTCGATCACCGCCTGACGGGACTCCTCCGCCGCCTCCACCATGTCCTGCGGTACGGGGACGAAGATACGGCGGCCGATCCAGGCGGAGAACGCCCACGCGGCCAGGACGGCCGGGATGCCGCAGACGACGCCCATCAGGATGACCCAGCCGAGGTCCACGTGGAGGAGGCCCGCCGCGGCCACCGGGCCCGGGTGCGGGGGCAGGAAGGCGTGCGTCATCGACAGGCCCGCGAGGAGCGGGAGGCAGTAGAGGAGGATCGACTTGCCCGAGCGCTTGGCGGCGGCGTAGACGATCGGGGCGAGGACGAAGATGCCGACGTCGAAGAAGACCGGGATACCGAAGATCAGGCCGGTCAGGCCCATCGCGAGGGGGGCGCGCTTCTCGCCGAAGAGGTTCAGGAGGCGGGAGGCCAACACCTCGGCGCCGCCGCTGACTTCGAGGATCGCGCCGAGCATCGTGCCCAGGCCGATGATGATCGCGACGTGGCCGAGGATGCCGCCCATGCCGGACTCGATGGTCGAGACGGCGTCGCTTCGCTGGACGGTGCCGAAGAGTTCGGTGACCGAGAGTCCGGCGGCGAGGCCGACGGCTATGGAGACGGCGAGGAGGGCGACGAAGGGCTGGAGTCTGGTCTTGATGATCAGGAAGAGGAGGAGGGCTATGCCGAGGGCGGCGACGGTGAGGAGGCCGGCGGTGCCGTCTATGAGGAGGAGCAGGCCGCCGGTGTGTGGGGGTGCTTCGGGCATGGGGGGTCCTCTGGGTGGGGGCATGGCTGGGGTTTTTGGGCAGGGGGTAGCGCCGTGCGGGGTTTTGGGGGGTGTGGGGGGTGCTGAGCGCGGCCGGGTGCGGGTGGTTCGTGGTTGCTCGCGCCCACGCGGCGGAGCCGCACGTCGAGTACAGCCCCGCGCCCCTGAAAAACAGGGGCGCGGGTCGCTTCGTCAGGCGTCCAGCACTGCCAGTGCGTCGATCTCGATCAGGAGGCCCGCGGGGAGGCCCACGTAGACCGTGGTGCGGGCGGCCGGGGCCGCGGTGAGGTGCTTCTCGAAGTACTCGTTGTAGAGCGCGTTCATCTCGGCGAAGTGGTCCACGTCGGTGAGGTAGACGCGGATCATCATCACGTCGTCCCAGGTGGCGCCGCCCTCTTCGAGGATCGCCCGGACGTTGGCGAGGGTCTGGAGGGTCTGCTCGCGCAGGGTGGGGCCGGCGGGGGTGGGGGGCTGACCCTCGACGGCCGGGAGGAAGCCGACCTGGCCCGCGACCTGGAGGATGTTGCCCTTGCGGACGCCGTGGGAGAACTTGGCGGGCGGGGTGGTGTGGGTCGCGGGGGTGAGGGCGATCTTGTCGGTCATACGGGGTCCTTGTCCGTCATACGGGGTCCGAGGTGGGGGTTCTGCCGGAGTACTCGCCGCTGATCGCGTCCGCGGTGCGGCGGACCAGCGGGAGCAGGGTGAGGAGTTCGTCGGCGGTGACGACCACGTTGGGCGCGGAGACCGACATCGCGGCGACGACCCGGCCGTCGGCGCCCCGGATGGGGGCGGCGACACAGTTGATGGACTCCTCGTGGCCACCGAGGTCGGTGGCCCAGCCCTGTTCGCGGACCCGGGCCAGCTCCTTGAGGAAGGCGGGGGCGTTGGGAGTCGAACGGGGCGTGTACAGGGGGTAGTCGAGCTTCTCCGCGAGGGCGCGGCGCTCGGGTTCCGGGAGGTCGGCGAGCAGGAGTTTGGCGACGGCGGCGACCGTGATGGCGACGGGCTTGCCGATCCGGGAGTACATGCGGACCGGGTACCGGCTGTCGACCTTGTCGATGTAGAGGACCTCGTTCTCCTCGTAGACGGCGAGGTGGACGGTGTGGCCGCAGTGTTCGTTGAGGCGGACGAGGTGGGAGTGGGCGATCTCGCGGATGTCGAGGTTCTCCACGGCCTCCTGGGCGAGGGCGAAGAGGCGGGCGCCGAGGCGGTAGCGCTGGTCGGACTGGCGGTAGACCAGGCCGTGTTCGTGGAGGGTGCGCAGGAGGCGCAGGGCCGTGGACTTGTGGACGCCCAGGCGGTCGGCGACCCGGCCGAGGTCGGCGGGGCCCTCGGCGAGCAGCGGCAGGATGCTGAGCGCGCGGTCGACGGTCTGGCTCATGGGGTGCGTACCTCCTCGGGGGCCTGCTCGGCTTGCGTCCAGCCGGGGCCGAGTCGAAGTCTCCCCCACGCGTCGTCGTCCAGGGCCGCGAGGCGGTCGGCGTGGTCGCGGCGGGGTGGGGTGCCGAGGTCGCCGGGGACGGTGAGGGTGGCCGCCGCCATCAGGTGGCCGTGGCGGAGGCGGGTCTTGGCGGGGAGGGCGCGGAGGGTGGCGGAGAGGAAGCCGGCGGCGAAGGCGTCGCCCGCGCCGACCGCTGCCACGACCTGGACGGTGGGGGCGGGGACGAACGTCGTGGTGTCCGTGGGCGCGTGGGTGCGCGCCGCCGTCGGGTCGCCCGCGGTGGGGGTGGGGTCGGGGGTGTGCCGGGGGGTCTCCGTCCTCGGTCCGGCCGGCGCCGTCGGGTGGGGAGGCGGCCGGTGGTGGACGCCGGCCGCTGCGGGCGGACACCCCCCGGCACGCCCCCTTGCCGCCGTACGCGGCTGATCCGTCCGCTCGAACAGGGTGGCTCCGTGGGCGCCCTGTTTGACGATCAGGGTGGCGGGCTCGGGGAGGAGGGCGCGGATGGCGGTGGGGCCGCCGGTCACGCCCCAGGCTTCCGTCGCCTCGTCCTCGCCGACGAGGACGAGGTCGGCGGCGCGGGCCAGTTCGAGGAGGGTGTGCGGGGCCTCGGTGTCGTTCCACAGGGCCGGGCGGTGGTTGACGTCGAAGGAGATCAGGGGGCGGTGGGGGTGGGGGGCCGTCAGGGTGCGCAGGAGGCTCAGGCAGTCGGGGGAGAGCGCCGCTGTGATGCCGGAGAGGTGCAGGACGCGGGTGGCTCGTACGGCGGTGAGGTCGACGGTGTCGGGTGACATCGCCGAGGCGGCCGAACCGGCGCGGTAGTAGGCGACCTCGTGGGTGTCCGTGGCGCGGTCGCCCGCCGTGCGGAAGTAGACGCCGGTGGGGCGTTCCGGGTCGCGTTCCACGGCGGTCGTGTCGACGTGGTGCTGGGAGATCGTCTCGACCAGGTGGTCGCCGAAGCCGTCGGCTCCCACGCGGCTCACCCAGCGGACCGTGTGGCCGGCCGCGGCGAGGGCGATGGCGACGTTGGACTCCGCGCCGCCGATGGACCGGTCGAAGGAGGGGACGTCCGCGAGGCGGCCGGGGCGGGTGGGGAGGAAGGTGACCATGGACTCGCCGAGCGCGACCACGTCGATGTCGGGGATGCGGCGTCCGTCGGCGGTCACGATGGTGGGGCTCCTCGTCGCGTCGGCTGGTGCGGGGTGGGCACCGTTGACCCGGCGCTGGCTGGGATGTTAGACAGCTGTAAGCGGCATACGCAATGAACGTTGCAGATGTTGCAATGGCTGGATGAGGGTCGGATGGATGTCGTCGGGGGCTTCAGGGAGGCTTCTGTGGGTGTCGAGAGTGGCGGAGCGCTGGCCCGGCTGGGCGCGGAGCGCGTCGATCACCGGTTCAAGGGGCTTCCGCCGGACGCCGACGGGCTGACGGTGGGTGAGTTGGCCGCGCAGCGGCGGAATCTGTTCACCGGTGGTTTCACGACCCCCGTGCTCGCCCTGTCCGCCGAGCGGCTGGAGCACAACCTCGCGCTGATGGAGACGTACGCCGAGCGTCATGGGCTGGCCTTCGCCCCGCACGGCAAGACGTCCATGGCGCCGGAGCTGTTCTGGCGGCAGATCGAGCGCGGGGCGTGGGGCATCACCCTTGCCGTGCCCCATCAGGCGCGGGTGGCGCGGGAGTTCGGGATCGAGCGGATCTTCCTCGCCAACGAGGTCGTGGACGCTGCCGCTCTGCGCTGGGTCGCCGAGGAGCTGGCCGCCGATCCCGCGTTCCGGTTCGTCTGTTACGTCGACTCCGTGCGCGGGGTCGAGGTGATGGACGCGGCGCTGCGGGGCTCCGTCCGGCCCGTGGACGTCGTGGTGGAGCTGGGCGCGGGCGAGGGCGCGCGGACCGGGGTGCGTACGGAGGCGGAGTGCGCGGCGGTCGCCGACGCGGTGGCCGGGACCGGCACGCTGCGGCTGGTGGGGGTCGCCGGGTACGAGGGCGAGGTGCCGGACGCCGATCCTGAGCGGGTGGGGGCGTGGCTGCGCCGGCTCACCGCGCTGGCCGTCGGCTTCGACAGGGCCGGGCGGTTCGCGGGGGTGGAGGAGATCATCGTGAGCGCGGGCGGGAGTGCCTGGTTCGACTCGGTGGCCGAGGTGTTCGCCGAACTGCCCGAACTGTCCGTGCCGGTGCTGAAGTTGCTGCGGTCGGGGGCCTATGTCTCGCACGACGCCGGGCACTATCGGCGGATCACCCCGTTCAACCGGGTGCCCGAGGAGGGCGCCCTGGAGCCCGCCTTCCGGCTCTGGGCCCAGATCGTCTCCCGGCCCTCCCCCGGTCAGGCGTTCGCCAACGCGGGCAAGCGGGACGCCGCGTACGACCTCGATCTGCCGTCGGCGGAGGTGGTGCGGGACGCGGGTACGGGGGTGGTGCGGGAGGCCTCCGGGATCGCGGTCACGGGGCTGTCGGACCAGCACGCGTGGCTGCGGACCGAGGAGGGCGCGGCGCTGGAGGTCGGCGACTGGGTGGGGCTCGGGCTGTCGCATCCGTGCACGTCGTTCGACAAGTGGGAGCTGATCCCGGTGGTGGAGGGGGACGGGACCGTGACGGGGTACGTCCGGACGTTCTTCTGAGCCCCCGAGTCCTGAAAGGTGACGAGCATGGACCTGGTCTTCCGTGATGCCGAGGTCGTGGACGGTTCCGGTGAGGTCTCCTACCGGGCCGATGTGGTGGTGGCGGAGGGCCGGATCACGTCGATCGTGAAGGAGGCCGCCGCGGCCGGGTGCCAGCGGCCGAGGGGCGGGCGGGAGATCGACGCCGAGGGGCTCGTGCTGGCCCCCGGGTTCATCGACATGCACGCCCACAGCGACCTCGCGCTGCTGCGGGACCCCGATCACACCGCGAAGGCGGCGCAGGGGGTGACGCTGGAGGTCATCGGCCAGGACGGGCTGTCGTACGCGCCCGTCGACGACCGCACCCTCGAAGAGGTCCGCCGCGCGATCACCGGCTGGAACGGCTACGGCGAGGACATCGACTTCGGCTGGCGTTCGGTGGGCGAGTACCTGGACCGGCTCGACCACGGCTTCGGGGGCGAGGGCATCGCCCTCAACGCCGCCTATCTGGTGCCGCAGGGGGCGGTGCGGATGCTCGCCGTGGGGTGGGAGGACCGGCCGGCCACGGCCCGGGAGCTGGACCGTATGCGGGAGTTGGTGGCAGCCGGGCTGCGGGAGGGCGCGGTCGGGATGTCGTCGGGGCTGACGTACACCCCGGGCATGTACGCCGAGGACGCCGAACTGACCGAGCTGTGCCGGGTGGTGGCGTCGTACGGCGGCTACTACTGCCCGCACCACCGCTCGTATGGGGCGGGCGCGCTCCGGGCGTACGAGGAGATGGTCGCGCTGACGCGGGAGGCGGGCTGTGCTCTGCATCTGGCCCACGCCACCATGAACTTCGGGGTGAACGAGGGGCGGGCGCCCGAGCTGCTGAGCCTGCTGGACGACGCGCTCGCCGCCGGCGCGGACATCACGCTCGACACCTATCCGTACACCCCCGGCTGTACGACGCTGGTGGCGATGCTGCCGAGCTGGGCGGGCGAGGGCGGTCCGGAGGCGATCCTCGCGCGGCTGGGCGACGAGGAGACGGCCGGGCGCATCCGGCACCACATGGAGGTCGTGGGCGCCGACGGCTGCCACGGCGTGCCCATCGAGTGGGACACGATCGAGATCTCGGGGGTCGCCGACCCGGCGCTGTCCTCGTACGTGGGCCGTACGGTCGCGCGGTCGGCCGAGGCGCTGGGCGAGGAGCCCTGGGTCACCGCGCGCCGGCTGCTGGTCGAGGACCGGCTCGGCTCGACGATCCTCCAGCACGTCGGCCACGAGGAGAACGTACGGACGATCATGCGTCACCGGGTGCACACCGGCGGCTCCGACGGCATCCTGCGCGGCGACAAGCCGCATCCGCGGGCCTACGGGACGTTCCCCCACTATCTCGGCCGGTACGTACGGGAGTTGGGCGTGCTCTCGCTGGAGGAGTGCGTCGCCCATCTCACCGCGCGTCCCGCCGCGCGGCTCCGCCTCGCGGACCGGGGACGCGTCCGCGAGGGGTACCGCGCCGACCTCGTCCTCTTCGATCCGGCGACCGTGGCCGCCGGATCGACGTACGAGGCCCCGCGCACCCTGCCCACCGGCATCCCATACGTCCTGATCGACGGCCGCTTCGTCATCGAGGACGGGCGCAGGACGGACGTGCTGGCGGGCCGGGCGGTCAGGAGGGCGACTGCCTGACGCGGGCCCGCCCCTGTTTTTTCAGGGGCGCGGGGAACCGCGCGAGAAGCCCCACCGGGCCGCGGACGGAGAACGACCGCCTACGGTTGCGGCAGGATGCAGCCGCTCGCGTCGAGGTCCAGCTTGTTGTCCACGCCGAAGCACGCGGGGACGTGCCAGGTCTGCTGGGCGTAGTTGATGCCCCGGCGGACGGTCACGGTGCCGTTCGCGTCCACCTCGCACGGGTTGTTGACCGTGCAGCGCTGCCCGCTCTCGTTGCCCGTGTTGTTGACGCCGACGACCTTGCCGGTGGCGTCGTTGAGGACCGGGGAGCCCGAGGTGCCGCCGATGGTCTGGCAGGCGGAGGTGTAGCGGATGGAGTCCTTCCAGGTCCAGTCGCCCTCCTTCAGACGGTACGCGTACCCGTCGACGGCGCAGCTGTACGTCCGCTTCCAGTACCCGGAGACGACGGTGATGGCGGTGCCGACGGTCGGGCGAGCCGTGTCGTAGACGAGCGCGTCGATGCCGTACGTGCTCTTGATCTGCGCGTACGTGGTGGTGAGCTGGTACACCGCCATGTCCGTGTCGGTCATGGTGCCGTACGCGATCTTGCTGGCCCGCAGGGTGCCGACGCGGGTGCCGGCCGAGTTGAGCAGGCCGAAGGTGCGGGTGGAGGCCTGGTCGACGATGACCTCGCCGGCGTCCGGGAAGCCGCTCTCCAGGCAGTGGCCGTTGGTCATCACCAGCGCCGGGTCGTTGTCCTCGGAGTCGGGCATCCGCACGACCGAACCGGAGCAGTTGCTGAGCGAGACGGTGCCGGCGAAGTTGACGGCCTGGACGGACGGGGCCGTGAGGTCGGCGACGGTCCTGTTCGCCGTGTCGACGACATCGCCGACCACCGTCTTGACCGCCGTGTCCGCCGGTTCCGGCGCCGCGACCGCCGGTGCCGCGCCCGTCCCGGTGATCACCAGGGCGAACAGCGAGGCGACGAGAGGCTTTCTCATGTGGGGGTCCCCTCTTGCTACTTGGCCATATGGCTGCGTTGCTGCGTGGTGGCAGAAGATCTTGCGGCCACCGCAGTTTGTCATGCGCATTGTGAGGGCGACGTGGAGGACGAGCAAGGAGTTGGTTCCGGCCGTGTGGCCTTCGGCCAGGGGTGATGGATCGGGCGGAGACCCGCGGGCCGATCGGCCCGCGGGGCGGGGCGCCCCGTGATCTACTTCGGCCCTTTTGTCGCGCCCTGCCCCCGGCCCTGGTCGCCGTTGGCGTTGCCGTTGCCGTTGCCGTTGCCGCGGGACGAGGTGGTCGGCGTGACGGACGGGGCGGTGGAGGAGGTGGGGGCCGCGGACAGCGGGACGGAGGCGGAGGGCTCGGCGGAGGCGGTGGCCGAGGGGGACGGGGACGTGGAGTTGTCCGGCGAGGGGGCACCGGGGGATGCGGTGGCGCCGCCGCCGGAGGTCGCGCCCGCCGACGGGGAGCCCTCGTCCGGGTCACCGGGGCGGTCGCCCGCCGGGGCGGACGCGGGGGCCGGGACACCGGGCCCCTCCTCCGAGGTGCCGAGCCCGGCCGACCCGGCCACGGCGGCACCGACGAGCACGGCGGCCCCGATCCCGCCCGCGATCAGCGCGCCCCGCCTCCGGGCCCGCCGCCGGCCGAGCGTGCCCCGCCGCCCGTCGACCGGCCGCGCCCGCCGTCCGGCTCCCGGGGCCCCCGGCCCGTCCGGCGGAGCCGATGGCCGGCCGACTGCTCCCTGGCGCCCGCCCCGGTACGGCACGTCGTCACCGTGGGGCGCGTCGTCGCCGCAGGGCACACCGCCCCCGTAGGACGCGCCCTCCTCCCCGTAGGACGCGCCCTCCTCCCCGTACGACGCGCCCTCCTCCCCGTAGGACGCACCCTCCTCCGCGTACGACGCGGTCTGCCCGTACGCGGCGCCCGTCGCACCTGTCACGGTCTCGTCCAGTTGGACCGTGTCGTCGTAGGCGTTCTGCCAGCCGTGGGCGGTGGCCGGGTCCTTGAAGCCCTCGTAGGCCGGGGCGGAGAGGGGGTCGCCGACGGGGTGGTACACGTTCGGCGGTGTCCCGGTGCGGGCGTCGTTCCGGTCCGGACCGTGTGTGTCGTCCACGTCGTCCACCCCATCCATCGCGTTCCACTGCCTTCGTCCCAGGGGCCGTACGCCCCGGCGCCAGGGGGCGTACGGCCAGGTGCCGTGCGGTCGGCGGCCGTGGGGTGGGGGGTCGGCCGTACCCGCTCGCGGATTGTAGAGAGGTGAGGTCCGAGGGCGGGGCGTCGGGGCATTTCGGGGTATCGCGGCCGTCCCACGTGGTGGAAAACACGGCCCGGAACGCGTTACCGGGCCGTAAGCTCACGGACATGCAGGTGATCCAGTCGACCAAGCTCGCCAACGTCTGTTACGAGATCCGGGGCCCGGTTCTCGAGGAGGCGATGCGCCTGGAGGCGGCAGGCCACCGCATCCTCAAGCTGAACACCGGCAACCCGGCGGCGTTCGGCTTCGAATGCCCGCCCGAGATCCTGGAGGACATCCTCCGGAACGTCTCCAGCGCCCATGGCTACGGCGACGCGAAGGGCCTGCTGGCGGCCCGCCGCGCGGTGGTCATGCACAACCAGACCCTCGGTATCGAGACGGACGTCGAGCACGTCTTCATCGGCAACGGCGTCTCCGAGCTGATCGTGATGGCCATGCAGGGCCTGCTCGACGACGGCGACGAGGTGCTCGTACCGTCCCCGGACTACCCCCTGTGGACGGCGGCCGTGTCGCTGTCGGGCGGCACCGCCGTCCACTACCGCTGCGACGAGCAGTCCGACTGGATGCCGGACCTCGCGGACGTCGAGCGCAAGGTCACCGACCGCACCAAGGCGCTCGTCATCATCAACCCGAACAACCCCACGGGCGCGGTGTACGACGAGGCGATGCTGCGCGGTCTGACGGACATCGCGCGCCGCCACAACCTGCTGGTCTGCTCCGACGAGATCTACGACAAGATCCTCTACGACGGCGCCACGCACACCCCGACCGCCTCGGTCGCCCCCGACCTGCTGACCCTCACCTTCAACGGCATGTCCAAGGCCTACCGGGTGGCCGGCTACCGGGTGGGCTGGGTCGCGATCTCCGGGCCCCGCGCGCACGCCGACTCCTATATCGAGGGTCTGACGATCCTCGCGAACATGCGGCTGTGCGCGAACATGCCGGGGCAGCACGGAGTGGTCGCCGCGCTCAGCGGGCGCCAGACGATCAACGACCTGGTGCTGCCGGGCGGACGGCTGAAGGAACAGCGGGACGTGGCGTACGAGCTGCTCACGCAGATCCCGGGTGTGTCGTGTGTGAAGCCGAAGGGGGCGCTGTATCTCTTCCCGCGCCTCGACCCGAACGTCTTCAAGATCAAGGACGACCGGCGGATGGTCCTCGACCTGCTGCGACAGGAGAAGATCATGGTCGTCCAGGGCACCGGGTTCAACTGGTCCGAGCCCGATCACTTCCGGGTCGTCACCCTGCCGACGGTGGGTGACCTGCGGTCCGCGATCACCCGGATCGGGAACTTCCTGGATGGATACGGGCAAGCGTAGCGTTCGGACTTCGCTCAACTTTAGACGGATTCCAAGGTAGGCTGGTCGTCCGAGAGCGCTTGGAGGCCATCCCATGTACGAGCCGATCCGCACCAAGTCGGTCCACACGATGGCCGGCACGGCCTCCTCCGACTTCCCGCACCGTTCGCGCGAGGAGGAGCTGGACATCCAGCTCGCCGGGCATCTGGCAGCCCTGCTGGCGACGACGGACGCGCTGCGGGGGCTTGCCCCCTCCGATGAGCTGGACGCGGCCGCGGAGGCGCTGGCCGCGCGGGTCGCCGGGCTGCGGGGTGGCCGGGCGCCGGCCCGCTCCGCCTCCGGCGCGGGTGAGGGGGATGTCGCCGGGCTGCACCGGCGGGCGCACGCGCTGGCCGGGCGGGCGCTGGTCGTGGCGGCGTCCCGGGCGGACACGGCTTCGGCGATTCTGGCGGCTGAGCGGATGGATGCGCATGCGGGTGCGGCTGCGGGTGCGGGTGTGCCGTTGGGTGCCTAGTGGCTCGGGGGTGCGGGTGCGGGTGTGCCGTTGGGCGCCTGGTGGCTCGGGGGTGCGGGTGCGTCGGCGTCTGCGGCTCCGGTGGGGCTTCTCGCGCAGTTCCCCGGGCCCCTGAAAAGCCGGGGCTACGCCCCACGCTTTTCCCCGGCCCGACCGTCACCCTTCGCCCCGCCCGGCCCGACTCCTCCCGGCCCGCCACCGCCCGTCGCCCCGCCCGGCCTAACCCTTTCCGACCGCCCCACCGCCTGTCGCTCCCGCCGGCCTAACTCCTTCCGGCCCGCCCCACCGCCTATATCCCCCACGCGGCCTGACTCTTTCCGGCCCACCCCACCGCCTGGCGCTCCCGCCCGGTCCGACTCCGCCTGACCCGCCCCACCGCCTTTGGCCCCGCCTGGCCTGCCCCCTTCCGGTCCGCCCCACCCGCCGCCTGTCACCCCACCGCGCCTGACTCTTTCCGGCCCGCCACCGCCACCTGCCACTCCCGCCCGGCCCGACTCCTTCCGGCCCGCCCCACCACCGCCTCAGGCCCGCAGGGGCCTGGCCCTTCAGGCCCGCAGGGCCTGGTCTTTCAGGGGCGCGGGGAACTGCGCGAGAAGCCCCACCGGGCCCGCGGTCGGCAGCGCGCCCCAGCCGCCCCCCACCCTTCACCCACTCACTCACCCACCCACCCGGCCGAGAACGAATCGAACTCTCGCGCACTGGACGTCCGTTGCGATCCGGGACCACCAGTTCACCGGCGGTTCACGCAGACTCGTACGGAACGTTGGGTTCCGGGAGCACTCTCCCGGTGTGAGACGAATCGCAGGAATCGTCCTCGCGGTCCTGCTGATCGGCGGCGTGGTGGCAGCCGTCGTGGCGGGCCGGGACAACGGGGACACGGGCACGGCAACGAAGACCGTGCGAGGCGTGATCGGATCGGAGAAGGCGGAGTTCTTCGCCGACCCGAAGGTGGTGAAGGCCCTGGCCGCCAGGGGCTACACCGTGAAGACGGAGACGTCGGGCTCCTGGGCCATGGACGGCCTGGACCTCAAGGGGTACGACTTCGCGTTCCCGTCCAGCAAGGCACCCGCGGACGAGCTGGCCGCGAAGTACGGCATACGCGAGCCGCTCCCCCGCCCCTTCTACTCGCCCCTCGTCGTGGTCGCCCACCGCGGCGCCGCCGAGGTGCTGCGGCAGAACGGGCTCGCCACGCTCGACAAGGACCGCGGCGTGCTCGACATGGGCGCGTATCTGAAGGCCGCTGAGGCGGGCCGGACCTGGCAGGACCTCAAGGGGGCGCGGAGGTACGGGGAGTTGATGGGACTCCTCTACATCGCCACCACCGATCCGACCACCTCCAACTCGGGCGCCCTCTACCTCGCCGCCACCTCCAACGTCGCCAACGGCGGCCGGGTGGTCGCGAGCAAGGCGGACCTGGACCGGACGGCACCGCTGATGCGCGAGCTGATCAGCGTCCAGGGCGCCCAGCAGCCGAGCACCGACGCGGCGTTCCGCGACTTCGTCAGCGGGGTCGGCAATCCGCTCGTCCTGGTCTACGAGTCGCAGGTCGCCGCGCTGCTGACGGAGGGGCAGGGCATCGACGACCTGGTCGTCCTCTACCCGGACACCACCGTCTTCAGCGACCACACCGTCGTCCCGGTCACGGACGAGGGCCGCGCGCTCGGCGAACTCCTCGGCACCGACCCGACGTTGCGCGAACTGGCCGCCCGGCACGGGTTCCGCCCGCAGGGCGCGGCCACCGAGTTCACGGCGGCGACCGCCGACAGCACCACGTATCTGATGCCGAGGCTGACGGTCCGGCAGGCGCCCGTGCCCACCTCCGAGGTGCTGCACGAGATGGCGCGCCGGGCCAGGGGCCAGTAGGACGACGGGGGAACACGACACATGAGCATCGAGAACAGCGGCAGCGGAAGCAGCGGCGGGGGCGACAGCGTCTTCACCCTCACCCCTCCCGAGCCGGTCGCGGCCGTGCCCCGGGAGAAGGCCGGCGGGCTGGTGCCGGTCGAGGAGTCCGTGCGGACGGACATGACCCGCAAGGCCGAGGAGTACGTGCGGGGGCTCGCCGCCCTCGACGCCCGGTCCCCGGAGTTCGCCGGCCGGGTCGGGGAGATCACCTCGCTCGGCGCGGGCGAGATGCGGGCCGCCTCCGCGCAGTCCAACCGGATGCTGGAGCGGACCGTACGCAGTCTGCCGAGCAAGGGCGGGGACGCGCAGTCGCAGGTCGCGGGCTCGCTCGTCGAACTCCGGCGTGTGGTGGAGGACCTGGACCCGCGTGATCTGCCGGCGGGCAGGGGACGCAAGTTCCTGTCCCGGCTGCCGGGTGGCAACAAGCTGCGCGACCACGTCGCCAAGTACGCCTCCGCACAAGGGACGTTGAACAGGATCGTGGGCTCGCTGCGGGGCGGGCAGGACGAACTGCGGCGCGACAACGCCGCGTTGCAGACCGAGCGGGTCCGGCTGTGGGAGACGATGGGCAAGCTCCAGGAGTACGTCGTCCTCACGGAGGCCCTGGACACGGCCGTCGAGGCGCACATCGGGACCCATGTCGACGGGATCGACCCGCAGCAGGGCGACACCCTCCGCGCCGATGTGCTCTTCCCGGTCCGGCAGAAGCACCAGGACCTGCTCACCCAACTGGCCGTCTGCGCCCAGGGCTACCTCGCCATGGACGTCGTACGGCGCAACAACGAGGAGCTGATCAAGGGCGTCGACCGGGCCGCCACGACCACGGTCTCGGCGCTGCGCATCTCGGTGATGCTGGCCTCCGCCCTCGACAACCAGAAGAAGGTCGTCGACCAGGTCAACGCGTTGCGCGGGACGACGGAGGACCTGATCCGGGGCAACGCGGAGATGCTCGCCACGCAGAGCGGCGAGATCCAGCGCATCGCCGCCGACCCGGCCGTCGGCGCGGAGACGCTCCGCTCGGCCTTCCAGCAGATCTACCGCACCCTCGACGCCATCGACACGTACAAGGTGCAGGCGACCGAGACCATGGCCACGACCGTCGAGTCCCTGACCTCCGAACTCCAGAGCGCCACACGGTACTTGGAGCGGAGCCGCAACCAGGGCGCGCTGGAAGGCGGTGGGCTCGTATGAGAGGACGCGGGACACTGCGTACGACCAGGGGGGCCGTCGCCCTGACAGCCGTGGCCGCCCTGCTGGCGACCGCCTGCACCGCCGCGGACCAGGGCTCCGCCTCGCCCGACCCCACCGGGGCCACCCCCTACGCCCCCGGCACCCTCCGGGTCCTCGCCTCCAGT
This sequence comes from Streptomyces griseiscabiei, assembly GCF_020010925.1. NCBI lineage: Bacteria > Bacillati > Actinomycetota > Actinomycetes > Kitasatosporales > Streptomycetaceae > Streptomyces > Streptomyces griseiscabiei. Next base: position 48,059 of record NZ_JAGJBZ010000002.1, on the reverse strand, counting down.
GAACTCGCCGACATGAAGCCGGTGTTGGAGCAGGTGGAGAAGGACACCGGGATCAAGGTGCGGCCCACCTACCTGGGCACGCTGGACGCGGTGGACCTGCTCACCGAGTGGCGGGTCAAGGGCTCGTACGACGCGGTGTGGCTGTCCTCCAACGACTATCTGCGGCTGCGCCCGGACGCGGCGAAGCAGATCGTGTCGGAGACCCCGGTGATGTCCAGCCCCGTCGCGATCGGGGTACGGGACGCGACCGTGCGGAAGCTGGGGTGGAAGCCGGAGGACGTCACCTGGACGGACATCGAGAGGGCCGTGGCGGACGGGAAGCTGACGTACGGCATGACCGACCCGTCCCGCTCCAACTCCGGTTTCTCCACGCTCGTCTCGGTCGCGTCGGGGCTCTCCGGGGCCCAGTCCGCGCTCACGGACGCGGACGTGGCGAGGGCGACGCCCCGGCTGAAGGAGTTCTTCGGCGGGCAGAAGCTGACCTCGGGGTCGTCGGGCTGGCTGGCGGCGGCGTACGATCGGCGCGGGGACGTCGACGCGCTGCTCAACTACGAGTCGGTGCTGAAGGGGAAGAAGGGCCTGACGGTGATCCGGCCGCGTGACGGGGTCGTCACCGCCGACTATCCGCTCTCCTCGCTGGCGTCCACGAGCAAGGAGGTCCGCGACGACGTCCGTCGGCTCACCGAGGCGCTGCGCACCCCGGACATACAGCGGCTGATCACGGACAGGACGCTGCGCCGCCCGGTCGTCGCCTCCGTGCCGCCCGCGGCCGGCCTCGACACCACGCGCCGCCGCGAACTCCCCTTCCCCGGCACGCGTTCCGTCGCCGACGGACTCCTCGACGCCTACGAGAACGAGCTGCGCCGTCCGTCGCGGACCGTGTACGTCCTCGACACCTCGGGCTCGATGGAGGGCGACCGCCTCGACCGGCTGAAGACCGCCCTCGCCGAGCTGACCGGCGACTTCCGGGACCGGGAGGAGGTCACGCTGATGCCGTTCGGGTCGGACGTGAAGAGCGTACGGACGCATGTCGTACGGCCGGACGATCCGAAGGCCGGGCTCGACGGCATCCGCGCCGACACCCGGAAGCTTTCCGCCGGCGGCGACACCGCCATCTACACCTCACTGCGGAAGGCGTACGAGCATCTCGGCACCGCCGACCGGGACACCTTCACCTCGATCGTGCTGATGACGGACGGCGAGAACACGCGGGGCGCGAGTCCCGCCGACTTCGACGCGTTCTACGACCGGCTGCCCGCCGCCGAGCGGCGTGTCCCCGTCTTCCCGATCCTCTTCGGCGACTCCGACAGGAGCGAGCTGGAGCACATCGCCGAGCTGACCGGCGGCCGTCTCTTCGACGCCCGGCAGGGCTCGCTGGACGGCGCCTTCGAGGAGATCCGTGGCTACCAGTAGATCCATCTCCAGGGTGAGCGGCCGGCTCATGGCGTACGTCGAGTCCCGGAAGAACCTCACGGGCAGCGCCCTCGGGGTCGCCGGACTCGGGCTGACCTTCGCGGGGGTCGCGGGGCCGTACTGGCCGGTCGTGGTCGTCGGGCTGTACGGCGCGGGCGCGCTGATCGCGCCGCCGGAGCGGACGCCGGTGCCGGACTTTCCTGACCCGTCCGCCCAACTGGACGAGCTGCGCGGTGACTTCGGGACGCTCCGGGAGTACCTGGGCGGGGTCGAGCTGCCGCCCGCCGCGGCCGGCCGGCTCACCGAGCTGACCGACCTGCTCACGGCCCTTCTCGACCCCGGCTGGGTCGCCGCGGTCCTCGCCCGCGACCCCGAGGGCGTCCACGCCCTCTCCCGGGCCGTACGGCAGGACGTCCCCGAGGCCGTCGACACCTACGTCCGCACCCGGTGGTGGACCCGCCTCACCCCCGGCACGGATCCGCCTGAGCGGCATCTCGAGCGCCAACTGGGCCTACTACACGAGGAACTGGACCGCCTGGCCGCCACCCTCCGCGACACGGAGGCCCGCCGCCAGGAGTCCCACACGCGGTATTTGGAGGACCGGTCGGGGTGAGGGTGGGCATCCGCCGGGTGGGGGGTGCGGGTGCGTTGTGTCGGGGGCGGTGCGGGTGCGTTGTCGGCTGCGGGTGCGTGGGGCTTCTCGCGCAGTTCCCCGCGCCCCTAAAAGCCCAGGCCCCTGCGGGCCTGGAAACCACGACCCTCGCGGACCTGAAGGCGCCCGCCCGCAGACGAGGGCGGCGCGCGGGGGCCTGAAGCCGACAGGCGCGCGGGGGCCTGAAGCCGACGGGCGCGCGGGGGCCTGAAGCCGACGGGCGGGCGGGGAAAAGCATGGGGCGGAGCCCCTGCTTTTCAGGGGCGCGGGGAACTGCGCGAGAAGCCCCACCGGACCCGCACCCGCCGAAGGACCCCGGACACCCCCTCCATTCCGCGACTCTCACCCCACACTCGCCAGGATCACAATCAACAGCACCACCCCCACCACCACCGCCAGCACCTTCAACGCCGCGTACGGGGACGGCGGCTGATCCGGCGGAGCCACCGGCGGGACGGGAACCGACGTCGGCCGGGGCCCGTTGAAGACGTCGTGCCCGGTGACCGCGGCCCGCGTGCACCAGGGACAGGTCGGCAGATGGGACCCGTACGTGTGCAGCGGCCGCACCGTGCACGCCCGCACCTCACCGCGCTCCTTGTCGAGCGCCCGCAGCCACGCCTCCGCCTTCGGCCGCGCCTCCGGATCCTGCACCCCCGCCCCGAACGCCGCCTTCGCGAGGGTGAGGATCTCGGTCGGCAGGACGGACGGGTCGATCGTGCCGCGCGGAATGGTGACCTTCTCCGGCCGGACGACATAACTGCAGCTCGCGGCGATGTTGTCCTTGACCGTCGACTCGGAGGCGCTCTCGTGCGGCACCCCGCCGAAGGGGTGGTTGCCGGCGGTGAGCAGCTGGTAGACGAGGACGGCGAGGGCGAAGTCGTCGCTCTGCCGGGTCGCGGGGCCGCCCGCCTGCCGCTCGGGGGACGAGTAGTCGGTGGTGTGCATCAGGCACGGGAAGAGTTCACCGGTGGCCGGGTCGGTGAAGGCGATGGAGTCGCAGTCGAGGAAGGTGACGAAGCCGTTGGCGTCCACGACCACGTTGCTGCTGGAGAAGTCGCCGATGACGAGGTTGTCGTAGTGCATCCGGGCCGTCATGAAGGCGAGGTTCCAGGCGACGCCGAGCAGGAAGCGCCAGTCGGCCCGGTCCGGGAAGAGCTTGAGACGCTGGACGCGGGTGAACAGGCCGACCAGTTGCACGTGCTGGGGTTCGCCGAAGCGGCGCATGGCGTAGCCGAGGAACTCGCCGTTCGTGCCCCGGGCGATCGCGGTGGGCCAGGCCAGTTCGGGCGGCTGGCTGGCGTCCGTGGGGCGGGCGGCCAGCGGGGACATGGTGAGCATGCGGGCCAGCCGTCGTTCCTGGTCGGGCCCGGGGGTGTCCCGGTAGATCTTGACGACGATCCCCGTGTCCCCCTCCACCGGGAACACGGCCGCCTGTCCACCGCCCTTCAACGGCAGCTCGGCCAGGGTGACCCGCCTGCCGTCGAGAAAGACCGTGCGGCCGCTCATGGCCTACCTCCGAGTGGTCGTCACATGGTCGTCGAGTCGTCGTCGCATCGTTGTCGCGTGGTCGTCGGGGTCATCGCCGGTCCGTGCGGACGGCGCGCAACAGGGTCTTGTCGTCGGCGTTGAGCGCGGTGAGACGGTCGGAGCGCAGCAGGGCGGCCAGATTGGAGTCGCGGTCGTCGTCCCCGGCCATGTCCAGGGAGCGGAAGACGGCGTCGGCGAACGAGGTGTTCGGCGACGGCGCGCCGTCCGCCGACCGGTTGACCATCGCCTGGGCCAGTCCGTCCGTGGACAGCAGCACCCCGTCCACCCCGTCGTCCGCGACGCACTCGGTACGGGTCCAGCGCGCCGCGTCCGGCGAGGTCAGGAACACGGTCTCGTTGCTGTACTCGCTCACCGGTGCGGCCTGCGGCAGCAGATGGAACTGCCGTTCCCCGTCCTCCGTCCCGGCCCGTACGACGACGAGCCCGTCCCCCACGGTGACGTGCCCGAGCCAGCCGGGCGTGAGCACCACCACCGTGAGCGTCGTGGCGAAGTCCTGCGCGTCGGCGCCGGTCCGGTCGAGGAAGTCCGTGCTCACGTCGTGCAGCGCGTCCCGCAGCAGTTCGTGCACGGCCTCGCCCGGCCGCACCTCCACGGCCGCCTCGGCCCGCCGTACGAAGTAGTCGGACGCCAGCTGCACCGCGAGCCGCGAGCCCTCCTCCGAGCGGGGACGGCTGCCGGCGCCGTCGGCGACGGCGAGCACGGCGACGGAGGGTGTCGCGGCGGCGGCGCAGGCGTCCTGGCAGGGCAGGCCCTGGCGCCGGTGCCGGTAGCCCTCGACGCTCAGACCGTGGATCCGCCAGGGCGGGGCGGCGGTCATCTCACGCCTCCCAGGCCGGGCGCTGTGTCTTGAACTGGCTGAAGATCTTCTCGAACACCTCGTCCCCCGCCCCCTTCTGCTCGGCGTTGGCGCTGGCGGACATCATCTGGAGCAGCTCCCGGAACGGGAATCCCTGCAGCCGGGCGTTGAACTTGGGTGCGAACGCGCGCAGCACCGACTCGCCCATGTCCGTGATCCCGCCGACCCCGATCGCGTACAGCCGGAACCGGCGGGCGCTCTGCTCCTGGGCGAGGACGGGGACCAACCGGCGCCAGGACTCGGTGAGATGGCCGGTCGGGTCGGTGGGCAGACCGTCCGTGACGAGGCAGATCTGCGGCCGGTAGTACTGCAGCCCGGACGCCCTCAGCTCGCTCTTGCGGGCCGTGACGATGTGCATGGCCAGCTCCAGCGCCTCGGTCATCAGGGTGACCCCGGCGGCCGTCAGCTGCGGGGCCTGGAAGGCGTGCGCGGGTATGAAGGGGCTGGTCCGGGTGCGCGGGTCGAGGAGCTGGGGCCCGCGCCAGGCCCCGACGCCCTGGCCGCCGAAGGTGACCACGGCGACCTCCACGCTGTAGCTGAGGCTGACGTCGTCGTGGAGTTCCCTGGTCCACTCGGCGAGCGCGTTGTTGAGCGTCTGGATCGGCTGGCCCGCCATGGAACTGGAGGTGTCGAGGCAGAGCACGAGCGGCATGCGCTGCGCGTTGTTCTCGAACTCGATGTCGGCGTATTCGGCCGGCAGGGTGGGCGGGTATTCACTGTGCATGGTTCATCCCCCTGTGCTTCTGGTGGTGCGCGTTCCGGTGCTGCTGATGTGCTGGGCCGGGAGCCGGGCCGGGTTCACCTGGGCGGGGTGGTGCCCTTCGCGTGGCGGGCCGCGGTCGGCGGGAAGGCGTACAGGACGTCGGAGTCCCGCTCCCGCGCGTCGGTGACGTCGACGAGGCTGCCGGGCGCGGGTGGCGGGCGCCCCGGTTCGGCCCACACCGCCCGGCGCAGCACCCGGTCGACCTCGACATAGCCCTGCGGGTGGAGTTCGGTGCGTACGACCGCGGTACGGGCGTGCGCGGGGCGGGGGCCGACCTGCCGCCCGTGCCGGGGGGCGGACGCGGGCGCGACCCGCAGCCGGGTGGTGCGTTCGTCCGCGCCGGCGCCACCGGCACCGCCCGCGCCGTCGAGTCCGACATCCGCGCCCCCGGCACCGCTCGCGCCACCGCCGCGCGCCGCGTGCGCCGGGGCGGTACGCGCGGGTCCGCCGCGCACGCCCCCGCCGGCCGCCCGCCCGGGAGGCGGAGCCCGGTGGCCCACGGCGACCGGCCCCCTGGACCGCCGGATCACGACGACGAAGGCGAGGAGCAGGAGGGCGAGGAGGAGAGACATCCAGAAGGCGGTCCAGGTGGCGGTGCCGTAGCCGGAGTCGGTGGCTTCGGGGCCGAGGGTGCCCTCTGTGCCACCGGAGTCACCGCCTTTGGTGGACGTCTTCGTAGGAGTGGGGTCCGGGGACTTCGGGACGGGCGCGACGGCGGGGACGCGGGTGGACGCGTCGGCGACGGCCCCCAACTTGATGAGGTCCCCGCCCGTCAGTGGCTGTTTCTGCTCGCCCGTCTCGACGATCCGCTGGCACAGCGTCTCCGGTACGCAGGCACCCACGTTCTCCAACTTGTCGACGGCCCACTTCGGTATCCGGTCGATCTCGGCGTCGGGGTGGACCATCCGGCCCCCGGCCAGGACCAGCAGGGCCGTCCCGCCCTCACCCGTCCGGCCGCCCTTCGGCACCTCCACCACCAGCCGGTACCGGTCCTTGACCATGCCGTCATCGAGCAGTTCGTCCTGCTCCCCCTTGGGTCCGGTCAGCGACAACTGCTGGTCGAGCAGGACGACGTAGGGCTCGCCCTTGCCGACATCCGTCGTCCAGCACGCCAGCCATCGCGCGAGAGACTTCTCGCACGACTCCCCGGCCGAGGCGGAACCCCCCGGAACCAGCGCGACCAACAGCCCCACCAGCACACCCAGAAACGACAAACGCCCGATCGCACCCATCGCACCAACCCCCCGTGGCCTGAAAGGCACGCCCCCGCGGCCCTGAAAAAGCCCATCCAATAGTGGAGCAGGCAGCCGGGCGGCCGGAAGGGTTTGGTGATTTCCGCCGATGGAATTACGGCGAGTTACGCCGACGTTCGATCAGTACGCTTTTCACTTCTACAACTTGAACACCTGATGGCAGCGACTGAACATCTGCCGCGCCCGCTCCACCCAGTCATTGGCCAAAGCATCGAAATCCGCCTGGGTGATCCGGCACGTCAACGGCAGATCACAGACCCCGGCGAGACAGGGGCGCGGCCCGCGAACATCCCACACGGAAAGCATGGGGTTCAATTGTTCGGTATTCCACGCGTTCGACGCAGCTGCGGCAACAGCGAGTTGATCCTGCCGGAGGAAATTCCCGTCCGTCGCGAAGACCACGAGAAGTCTCTTCGTGGTCATGAACCGCAGCGTGACCGTCCGCCCCACCTCATGGAGATCGAACTGCAGCGAGACGGAGACGGTGTCATGGACCGTGTGGTAATTCCGCCGCGCCACCCAGTTCTGCACCAACTGCCGCCAGTGCGTGCCGAGGTCGTATATCTCGGCACCGCGTCCCGGGTACGAGTCACGGCCGTCGCGACCGTCACGGCTGTCACGGCTGTCGCGGCCGTCGCGACCGGAGAAGGAGTCGCGGCCCGGGTAGGAGTCAGGCGCCGTCACGGACCACCGCCCCGGCGACCATGGCGTCGGTCAGCCCGGCGTCCAGCAACGCCTGCGCGTGCAGCAGCAGACAGGAGGGGACGGACTCGCTCGTCGTACGGCGCCGGTGCCGCTCCTGCAACTCCTCGTACCGCACCTCGATCGTCCGGGCCACCTGCGGCGGCGGCCAGACCTCGGCCCTGACGGTCTCCCCCACCAACTCCGCCAGAAGGTCGGCGAGTCGGGGCCGGTCCTCGGGTCGCTTGGCCAGACAGCCGGCTATGAGGGGCCGCAGTCCGGGCGGTACGCCGTCGAGCCGGGGCGCGCCTCGTACGACCTCCACGCGCACGGCCTCCCCGCTGCCGTGCGGCGGACGGCCGGTCAGCGCGTAAACAAGGACGCCACCCAGGGAGAACACATCGCTCGGCGGGCCGACCCGGTCGCCGCGGATCTGCTCGGGCGACATGAACGGCGGGGTGCCGACGACGACTCCGACCCGGGTGAGGCCGGGGGCGCCGTCCACGCGGGAGATGCCGAAGTCGATGACGCGGGGGCCGTCCTGGGCGAGCAGGACGTTGGCCGGTTTGAGGTCGCGGTGGATGACGTGGGCGGCGTGGATGGCCTGCAGCGCCTCGACGAGGCCTGCGCCGAGGGGGCGGACCTGGGCCTCGGGGAGGGGGCCGTCGGCGCGGACCGCTTCCGCGAGGGAGGGGCCGGGGACGTACATCGTGGCCAGCCAGGGGAGTTCGGCGGTGGGGTCGGCGTCGACGACGGCGGCGGTGTAGGCGCCGCTGACCACGCGGGCGGCGGCGACCTCGCGGGCGAAGCGTTCGCGGAACTCGGGTTCGGCGGCGAGTTCGGGGCGGGCGACTTTTACGGCGACCTCGCGTCCGGCGGGTGAGCGGCCCAGGTAGACCCAGCCCATGCCGCCCGATCCCAGGCGGCCGACTATCTTGTACGGGCCGATCTTCAGGGGGTCACTTACGGGTGTACGCACCCCGCTCACCTCATTTCGGGGTTCGGTGCGGATGTCCCGAGTGTCCCGCGAATTCCGGTCAGCGGCAGCACTTTTCGCCCCCTCCGCCCCTACCCGTCCCATCCTGAAAGGGCTGCGCCCCTTCGACCCCCAGAAGTCCGTCCGGTGGGGGCGGGCCGCGCAGTTCCCCGCGCCCCTGAAAAGCAGGGGCTACGCCCCCTGCTTTTCAGCCCCGCCCCCAGCCACCTTCCAGACCCACGGGACCGCGACCTTCCAGCCCCGCAGGGGCATGGCCTTTCAGCCCCGCAGGGGCCTGGTCTTTCAGGCCCGCAGGGGCCTGTTGCTTTTAGGGGCGCGGGGAACTGCGCGACCAGCCCCCACCGAACCCGCACCCGCCCACGAACCCCCAGGAGCCTGGTCTTTCAGGCCCGCAGGGGCCTGGGTCTTCTAGGGGCGCGGGGAACTGCGCGACCAGCCCCCACCGGACCCGCACCCGCCCACGAACCCCACCCCACCCCACCCCACCCCGAAGGCGCACAAAAAATCCGCGGTCGGCCAAGGAGAAGTCACTGGTCAGGGCAACCCATACCCGGCCGACCGCGGAGCAGAAGGGGGCGTCAGCCCAGGCGGCTCACCAGCGCCCGGTACTCGTCCCACAGCTCCTTCGGCGTGTGATCACCGAAGGTATTGAGGTGCTCGGGCACCAGCGCGGCCTCCTCCCGCCACACCTCCTTGTCGACGGTCAGCAGAAAGTCGAGGTCGGCCGAGGAGAGGTCGAGCCCCTCCGTGTCGAGCGCCCCCGGCGCCGGCAGGATGCCGATCGGCGTCTCCACCCCCTCCGCCTTGCCGTCCAGCCGGTCCACGATCCACTTCAGGACCCGGCTGTTCTCACCGAAGCCGGGCCACACGAACTTGCCCGCGTCGTTCTTGCGGAACCAGTTGACGTAGTAGATCTTCGGCAGCTTCGCCTGGTCCTTGCCCTTGGCGACATCGACCCAGTGGCCCATGTAGTCGCCCATGTTGTAGCCGCAGAAGGGCAGCATCGCGAACGGGTCGCGGCGCAGCTCGCCGACCTTGCCCTCGGCCGCCGCGGTCTTCTCGGACGCCACGTTCGCGCCGAGGAACACGCCGTGGTTCCAGTCGAAGGACTCGGTCACCAGCGGCACCGCCGTGGCACGACGGCCGCCGAACAGGATCGCGGAGATCGGCACGCCCTTGGGGTTCTCCCACTCGGGCGCGATGATCGGGCACTGGGACGCGGGGACCGTGAAGCGGGCGTTCGGGTGGGCGGCCGGCGCCTCGGCGCCCGGTGTCCAGTCGTTGCCCTTCCAGTCGGTGAGGTGGGCCGGGGTCTCCTCCGTCATCCCCTCCCACCAGATGTCGCCGTCGTCCGTGAGCGCCACGTTGGTGAAGACGGAGTTGCCCCAGAGCGTCTTCATCGCGTTGGCGTTGGTGTGCTCACCGGTGCCGGGCGCGACCCCGAAGAACCCGGCCTCGGGGTTGATGGCGTAGAGCTGCCCGTCCTCGCCGAAGCGCATCCACGCGATGTCGTCACCGATGGTCTCGACGGTCCAGCCGGAGATCGTCGGCTCCAGCATCGCGAGGTTGGTCTTGCCGCAGGCCGACGGGAAGGCGGCGGCCACGTACTTCGACTCGCCCTGCGGCGGGGTCAGTTTGAGGATCAGCATGTGCTCGGCGAGCCAGCCCTCGTCCCGTGCCATCACCGAGGCGATGCGCAGGGCGTAGCACTTCTTGCCGAGCAGCGCGTTGCCGCCGTACCCGGAGCCGTACGACCAGATCTCGCGGGTCTCGGGGAAGTGGGAGATGTACTTGGTGGAGTTGCAGGGCCACGGCACATCGGCCTGGCCGGGCTCCAGCGGGGCGCCGAGGGTGTGCACGGCCTTCACGAAGAAGCCCTCGGAGCCGAGCTCGTCCAGCACCGGCTGTCCCATACGGGTCATGGTGCGCATGGAGACGGCGACGTACGCGGAGTCGGTGATCTCGACGCCGATGGCGGAGAGCGGCGAGCCCAGCGGGCCCATGCAGAACGGCACGACGTACATCGTGCGACCGCGCATCGAGCCGCGGAACAGCCCGCCCTTCTCACCGTCCTCGCCCTGGAAGATCTCCCGCATCTCGGCGGGGGCCTTCCAGTGGTTGGTGGGGCCCGCGTCCTCCTCCTTCTCGGAACAGATGAAGGTGCGGTCCTCGACCCGGGCGACATCGGTCGGGTCGGACGCGGCGTAGTAGGAGTTCGGGCGCTTGATCGGGTCGAGCTTCCGGAAGGTGCCCTTCTCGACGAGCTCCCCGCACAGGCGCTCGTACTCGGCCTCGGATCCATCGCACCAGACCACGTTGTCCGGCTCGGTCAGTTCGGCGATCTCGTTCACCCACGCCACGAGTTCTCGGTGGGTGGTCGGGACGGTGGAAGGGGGAGCCGCGATGTCGCGCGCCACGATTGCTCCTAAATGAGGGATTTTTTGTTGGAGGCCCCGTGGGGGCTGCGACCCGGATGCTTCACGGATTCGATCGCGGAATCGATCTATGGGCGCTCATCCGGTGCCGACCACACTCATTTGATCATCCGACGGGAGTGCCCATATGTCCAGAGGGCCTCACACCTGAGCATCGTGACCATCGCCACTCACCGGTTCCCGCCCGGGAGGTTTCCGTGCGTCACCACGGCCTCACCACGGGTGCCCGGATGTGTGCTCGAACACCCCGCGCCCCGGCCCCGCGTGAGATGATGGCCACTTCGAGGAACGCGAACAGCCCGCACGGTCCCGTAAGTTACGGCTCCGTAGGTACGATGCAAGGCATGACAGCGTCCGTCCCCGATGCACACACGGACACGCCGGCCGACGGCCGCGATTCCGATACGCGATCCCTGCCGCCCCAGGACACGCGATCCCTGCCGCAGCAGATCGCCCACCAGATCACCGACGAGATCCACCAGATCACCGGCGAGATCAAGCCCAAACTCCGGGGCTGGCTGCATCTGGGCATGTTCCCGGCGGTCCTCGTGGCCGGCCTGGTGCTCACCGCCCTCGCGGACTCCACCCGCGGACGCATCGCCTGCGGGATCTACGTCCTCACCGCCTGTCTGCTGTTCGGTGTCAGCGCGCTGTACCACCGGGGCAACTGGAGCCCGCGCATGGACGGCATCCTGCGCCGGCTCGACCACGCCAACATCTTCCTGATCATCGCCGGCACCTACACCCCGCTGACCATGCTGCTCCTGCCGGACGGCAAGGGCGACTGGCTGCTGTGGGGCATCTGGGGAGCGGCACTGGCCGGCATCATCTTCCGGGTCTTCTGGGTCGGCGCCCCACGCTGGCTCTACACCCCCTGCTACATCGCGATGGGCTGGGCGGCCGTCTTCTTCCTGCCCGACTTCATGCGCACCGGCGGGATCGCCGTCCTCGTCCTGGTGATCGTCGGCGGCCTGCTCTACAGCGTCGGCGGAGTCATCTACGGCCTCAAGCGCCCGGACCCGTCACCGCGCTGGTTCGGTTTCCACGAGGTCTTCCACTCCTTCACCCTCGCCGCGTTCGTCGTGCACTACGTGGGGATCTCGCTGGTGGCCTACCAGCACGGATAACCTCCGGGACGACCGGAAACGCCGTCCTCTCCAGTGGCCGTGGCTACCAAGCCGCGGCCACTTTCGTATGCCCGCGCACCAGCCCCATATTGACACTCCCCACCTTTTGAGAGCTACTCTCATTTCATGGACACTGTCATTAGCTCTTCTCAGGCCCGGCCCGACCCCCGCCGCTGGTGGGCCCTCGCCGCCCTGGTCGCGAGCATGCTGACGCTCGGCTTCGACATGACGATCCTCAACGTGGCGCTGCCGACCATGGCCGGGGATCTGGGCGCCACCACCGGTGAGCAGCAGTGGATGGCGGACGCGTACATCGTCGTGTTCGCGGCGCTGATGCTCCCGGCCGGACTGCTCGGTGACCGGTTCGGCAGGCGGCTGATGCTGATCGTCGGTCTCGGGATCTTCCTGGCCGGATCGGTCGTGGGCGCGCTGGCCCAGGACGTGAACGCGGTCGTCGCGGCCCGCGCCGTGATGGGGATCGGCGCCGCGCTGGTCACCCCGCTCGCCCTCTCGGTGCTGCCCTCGCTCTTCACCCCGGCCGAGCGCACCAAGGCGGTCGGCATCGTCTCGGCGGGCTCCATGCTCGGTCTGCCGCTCGGCCCGATCATCGGCGGCTGGCTCCTCAACCACTACTGGTGGGGCTCGGTGTTCCTCATCAACGTCCCGATGGCCGCGATCGGCATCGCCGCCTGTGTCTTCCTGCTCCCCGAGACCCGGGACCCCGCCTCGCCGCGCGTCGACACCGTCTCCACCGCACTCACCTCGACCGGCCTCGGCTCCCTCATCTACGCGATCATCGAGGCCCCCACGCGTGGCTGGACCGACCCGCTGGTGCTGGGCATGTTCGCCGGCGCCGCGGTCCTCATCACCGCTCTGGTGCTGCGCGAACGCCGGTCCGTCCGCCCCATGCTGGACATGGGCCTGCTGGCCCAGCGCGGCTTCCTCTTCAACACCCTCGCCGCGACCCTCGGGATGTTCGTCCTCTCCGGCCTGCTCTTCGTCCTGCCGCCCTACCTCCAGGCCGTCCTCGGCCACGACGCCCTGGGCACCGGCGTACGCCTCCTCCCGCTGATGGGCGGCCTGCTGGTCGGCGCCCGGACCGCGCAGCCGCTCGTCGCCCGCCTAGGATCGCGCGCCGTCGTGAGCGCGGGCCTGGTGGTGCTGGCCTTCGCGGCGCTCTTCGGCAGCCGGACGACGGTCGACTCCGGCTACGGCTTCACGGCGCTGTGGCTGGCGTGCGCCGGGGCCGGGTTCGGGCTGGCGATCGTGCCCGCGATGTCCGACGCGCTCGGCACCCTGCCCACCGACCGGGCCGGCAGCGGCTCGGGGCTGCTGATGACACTGCGCCAGGTCGGCAGCGCGATCGGCATCGCCCTGCTCGGCAGTCTGCTCGCGGGCGTGTTCCGGGACCGCCTCGACGTGACCGGGCTGCCCGCGCGGGCTGCGGACACGGCCGGGGACTCGGTGGTGGCGGCACACCTGATCGCCGAACGGACGGGCACGGCCGACCTCCTCACCTCCGCGAACACCTCGTACGTCCACGGCATGGGCGTGGTCCTGCTGGTCTGCGGCAGCGCGTCCCTGGTCGCGGCGCTGCTGGCGGCGGCGTTCCTGCCGGGGACGAAGACGGACGGGGACGCCAGGGGCGAAGGGACCACCGGCCCCGACTCCGGCACCGGCACCGGCACCGGCCGTGACCTGGCCCCCTCCGCGGCCGATGCCCGACAATGACCCCATGACGGCCGCACATCCCACTACTCCCACCACTCCCACCGCCCACTCTCCCGCTCCGCTCGGACTGCGTGAGCGGAAGAAGATCAAGACACGCGAGACGATCCGCGCCGCGACCTACGCGCTCGTCCGGGAGCAGGGCTACGACGCCACGACGATCGAGCAGATCGCCGACCGGGCGGAGGTGTCCCCGTCGACCGTCTTCCGCTACTTCCCGACCAAGGAGGACATCGTCCTCACCGACGAGTACGACCCGATCCTCCTGGAGGAACTGCGGGCCCGCCCGGCGGACGAGCCCTTGCCGGACGCCCTGAGGTATGTCATGCGGGAGGCGGTCCGCACGGGCATCGAGGACGACCTGGAGGTGGCGAAGCTCCGCACCCACCTCATGGTCCAGGTCCCGGCCGTCCGCTCCCGCATGATGGAGAGCATGTCGGTGACGGGCCGCATGCTCTGCACCGCCATCGCCGAACGCACCGGCCTCGACTCGCACAGCCTGGAGGTCCGCGTCTGGGCGATGTCCCTGATCGGCGGCCTGATGGAAACCTTCCTCTACTGGGCGGAGAACGACCACCGCGACGACTTCGCCACGCTGGTGGACCGCGCCCTGACCACGATCCAACAGGGCCTGCCGACGGAAAACCCCTGAGCCGTCCCCCCTCCCCCATGCCATCCTGACCAGGTGAAACCCGCCGAGATCCACACCGAAATCCACATCGAAGTAGCCCCCGAACTGGCCCTGTTCGTCCCCCACGCCCGCCGAGGTCCCGCGACCCCGCTGGCCACCGACGGGGTCTCGACGCTCGGCCATGTCGTGGAGTCCCTGGGCGTCCCCCTGACGGAGGTGGGCGCGCTGGTGGTGGACGGCCGTACGGTGCCGGTCTCCCACATCCCGACGGCCGGCGAGTCGGTGACCGTACAGGCGGTGGAGCGCCCCCAACACATCCCCGGCGCCCCGCTCCGTTTCCTCCTCGACGTCCACCTCGGCACCCTGGCCCGCCGCCTGCGCCTGTTGGGAGTGGACGCGGCCTACGAGTCGACCGACCTCGGCGACCCGGCCCTCGCCACCCTCTCCGCCACCGAACAACGCGTCATGCTCAGCCGCGACCGGGGCCTCCTCCGCCGCCGGGAGCTGTGGGCGGGCGCGTACATCTACAGCACGCAGCCGGAGGACCAACTCCGCGACGTCCTGGACCGGTTCGCCCCAGAGCTGCGGCCTTGGACTCGCTGCACCGCCTGCAACGGCCTGCTGAAGCCGGCGACGAAGGAAGAGGTCGCAGACCGTCTTGAGGGCGGGACAGAACGGTCGTACGACGTCTTCGCCCAGTGCGACACCTGCGGCCGCGCGTACTGGAAGGGGGCGCATCACGAGAAGTTGGAGGCGATCGTGCGGGAGGCGCTGAGGAGGACCGAGGCGGGCCCCATGGCCAAGCCTGTCCGCGAACAATCTTGAAAACCGTCGTGGCAGCGATGTCACCGTGGGTTCAAATCCCACACCCACCGCCAGGTGAAGCGGCCCCTGACCAGGTATGACGGTCAGGGGCCGATCACGTGTGCGTTGCCCGCTCAGAGCCGTGGTTCCCCGTGGTTTCCCGCTGGATCGGGCACGGATGGGGCCCGTGCACCTTCTGATCCGTAGCTCTGTAGAGGTCGGTCATTGGGGGGTCACACAGGCTGCGGGGAGAGTCACGAGAGCCGCTGTCGGTCGGTGGCGGCTACTCGGGTTGCTGTACTTCGTTGCTATACAGCAGGATCCCGGCCTGGGGGTGAAGCCATGGAGTGGGAGCAGCTCGAACGGCTGCTGGGCGGTGGTGACGAGACGTCGTTGGCCGCTCTGTCTGCTCTCCGCGCCGGCGCTTCTTACATCGTCTGGGACGGAACGTCGTCAGCCAAGTCGCTCGCGACGGTCTATGGGCGCCGACTCCGTCACACCCTTCGGAGGAGCATCGAGACCTCCGGCTTGGCGCGGGCCGTGCAACGCCTCGACCTGTACGGTCGACCAGTACGACTGGGTCAGATCAGGACGGCTGACGGAACGTGGGTCTTCATGCTGTTTCTCGACGAGGACGGCAGCACGCTGGTGGCGTGCACCGGAGTCCGGCAAACCCAACCGGGCCCACCACGACCGGACACCTGCTGAAGCTCTGCATCGCCAACACGCGTTCCAACTGTGGTGGTGCGCCCCGGGGTCGCGTATGGGGCCGTTCACCTGCGTTCATGGGCGGTCGGCCGTGGAAGCGGCTACCGTCTTCGGTCCCGTCTGAACGGCCGCGAACGGCGCTGAATGAGACGGAAACTGAGACGGACGGCGGGGCCGGGCTCGCTAGCATCTTCGCTGTTGGAGGGGGAGTCATGGCGTTGGTCCGCAAGGGATCACGACGGATCGTCGTCGACGGCACGGCCTACCGCTGGCGGCTGCGAGGCCGGCCGACGTACTGCCAGGGCTTGGCCTGGTCGCCGTGCACGTTCGCGGTCGAGCATGCAGACACCCCGGGTATGACGCTCGTGGTCACCACCAACCAACCGCACCCGAGTAACTGGTTCGGACGCGAGGCCACGGCTGTACTGCCGTCCGATGTTGCCCGGGCCATTCAGCTTGCTCTCCGTGCGGGTTGGACTCCGACGGCTCTGGGCTCCGCGTTCCACCTCGACGAATCCGCCGACTTCACGGCCTGGTCCTGAACGGAGCGGGGAGAGGCTGGCGCCTGTGCCTCAGCCGACGACAGTCAGCCACGATGGTGGGCGCTGCGACCCATCAGGCGCGCGTGTGCCTCGCTGCACCCCCACCGGCCTCAGCCACGCTGCCGCGTCGTCGACCAGAGCAAGCCGCGACGGCCGACCCGTGAACGTGACTGCTTGAGGGAACTTGGCTCTCAAACTCTCGGGTCGGAGAAGTGCGTTGCTCTTGCCTCTGCTACGGCGCTGACCTGTGCGAACGGTGAGCACTAGCCACTTCGGCAGACGTTAGACGCCACACTTCCTCTCGCTCGATTTCGCATGCCCGCACCAACATCTATCATGATGGGCTTTACGCATATGGGCCTCAGACAGGAGCTCTTTACCCTAGTCTCGTCTCACGATTTTTTAACCACTGAAGGGGGAGCGATGCCAGACCCGATCACGACCGGTGTTGTGTCTGCGGCAGGTTCAGCGGCAGGACGAGCGGCAGGGCCGTTGTTGCTTGGTGGGGTCCGCTCGCGTCTTGAGCGTCGTGCGATTAAGAAGCGGACTGCCGAGGTCGAGTTTCATGGCACAGGAGAAGTAGAACAGGCCATCGTGGACATTTCCATGGTCGACCGAGAAAAAACCCTCAAATTCATGAGGTCAGCCGAATTTGAGAACCTTTGCTTCCAAGTAGCAATTGCGGGGTGCATGCCAGAAAATCCTGACAGCCATCTGCAAGCACTGAAGGAAACTTTCGAAATCTCCCTGCGCAGGTATGCTGGCGTGGCGGATTCAAACATCAAGATGATTTCACAGGCTCTCTTTACGGAGATCGTGTCAATTTCTTGGCGGGAAGTAAATCGCCACCAGAAAGAAAGTGGCATCGCAAAGCGGGCTCTCACGCCCGAGATTATCTCATCACATATTGCGTCTGCGGCGCGAAATGCAGAAATCCACCGTAAGCTGGCAGATCTCTCGGAGGTTGATCTCTTTTCAGTGCGCCTTTCTCGACAAAGCGCTAAGGTGCACGGTCGAATCCGGCCAGCGCAAACCGAATCCGGCGCCCGGGTTGCGTTTGAAAGTCTATACGTTCCGCCGAATCTGAAGCTCGGAGAGGAAGATGATGAAGGACCATCCGATGTGCGAAACCTTCTCAAGCAGACTACTAGGCTAGTTATTCTCGGTGACCCTGGGGGTGGCAAGACAACACTGGCACTTAAGCTCACCCTGGATGTGGCTAGAGGACTAGGAACAGGGTCAGCTCTACAGACACCTCTGCGTGTTGTTCTTCGAGAATATGCTAGCCACTATAAAGCGAACCAAGAATCCATTATCCGTTTTCTCGAGAAGCAGTCTGAGGCGGTCTACTCAACACCTGCATCTGAAGGTGCCATCGAGTACCTTCTCTTGAACGGGCGAGCCGTTGTTGTATTCGACGGTTTGGATGAACTCACTGATACTAGCCTCCGCGAGACAATCGTCGATATTGTCGAAGCCTTCGCCCATGCGTATCCAACAACACCGATTCTCGTTACGTCCCGCCGAGTAGGCTATGAAATGGCCCCTCTGGACGAGAACATGTTCGCCGTGGCTCAACTTTCTCCTTTTGGTGGCATGCAGAAGCAGGAATATGTTCAGAAGTGGTTTTCCCAAGTTAAGGGATCAGTTGGCGATGGCGATATGTCTACCCGATTCTTGGTCGAATCATCTCACGCTTCGGACTTGACTTCTAACCCTCTTATGCTCGGGCTCATGTGCGCACTATATAGAGGGGAGGGGTACATTCCTAGAAACCGCCCGGACCTCTATCGGAGATGCTCAGAGTTTCTCTTTGAGAGGTGGGATGCGTCACGAGGGATCTCTGTCCAGAAGCCCTTTGAACAAGGCATCAGGTTCGCCATGTTCAGTCTGGCTCTGAGCATGCTGGATAATTCTGGAAGTAAGGGGGGAATGACCGAGAGGGAGCTAATTCGCTACACCTCTGACTATCTCTTGGGCCAGCAGTATGAGGACCGAGATAGCGCAGATGCTGCCGCTGAGGCGTTCGTTCAGTATTGCCGAGGACGGGCCTGGGTACTAACTGACGTCGGCACAAATCCAGACGGAGAACGGATTTACTCTTTCACCCACAGGACGTTTCTTGAGTACTTTTCTGCTAGACAACTAGTGCGAGATAGCGGAGGCGCTGATGCCCTGTACGTAAAGCTCCGAGATCATTTGATCGATGAATCCTGGGATGTGACTTCGCAGTTGGCTGTCCAGTTTCTGGATGAACGACTGGGGGATGCAGCCAATGACTTTGTTCGTCTAGCTCTGAACGACGCCCGCGGTTTGGAGAACTTTAAACAGAAGACGGCTTTGATTTCCTTCTGCGCTCGGCTCCTGGAATTCATGGCTCTCCGTCCTGCCATCGTACGTGAAATCGTATCCGAGCTTCAGGTGACTTGTAGTTTGCGGTCGCCTGCAAGGCGTGTAAGCCGACAAGATACTGACGCCCTCGTCAGCGCTTGGTCTGGAGTCAGCATGTGTACGCCTGAAATGAGGGGAGTTGCAGTTGACGAGCTCCTTAATTTCAAGCGTGATGCGCAGCTCAGTTATCATGATGTTACCTGGCAGATCTCTATGGTTGAATCAGTTCCGCACCATGCGAGCAGCGAGGTGCGGGATTTCTGGTCTCAGCAGGATCTTCGTAGCGCTCGAGAAATCAACCTGGCTGCGCTAGCTCGAACGGATAAGAGGGCTGCTGCTGCAGCTGTTCTCTTTGGCCTACTTGAAGTCGAAACTGCAATTTCATGGCACGGCGCTTCAGTTGCGACAATCCAAGGAATCAGCCCGCACACGGGCAGGCGCGGATCCCACAATCTGATCTCCGAACTCGCATATCCGAGAAAGCGATGGAATTACGAAGAGCGTGAGCGAATTTCCGGTGATGTGATTAACAAACTCATGGACGCGCAAACTCCCTGGATGTATGGCGAACAAAGCTTCAACTTCTATTCCATGGAGCTGGGTGAAGATAAAAACATGACAGCATGCATGCTGCTGAGCTGGATGCTCGGCATTGAAATGGAGTTTTCTGGCGAAGATTCCCCTGAGCGTGACAGTGAGGACGGGGAATCTAATTACGCTGACACTCACGCACTTTTCGCCTCTGTTGCGGAAATGCGCCGAAACGGCTCCCACGATCACCGTTTTGATAGCTGCAGCAGCGAACTTGATCCGCAATTCAGAGATTTCGTTTTGCGGTGGGCTAGAAGCGAATTTTCTTTGTCGACTCCGGAAGATGCTTGAGCTGGGAAAATGTCGGGTCCATGATCTTCGAGGGGCATGCCAAAGTGGTTGCATAGAGCCGGGCGAACGCCCGAGAGGGGGAATCTTCTGCATGCAGTCGCCAGCGCGCCGCCGGGTGGGCTCGCCGCTGGCGAAGACAGAGCGGCGAGCCCACCCGGCGGCGCGCGCCCGCGCTGTGCGCGGGCCTTGAACCAGTAGAGAAAGTTGTAACTCAGTCGGTCCGCTGGGCTTTGTCCGGTCCCGGGTGATGCTTGACACTTCGATCCCAGCTGATGGTTGACGGTGGCTGTGAGGCCTTTCTAAGCGCGCCATGGCCGCCTGTGGACAACCGGTTATTTAGGCCTTTGGCCAACCGCTAGTAGATGCGAACTCGCTGACAGCAACTCCGGGTAGGGCTCCGCCATCCGCGCCGCGGTCAGTGCCGATTCGAAGAGCGGCGAGTCGGTGAGAGGCTCCCCCGTGTGGCGTTCCGTTGCCGCCAGGAGGGACCAAGCCGGGCCTTCGATGCCGTAGACCCCGGCGGAGGTAAAACCGGCGGCGGCTACCTCTCCGAGCAGTTGGGCGCCGCTGTGGAAGTACGCCTTCGTGAACGCCTTTCTGCCGTCGTGGACCTGGGTGGCGAGGATGTTGGTGATGCTGTCGCGCAGGGGCTCCTTGTGGAGGTGGGCGAAGGCTGTGTGCTCGAAGAGGGAGGCGTAGCGGTTGATGCCGGCCGCGGCGAGGAGGCCGCCCGGTTTGAGTACGCGGTAGGCCTCGGCGAGGGCACGGTCGCGGTCGGTGCGGTCGGGAAGGTGGTAGAGGGGGCCCAGGAGGAGGACGACGTCGTACGAGGCGTCCGGAGACGTGAGGTGGCGGGCGTCGCCCAACTCCGCTGTGGCGCCGACCCGTTCGGCCTGGGACAAGTGGCGGGGGATCGGGTCGATGAGGTGGACTTCGTAGCCGTCGGCCACCAGCCAGCGCGCGTGGGTGCCGGGGCCGCCGCCCACGTCGAGGATGCGGGCGGGTGGGGGCGGCAGGTGACGGCGTAGCAGTTCCTGGGTGCGGACCAGTTCCAGGTGTCCGTCAGCCGTCGTGGACAGGCGGTCGGACTCGTCGATCGTCTCCGTGTAGAACCTCACGATCTCCGGCGCTACCTCAGGGCTCGTCATACGGGCATTCTGGTGGCGAACCGGTGGACCAGTCCAGTGATCGGAAGCGAGACACCCATGCCGCAGCTGAAGTACGAGCAGATCGCCGAGGATCTACGCACCCGGATCGCGAACGGCGAGTTCGGTCCCGGGAGCCTGCTTCCGTCCGGACGCGATCTGGCCGAGCAGTGGGATGTGTCCAGAGCCACCGTCGTCAAGGCGTACGACGTTCTGCGCAACGACGGCCTTGTCAGCGCTCGGCAGGGTGCGGGGTTCGTCGTCGCCGAAACCCCCGTCGCCCGGCCCGCCGGCGCCCGCCGTGCCGACTCCACCCGGGTCACAGGTGGTGCCCCGTACCGACGCATCGGTGTCCCCGACCGTACGGTGCCGCCGCCCCACGTCGCGGCAGCGCTGGAGTTGAAGTCGGGCGAGGAAGCACTGCGGAGAATCCGGCTCGTGTTGCTCGACGACGGCTCCCCACACACGCTCGTGACTGCCTGGTTTCCGGCCGCCATCGCTGACGCCGCCCCGCGTCTGGCGCTGAAGGGGCCCATCGCCGAGGGGACCACGCACTACGTGCGGCGCGAGACAGGTCGTATGCCGGTGGAGGGAACTGACACGACGACGGTGCGACTGGCCGACAGCGATGAGGCCCAGTTGCTCGAAGTGGAGCAACCGGCCGCGGTCGCCGTCGTACTGCACGTGGCCTTCGACCAGGATCACCGGCCGCTCGTCTGCGAAGTGGGAGTGACGGCCTCTCATGTGTTCGAGCAGGTCGACAACTACCCCATGCGGTAGGGAATCTGGCGTTTCGCTTGACTGGACCGGTCCACCGGTCCAGTCTTTTTTTGGGCCAACGCCACCCCCGCAACAGGCACGGCAGACCCCGGCGACCACCCGCACACGGTCGCGGGGCATGGCCGATCCGACCTGACAAGGAGACCGACGATGCACCTTCTGTCACGGGCACTCGTACGAGTGAGGGCCGCGCTCTTCGGGCCACCTGAACCTGAATCCGACCGTGCGGCCCACGAACCCGTAACCGCACCGACCACCGCCCCAAGCACACCCACCAACCACCCTTCCCCCGAGATGTGGGCCGCCTTCCTCGCCAGCGCTCGGCGCCGCAGAGGCCGAGCCCGCACCCGATGTCCGTGGCCGCGCACCGAACTGCCGGACATCAGCGCCGAGGACATCGCCAGCACCCTCGTCGGCGCGTACATCCTGACTCCCGAGGTGCGCCAACAAGCCAGGCAGGCACGTCAGTTCACGGAGGTGATCTGATGATCGGCGAACAGGAGCAGGAACGGGGACGGGTCCAGGGCGTCACCCGGCGCGCCGAGATTCCCATGCTTCGCGCCTACCGGCTGTGGTTCGAGCACACCCGTAAGTGCACCGATGGCTGCAAGGGTCGCCCCAAGGCCCAGGACGGGTGCGGGGAGGGGCGGCGGCTTTGGGGCGCGTACCGTCTCGCCCGCATCGGGAGGGGCAGGGAGACGCCATGAGGTGGAGCATCGAGCGCACGCCCGAGCGGCCGGTACGGCGCACCGGCGACGGTCATCTCGCCGTACCGCTACGGGTGACTCGTACCGGTGGAGACCCGACGGACACCGAGCTGCCCCTCACCCTCGCCGAGGCCGAGCACCTGCACGCCGCCCTCTGCCGCGCCCTCGACGGCGAGCCTGTGCCCCTGGCCGCGCCGGACTGCCGTCAGTCCGTTCAAGTCTCGCCCGGTGCCGCTCGCATCGTCGGTCGAGCCTGACCGACATGGGGACGATCAGGCAGGAGGCCGAGGATGTGGGCCCCTGAGCCGGACCTAGAGCTGGTCCTGCCACCACGGCACGCCTCGGTTGTCGACCTGGATCGCTCGTGCTCGCCGCAGAATCCTGTCGTCGAGGGCCGTCACGAGCAGGCGTAGCTCGCGTGCGCTCTTCGTCGGCAGGGCGTTCAGTACGGCTTCGAGGTGGTCGCGGAAGTAGCCCACGTCGCAACAGCCGGGGAGGCCGCACCGGTTGGCCGTCTCCGGGGCCGCGAGGTCCCGGAGTGGGCCGTGGGCGAGCCTCTTCCAGTGCCAGAACGCCTCCGCTGTCGCGTCGGGGAGGAAGCGGGCGCGTTCGAGGCGGCGCAGGGCGGCCATGCAGGAGCCTGACAGGCCGTCGATGGATGGATACAGGCGTCGGTTGGTCCGGCGGACTCGACGCTCGTCCCGCAGGACGGACGGGCGCCTACGCGGCACTGCCCCTTTGGTTGTCGGTCATGGCAACAAGGTACAGAGCCGCGCGGCAGCCGGCCATCGCTCAGGGCATCAGCCCTCAGAGCATTGACACTCAGGGCATGGAGGACAGCGGCACCGAGAACAGGACGCGTTCGCGGACGACCTTCGACTGCCAGCCCGCAACCGCTTCGTCGATCCACTTCCCCGACGCGTTCGCGGCCCATTCCGTCTGGCTCCAGACCGTCTTGCCGTTCCACCAGAGGGACATGCCCTGCGAGTGGGCCGCCCAGCAGGCTCCGGACGAGTCCGTGCCCGTGCAGCTCGTCGTCGTTCTGCCCTGGGTGTCGCGGTTGTAGTAGACGCCCTGCTGGCCCGGGCCGCCGCGGTGCTTGGGCAGGTACCAGGACCGCTTGCCCGTGGCCGGGTCGGTGTACCAGAGCGCCCCCTGCACACCGGACATGTCGGCGGTGTACATCTCCGAGACCTTGGCGTACCCGGAGGCGTCCACCTCCAGGGGCATTCCGGCCTCGGACGGTGCGGCCAGGCGGTAGCTCCAGGTGCGGCCGATCTTCGGGGCGCTGGAGGAGTGCCACTCGTTGAGGACGATGCTGTCCGGCGTGGCGCTCCGGTCGACCGACATGGAGGCGGCGCAGGCGATTCCCGAGGCCGTGCCGCAGCCGCCGTTCATCAGACCGTAGGAGCCGATCGCCGGCATGACGTACTGATATCCGTGGGCCGAGTATCCGCCGCTCACTCTGCCGATGGCGTCGTCGTTGACCGTCGCCTGCAGAATGTGCTTCATGGAGAAGACGAAGAGGGCGTTGTCGCGTGAGTCTTCCCCCTTCGCCGTGATCATCAATTTGTCGCCGAACCAGGCCATTCCACCGATGTTGGCGCCGAGATTGTCGAAGTTGGCGCCGCCTTCGGTGGGCACCACGAGCAGAACCCAGCGGTACTTCATCGCGGACGGGTCATTCGCGTCGATGAACGCCACGCGCGTCAGGTTGCGGCTGTTGGGATACTTCGTCTTCGACGGGTCGTACTCGTCGAAGAATCCGGTGTCGTTGGACTTCCACCCCGAGAGAATCACCTTGTTGGTCCCCCACAGACCGTCGTTGTCGGCGTCGCCGGACGAGGTCAGACCCTGCGGGAGCCAGCGCTGTGTGATCGCGTCGCCGGTGTCCCAGCAGTAGCCGGAGGAATAGCCGGGCTTGACGGGGAGCGCTTTGGCCTCTCTTGCCGCGCACTGGCCCGAATTGACCGACTTCATGGGGTGATTGGCGCTGGCGAGTACATCGCCGACTCCGACATTGGGAAGTCGGGAGTCCAGCTCTGCGATGGTGGCGGTTGAGACCCGTCGCTCCAGCAGCCGGTGTTTCGTCAGTTCGGCGGAGTCGGTCACTTTTCTGACCTCGTCGTACACATCGGCGGCCTGGGACACACCGCCGCTCGCCACCAGCAGAAGCGCTCCTGCGGCGGCGGACATTATCCGCGCGAATTTCCTGGTTGCAGATTTCGTTGCAGATTTCGTTGCCGATTTCGCTGCCGATTTCGCTGCAGATATCACGATTCCCCCGTCATCCGACAACTCACTCACGAACGGCCATCAGACCATCGCGCGAAATTGCTGTCAACGCATTC
Source organism: Streptomyces griseiscabiei (assembly GCF_020010925.1). Taxonomy (NCBI): domain Bacteria; kingdom Bacillati; phylum Actinomycetota; class Actinomycetes; order Kitasatosporales; family Streptomycetaceae; genus Streptomyces; species Streptomyces griseiscabiei. Next base: position 23,665 of record NZ_JAGJBZ010000002.1, on the reverse strand, counting down.
CTGCCAGCCGGTAGACCGCTCCCGGAGACGCCTGTTCAGCCGCCGTGGTGGACCGGTGGCCGGCCCGGGGTCTCGCCCGGTTCGAGGACGACGAACTGGCCCATCAGGTTCTGGTCCTCGTGGTAGAGCAGATGGCAGTGGTACATGTACGGCGTCCGCCGGTCGGCGTGGTCGCGGAAGCGGAGGGCGAGGCGGACGGGGGTGTTGGGCGGGGTGTAGACGGTGTCCTTCCAGCCGCGCAGGGTCTCCGGGGGCGGTTCGCCGCCGATGGTCAGCACCTGGAACTGGACGTCGTGGACATGGAAGTTGTGCGGTACGCCGTCGTTGGCGGTGACCTCCCAGATCTCCGTGGTGTCCTTGGTGACGGCGAAGTCGACGCGGGCCATGTCCATGCCCCGGCCGTTGATCCGGTTGCCGGAGAGTTCGAAGGCGCGGGTCGCCGCGACCTTCGATGTGTCGATCCGGGGCGCGTCGGCGAGCCGTTCGGGCAGGGGCGCCGAGGGTTCCAGGCGGTCCGCGGCCCGGAGTTCGAGGATGTCGAGGGTGTCGTCGCCGCCGGCGAAACGGCGGTTCCAGGGGTCGAGGCCGAGCCGGGGCGGACGGCTGCGCAGCACGATCCGCTCACCCGGTTCCGGGGACACGACGATCTCGGCGCGCTCCCCGGGCGACAACTGCACCTCGTCCGTCCGGTACGGCTCGGCCAGCAGCCCGCCATCCGTAGCGACCAGCGCGAACGGGCGGTCGTCGGCCAGTCCGAAGCGGTAGACCCGGGTGCTGGAGGCGTTGAGCAGCCGCAGCCGCACCTGCCGGGTGGTGACGTCCAGGTAGGGCGCGAGGGTGCCGTTGACACAGACGGTGTCGCCGACCGGGCCCGCTCCGCTCATCGTCGGGCCGGACTCGTCGAGTTGGTTGTCGTCGTGGAACCGTTTGTCCTGGACGACGACCGGGAAGTCGTCGACGCCGTACCGGTCGGGCAGGCCGCGCGGTCCGGGCGTCGGCTCGTCGACGACGAAGAGGCCGGCGACGCCCCGGTAGACGTGCCGGGTGGTCCGCTCGTGCGGATGCGGGTGGTACCAGAGCGTGGCCGCCGGCTGGTCGATCCGCCAGGTGGGCGACCAGGTGCGGCCCGGCTCGATCGGCTGGTGCGGTCCCCCGTCCATGGCGGCGGGCAGATGCATTCCGTGCCAGTGCAGGCTGGTGGCCTCCGGGAGGTCGTTGCGCACCCGCAGCAGGACGGTCTCGCCCCCGGCCGCGCGCAGGGTCGGTCCGAGATAGGCGCCGTTGACGCCCCAGGTCCGGGTCGCCCGCCCCGGCCGGAACCGGTGCCTGCCGGGAGCGATCCGCAGATCGAAGACCCGGCGGCCTGCGTCGTCACGGCGCCCGCGATCGAGCGGCGGTATGGCGAGCCGGTTGGTGAAGGCGAGCTTTCCGGCGGTGTCGAGGTCCGCGCCCGCCCAGAGGTACGCCAGACCGCCCCCGGCAGCGGCGGCGATGGCCGGGACCCCGATCAGGCCCAGCTTCAGCAGGGTCCGGCGGTCGATACGCCGTCCGCCCGTCGGACGTCCACCCGCCGGACTTCCCCCCGTCAGCCGTCCACCCACCGGACGCCCGCCCGTCGGACTTCCACCCGCCGGACTTCCCCCCGTCGGACGTCCACCCATCAGTCGCCCACCTATCAGACGGTCCCCCATCAGCCGATCCCCCTTCAGCCGGTCCCCCATCAGACGCCCACCGGCTGGTCCCAGTCGATGTGGTGGTCGTACATCCAGGCATGCGCCCGGGGGTTGGCGAAGAACCGCAGCGCCACGGGCATCATGAGGTCGCGCAGGGCCCGGGCGACGGGGCCCGCGGTCTTGCTGTCGGACAGGGTCCGGGAGTACGCCACCACCTTCTCCACCCGGGGGCGGCGCAGACGCTCGTACGTGGTGAACGCCGTGGCGGTGTCGGGCGCGTCGCGCAGGCACTGGGCGAGGACGACGGCGTCCTCCATGGCCATCGAGGCGCCCTGGCCGGCGGACGGCGAGGTGGCGTGCACGGCGTCGCCGATCAGCGCCGCCGGACCGCGGTGCCAGACCGGGCTGGTGGGGATGTCGTGCACCGGGTAGGCGCCGATCTCGCCGACGGTGTGGTCGAGGATGCGCCGCACGACGGGGGTGTCGTCGGCGAAGAGGCCGGTCAGCTCGCTCCGCCACCGGTCGGAGGTCATGGCGGCCAGGTCCCGCCGGGTCGGCTCCTGCGGGCGGTGGAGGTTCGCGAACCAGTAGGTCTCGCCGGTCTCGCGGACCAGGTAGCCGAAGAACGCCCGCCTGCCGAAGACCAGATGCTGGGTGTCGGTGGTGGGGGCCAGCCCGGTGCCGTCGCTGTATCCGCCGACGCTGAGCAGACCGGTGAAGCGGGGCGCGGGCGCGTCGGGGTCGAGGAGTCCCCGGGTGCGGGAGTGGATGCCGTCGGCGCCGATGAGCAGGTCGCCGCCGGCCTCGGTGCCGTCGGTGAACCGGGCGACCACCCCGGTGGGCAGCGCCCGGTAGCTGTCGAGGCGCTTGCCGTAGGCGATGGGGACGCCCTGGTCGTGGGCCTCCTCGCGCAGGGCCCGCTGCAGTTCGCCGCGCCGGAGGCAGAGGCTGACCGTGCCGTCCGGCAGCGTGGTGCCGTTGGCGACCTCGCCGAGCCGCTTTCCGGAGCCGCTCGACAGGATCATGCGCGGGATCGGGACGCCGTCCACCCGCTGGGCGAGGTCGACGCCGATGGCGCGCAGCGCGTCGAGTCCGTTGGAGGCGGTGTTCAGGAACGACCCCACGTAGTCGTCGGGCCGGTCGTACGCCTCGTGGACCAGTGGCTCGAAGCCCGCGCGCCGCAGCGCCAGGGCCATGGTCAGGCCCCCGATCCCCCCGCCGATGATCAGTACTCTCGTCATGACTCTCGTCATTGTGGCTCCGCCCCCTCGGTGCTAGCATGGTGACGCTAAGTTATTTAGTTCGCACGAACGAAATGTATGAGGAGGGTGGCACGGGTGTCAAGCGACGCTGATCGGCGCGGCGAACTCCTTGCCTCGCTGCACCAGGCGGGCCGCGAGCACAGCAACGCGGCAGTGATGTTCCACGCCGCCGTCGGCGCCCGTATGGGCCTGGGCATGACCGAGGAAAAGACCCTCGACCTGCTGGAGCGGGAGGGGCCGCTGACCTCGGGAGAGATCGCCGCACGCACCGGTCTGGCGCCCGCGTCGGTGAGCGGGCTGGTCGACCGGCTGGAGCGCAAGGGCTTCGTCCGCCGGACCCGTGACAGCGTCGACGGGCGCCGGGTGATCGTCGAGATCGAACGGGAGCATGTGGCGAGCTTCGGCCCGCTGTTCGCCGATTTCGTCACCGGTCTGGAAGCCCTGTACGCCGGGTACACCGACGAGCAGCTCGCCGTGATCCTCGACTTCCTCCGCCGGTCGGCCGCGATCCAGCAGCGGGCCACGGGCACGCTCACCGGGCAGAGCTGAACGCCCGCACCACACCCCACCGCACATGAGACGGCCCCGTACCCGGCGGACATCCGCCGAATACGGGGCCATGGGACCTGAAGCGAGCCGTCAGCGGCGCTTCACATCCGCCTTTCCACAGGCCAGACCGTCCTTGTCGCGGTCCAGCTTCAGCGGATCGTCCTTGCCGTTGACCTTCAGACGGCCGTAGTCGTTCTCCTTCAGCCACGCGCAGCGCGCGGCCGTCGTGTTCGTGACCTCGTCCGGGAAGACCGTCGGCACACACACGTTGGCCGTGCCGTAGTGGCGGTCGCAGCCGGAGATCGTCGGGCTGACCTTCTTGGACTTCGCCTTCTTCCCCGGGCCCGTGGTCTTGCCCTTCGGGGACTCGGCGAACTCGTGGACATGGGCCGAGGGAGCCTCACCGGAGGCTTCGGCGAGGGCGGAGGGGCCCTGGAGGTGGACCCATTCCGCCACCGACGGGACACCGTTCGCGTCGACCGCGAAGAGCATGTACCAGCCGGGCGGGGCCAGGTTGGGGTTGCTCGTCACGTTCAGGTCGACGTTGTTGCCGTCGACCGACAAGGGGAGATCCACGAAGCGCTGGTTCGGGTCGGAGGAGTGGGTCACCGCGGCCGGGCGGATCAGTTCCGCCTTGGCGATGGGCCGGTCCACCGTGATGCGCTGCGTGTCGCCGTACACCCACTCCTTGTCGATCACCGAGGTGATGTCCGGGCGGTCGCCCTTCAGCAGGTACGGCGGGGTGTAGATCGACACGTCGTGGTTCCAGGAGCCGTTGCCCGGGTTGTCACCCGTGGTCATGACACGGCCGTCCGGGAGCAGGAAGGCGGACGAGTGGTAGCCGCGCTCCTCCGGGTCCGTCGCCACCGGGTCGAACGTGTTCGTGGCCGGGTCGTAGAGCGACGTCTCGTAGACCGGGTCGGCGCGGTTGTGCAGGGCGCCGCCCGTCTCCAGGACCTTGCCGTCGGGGAGGAGCACCGCCGAGACGTACATCTTGCCCTGGTTGCCTGTCTGCGCGACCTTTCCGTTGCCCAGGTCGACCGTGCCCTGCGGGATCGGCGGGCCCGCCACGTACGCGGGGTTCGCGGCCTTGAGGTCGATGACGTCCGTGAGGCGGTTCGCCTCGGGGTTCGACTCGATGTTGCCGCCGCCGATCGTCAGGACCTTCTGGTCCTGGGCGGGCGGCAGCAGCACGCTCGCGGACTGGTCGCGCTCGTCCTTCCGCTGCAGGCCCGGGATCTGGGTGACCGTGTTGGCGTCGTAGTCGTAGATCGCCGACCCCGTGCCGGGGATGTTGTTGCCGAAGACATGGCTGCCGGAGTAGAAGAGGCGGCCGTCCTGCATCAGGATCATCGACGGGTACAGACCCCAGTACGACCAGGTCTGGTTGACCTTCCACAGCGGCTGCCACTGCTGCTCGGCGTCCGACCACAGCTCGGCCGTCACCGAACCCGTGGAGTCCTCGCGCAGACCGCCGAACGAGATGACATCACCGTTGCCGAGGATCGTCGCCGACGGATACCAGTGGCCGTCGTTCATGTCGTTGGTCTTGCTGTACGTCTCCGTCACCGGGTCGAAGATGTACGAGTCCTTGTAGCCCTCGTAGCCGTGCGAGCCGTTGGCCGCCGGGTACGCCTTGTTGCCGCTCATGACGAGGACCCGGCCGTCGTCCAGCTGGACATGGCCCGCGCAGAACATGTCGTCGGGCGTGGGGATCTGCTTGTACGTGCCGTTCACCGGGTCGTACACGGCCGAGGTGAAGGTGCCCGCCTCGAACATCTCCTCGCTGTTGCCGGAGCCGGCGATCAGCAGCACCTTGCCGTTGTTGAGGACGACGGAGTGCATGGAGCGGACGGGGTTCTGGGTGGGCAGCACGTCCCAGCGGCCGTTGAGGCACTCGTCCGCCGTGCCCGTGCACTCCGGTTCGGGGACGGGGTCGGCGACGACGTCCATCGTGTAGTCGTCGGTGGTGAGGGAGCCGGTGCCGTAGACGGAGGCGCCCCAGGTGATGCGGTCGGTGCCCGCCGGGATCTCGGGGGTGCGGACCGTCGCCTCGGTCCAACTGCCCGCCATCTCCAGCGTCTTGAGGTCCGTCCAGTACTGCCAGCCGGCCGTGGTGTCGTGCCGGAAGACGGTGACGGAGGTGTCCGGGGTCGTCGACTTGTACCAGAGGGACAGGTCGTACTGCTTGCCCACCGCGACCGACGGCGCGCAGGCCGCCGACTCGGTGATCAGGGCCTTGCGGTCGCCGGAGACCCGGCGGGTCAGCTCGACCTTCATGGCCTTGGCGCCGGTGTGGGCGTCGGACGTGGTGGTGAAGGAGAAGTCGTTGTCGCCCCAGCCCGACTTCTCCCAGCAGTACGGCATGTCGTCACCGCCGGCCGTCTCGAAGCCGGGGTTCTGGATGAGGTTGGCGGCGGACGCGGGCTGGGGTGAGATCAGCAGGAGGCCGGAGGCGAGTGCTCCGACCGCCAGCAGGGCGGTTCTGCGTCTGACCCTCGGTCTCGGTCTCGGTCCGGGTCTGTTTCCGTGTCCGACCCAGACCGCCAAGCGGCCCGTCAGACGGTTCTTCAGGTGGTTCTTCACGCGGCTCTCCTTGCCGACTGCTCGGGCTCCGCGGGCCGCCCGGACCGGTCGGTCGCATCGGACCGGCCTGACCGCTCGGCCTGCTTCTCGGCCCGCTTCCGCCCGCCGCGCTCCCCGCGGCGGGACTTCTTGCGGGGCAGATAGACGAGCGCCTCGGTCCCGGCGAAGCGCAGGACGAACGTCGTCACCAGGGCGAGCGCGGTCGCGGGCAGCGCGCCCATCCCGAACTCCCCCACGAACAGGGCGATCAGCGGGATGCGCAGCACCAGGTCGGCGTTGGCGAGCAACGCGAACCGGCCGACGCGGTCCCACCCCTTGCGGTACTGGCGCCGCTCGCGGAAGCAGAGGTGCTCGATGAGGAAGAAGTTCCAGAGCACCCCGAGCTGATTGGCGAGGATCTCGGCGGGGACGTAGTGCATCCCGGCCGAGGTGAGGGCGTACAGACCCGCGAGGTTCGGCAGGAAGCCGGTGACACCGATCAGCCCGAAGACCATCATGCGGGCCAGCGGCGACGCGGTGCGCAGTCCGACGAGGTGGCGCAGGAACCTGAGGCCCTCCTGCGCGGTCGACTTGGACTCGCCGGCGTACCGGTCCTGGAAGACGAAGGGCACCTCCGTGACCCGGCGCGGACGGCTGCGCACGGCCAGTTCGAGGAGGATCTTGTAGCCGAGCGGCTGGAGGATCTCGGCGGTGACCGCGCTGCGCCGGATCGCGAAGAAGCCGCTCATCGGGTCGCTGATGCCGTGCAGCCGGCGCGGGAAGAGGGACTTGGTGAGCCAGGTCGCCCCGCGTGAGACGGCCACCCGGTAGCTGCCCGCGAGTCCGGCGCGGCTGCCGCCCTTGATGTAGCGGGAGGCGACCACCAGGCCAGCCGACGACCGCTCCCCGGTCGCCACCAGATCCGGTACCAGCGACGGCGGGTGCTGCAGATCGCCGTCCATGACGACGATCCAGTCGGAGGTGGCCGCCTTGATGCCCTCGACCACCGCGCCGCCGAGGCCGCCGACCGGTTCGTCGCGGTGCAGCACGGTCACCGGGAACGGGCAGTCCTGCGCGGCCTTCTCGATCACCTCGGGGGTGTCGTCGGTGGAGTCGTCCACGAAGACGACCTCGCAGGGCAGCCGCCCGGGGACCGTCTCGGTGATCCGGTGCAGCAACTCCCGTACGTTCGCGGACTCGTTGAAGGTCGGTACGACGATGGTGACGGCGCCCGGCTCGGGGACCTCGGCACCCCGCGCGGCCGGATCGCCGAGTGCCCCGGGCGCGGTGGACTCGTGGCTTCCGCTGTTCATCGGTCGCCTCCAGCGGCCTCGATCTTGCGGATCTCGATACGGTCCTCGCCGGTGCCGAAGGTGGCGACCGGGGTCGAGTTCTCGATGGCGCCCTTGACGTTGGGCAGGTCGACCGCGTCACGCCGTACGGTCGGGGAGGCGACCACGTAGTCGAGGTCGCGCCAGCCGCGCGGCATCGTCTTCGTCACCGCCGGGTCGAGGTCGGCCTTGTAGAACCAGATGACGCCGAGCCCCGGCTTGTAGCCCTCGTGGACGAGGTCCAGCCAGAGCGCGTCGTCGACGAGGACCCGGGTGCCCGCGGGGTCCTCGACCTCGCTGCCGAGCCACTTCGCGGCCTGCTGGTAGGGGGCGTTGGCGTCGAACGTCATCGCGGTGTGGTTGCCGTCGTACCAGCGCGGGACGACGTACACCGTCGCGGCGGCGGCCAGCGCCAGGGCCACACCGTGCCGTGCCCAGGTCAGGGCCCGGTGCTCGGTCGTGCTCCGCCACCGGCGCAGTACGCCGTGCGCGACGCTCGCCGTGCCGCCCGCGAGGACGAGGGCGAGGAAGGGCAGGGCCTGGAGGACGTACATCGCGGGGAGGTAGCCGGGGCGCAGGGCCATGCCGGCGAGGATCGCGACGGCGAGCGCCGGTCCGGCGAGGGCGCGCGCGGTCACCGACCAGCGCCAGGTCACCAGCAGGAGCAGGGCACCCGCGAGGCCGCCGAGCGGCAGGACCCGGTCGTAGTACAGCCAGGACTGCAGGACGCCGTACGAGCCGGTGCCCTCGGTGAGGATGAAGCCGGAGCCGGGGCGGCTCATCTGGTAGACGATGCCGTCCCACAGCGACACATGGCCGGCTCCGGGCAGCAGCTCGCCCTTGAGCAGGGCGAACAGCGGGTACGAGACGCCGATCAGGACGCAGGCGGTGACGGCGCCGGTGAGGGCGAACTTCCGGGTGTCGCGGTGGCTGTGCCGCCACATGGTGAGCAGCACGGCGGGCAGGACGAGGAGCATCGTCTCCTTGGTGAGCACGGCCGCGGCGGCGGCGATGCCGGCGCCGAAGTGGTGCCAGAGGTGACGGCTCGGTGAGGCGGCGAGGCAGAACGCGAGGAGCGTCCACATCACCGCGATGTTGTCGAGGAAGATCTCCCGCTGGAGCACCACCGACAGCGGGGACAGCCCGAAGAGGGCCATGCCGAGGCCGGCGGCCCAGCGGGGCAGCGACAGACGGCGGCCGAGGACGTAGACGAGGATCGCGCTGACGGCGCTGATCAGCAGCATCACCGCGCGCATCGAGCCGACGGTCATCGACTCGGGGGAGAGCTGGGCGGGGATCCAGGTCAGTACGGCGAGCTGGATCCAGCCGAGCGGCGGGTGGTCGTACCAGTAGGTGTAGTGGGCGAGTCCCCTGCCCTCCTGCACGGCCCAGGCCTGGGCGAGGTAGGTGCCCTCGTCGTCGCTGAGGGTCGGGTAGTCGGCGATGTTCCAGCCCTGCACGATCATGATCGCGACGAGCAGGAGACCGCAGAGCAGCAGGTCGAGGCGGGAGTCGCGCAGCCGCTTGGGGCCCGGCGGAGCGACAGGGGACGGAGTCGTTCGACTGGTCGAACCGGCTGCGGGCGCAGCTGTCCGCTGCGCGGGAACCTTGACTTCCGTCTTGGTCGCCGCGGGAAGTATGGAGGTCACGCGGGAACGTCCTCTCGGTCCACGTTCGCGTTCACGAGATGTGCGCCGACGTGACTGGTCAACTCCCAGTCGTTGCGGCCGCGTTGCTCACGCCATACGGCGCGCACCGCGGCGAAGGCGAGGAGCACCTGGTAGAAGGGGCCGCCGACAACGAGCTTGGCGTAGTGCACGAACCGCACGCGCAGGCCGTACTGCTTGCCGAAGTCGTGCAGTCCGACCAGCTCGAACACGAAGGTGACGAGGGCGGTGACGGCCGGCAGGAAGGTGATGAAGGCGACGCCGACGGGGACGTCGAGGAAGAGCGCGACGGCCACGTTGAGCGGGATGATCACCCCGGAGATCGCCTGGAGATACGGGGTCATCAGGGTGTAGCGGGCCAGCAACCGCTGCCGGAATCCGGGCAGTTGCTTCCAGTCCTTCTTCCGGTAGACCTGGAGGAAGCCCTGGTTCCAGCGGGTGCGCTGCTTCATCAGGGACATCAGGCTGCCGGGGGTCTCCTCCCGGGTCACCATGTCGGAGTCGTAGGCGACGACGACCTTCTTGCCGACGCTGGAGAGCCGGACGCCCAGGTCGCAGTCCTCGGCGAGGCAGTGCGGGTCCCAGCCGTCGGCCTCGCGCAGGACGTCGGTGCGGACGAAGACGGTGTTGCCGCCGAGCGGGATGAACCCTTTCTGCGCATGCAGATGCAGCCGGGACCGGAACCAGAAGAAGTACTCCAGGCAGTTGCGCAGGCTGTACCAGCTGGAGTGGAAGTTGATGAGCTGCACTCCGCCCTGGACCACGTCCGCGCCCGTGGTGCGGAAGGCGTGGTCGACATGGGTGAGCAGCTCGGGATGGACCTGGTCCTCGGCGTCGAAGACCCCGACGACATCGCCGCGGCAGTGCGGCAGCGCCGTGTTCATGGCCTTCGGCTTGTTCTTCTTCTCGTGGTGGTCGACCACCACACGGACCCGCGGGTCCCGTTCCTCGGCGGCCCGGGCCACCGCGGTGGTCTCCGGGTCGTCGTGCCCGACGATCACGATGATCTCGAAGTCGTCGTGGCTGGATTCGAGCAGTCGTTGGATGGTGTGGTCCAGCACGGCCTGTTCATGGCGTGCCGGCAGCAGCAGTGAGAACGACACATGCTCGTCGCCGTCCGGTCTGCTGAAGCGGGTGGAGGCCAGCACTTCGGGCGTTCGCCACGCGTGCATCTGCCACCACAAGGTGAAGGCCGCCATCCAGAACAAGGCAAGCGAAACGACGGCTATGAAGACAGACGTCAGCAAAATAGATCCCCCCGGATCCCAATACCCCCTGTCGCGGCGGGAGTTACTCCCGACGCGTCACTGTGCAGAGACTAGGGGGAAACTGTGAACCCTGGGGACCCTTCCGATAAAAAGCGTGTTTCCGTTCGGTAGAACATCTAATCGGACGTGTCCGCACACCATGCCGTTTCCGGTCAGTTGTGCGCCCTTGCCCCGGTCCCTGACCGGCGACTTTCAGCCGGACGAGACCGTTCCAAGGGTCGAACGCAACCGGTCCACATCGGTCGTCGGAGCATCACATGTGAAATTACGGCAGACATACGCGGTCGGTTCACCGCCGACGAGCGGACGGTCGGCGAGCAGCGGCAGCTCGTCGCTCCCGGCCGTCCCGACAGCCACCACCGCACCGGGCGCGGTGCCCAGCAGAGCCGCCCGGTGCAGCTCCCGCGTCCCCGGATGCCCCTCGGGCCCTGCCCCGGGCCCGGACTCGGGTCCCACGACCGCCACCTCGCGCGGTCCGTCGAGCAGCGCCTCGGCCGTGGCCAGCCCCCACCCGATGAACCTCGGCGCGCGCGGGCCCAGGGCCTTCACCACGCCCAACGCCCGCTCGGCGGCGGCCCGATGGGGCTCGGAGCCGGTGTGCGCGGCATAGCCCAGCAGCGCCCCGGCCGCCGCGCTCCACCCGGACGGCGTGGCGTTGTCCGTCGGGTCCTGCGGGCGCCGGATCAGCTTCTCCGCGTCCACGGCGGTGTCGTAGAGCGCCCCGGACTCCGGGTCGGCGAACCGGGCGAGCACATGGTCGAGCAGGAACCCGGCGAACTCCAGCCACACCCCCTCCCCCGTGACCGACGCCAGCGCCAGGAACCCCTCGGCGACGTCCGCGTAGTCCTCCAGCACCCCCGCGTTGGCCCCCACCCGCCCGTCCTTGCTGGTCCGCGCGAGCCGCGCCTTCTCGTCCAGGTGCAGTCGTACGAGGAGGTCGGCGGCGGCGATCGCGGCGTCCACCAGGTCGGGACGGTCGAAGTAGGCGCCGGTCTCGGCGAGCGCGGCGACGGCGAGGCCGTTCCAGGCGGCCACCACCTTGTCGTCGCGGCCGGGGGCGGGGCGGCGCGAACGGGCCTCGCTCAGCCGCGCCTTGACCGACTCGATCGTCTCCGCGTCGAACACGCCCTCGTGCTGCGGCAGTTGCAGCACGGACGCGCCCTCCTCGAAGGTGCCCTCCTCCGTGACCCCGAAGTAGTGCGCGGCCAGCCGGGCGTCCTCCTCGCCGAGCACCTCGGTCAGCTGCCCGGGCGTCCAGACGTAGTACGCCCCCTCGACGTGCTTCCCGGTGCCGGTGCCGTCGTCGCTGTCGGCGTCCAGGGCGGAGGCGAACCCGCCCTCGTTCGTCCGCAGTTCACGGACCATGAAGTCGGCGGTCTCCAGCGCCACCCGCCGGGCCAGCTCGGAGCCGGTGGCCCGCCAGAGGTGGGCGTAGACCCGGCAGAGCAGGGCGTTGTCGTACAGCATCTTCTCGAAGTGCGGCACGATCCAGTCACGGTCGACCGAGTACCGGGCGAAGCCGCCGCCGAGCTGGTCGTAGATACCGCCGCGGGCCATCCGCTCACAGGTGTCCCGCGCCATCTGCAGCGCGCCCTCGGAGCCGGCGCGGGCCGCGTGCCGCAGCAGGAACTCGATCACCATCGAGGGCGGGAACTTGGGCGCCCGGCCGAAGCCGCCGCGCGCCGCGTCGTACTCCCGGGTGAGCCCCAGCAGCGCCTGCGCCAGCTCGTCCTCCCCGGGCACCTCGACCGACCCGAACGTCAGCTCCCGGCCCGCCAGATCCCGCACGATCTTCCCGGCGACCTCGGCGACCTCGTCCCGCCGGTCGGCCCAGGCCGCCCGCACGCCCTCCAGCACCTGCCGGAAGGAGGGGCTGCCGTGCCGGGGAGCGGGCGGGAAGTAGGTCCCGAAGTAGAAGGGCTCCCTCTCCGGCGTCAGGAACACGGTCATGGGCCAGCCGCCCTGCCCGGTCGCCGCCTGCACGGCCTCCATGTACACGGCGTCGACGTCCGGCCGCTCCTCCCGGTCCACCTTCACGCTCACGAAGTGCGCGTTCAGGTAGTCGGCGGTCTCCTGGTCCTCGAAGGACTCGTGGGCCATGACGTGGCACCAGTGGCAGGAGCTGTACCCCACGCTCAGCAGCACCGGCACCCCGCGCCGCCGCGCCTCCTCGAACGCCTCGGCCGACCAGGGCCACCAGTCCACCGGGTTGTCGGCGTGCTGGAGGAGGTAGGGGGAGGTCTCGTGGGCCAGTCGATTCGCCATGGTCACCATCATCACCCAGTACCCGGGGATGACGGTTCAGCACAGGGCCGCGCCCCTGAAAGGGGCGCGGGGCCGAGTCGATATGCGGCTCCGCCGCGTGAGCGCGAGCAACCACGACGCACCCGCACCCGGCGAACCACCCTGATGCCCCACGGCGCACCCCCGCACCTGAACCTTCACCATCGATCAGGCCCTCTCGCCTAGTTGGACTACGCCCCGCACACTGGCCGGAGGCAACCGTTTCGGCGACAGGGGGAATCGTGATGCGGGACAGCCACCGGGGAGACGCCGAAGGGCTGTTGGTGCGGGCGGTCGAGGACGAGGTCCGCAGGTCGGGCGGGCGCACGGACGGCGTCGTCCTGCTCGGCCGGGCCCGCTCCGCCCTGGACACGATGGCGCGGAACGCCGCGGAGGAGTACGAGGCGTACACCCGCGCGCTGGACGAGTCGGAGGCCGGCCGTCTCACCTTCGGCCAGCGCTACGCGAAGGAGGGCTCCGGAACTCCCCTGCTGGTCGCGGCCGTCGCGGCCGGTACGGCGGTCGTGACCGACCTGTCGTTCGGCGTCGACGCCGGTACCGCCGTGAGCACCGGCGTGATCGTCGGCATCGCGAGCGCCGTGGCCACGGTCCTGAAGGTCACCGCGTCCCACGTCCCCGCGAACCACCACCGGGCCGGCGCCCTGGGCCAGCCCGGCGGCCCCGAACAGCTGCGGCTGCAGTGGCTGACGGCGCTGGAGGTGCGCGGGATACGGCCGTTCCTCGACCAGCAGCGCGTCCTCGCCGCGTCCACGGCGAAGAAGAAGGCGCCCCAGCTGCGCGGCGCCGACAAGAGCGCGGCGGCCCGGCGGCGGAACGTACTGGAGCAGTCGTTCGCCCAACTCCCGGAGGCCGACGACCGGTTCGCGGGCCGGAAGGCGGAGATGGGCAAGATCCGCCAGTGGGTGCAGGCAGCCCGCGCGGAGACCGAGACCCGGCCGACCGTCGTCGTGCTGCACGGCACCCCCGGCTCCGGCCGTACCGCGCTCGCCGTCCACGCGACGCACGAGCTGCGGGACCACTTCCGCGGGGCGTGCGTGGTCGATCTGCGCGCCGACAGCCCGGAGGAGACCCCGCTGTCCACCCGGGACGCGCTGATGCACCTGCTGAATCGTCTCGGCGCCCCCCGCGACCAGCTCCTGTTCCGGGAGCGCACCTCCCAGGACCAGCAGGTCAAACGGCTCAGCGAGCTGTACCACCAGCATCTGACGGCGTTGCCGGTGGCCATCGTCCTCGACGACGCCGCCGACCCCGAGCAGGTCCGCACCCTCGTCCCCGAACGCTCCGACAGCCTCGTCCTCATCACCTCCCGCGCCCCGCTCGCCCTCCCCGCCGACCTGCCCGCCTGGGTCCACCAGCTCCCGGTCGAGGCGCTCGACGGGAAGGGCGCGCTGGAACTCCTGGAGACGGTGGCTCAGGCGGCCGAGGTGCTGTCTTCGGGGCCCCCGGCACAGGCGCACGGCAACTCGGGCTCGGCGAAAGCCGTGAAAGTGACCGAACCGTACGCGTACAACGCCGAAGCCGTCGCCCGCATCCGGGAGCTGTGCGGCGGCCTGCCGCTCGCCCTGCGCGTCGCCGGCTCCTCCCTCGGCCCGCGTGAGCCCCGCCGACTGGCCACCGACCTGGGCGCGTACGGCCCGGTCGAGCCGGTCGAGCGCGCCCTGTGGCTGCGCTACACCGACTTCGGGGAGTCCTCGCGCCAGCTGTTCCGCCGGCTGGCGCTGGCGGGCCGCGCCTCCCTGGGCGCGGCGGCGGCCGCCTCGCTCCTCGCCACCGACGAGGCGGAGGCGACCCGCCATCTCAGAGCGCTCTCCCACGCCGGCCTGATCGACCACGTCCACGGCAACCGCTACCGGCTGCACGACCAGGTCCGCGCCTTCGCCCACGCCCGGCTGCTCGACGAGGAGCCGGCGAGCGAGCGCACCGCCGCGCAGGAACGCCTCATCGTCACCTACGCCGACCTCGCCGACTCCGTGCTGCGTCTGGTCGACGGCAACATGTCGACCCGCTCGGACCGCTTCGGCCAGCACGGCTTCGTGTCACTGGAGGAGGCGCTGCGCTGGCTGGACGACGAGACCAGCTTCATCACCTCCACGCTCCGGCACGCGGAGGGCGTCAACCAAGCCGCCGTCCTGAGCCTCCTGGGCGCCCTGTGCGACTACTGCCTGCTGCGCGGCGACCTCTACCGCCTCGGTGAACTCAGCGAACTGGCCCAGTCGGTGGACCAGGGCCTGCTGACCCGCTCGGTCCAGTGGCGTACGGGTATCGCGGCCCGGCAGCTGGGCGAGCTGGACAAGGCCCGCACGACGCTCGCCTCGGTCGTCGACCTCTACCGCGAGACGAACCACGACGCGGGCGCCGCCCGTGCGCTGTGCTCCCTGGGCATCACCCTCCACCACCAGGGCAATCTGACCGAGGCGGCGGCCAAGCTCCTGGAGGCGCTGCAGATGCAGTCGGTCCCCGAGCTGGCGGCCGACCGCGCGTGGACGATGCACGCGCTGGCGGCGGTGGAACGCGACCGCTCCCATCTGGCGGACGCCCTGGACCTGCTGACCCGCGCCCTGGTCGTCCACCGCCAGCAGGAGTCCCTGCACGGCGAGGGCTGGGCCTACTTCCAGCTCGGCCAACTCCTGCTGCGCATGGGCGAGATACCGCAGGCGGAGAGCGAACTGCGGACCGCCCTGGACCTGTTCGGCCGTACCCGCGACGCCCGGGGCCAGGCCTGGTCGATGACCCAGCTGGCCCGTGCCCGGCTCGTCGCCGGCGACCCCTCGGCCGCCGTGGACGGGCTGCGCCAGGCCGTCTCCCGCCACCGCGACAACGAGGACGCGCGCGGCGAGGCCTGGTCCGGCTACTACCTGGGCCAGGCGCTGGAGGAGACCGGCAACCTCGACCAGGCGGTCCGTGAACTGGAACGCTCCCGCACGATGTTCTCCCGGATGCGGGACGTCTACGGTCTGGCCTGCGCCCGGCACCACTCGGCCCGTGTCACCCGCGACCAGCGGGCCGTGCAGACCGGCTCGCTGCGCAACTCCGGCTTCGCCCGGCAGCTCCTCGTCGACGCCCGCGCCGACTTCCAGCGCATCGGCGTCGCCCACGGCGAGGCCTGGACCTGCCTGGAGCTGGCGGTCGTGGACGCGGGCAACACCCGCACCCCGCAGGCCCTGGCCCTCTGCGAGGAGGCCGTCCGCCTCTTCACGTCCTACGGCGACCGCCGCGGCGAGGACTGGGCCCGCTTCCTGAAGTGCACCCTGCTCCCCTACGCGGCCCCCGGCGGCGTGGAGATCGGCACCGCCGTCGCCCAGGAGGACCTGGCGCACCTCTCCCGCACGGCCCATCCCCTGCGCGACGAGAAACTCACCGAGTACATCGAGGCCTACGAACTCCTCCTCGAACGCGGCATCAACCTGGAGACCGGCTGGCGGGCCTGGACCCTGGGCATGGTCCCCAACCGCCACGCCCGGGAGGTGATGGGGGTGCCGGTGCGCTGAGCGACGGCACGACGTGACCCTGCGGCACCGGCGCGGTGCCGCAGAGTCATGCCGTGGAGCCTGTCGCGCCGGTCGACGCGGCGGTCAGCTCTTCGCCGGAGTCGACTTCCCGGCCGCGTCCGTCGTCGTCTCCCCGACGGGGGCGTCCGGGTCGGGTGACTCCTTGAAGTCGACCTTGGCCATCTGCTTGTTCATGGACTTCATCAGACCCCAGACGGCCAGGGCCATCACCGCGAAGACGATGAAACCGAGGACGCCGGGGGTGACCTTGTCCTCGTCCACCTCCTTGGCGAGGGGGACGAGGTGTGCGACTGCCAGGCTTACGCTCATGCCTGGCATTGTCCCCCAGGGCTAACGGATGCCCGCAAAGAGGTCGTCCTCGGGGAGCGAGGTGTCCACGAGGGACTTCGCGAGCTCGTACTCCTCGGTGGGCCAGACCTCCTTCTGCAGGTCCAGGGGGACACGGAACCAGCCGCCGTCGGGGTCGATCTGTGTGGCGTGGGCGATGAGAGCCTTGTCACGGATCTCGTAGAAGTCGGCGCAGGGCACATGCGTGGTGAGCGTGCGGTCCTTGTGCTCGGACTCGTCCCAGCGCTTCAGCCAGTCGCCGTACGGGGACTCCATGCCGCGCGTGATCAGCGCGTTGTGCAGCGCCTCGGTGCGGGCGCGGTTGAAGCCCTGGTTGTAGTACAGCTTCTGCGGCCGGTACGCCGGGCCGTACTCGCCCTCGGGGTACTTCTCGGTGTCCGTCGCCCCCTCGAACGCCACCATGGAGATCTTGTGGGTCATGATGTGGTCGGGGTGCGGGTATCCGCCGTTCTCGTCGTAGGTGGTGATCACCTGGGGACGGAAGGCGCGGATCTTCCGGACCAGCTCGCCGGCCGCCTTGTCGACGTCCTCCAGGGCGAAGCAGCCGTCGGGAAGAGGCGGCAGGGGGTCGCCCTCCGGGAGACCGGAGTCGATGAAGCCGAGCCACTCCTGCCCGACGCCGAGGATCTCCCGGGCCTCGTCCATCTCCTTCTTGCGCACCTCGTGAATGTGCTCCTCGATGTACTTGTCGCCCTGCAGTTTCGGATTGAGGATGGAGCCGCGCTCCCCGCCCGTGCAGGTCACGACCAGCACGTCCACCCCCTCGGACACATACTTCGCCATGGTGGCCGCACCCTTGCTCGACTCGTCGTCGGGGTGTGCGTGCACGGCCATCAGTCGCAGCTGGTCAGTCAAGACTCATTCCCTCGTAACTCGGCGCCCGGCCTGGACTTCGGTGACTCGGCCCGGCGCGATCCGGTGAGTCCATACTGCCGTCCCGCGCGGACACCCGTACGGGGCGGCCGTCAGGCTCTGGGCGGGGGGCTTCTATAGTGACGGCATCGGGGGGCGGGAAATTCCCGGCCCGGACCGTTCCACGGCCCGGACGCCCTGCCGGGGGCATCCTCCCGGCCCCTTTCCGATGAGGACTCCGAGAGGACGACGATGACCACGGCGAGCACGCGGCCTCCCGAGGGCCGCTACGGCCCCTCCGCGGACGAGCGCGCCGACCGCAGACTCAAGGTCATCGGCAGTGTCCTGGGCGCGGCCCTGCTCGTGCTCATCGGCTGGTTCGCCTACCACTATGTGGCCGGCAACAAGATCAGCGTCGAGGTCTACACCTTCGATACCTCGGCGAACTCGGTCAAGGTGCATCTCAGGGGCGACAAGGACGCCGGTGTCGAGGCGTACTGCACGGTGCGCTCCCAGTCCGAGGACGGTGCCGAGGTCGGCCGCGCCGACTTCCGCTTCGCCGCCGACACCACGGACATCGACGAGGTCGTCACCCTGAAGACCACCTCGCGCGGCACCACCGCCGAACTGCTCGGCTGTCACGCGAGCGCGAGCTGAGCCCTCGGCTCTCCGTGAGCGCGGGCTGACCTGCGTGGACGTAACGCTTGTGGTTTATGTCCTCCCCCTTCCGCCGCTGAATTGTTAGGCTCGTGGTTTCGCCCACTCGTGAAGGAACATTCTTCTGGGTAGGGCGATGCTTTGTATTCCCAGTACCTACGAGGAGCACCTGTGACCCAGACCAGTGAGAACGTCACCTGGCTGACCCAGGAGGCGTACAACCAGCTGAAGGCCGAGCTGGCGTACCTGTCTGGTCCTGCGCGCACGGAGATCGCCGCCAAGATCGCGGCCGCGCGCGAGGAGGGCGACCTGCGCGAGAACGGCGGGTACCACGCGGCCAAGGAAGAGCAGGGCAAGCAGGAACTCCGTGTGCGGCAGCTGACCCAGCTCCTGGAGAACGCGAAGGTCGGCGAGGCGCCGGCGTCCGCGGACGGCGCGGTGGCGCCCGGCATGGTCGTGACGATCGCCTTCGACGGCGACGAGGACGACACCGTGACCTTCCTCCTCGCCTCCCGTGAGTACGCCAGCTCCGACATCGAGACCTACTCGCCGCAGTCCCCGCTCGGCTCGGGCGTGACCGGCAAGAAGGTCGGCCAGGACGCGCAGTACGAGCTGCCGAACGGCAAGTTCGCCTCGGTGAAGATCCTCAAGGCCGTGCCCTACCAGAGCTGAGCGATATCCGGGGAGCCGAGCGCTCCACCGTCGCTCGTCCCGTGGCCCCCGGCGCCCCTTCGGCGCCGGGGGCCACGGTCATGTCCGGGGCCGGTCGCCGCTCGGCCTTGCGCTCGCTCTCCTTCTCATCCCGCCATCCCGCTCGTCCCGCTCATCCCGCCGCCGAGCGGTACTTCCGTACGGACAGGGTCCGGAATATGACGATGATCAGGACCGAGTAGATCAGTGAGGCCCAGACCGGGTGCTGCATGGGCCAGGCGTCCGACGGTGACACCCCGGGGTTGCCGAACAGCTCACGGCAGGCCTGGACGGTGGCACTGAACGGGTTCCAGTCGGCCACATGCTGCAGCCAGGGCGTCATACGGCTGGAGTCCACGAACGCGTTCGAGATGAAGGTGACCGGGAAGAGCCAGATCAGCCCGCCGGAGGTGGCCGCCTCGGGGGTGCGGACCGAGAGACCGATGAGAGCGCCGACCCAGGTGAAGGCGTATCCGAGGAGGAGCAGCAGGCCGAACGCGCCGAGCACCTCGCCGAAGCTGGTGTGGGTGCGCCAGCCGACGAGCAGGGCGACCACGGCCAGCACGGCGAGGGTGAGCGCCGTCTGGACCAGGTCGGCGAGCGTCCGCCCGGTGAGCACGGCCCCGCGCGCCATGGGCAGCGAACGGAAGCGGTCGATGAGCCCCTTGTGCATGTCGTCGGCGATGCCCGCTCCCGCACCGGCGGTGGCGAAGGTGACGGTCTGCGCGAAGATGCCGGCCATCAGGAACTCGGTGTAGACGTCGGGGTCCGTGGTGCCGCCGATGTTCATGGAGCCACCGAACACATAGGTGAACAGCACCACGAACATGATGGGTTGAATAAGCCCGAAAATTACCATTTCTGGAATACGGGACATCCTGATCAGATTGCGCTTGGCGACGACCATCGAGTCCCGGACGGACCGGGTGATCGGATTGCCGGACGGTGCGACGCGCGCGGCGCCGGTGGCGGCACTCACTTCGCCCCCTCCTTCCGGCGGCCGTGGCCTCTGGCGTCGGCGGCCCCGCCGGTCTCCTCGGCCTCGTCCTTCACCTCGGCGAGGTGTCCCGTCAGGGAGAGGAACACATCGTCCAGGGTGGGGCGGCGCAGGCCGATGTCGTCGATCTCGATGCCCCGGGTGTCCAGCTCGCGGATGACCTCGGCAAGGAGCTTGGCACCGCCGGTCACGGGCACGGTGAGCTTGCGGGTGTGCTCCTCGACCGTGGTGTCGCCCTTGCCGAAGCCGGTGAGCACCTCGACGGCGTCCGGGATGCGCTCGCGCTCGTGCACGACGACCTCGACGCGCTCTCCGCCGGTGCGGGCCTTGAGCTGGTCGGAGGTGCCGCGGGCGATGACCCGGCCGTGGTCGACGACGGCGATGTCGTGGGCGAGGTGGTCGGCCTCTTCGAGGTACTGGGTGGTGAGCAGCAGGGTCGTACCGCCGGAGACCAGCTGCTTGATCACTCCCCACAGCTCCTGGCGGTTGCGTGGGTCGAGGCCGGTGGTGGGCTCGTCCATGAACATGACCGGCGGCGACACCACCAGCGCGGCGGCGAGGTCGAGCCGGCGGCGCATTCCGCCCGAGTACGTCTTGGCGGGGCGGTCGGCGGCGTCGGCGAGATGGAACTGCTCCAGCAGCTCACCCGCGCGCACCTTCGCGGCCTTGGCCCGCATCTGGTAGAGCTGGCCGACCATCTGGAGGTTCTCCCGGCCCGTCAGATATTCGTCGACCGCGGCGAACTGGCCGGAGAGGCCGACCGAGCGCCGTACGGCGTCGGGGTCCTTCAGCACGTCGATGCCGGCCACCACGGCTCTGCCGCTGTCGGGCCGGAGCAGGGTGGTGAGGCAGCGGACGGTGGTCGTCTTGCCCGCGCCGTTCGGCCCGAGCAGACCCAGGACGGTGCCCTCGGGGACGTCGAGGTCGACGCCGTCGAGGGCTCTTACGTCGCCGAAGGTCTTCACCAGACCTTCGGCATGGATGGCGCCTGGCATGTGATGTCTCCACGTCTTTGGGGGTTCTTCACAGCGATATCGGGTTCTTCGCAACGAACACGAGACACACCATAACGCGATGTATCGCGTCTCTCAATGGACTTTCCCGAACGAGTGACGAGGGAGGACCGAAGGGGCGCCCGGCTCAGTCGATGACGGTGTAACCCGCCTCGCGGAGCGCGTGGTTGACCTCGGCGCAGTGCTTGGGGCCCCTCGTCTCCAGGTGCAGTTCGACCTCCACCTCCGTGAGCCCGAGCCGGGGGTCGGTCCGTACGTGACTCACATCCAGGACATTAGCGTCGACCACTGACAACACTCCCAGAAGTGTGGCGAGGGCGCCGGGGCGGTCGGTGAGACGGAGGCGTACCTGCAGGTAGCGGCCTCCCGCGGCCATGCCGTGCCGCAGGATGCGCTGCATCAGCAGCGGGTCGACGTTGCCGCCGGAGAGCACCGCGACGACCGGGCCCGCGAAGGACCCCGGATCCCGCAGCAGGGCCGCGACGGGACTGGCCCCGGCCGGTTCCACGACCAGCTTGGCCCGCTCCAGACAGAGCAGCAGGGCGCTGGAGAGGTTGTACTCCGAGACCGTACGGACCTCGTCCACCAGGTCGGCGACGATCGCGAACGGTACGTCGCCGGGGCGTCCGACCTTGATGCCGTCGGCCATCGTCGCCGGGTTCTCCACGGCCACGGGCACCCCGGCGGCCAGCGACGGCGGATACGCGGCGGCGCCCTCCGCCTGGACGCCGACGACCCTCACGTCCGGGCGCAGCGACTTCACCGCGACCGCGATACCGGCCGCGAGCCCGCCGCCGCCGATCCCGACGACGATCGTGCGCACCTCGGGGCACTGCTCCAGGATCTCCAGGCCGACCGTGCCCTGACCCGCGATGACGTCATGGTGGTCGAACGGGTGGATGAACACCGCGCCCGTCTCCTCCGCGTACTCCCGGGCGGCGGCCAGCGTCTCGTCGACCACCGTGCCGTGCAGCCGCACCTCGGCGCCGTACTCCTCGGTCGCGCTGATCTTCGGCAGCGGGGCGCCCTTCGGCATGAAGACCGTGGAGCGCACCCCGAGCAGCGAGGAGGCGAGGGCGACGCCCTGGGCGTGGTTGCCGGCGCTCGCGGCGACGACACCGGCGGCGCGCTCCTCGGGCAGCAGGCCCGCGATCCGGACGTACGCGCCGCGCAGCTTGAACGAGCCCGTCCGCTGCAGGTTCTCGCACTTGAGGTGCACGGGGGCGCCGACGAGCTGCGACAGATGCCTGCTGCCCTCCATGGCGGTGACACGTGAAACACCCGTAAGCATCTTCTGCGCGCCCCGCACGTCGTCGATCGTCACGCGCGGAAAGGAGTCAGCCGTGCTGTAGCTCATGACCACAGTCTCGCAGTTCACAGGGGCCGCAGGCGGGTGTGACCAAGGGGCGGGACCCGGTTTCAGCGGGGCCCGTACACCCCGCGCCCGGTCCGCGTACTCTGTCCCCCAACCCAGCGCCCCACGCATGAATTGAGCCTTTGGCCATGCCCACAACACCTGAAATGTCGATGGACATGACGACCGTCGGTGACAACGGTCTTCTCGACACGCTGCAGCACGAGGTCGCGGTGTTCGCACGCCGTGCCGAACAGACCCGGCTCGGCGGCGTCGGGCAGGTGCGCAACTCCATGGACCGTGCCGCGTACCTGCTGCTCAACCGCCTCGACAACGAGGGTCCGATGGGCGTCAAGGCGCTCGCGGCGAGCATGGGGATCGACTCCTCGACGGTGACCCGCCAGGTGGCGCCGCTCGTGGACACCGGACTCGTCAAGCGCACCTCCCACCCGGAGGACGGCCGGGCCGTGGTGCTCCAGCTGTCGCCGCGCGGACTGTCCCGCCTTGAGGAGGTACGTTCCTCCAGGCGTCAGCTGATGGCCGAACTCACCCAGGACTGGGCCCCCGAGGAGCGCGAGGCCTTCTGCTCCCTGCTCACCCGCTTCAACACCGCGCTGTCGACCCGTATGGCGGCCGCCCCCGAGGCACCGGCGCCCTCCTGACCCTTGACCGCACCCCCGCTCCTGGCCTGATATGAGACCGGGACCCGTGGTGGGCGGCGGCCGAGTCCGGACTCGGCCGATCTCGGTCCCTCAGGACCGGCGTCGGACGGGAGGGCGTGGTGCGAGATCGGCATGTGGCCCAAGGCGCCCGCCGGGCCCGGGAGTTCGAGGCGTTCGTCGCGGGTGCGGCGGGACGGCTGCTGCGGACCGCCACCCTGCTCACGGCCGAGCCCGCGGACGCCAATCCACGCGCGCGGCGGCTGCTGACCCACGCCCTCGCCCACACGTACGCCGGCTGGGACCGGCTGCGCGGCGAGGACCCCTACGACCGGACCCGGCAGCAGCTGGCCGTCCGCTTCGCGCGCGAGGCATGGCACCACCACACTCTCTTCGGCCACGCGCGCGGGGGCGTGCTGAGCGTGCTCAGCCCCCAGGAGCGGCTGGTCCTCGTCCTGCGGCTGCACGAGGGCGTCGCGGAGGAGCAGACGGCGGCGCTGCTCGGGCTGCCCGTGGAGCGGGTGCGGACGATCTGTCTGCGGGCGATGGCGACCGTTCTGCATCCCCCGCGCGCGGTCGCTCCCGAGAAGAAGGTCGTGGAGGTGGCGCCGTCATGAGTCTGCGGGAGCGCGAGGCGGCCGTACGGCGGATCCTGGAGCGCGGGCCGGTGCCGGTGCCGCCCGATCTGTGCGGGGCGGCGGTGCGGCGCGGCGGGCGGATGCTGCGGCGCCGGACGGTGGCCCGGCGCGTGATGTGGCTGGTGCTGACGGCCGCCGTGGTCGCGTTCTTCGTGTGGGCGCTGACCGCCCGCCCCTGGGTGGAGCCGCCGTCGACGACGACCCCGCAGGTGACGGGCTGGTGAGCGCCCGGGGCCGGGCCCCGAAGGGCCCGGCTCGCGGTCGTGACCAGTGCCGCGGCAGGCAACGTTTGCCCGTCAAGGAGCGGCGTCCGGTGCGTGCTCTCGGCG